>JAGCCP010000047.1 GCA_017651625.1 Candidatus Ruminimicrobiellum bubulum | reverse complement strand
CTTACTCCCTCTCCGCTCCCGGTCCTCATCGCCTCTTCCGATGTCGTCAATCCTACTTCACTCGTATCTGTCTTTCCTGTCTTTATCACTTGTTCATTCTTCTCTTTATTATCTTTCGCTCTTCTTTCACTCTTTGCATATGCCGGCAAATTAGTTACACTTAAAATAAAACATAACACCACAAATACACTTATGGCTTTATTAAATAAATTCGTTATCTTATTTTTTGATTTTGTATTCAAGGTTTCACCTCTGATTTTATTGACAAAAAAGGCCACACCCCAGGTGCCGTAATATATTACATATATTAATATTATATAGAAATTTATAACAAAAGGCTTGTTAAATTTTTGTGAAAAATTTATATTGGAAAGTATTAAATATCCAACTGTTTTAATATATCAAAAGTTTTGTTATAAAACTCTTTCAAATTTACTTCATCAACAGTTGTATTTTGGGAGTATAAAACAATAGAACAATCATCTATAATTTCTTCTATTTGTTTTATTAAATCGACATTAACTGATTTTTGTTCTAATTCCTTTCTTATTTTATATGCTGTCAAGCCATCGGCAGATTGTCCAAGAACAGAAGCAAAATATTCTAATAAACCTTTATACATACACTCGTAAAATTCGGTTGCATTTTTAGTCTTTTTCGCCTTTTGAAAATATTTTTTAGATTTCTTATATGCTTTTTTATTTTTTAATTTCTGTTGATCTTGATTTATGTAATCGATATATTTAACAATCAATCTTATCAATATATACAATATTAACAAAGAACCTAAAATTATCCATAAAATAGGTCTTTTTATAAAATTATATACTTTGATAAAAAGAGATATATCAATATTTGGTTGAGTGTGATTATTTGTATCAGAATCATAATCGTGAATTTCTTTGTTTGTTTCCGATGTATTGTTTGCTGTTACGGAAGTATTTTTAACGGATAAATCTTCCAAAACAACCACTTTAATATTCTTTGACGGCAAATTTTTTATTTGCTTTGTCTTCGCATCAAAATATTTTTGAGATAGAATTTTAATTTCACCATCTCCCGCACTTAAAGGCATTATTAAAGTTGTAAATTCTTTTCCTATTTCTTTTTCGCCCTGTTTTATTATTTTTTCGGATGTTTCATATTTTTTCAAATTGTCGGAAAGCATTATTTCCGGTTCTTGTATCGTTTTAATATTACCGTCTCCGGATATCGTTATTTTCAAATCAAACGGTTCATTTTCTTTTTTATCTTTTTTATCAACGGTTGCGGACAATTTAAAATTACCGACCATCCCTATATTTTGAGGAACTTTTAAAACTTTTACGTTTATTTCATCTGTTACAAGTTCAACATTTTTACTTCTTCTGAAGAAGCTGGCAAAAAAATCATCGTAGTTTTTAGAAAAATCTTCTATAGATACAACCAACGTCGATTTATCAATTTTTATGTTACCTTCTTGTTGAGGATATAATTCTGTTGAAACTTCGGTAACGACATAATCTCTGCCGTTAATTTGTGTTCTGTAATTATTTTGCGTTGTATTACCTGTAAAAAAGCCTATAAAGCTTGGCCCCTGATAAGACGGATTAGACAACAAATTAATCGATGTATAAAAAGAAAATGTATATATTATTTTCTCATTGATATATGCTGTCTTTTTATCAACCTTTCCCTCAACAAAAACAGCTTTTGAAGTGTCGAAATTGTAAACCTGCGAAGATTGTTTTTGTTGCGGTATTTGTGTATTTTGAACAGAAACGGAACTTACGGTTTGCGCAGGAGAAACTGTTATTTTTATAGGATCAGTTTCATACGTTTGCCCGTCATAATCCAATTTAAAAGAAGGTATTTCATATTCTCCTTCTTTTTTAGGACTTAATGTATATACATAACTTACTGTATTTGTTACTTGTCCGTTGACAATAGACATGCTCTTAGATTGCGAAGATCCGTAAGTATTAAAATCTTTTAATGTAGGAGCAGAAAAATATGGTAAACTTTTTGAATCACCTTTTATTGAAATTGTAAGTTGTAAAGTTTCGTTTAGTGCAACAGAAGTTTTATTTACAGACGAATACATTTCAATTTTATTTGCATAAACGATAGCTGTAAAAAAACAAATAATTATAACAGAAATTAATTTTTTTATATCCGTAATTTTTACCATGATTTTCCGCTTCTTCCTATTTTTTGTACTGTCCCACCGTCTTTTGCATTACCAAGATTTTGTTTATCCTGTTTATCGAAATAATCCAAAAGATGTTGATTAGGATTTTGTTTTTTCTCATCTTGTTTATTATCTTTATTTTGTTGTTCATTATCTTTTTTATCTTGATTGTCATTATTTTTATTATTCTGATCATCTTTGTTATCTTTGTCTTGATTATCTTTGTTCTGATCCTGTTTATCTTTCTTATCTTGTTGATTATCTTTATTTTTATCCTGATTATCCTTATCTTGATTATTTTGGTTCTGACTATTTTGTTGTTTGTTATCTTTATTATTATCGTTTTTATTATTCTTGTTATCTTTATTTTGTTGTTGTTCCTGTTGTAAAAACTCTATATTATGTTTTGCTGCCATATCTGAACTATCTATTTTTAAACAATTCTTGTAATACTCCAATGCCAATTCTTTATCTTGATTTCTATATGCCGTATTCCCCATATTATATAATGTTGCACTCTTTAATCCAGTATCGGTTGTATTATTTAATACAATTTTATATATTTCCATAGCTTTCTCGTATTCACCTTTTTTATAGTAGGCATTCGCTAAATTATAATTAATCATAGCATTGTCCGCATCATCTTCTTTTGCTTTCTCATAATACTCTATAGCCTTATCAAAATTATTCTTTTGATATTGTTTATTACCTTTCACCATATTTTCGTTTGCATAAGAAAATATGGGAAATAAAAGTAATGTAAAAATTAAAATTAAAAATTTCTTCATTTTTTTCTTCCAAACTTCCAATCTTCTATTCTTCCAATTCTCTGTCGTTTAGTCGTAGGCATAAATAAATACAACAACAAAAATATTAACGATACTATTAAAAAGTAATAATATCTGTCTTCCAAATTGTTGAATATATTTGCCGTTCCTTCTATTTTATCGAGTTTATTCAATCTGGCAATAAGATTATTAAGTGACTGATCCTGATTCATGTTATAATATCTTCCGCCCGTAGCTAATGCTATTTGTTCTAATGTGGAAGAATCAAGTTTAGTCACAACGGTTTTACCTTTCTCATCTTTTAAATACTCTTTAAATTGTCCGTTCTCATATGTAGGAATAGGTTCTCCTTTTTCCGTTCCTATACCTACACAAAATATTTTTGTTTGACTTTCTTTTGCAAGATTTAATGAGCTTTTTAAATCTCCGTCAAAACTTTCACCGTCGGTAATAATAACAAGAGCCTTAGCATTTGAAGGAACTTTTTTTAGACTCTCGCAAGCTAAATCTATCGGTGCGGAAATATTTGTACCATAAAACGGAACACTTTCCGTATCCAACAAAGATAAGAACATTTCAAAAGCTTTTATATCCGAGGTTAAAGGACATTGCCAATATGCCTGTCCCGCAAAAGCAATTAAGCCTATTCTTTGTCCTTTTAATTTTTCCGTTAAATCTTTAAAAACGATTTTGGCTCTTGTAAGTCTGTCCGGTTTCAAGTCTTGTGCCAACATACTCCTTGACACATCTATGGCAATAACTATATCACTGGACAAAGATTTTGCTTCGACTTGTTTTAGTCCCCATTTTGGTCTTGCAAGAGCAATAACAATAAAAAACAAAGCCAACACGAAAAATATATTTTTCAAGAAAACTTTTAAAAAGTCAACCGTTAACATTTTGTTCCATAACGAAGAACTTGTAAACTCATTTATTGTCTTTCTTGAAAACTTAAAAGAAATAAGAAATATTATTACTACTAACAAAACTAGTATTAAGAATGATAAATTATTTATATTTTCAAACATTTGTTAAGGCAACCTTTTTAAAAACGTAATTTTTAACAAAAATCCTAATATCAAAATCCAAAAACCGGGAAATAAAAATTTCATAAATTGTTCATTATAATTTACCGATTTTGTGTGTTCAATCGTAGTTTTTTCAAGATTATCTATACTTGAAAACGCCTTGTATAAATCTTTTGAAGTTTGTGCGGAAAAATATTCACCTTCGGTTTTTGCAGCAATTTCCTTTAATAAATTTTCATCTAAATCGTTACCTTGTGCCTGCACCTTTCTTTTTCCCCAAAATAAATCTTCTATTTCATAATAATCTCTTTCACTACCTATACCCACAGTATAAACTTTTACATTGTTATCTTTTGCCAGTTGCGCCGCCGTCATAGGACTGATTTCCCCTCTATTGTTTGCACCATCAGTCAACAATACTATAATTTTACTTTTACTTTCAACCTTAGATAATCTATTAACTGCTGTAGCAAGAGCGTCTCCGATTGCTGTTCCATCGGCTTTAGTTATTCGTGTATTTATTAAATCGATAAAATTTACCAATGCATCTTTGTCCAATGTCAGCGGACATTGAGTAAAAGCTAAAGAGCTGAAAACAACTATTCCCATTCTATCGTTTACTCTTTTTAAAATAAATTCCTTCGCTCTTTCTTTTGCGTTTTGTATTCTTGAAATATTAACCGTAGGATCTACGGCTTCCATACTTGTGGATGTATCCATAACAAGCATTATATCTATTCCATTCGCCTGGAAAGTTTCATATTTGGAAGAACTTTGCGGTCTTGCAAGAGCAACTATTACAAAGCATATTCCTATCAATATCAAAATATCTGGAACTATTAATAATCTCGTTCTAAAACTTTTCTTAAAATTGAAAAAAGACAAAGAAGAAAATTTTAATAATGGTTTGGAATAATATCTTTCTTTCAAGAAGAACAATATTAAAATTATAGGAATTAAAGATAATAAGTAAATGTATAAAAATCTCATAATTTTTCTATAAAACTTTTTGCTATATCAAAATCATTTTTAATATCTTCCCGAGATGGTATAAGTTTCGCAAACTTAACAAAATCACAGTTAATTAAATAATTTTTTAGTTCTCTGTTATGTTCCGGAGCAATTTTATTTTTTAACATTGAATAAAGTTCCGTTGTTGTTTTTTCCATTCCGTCAACAGAATAAGTTCTTGATACATAAAATCTTATAATATCCGAAAGTTTATCGTAATATTCTTTTATGTGCCCATTTTCTATCAAATTAAGAGCAATTAAATCATCTAATTGTTTTAACGCATATTCTTTTGGAGGGATAGATTGTATTATTTCTTCTTGTGTCGGTTTTCTATTTTTCTTTTTAATATACTTATAAATAAAATATATTATCAAACTTAAAACTACTAATACTATTAAGAATAACAGATACCACAATAATCCATGATGAAATTTAACAATACCTTTTATACCTAGGATATCCGTAGGAGGATTTTTAGGATCTAAAACACTCTTTACTTCTATGGGCAAAGCATTTGTTTTTACGAATTTTTTTTGATCAATATATTCATAAGGAATTTCTACAGACAACAATTCAACCTTTCCGACTTTGTACACGGATAAAACAAAATTTACGCTTCCGTCTTGCGCAGATTGAACATCCAACAATTCAAAATCACCGAAATTTGCTTCCGTTAATTTTTCTTTATCCAAAGAATCAACGGTTAACCCTTCGGCCTTTATATTGAGAACAACTTTATCACCGACAGTAATATCTTGCTGCGGTGATAAAGTTTGTTCAAATGCATATAATCCGACAACTGATACTAATAGTATTACAACTACTAATGCTTTTTTATATAAAAACATTTGTTCTTGCTCGCAAGAAACAGACAGGATTATTGTACTTCTTATTTATTTTCCTGTTTTTTTATCTCGGCTTCACTTTTTTTTATTTCTTCTTTTATTGCCATTTCTCTTTCTGCTTGTACAGCTTTTAATTTTCCCTGTTCGGCTTTTGCTTCAGCTTTTGCTTGATCTTTTGCTTGTTTTTCTGCTAACTTTACCTTTTCTATTTCAGCACTTGCCTGAGCTTTTGCTTTGTCATTTGCTTCCTTTTCAACAGCTTTTATCTTTGCTTCTTCGGCTTTAAATTCTGTCAATGCTTTTGCGATTGCTTCTTTCTCTATAGTTTTAATTCTTTCTTCTTCTTTTTGCGATTCTTGTTTTCTTTCAGCTTTTATTTGATCCGAAATTGACTTTTCTGCTGCTTTTTTTGCATCGGAAATTCTTTTTGCTTCTTCTTTTGCTGCCAACTTTTCCGCGGCTTTTTTCTCTGCTTGAACTCTTTTTGCTTCTGCTTTTGCTTCAGCGTCAAGTTTCTTTAATTCTTCTTTTGACAAACCCTCTCTTGCAGCCATTTCTGCTTTTATTTTTTCTTCTTCGGCTTTTATCTGTTCTGCTGTTCTTACTTGTGAAGCTTCAAGTTTAGCTGCTTGTTCTTTTTCGGCTTTTATCTGATCTTTCATTTTATTTTCTGCATCTTTAACCGCATCTTTAATTTTCTTTGCATCTTCTTTGGCAGCTTTTTTCTCTGCAGCTTTTTTCTCTGCCATTAGTTTTTTTGTCTCTGCTTTTGCGGCATTTTCTTTTTCTTTTTGTACTGCTTTTATTTTTTCATATTCAGCTTTAGTTTGAGCTTTTGCTCTCTCGTTTGCTTGCTTTTCCGCCAACTTTATCTTTTCTATTTCTGCATTTGCTTGAGCTGTTGCTTTATCACTTGCTTCTTTTTCTGATGCTTTTATTTTTTGTTGTGCAATTGCTATCTCTGCTTTTGCTTTTTCTTTTGCTTGTTTTTCTATAGCCTTTTCTTTTTCTGCTGCTTGTTTCTCTGCAGCTTTTGCTTTTTCCTTTGCTTCTTTTTCTGCTGCTTTAGCTTTTTCTTTTGCTTCTTTATCCGCAGCTTTTGCTTGTTCTTTTGCTTGTTTTTCTGCCGCTTTTACTTTTTCTTTCTCTTCTTTTGCTTGAGCTTTTGCTTTTTCCTTTGCTTCTTTTTCTGCTGCTTTAGCTTTTTCTTTTGCCGTCTTAGCATTTTCTACTTCTTCTTTAACAGATTCTTCCGTACTTGCAGCTTTTTCTTTTATCTTGTTTTCTTTCTCAGCTATCTCGTTTTTTACATTCTCTTCTTCCGTTTTTACTGCTGTTTCTATCTTTTCTTTCTCTTCGTTTATTTGTTCTTTTGCTTTATCTTCCTTAGCTTTTACTTCTTCTTTTGCTTTTTCTACTTCTTCCTTAGCTTTTGCCTCTGTAGCTTCAGCATTGTCTTTTACAGCTGCAACAACGGTACTTGAAGATGTATTCACATTTTCTTTTACTGCGGTTTTTACAGGTTCTAAAGAAGCATCTTCACCGATTGTTTGACCGAAGGCATCACTGTTTAATTCTTTTACTTTTGCTACGGCTTGTTCTTGTCCCTGCTCTGCTGCCATTTTAAACCATTTTTTTGCTTCTTCAGGATCTTTCTTTACACCTTCTCCTTCATCATACATATGACCTATCATATATTGTGCATCTGGATCTTTTTTTAATCTATTATATTCCTGATAATAATCCATAGCTTCTTTATAATCTTTTTCTACCGCATATCCGTTATAATACATATCTCCCAACATATAAATAGCATCATCGTTACCATTAACCATTGCTCTTCTAAAGTATTCCAAAGATGCAGCCAAATCTATTTTTCCTGTTTCACCTTTGTAGTAAATAAGCCCCAAGGAATATTCTGCATCGGCATTTCCTTGATTTGCAGCCTCATCGTACCACTTCAAAGCTGCTTTATAATTTTCTCTATCGTAATAATAATTACCTAATTCATTTTGTGCCTTAGCATATCCTTGATTAGCGGATTCCTTGTAATATTGCAAAGCTTTTTCTTCATTTTTTGGAGTTCCCTGCCCTTTTCTGTACATTTCGGCTAAAGAGAATTGAGCTCTCTTATCACCCTGCTCAGCTGATTTAAGATACCATTTGTACGCTTTCTCATAATCTTTTTGTACTAAACGTCCGTTATAATAAAGATCTCCAAGATAATATTGGGCTTCATAAAATCCGTATGATGCAGACTCATCATAATATTTTAAAGCTTTTTCATCGTCTTTTGCGGTTGCTCTTGCATTTTCATACATCTCACCGAGATAGAATTTTGCTTCTCCTACACCCTGTTCAGAAGCTTTTTGGTACCATTTAAAAGCTTCTTTATCACTCTGATGAACATTTCCCGAGCCACTGGCACATAAGCCGGCCAACTCATATTGAGCTTGTGCATGCCCTTGAAGAGCAGCTTTTTTAAACCACTCGTATGCTTGAACAAAATTTTGTCCCACTCCTTCACCGTGGAGATAATTCATTCCTATCTCATACTGAGCATCAGCATTTTTTTCATTTTCATTTACTACTGCTGCCATGACATAAGTAGCACTGAATAAAAGTGCACCCATAACAAAACTAACAATTTTCTTCATACTTCCTCCAAAATATTATTTAATAATGTTTTAATGCTTTTTCTTGTCTATATTTAAAAAACTTTATTAATTCCAATATATAAGGTTTATCCGTATATACGTTCATTACATCCGTTTTTGCCGTCCTAAATGTATCATCCAAATATTTTTCATGTAACTTTAAATTTTTATAATATTCATTTCTAACATCTTTGGATGCAAAATCTACATCCATAAACAAGCCAGTTTCTGCATCCTGTAATCTGAAAATTCCTTTTTCCGGAATATTTTGCTCTTTAGGATCAGAAATTTTTATACATACCAAATCGTGTTTTTTTGCCGTAACTTTCAACATTCTGTCAAAATTTTCGTCATAAAAATCGGATATCAAAAAAACTAAAGCTTTTCTTTTACAAAGTCTATTCAAAGACTTCAACGCATTTTCAATATTTGTTTTATTGTTTCGCGGTTTATAACTTAAAATTATATCTATAAGTCGCAAAATATGTTTTTTATTCTTTTTCGGTTTTATATATTGTTCAACAATATCAGTAAAAGTAAGTAACCCCGCTCTATCACTATTTTTAAGTGCCGAAAAAGCAAGTACCGCAGTAAGTTCCGCAATTAAATCATTCTTTATAACTGTTTTACTTCCGAATTGTCCCGAATCGCTCAAATCAACAACAAACATAACAGTTTGTTCTCTTTCTTCATCGTACTTTTTTATATAAGGCTTATTCCTTCTCGCCGTAACATTCCAAGAAATTCTTCTTACATCATCACCGGGAACATACTCTCTTACTTCGCTGAACTCCAATCCCTGGCCTTTAAAAACACTATGGTACTTTCCAGAAAAAACATCATCAACAAGTTTTTTTGATCTGAGTTCTATTTTTTTTATCTTTGATAATATTTCTGATTTCAACAATCTTATTATCCTTAATTTAATTGAAAAAATTTTCAGTCATTTAGCCACGTATTAAAAGAGCTTACGGAACTTCAACACCGTCAAAAATTTGTTTTATTATATCGTCACTCGTCAATTCCTGCGCATCAGCATCATAGGTTGTAAGAACTCTGTGCCTTAAGACATCAGGGCCGATATCTTTAATATCTTCGGGAGTAACAAAACCTCTTCCTTTTAAGAAAGCAAGAGCTTTTCCTGCCCTGTTCAAATTAATCGTGGCTCTCGGAGATGCTCCGAAAGCTATAAGATTTTTTAAATTTTCGAGTCCGTATTTTTCAGGTTTTCTCGTTGCAATAACAATATCAACTATATAATTTTTTACTTTATCATCAACATATATTTCATCAACAGCCTGCTTGGCCTCTTCCAAATCTTTTAATGTTATAACTTGGTTTACTTCTATTTTTTTCCTTGTAGAATATCTATCTAAAATTGCTCTCTCTTCCTGTTCTGTAGGGTAATCCAACTTTAATTTAAGCATAAACCTGTCAACCTGAGCTTCAGCTAAAGGATATGTTCCTTCTTGTTCTATAGGATTTTGTGTTGCCAAAACCAAAAAAGGATTTGGTAAAGGATATGTTACTTCCCCTATTGTAACTTGTCTTTCCTGCATAGCTTCCAAAAAAGCACTTTGAACTTTTGCAGGTGCTCTGTTAATTTCATCTGCTAATATAAAATTTGAAAAAACAGGACCTTTTTTTACATTAAAATCTCCCTGTTTCGAATCATATATAAGAGTTCCGGTTAAATCCGAAGGTAGCAAATCCGGAGTAAACTGAATTCTTTTAAAATCTCCCGACACAGCCTTTGCCATTGTATTTACAGCTAACGTCTTTGCAAGTCCCGGAACACCTTCCAATAAAATATGTCCGTCAGACAACAATCCTACCAACATTCTTTCAAGAATATAGCTTTGACCTACAATAACTTTCGACACTTCACTTAAAAGCCCCATTATGGACAAAGATTGTTGTTTTACTTTCTCGTTTAAACTTTTAATATCAATACTTTCTGCCATTTTTGCTCCCCACCTCTCTATATTGCATATTAATTAAATATTTTAAGCCATTGACGCCTTATATTTACTCGGCCAATATTTCAAGGACTTCTTTTACAGGCATATTCATACTTATACCAAGTTCTTGAGCTTTTGCCGTAATTGCAACAACATTAGAATTAAGAATATCTTCTATTGTTTTTACTCCCGTAACCATGCAGGCAACATCATTTCTCTTTTGAGCTGTATTTATGTTCAAATAACCGCACATAATATATCCTTTATCTCCGGTTATTGCTAATAATTTAGTTCCCTTGCTTAATTCTAACTCTATACCTTTAAATATGGTATCTTTTATTTTTATTTCTTTTGTTATCATCTTATTAAATTTTCCCTCACTACAATTTTTTAGACTATCCCATTACTTACTTTGTTACTTTTTTATATTTTATTACAAAACAAATTTTATACCGTCCACGACAAAATATTAAAGTTTTTAACAGGTTTAGGCAAAATAACAGAAGATTGATACGGCCATCTTTCAACTTCCATACTATCTTTATCTACACTAACCGTAAACTCCATATTGTTATAATCTTTAGGAAATCCCAAAACTTCTAAAGGAATTTTTAACTCTATTATTGAATTGAATTTTATATTATCTATCGACAAAGCTTTCTTTTCCTTTATATCTTCGTAATAAACATCAAATCCGGTTATATTATGTTCTATATCAAACTTAAAAGAAACTTTAGTCTTTGCAGGTTCTAGAAAGTTAACATTAAAACTAAAATTTTCTATTTCTTTAGACTTTTGTTCAATGTTTAGTTCCAATGCCAAATATATATTTTCCAAATCAAAACCGAAATTAAAGGATTTTATCGTGCTGGCAACCTGATGCATAGAACCGCCGGTTTGTCCTACTATATACAAACCTGCTCTTTTCCACTCAAAGAAATTTGTAATCTCTCCGTCTATAACTGGCGTTATCAAAGATGTCGGCATCATAAAATTACCGCTACGACTATTAGCCATGTGTTGCTGACCTTTAATAGCTTTATGTAAATAGTCAGGAATTTTTTCATTTAACAAAGAATATATTGCCATTAAATGTTTTCTAAATAGTAAATCAAACATTCCGTCATTACCGGAAGAATGGTCATCTCCGTACCACCAGTTCCAGTCTGACCCTTCCGCAGCATATAAAATTTTCCATACCTGTTTTTCCAAATCGCTACCTACAAACTCAGGATGATTTTTTGTGTATTCAACTATAAAATCTCTTGTTTGTCCTACATATTGCCAAGAAGTATTATCTTCGTTATGTCCGATCCATATACCGAAATTT
The DNA here is from genome assembly GCA_017651625.1 of Candidatus Ruminimicrobiellum bubulum. Lineage (GTDB taxonomy): Bacteria > Elusimicrobiota > Endomicrobiia > Endomicrobiales > Endomicrobiaceae > Ruminimicrobiellum > Ruminimicrobiellum bubulum. The sequence goes on along the minus strand of JAGCCP010000047.1, from coordinate 62,442 downwards.
CCGTTTATCCAAGAACCGGCCATTAAGTGTGTAAGTGTATCTTTCGGCGGAAATCTGTTTAGATAATCCGTTATTGTTACCGTTTCGATCTCATAATCATTATTCAATGCGGAGTATAATTTCGATAAGAAATCTCTACCATCGTTTTTATAATATTCCCAACAATTTTCTCCATCAAGTATTACGGAAACCAACGGGTTCTCATATTCCTGCGAAACGTATTCGCCTATATTTTTTATTTTTGTAACGAAATCTCTTACAGCATCATCGGGATTCCACTTTGAATAAACAAAACCTATAGAGTCTGATAATCCATGATCTCTAAAAATAATATTTACATTGTTCCCGTCAACCGTCACATTATAAGGTCTAAACAAGCACCTTCTGTTCTCACAAGCTCTTCTATAACTACCATTCAATATCGCCTCATCAGTTGCGATCCACTTTATTCCGTTATCTGATACTATTTTTACTACTTCATCGCAAACAGAACCTTCGGAAGGCCACATTCCTGTAGGTTTTCTTCCGAATATTTTTTCATAATAATTAATCGCAGACTGCACATGCCATACGGCATCTTCTCTGTGAGAAAATCTTTTTTTAGGTAAAACGATGTTCGGTGTCGCATCTAATGCATTATTTGTATCACACAATAAAGGAAGTATAGGATGATAAAAAGGCGTTACGGAAACTTCTATTTGTCCTCGATCTTGTAGTTCTTTATGCTTTTGAACAATTTTTCCACAAATTTCAAGTTGTTTATCTATCAATTTATGTTTTTCATCTTCGGTAAAATCTCTGCCCTTTATGTATAGATAATTAATAAACTCATCTTGTTGTCTCCAATACGGATCAAACCAAGACAAATTAAACCATACCTGTAAATCTCTAATATCCTCATTTTTAAAATAACTTAAAATTCTTTTGATGTCAGCTTCGCTGGTTTGTTTCCCTCTTTTTTCAAGTAATTGATAATATCTGTTATACGGGAAAACCATCGTTTCCCAGTTAGCCATAAAAAAGTTCATTAAAATAAAAACTTTTTCTTCATCAGATAATTCCAAAACCGGTTTTAATGTTAATTCCAAAAATTTATCTTTAGCTATACCTTTTGAATATTCGTCAAGTTGAACCAACAAAGACGGTACCAAATTTATGTTTGCTTTTACTCTGGGATAATCTTCCAAAATTGCGACCATATCGTAATAGTCTTTGGTTGCATGAAGTCTTACCCACGGCAATTCGTAGGTATTATTTAACGGATTTTTGTATATAGGTTGATGTTGATGCCATAAAAAAGCTAAATAAACTTTCTTCATTGTAGGCCCCAAAAACTATTCTGCCTCAGCACTTTGTTCTGTTTCTTCTTGTTCTGTTTCTATCTGTTCTGCTTTTAATTTTTCCGGAAATTTCATTAACAATTCTCCGTATACCTCTTTAGCTTCATCTTCTTTTCCGGATAATTTGTATAACCTTGCCATATTTTCCATTACTGACGGAACTAAATAGTTATTGGGATATTTTGCCAAGAAATCTTTTGAAACAGAAATAGCCTGTTCCAAATTATTGTTATCATCATACAAAGAAATCAACAACGGATAGCCTATTGGTTTTACTATAGAAGGTTTTGCTTTTTCTATGTAACTTTTCAACAATCCTTCAGCTTCATCATATTTTTTTTGAAACAATAAATTGCTTGCTTTAATTATAATTGCTCTATATGCTGCAGGAGTATCATTATATGTATTAATAACATCGTCGACCAAAGAAAGGCCTTGATCCAAATTTCCCGAAGCGATAATTTTTGTAGCCATATCTAATTTGTCGGATGCAGCAGCATTTACCATTTGTATTCTGACACAAACAAATGTTATCAATAAAGCTACAACCAACACTGTTATAATCGTACTGAAAAAAGGTTTTTTATTTCTTTTTACCCATTTAATAACATCAACAATTGCCGAATTTTCTTGTTTTTCCATTTCCATTTTTATCCTCTGCTTTTTAAAGCAACAATATCGTAAGAATTTTGTTGCATAATATTAAAATATTCTAAATCCAAACCGGATTGTTTAAGAGTATTTTCTATTTTTATTCTATCCATCAAATTTTCAGGCTCGTGAGAGTCCGTATTTAACACGAGTTTTGCACCGCATTCCAAAGCTAAAGAAGCAACTTCTTTATTTGTAGCATTATGTCCACATCTTGTAGTAATTTCCAAACAAACATTATTTTCCTTGGCAAGCAAAACATCCTCTTTTGTTATATGTCCGGGATGAGCAAGAATATCTATACCTGCTTGCACAGCATAATGATTTGTTAAAGGAGGCACTGTTTCAGCTACTGTTTCCCCGTGAACCACAATAATTTTTGCACCTAAATTTTTACATTTATCAGCCATATCTTTTATAAGTTTCGGAGGCACATATGTTATCTCTACTCCGGGAAGAACTTGAATATCATACTGTTCCTGCAATATTTCAGATACTTTTATAATTCTAGGAATAACATAATCATAAGTCGAATAATCAACATGATCAGTTAAAGCAATAGTCTTATATCCTTTAAACTTTGCTCTATATACCAACTCACTTGGTAACAAAACCCCATCCGAAAATAATGTATGCGTATGCAAATCTATCATAATTAAAATATTATATCATTTTTATTAATTTTTTATAACTGTTCCGTTAAGTTGTTTTATACCGCTAATTCCATCAACAATTAAAACTTCTTTTACTCCTTTTTCTACAGCCTGCTTACAACTATTTATTTTTGGTATCATTCCACCTGTAATAACTTCCGTTTTTATAAGATTATCGACTTCATTTATTTTTATTTCTTTTATAGTCTGCTTATTTTTATCAAGAACACCCGCAACATCTGTTAAGAAAATAAGTTTAGATGCTTTAAAAGATATTGCTATATTTGTTGCAAGTGTATCCGCATTTATATTTAAAGCATGTGTATCTTCTGACATACCAACGGAAGATATTACAGGGAAGAACCCTCCGTTTATCAAAGTTTTTATTAAACTTATATCTATTTTTACCGGCTCTCCTACAAAGCCTAACTCTTTTCTTACATCACAAACCGCAATAGAACCGTCTCTTGCCGATATACCTACAGCCTTAACCCCGTATCTTATAAGTTCTGCCGTAAGCATTTTGTTTACTTTACCGCTTAAAGCCATTTCTACTGCTTCCAAAGTTTGTTCATCGGTAAATCTTAAACCATTAACAAATTTAGATTCTATGTTCAATCTGGAAAGTAAATTATTTATTTCCGGTCCTCCGCCATGAACAAGAACTATTTTTTGTGTATTAGAAATTTCCGCCAACTCTTTTATAAATTTTTTCTGAGCGTCTTTATTTTTTGTTAAACTTCCTCCGAATTTAATTACCGTAATATCATTCATCTAATCCCCCACACATATTTTCATCTATTTATTATTTATCTGCATTATGTTGTTTAAATATTTTTTTATACCTTGCTATCTCTGAAATTTCGTCTATATTTGCCGAAACTTTTATAACTTTACCATCGTTTGCACTTGTATTCCTTACATAAAAACCCGTTAACACTTTTGCCAAAGTTCCGTTATTATTTTGTCCTACGGAAAATTGCGGAATTACTTTTAAGTTTGTCTTATTTGTTACGGCAAAATCTTCTTTACTCATATTCGAACAATCATATTTTAAGTTATACACTACCGTCGCGTCTCCGGAATAAACTATTTTTATTATCATATATTTGTTATTAACTTTACTTAAAGAAACTATTTTTACTCTCTCGCTACTTTCGCTTCTAAAATAATTTTTCTGGAAAAATTTTAATCTTTCAATATACGGATTCATTGTCTCCGACATTAATTCCAACACTTTATGTTTACTGCCGTTGGTATTTATTTCCTCAGAACGATCCGAAGATTCGTATTGTAAAAAATCCAATCCGGTATCACTGTCCAAAAATCTTTCGTTATCTGCTTCCAACAAAGATTCATACTCATTTAATAAAGTCGCCACTTCTCTCTTTATTTCCGTAGCTTCTTTTAATATTTTTTGAATTGAATCGTCTGTTGTCACGTTAGGCCAATCAATTATATATTTTTTTGCCTTATATTCTATTTTTTTTGCTTTGATTTGATTTTCGATTTCTATTCTTTTTATACCATCTTCTTCCATATCAAATCTTATTTTTAACTTTACTAAATCTTTTTCATTTTGTTCTTTAAGTTTTTTTAATTCATTCTCTTTCTCGATATATTGTTCATCTTCTATTGTATCTTCTTCTTTTATCCTTTCCATCTGAAATTGTGCTTTAGGTTCAAAATCTATATACTCTTCTTGAAAATCTTCATCTTGGCAAAAACAAGGTATAGCAAGAAACATCATTATTACAAACAAAATAATTTTCATAAATTTATCTCCTTATATAAGATCTGCAATTGTTACTTTAAAATCATCTTCTCTTGTTTTTAGAGAACTATATTTACAAGAAGATTTAAAATCACAATAAGAACATTTATCTTTGTTAGGTTCGAATTCATTGTTGTTAATTTTTTCTGCAACATCAACAGAAAGTTTTATTGCATTATTTATTTGTTCTTCATTTCTTGTCGTATATATTTTTTTATTGTGAGATAAAAAGTAAATTGCAATTCTATCGGGAATAAAACCAAGTGCTACTTTACAAGCATAGCAATATAAACTTAACTGCAAATCACTGTCGACTTTTTCCTGCTCCCAAATTATTTTATGTGTCTTGTAATCTACAAGTTCTCTTGTTCCATCATCATACTCATCAATTCTGTCTATTATTCCTATAAACGGATATTTTCCTATTTCAGACTTAAAATTATGTTCCGTAGATATTTTTTTAGGAGTATATTTCCCGTATGTTTCCCAAAAATCCTTCAAAACTTTTGCAGCTCTTAAATAATTAACATATGCTTCCTGATTATTTTCATAACCGCTGCTTTCCCAACATGTATTTAAGCTATCCGTTAAATCTTCAAAAGAATATTTACCTTTCTTATAAAAATCATCTAATGTTTTGTGAACCGAGTTCCCGAAAGAAATATCTCCGTTTAAAGGAATATATTTGTTTTCCAAATATATCAATTTATATTTATGCGGACAGAATAAATATGTATTTATTCTTGAATAACTGATTTTAAAAGAATTATCTCTCACTATTATATCATCCTATAAAAAGCAACTACGGTATCACCGTACTTTTCCGTTCTGTAATTGTTTAATCCTGCAACATCTCCTACCGGTTCTTTCATATGCCTTTGAGAAATAACTATCCCATTTTCTTTAAGCATAGAGAACAAAACAACATTTTTCAGTGTAGGATATGTTAAAGCCAATGCTTTTTTGTCTCCGTCTTTATAAGGCGGTCCCATAAAAATAATATCGTATTTATTTTGGAATTTCGGAAATCCTTTTACGACATCACATTTTACAATGTCGGCTTTATCTTCAAATCCGAGCATTTTCAAATTATATTTTACAAGTGCTATCGATTTATCGCTGATTTCGGCAAAAACTACTCTTTTTGCTCCTCTGGAAAGAGCTTCTATACCTACAGATCCAACACCTGCATATAAATCAAGAAACAAGCTGTCGGACAATATAGGTGTAATAATATCGAATACAGATTTTTTCATCATACCGAGCATAGGTCTGATTGAAAAATCTTCTTTCGGTAATGTTTTTAGTTGTCTGCCTCTTGCAGTTCCCGCTATAACTTTTAACATAATAAAATCCCAATATTTTATGACTAATATTTTACTATTTTTGTATTAAAGTTTAAAGATTAAAAACAATTATTTTTGTTTCGGAAACTTTGCAAAAAAAAGTCCCAACTCAAATAAAAGATAAGTCGGAATAAATAATAAAATTTGAGAAACAACATCAGGAGGAGTAAGGATTGCCGCAATAATAAGAAGTATTACTACAATATAAGGCCTTTTATTTTTTAAACTGTCCAACGATACAATATCAAACCTAACCAAAAAGTATATTGCTATCGGAAATTGGAACATTAAACCGAATGCCAAAATAAGCCAACCGGAAAGAACTACAAAGTTACTTATTCCCAAGATAGGTTTAATTTGTTCGGTTGCAAAGCTCATGGAAAACTTCATTATCAACGGTAACACAAAACTGATACACATTGCCGCACCTAAAATAAAAAGGAAAGTTGAACAAAATACTGCTGTTTTTACAAATTTTTTTTCTTTATCGTATAACGCAGGAAGCAAAAATTGCCATATCTTATAAATTATATAAGGAAAGCCTAAAACAAGAGCAAGAACAAAACCTATTTTCAAATTTAGAATAAAAACTTCCATCGGAGAGAAAAAATTCAATTGTACATTATCAACAGGAAAGCTCCACTGTACCAACCAATCGATACAATATGGAGCTAAAAAATAACCTATAGGAAATAAAACAACTAAACAAACAACTATTGAAAGGATTGTTTTTCTTAGTTCGGATAAATGATAAGTTAAAGTTTCCTGATCTAAATCCGCCATTTAATTTACTTATCTGTTTTTTCTTCCGACTTTACATCTGTTACTTGTTGTTTATTTTCGGACTGTGGCTTTTCAGATTCCGCTTTTGCTATTTCATCGGATTCTTTCTTTAACATTTCTTTTGCTTTTTTATATTCGTGACCGGCCCTTGCTATAGCTTTTACCAATTCCGGAATCTTTTTTGCACCGAAAAACAAAATTACTATTACTATAAGAATTACAACTATTTCTGAAAATCCTAAACCCATAATATTACCTCCGATAAAACTTACACAAAAATTATTTTATTGTCGTAGGGTCTGCAATATATCCTTTGATTGCAGATGCTGCAGCTACTGCAGGACTTGCCAAAAAGAGTTCGGATTTTGTATTTCCCATTCTACCTACAAAATTTCTGTTTGTTGTTGAAACACATTTTTCCCCATTTGCAAGAATTCCCATATGTCCGCCCAAACAAGGTCCGCAAGTAGGTGCAGAAATTATCGCACCTGCTTCTATAAATATTTTCATTAAACCTTCTTTCAATGCATCTGCATAAACTTGAGGTGTTGCTGGTATAATAATCGTTCTAACATTGCTGTTAACTTTTTTACCTTTTAAAATTGATGCGGCAACTCTCAAATCTTCAATTCTTCCGTTTGTACAAGAACCGATAACAACTTGATCTATATAAGTCTTTTTCATAGACTTTGCGGCCTTTGCATTTTCCGGTAAAAACGGCAACGATATTTGAGGATAAATTTTTGAACAATCTATCTCGATAACATTTGCATATTTTGCATCTTTATCACTTTCATAAACTTTAAATTTTCTTAATGCCCTTTTTGATACATAATCTAATGTAGTTTTATCTACAGGAAAAATGCCGGATTTTCCACCTGCTTCAATAGCCATATTTGCCATTGTAAGTCTGTCTGCCATCTTTAATTTCTTTACCACTTCACCTGTAAATTCCATTGTTTGATACAATGCACCGTCAACACCGATTTTACCTATCGTGTAAAGAATTAAATCTTTACCGCTAACGAACTTATTCAATTTTCCTTTATAAATAAACTTTATTGTTTGAGGAACTTTCAACCAAACTTTACCTGTAGCAAGTGAAGCTCCGACATCTGTTGAACCTACACCGGTAGAAAATGCTCCAAGTGCTCCGTAAGTACAAGTATGCGAATCTGCTCCGATAACAATGTCTCCCGGAACAACGATACCTTTCTCGGGAAGCAAAGCATGTTCTATACCTACATTACCACCTTCGTAGTAATGTTTTATTTTTTCTTTTTTTGCAAATTCTCTGACGAATTTAACATTTTCCGCGGATTTTATATCCTTGTTAGGAGTGAAATGATCCATAACAAGTGCTATTTTATTTTTATCGAAAACGTGTTTTTTACCTGTTTTCAAATATTCTTTTATTGCAAGAGGAGCAGTAACATCGTTAGACAATGAAATATCAACTTTAGGCTCTATAAATTCACCCGGAACTACAACTTTTTTACCGCAATGAGCAGCCAATATTTTTTCGGTTATTGTTTGACCCATTTTATTTCTTTCCTCCAAATTGCATTATAACTATTTTGTTCACCGCATGAATGTAAGCATTTATACTTGCTTCAACTATATCGGTAGACATACCTTTACCTATATACTTAGCTCCATTATATTTTACTTTAACATTTACTTCACCTTGTGCATCTTCACCGCTCGAAACAGCTCTTAAAGTATAATCTTCCAAATCAACCGTTATTCCAGTAATTTTATCTATCGCTTTATACGCAGCATCTACAGGACCTGAACCGCAGGCAGCTTCCTGTATAACTTCTTTTTTATTTTTAACGGTTTTTATAAGTCTTATTGTTGCCGTAGGAATTACACCTACACCGGAAGTAACATTTACATAATCTATGGTATATACTTCTTTAACTCCGGAAACGGACTGTTCTACTAACGAATTTATATCATCATCAAAAACACATTTTTTCTTATCTGCCAAAAGTTTAAATTTTTCAAACAATTGTTCCATTACTTCAGGTTGTAGCTTGTTATAGCCCAAATCTTTTAATCTTTTAAAGAAAGCATGTCTTCCGGAATGTTTTCCCAATACTAACAAACTTTCGGGAACTCCAACGTCTTGCGGAGACATAATTTCGTAAGTTCTTTTATCTTTTAACATTCCGTCCTGGTGAATACCTGATTCATGTGCAAAAGCATTTATACCTACAATTGCTTTGTTAGGCTGAACTGTTATTCCAGTTAAATTAGAAACTAACTTACTTGATTTATAAATTTCTTTCGTTTTAATGTTATAATTTACAGGGTAAAACAATGGTTTTGTTTTTATTGCCATTACAATCTCTTCTATTGCGGCATTACCTGCTCTTTCTCCTATACCGTTAACGGTGCATTCTATCTGTCTTGCTCCGTTTTCTATTGCAGCCAAAGAATTCGCAACACCTAAACCCAAATCGTTGTGACAATGAACACTTATAACAGCTTTTTCTATATTTTTTACTCTCTGTTTAATTGTTGCAATTAATTTTCCGAACTCAGAAGGAATTGCATAGCCTACTGTGTCGGGAATATTTACCGTTGTTGCACCTGCATCAATAACAGCTTCTACTATCGAGCATAAATAATCTATATCACTTCTGCTTGCATCTTCAGCGGAAAATTCCACATCGTCACAAAAACTTTTTGCAAGTTTTACGGCATTAACTGCCATATCAAATACTTGTTGTCTTGTTTTTTGTAATTTCTTTTCTATGTGTAAATCAGATGTTGCGATAAAAGTATGAATTCTCGGCTTTTTTGAATATTTTATTGCATTCCAACAAGTTGTAATATCTTTTGTATTTGCTCTGCAAAGACCGCAAATTACGGGGCCTTTAACTTGTTGTGCAATTGATTTTACGGAATCGAAATCACCTTGGCTCGATATAGGAAAACCCGCTTCTATAATATCTACATTCATAGCGGCAAGTTGTTGAGCAACCAATAACTTTTCTTGAAATGTTAAACTTGCTCCCGGAGATTGTTCTCCGTCTCTTAATGTCGTATCAAAAAAAACCACTGTATCTTTTTTACTTTTCTTTACCATTTTTGTTTTCTCCAATTATTTACTTTTATTCTCGTCTTTTTTTTGTTATACAAACAAATAAATAATCAGCTATTGTAATCGCCAATTTCCTAAAAAGCCTATATGTAATATTTTCAATATAATTTTATTCGTTTTCATTTTTCTTTTCTTTTTTATTCTTAGATAATGCTTTTCTTATTTTATAACCTCTAACCAAAAGAACTACAAATCCGGAAAGTATATAGAGTAAAAATATTATAAAAATAGTGTTTTGCGGATATGTACAAATTAAAGCAACGAACACAACCGCTAAAAAAAATACTTGTATTGATTTCGGTCTTGTCCATTTAATATGTTTAAATGCTCCGTAAGGAACGGTAGAAACCATCAAAAATGCCAAAATAACCATTATTACAGGCATTGCATTAAAGAAAAAAGGCATCTTTTTCATAAGTAAAGGAATCGTTTTAAAATTTAAAACCGTTCCGTCAAATATTTCGTAACTTAAAACAAAAGATGCAATAAGTCCGGCTGATGCAGGTGTGGGAAGACCTGAAAAAGTGTCACTTTTTGCTTTGTTTTCATCGGGCGGCTCCATAGCTTTAACATTAAATTTTGCAAGTCTTGTAGCACTTGCAACAACAAAAATAACTGCAATTGCTATACCTGCATTTCCCATAGTATTTAAAACCAACTGATACATTAACACCGCAGGAGCAACACCGAAAGAAACCAAATCGCACAACGAATCGAATTCCATACCGAATTTACTCATCGTTTTTGTAAGTCTTGCAACTCTACCGTCACTCATATCAAAAGCAATTGCAAGTATTATAAACCATGCGGCTGCATTAAAATTTCCGTTTATTGCACATATAACCGAAATAAATCCGGAAGCTAAATTCCCGGCAGTAAACATGCTCGGTAAAACATACAATCCTTTTCTTAAAGAAGGCATTTTTTTCTCCATTATAAAAAATCGTTTTGCGCTTTTATTTTATTATTGCAAATATACTAAGGCCTGAAGTTACTTTATCCCCTACTTTTACTCTAACATCATAACCTGCAGGCATAATCAAATCTACTTGAGAACTAAACTTAATAACACCTATTTTATCACCTTGACTTACAACATCGCCCGGTTTTACCCAAGCAACACATCTTCTCGCAAGAATACCGGCAATTTGTTTAACTATATAAGTTCCATTTTCGTTTTCTATCGTAATAATATTTTGCTCGTTTTCTATATATGCTTCCGGTAAATGAGCTTTTAAAAATTTACCCGGTTTATGTTCAACCGACTTTACCGTTCCGGAAATTGGTGATCTTTGTAAATGAACATTAGCAACAGACATAAAAACTCTAACTTCTGTTTGACCATTCTCATTTTCAATTACGTTCATTACTGTTCCGTTGCATGGTGATAAAATAAAATTTTTATCAGCATTAATTGTTAAGTTCGGATCTCTAAAAAACATAAGACAACATACTGCTAAAAGATAACAAATAATTGCTACGGGAGCAAAAATAAAATGAAAAATAATACCTGCTATAAAAAAGCCTAAAATAAAGGGATAACCCTCTTTAACTATTTTCATAAATTATTCTCCTTAAAAACAACTATAAATCTAAACGTTTATTCTATCATATTGACTAACAATATTCAAACATTTAAGCCTTTTTTATTTGCGATGCTTTAAAAGTTTTTATATTGTTTTCCGAAAGTTCAACATTAAAAGTTTCTTTGATACAATCAATCGAAACTATTTTACCTTTACCATTAGGCGTAATTACCATTTCACCGATCTTCGGATGTTTGTTTTTAAAACAAACATAATTATCATATTCGTAAGCCAAGCAACACATCAACCTTCCGCAAAGACCTGAAAGTTTTGAAGTATTTAAAGATAAATCCTGATCTTTTGCCATATCTATGGTTACCGACGAAAAATCTTTTAAAAATATTTGACAACATAATTGTTTACCGCAAACTCCGACTCCACCGACGATTTTAGATTCATCTCTAACACCTATTTGAACCATCTGTATTCTTGTTTTTAAAGAATGCGCCAAATCTTTTATAAGTTCTCTAAAATCAACTCTTGTTTCGGAAGTGTAATAAATAAAAAGTTTTGTTCTGTCAAAAGTATATTGAACACAAGTCAATTTCATATCAAGCTTATGTTCTTGAACTTTTTTTGAAACCGTTACCCTTGCTTGTGCATTTTTATTTTCATTGTTAACTAGTCTTTTTAAATCGTTTTCCGTAGCTATTCTTAAAATTTTTCCGATATACACATCTTTCGTCGGCTGCATATTCTTTTCTTTTTCGCAAACTACACCGAATTCCGTTCCGTGCTCGGTTTCAAGTATAACTTTATCGTTTAAATTTACTGTATATTTCCCCGTTTGAGCATAAACTTTATCTTTTATTCTTCTAACTATTACTCCAACTACCATAGGCATAACTTTATATCTCCGTTTATTTTATTTTAGAATTTATATATATGAACAAATTATCTAACACATTTGTAGGGTTAGCATTTTGTTCCAAATATTTTTTACTCTGTGACAACTGTTCAATAATATTAGCATACTTACCGGGATTTTGTCTAAAAAATTTAGTTGCATTTTCCGTAATAATACCAACTGCCTCTATAGCACTATCTCTATCTTTAGCAACAGATTTACTTTTTATAAGAATATCCGCCAATGCCAATTTTTTGCTTGTTAATTCTGTCCATAAAGTTGAATATTCGTTCTGTGTATTTAGCATTAAAGTTTCGGCTTTTTCTATAGAACCGTCGGACATTTCTGCAATTTTATTGGCATTTTCCTGTGATAAAAAATGTTTTTCCTGTAAATATTTCGATACTTCTTCAACATGCAATGGCTGAAAAAAAACAGTTTGCGACCTTGATAAAATAGTTACCGGAATTGTTTCTTTATGTTTAGCTATCAATATAATTATTGTATTATTAGGCGGTTCTTCAAGCGTCTTTAACAAACAATTAAAAGCTTCTATTGTCATTTTTTCAGCAGGTTCTATAATAAAAAATTTCCATTTACCGTCGGTTGCTTTAATATATACTTTTTCCTGCATGTATCTTATAAGTTTTATACCGAGTTTTGTTTTGCCTTTTTCACTTTCTTTTTCGGCAATTTCATCTTGTTTTTCAAAATTTATTATATGTAAATCGGGAAACGTTCCTTTATCAATATGTTCACAAGATAAACAATGATTGCAAGGGCCGGCGTCAACTTTTGTATAGTCGTTAATCGTGCAATTTAAAATCTTGGCAAATTCTATTGCGGTAAGCATTTTACCGGTTCCTTCTTCACCCATAAAAATATAAGCATGCGGAATCTTATTATTTCTTATTTGTTCGGAAAGAATTTTTTTTGCTTTATTTTGTGCTATTATTTTTTCAAACATATATTTTTTTCTTCTTAAAAAACTTATCTATTTCCTTATTTATTTCTTTTTGAGTTTTTTCTATAACTTCACTTGTCTTCACTTTTTTTATTCTATTAGGATATTTCTTTGCAAGTTCAAGAAAACCTTTTCTTACATTATTGTGAAACTTTAAACTTTCTCTTTCTATTCTATCCCCACCGGTAAGTTTTCCTTTGTTAACGGTTTTTGCTTTTTTTATACCTTTGTTGGGATTTATATCCAAATAAATCGTTAAATCCGGCTTTAATCCTGATGTAGCGATATTATTTAATTTTTCTATTATTTTTTTATCTATTCCTCTTGCAAAACCTTGATAAGCAAGTGTAGAATCCGTAAATCTATCGCAAATGACGACACACCCTTTCTGTAAATTAGGTTTTATTATATCTTCCAAATGTTGTGCTCTTGAGGCTTCGTACAACATTAATTCACAATAAGGAGCAACATTAAATTTAGGATTGAGCAAAATGTTTCTTACTTGTTCGGCAACAATACTCCCACCCGGTTCTCTTGTTAAAACAACCGTTAATCCTTTGCTTTCCAAATATTTTTTAAGTAATTCGGATTGTGTGGTTTTTCCGCAACCCTCACATCCTTCTATTGTAATAAAAATCGGTTTCTTATATTTCATATATCTTGAAATTTTATAAAAAAAAGCCTCATAGTGTCAAAGTAAATTGTTTTTTTTGTAATTATTTGTATTGTCTAATATTTTTAAACTTGCTATAATTAACTAAATTTATAGTTTTATTGGAGATATGATGGAAAATTTAAAAGAAACCTTAGAACTTTTATATCAATTACAAGAAAAAGATGTAAAAATTTTTGAATTGAAAGAAAATCTCACAAATTTACCTAAGATTGTTGAAGAAAAGCAAAAAAAGATTACAGAATTAAAGGCAAGTTTTGAAAATAAAAAAGCAGAGTATGTAAGATTAAATTCATTAAAAAAAGAAAAAGAAGCTCTTTTATCTACAAAAGAAGCGGCAATAGCAAAACATACTTCAGATTTAAGTACGATTAAAGCAAACGATATGTACAAAAATTGCTTACTGGAAATAGAAAAAGCTAAAGCCGATAAAAGTGTTGTCGAAGACGAAATTCTTCAACTTATGGAAGACATAGACAAAGAAATGGTTAATTTAAAAAAATATGAAGAAGAAATGAAAGCAAAGGAAATGGAAATAAACAAAGAAATTTCCGAAGCGAAATTAACAGTTGAAAAAGCTAAAGAAAACATTGAAACGATACAAAAAGAAAGAGACGAATTTTCTAAAACAATAGATAAAAATATTTTGTCACAATATGAAAGAATAAGAGAAAGCAGAAACGGACAAGGAATTGCAACAATTGACGGAGAAAGCTGCAGCGGTTGCAATATGGTTTTAAGACCTCAATTGATAGTTCAAGCTACAAAGTGTAAAGAATTGGTATATTGTGATAATTGTTCAAGAATATTATTTAATAAAAAAGGATTTCAAGAATAACATAAGCAGATGGTTCGTGGTCGCTTTACATTTGTTGTAAAGAGGAAAGTCCGAACTTTACTCTCCTTCGGGAGAAAAACGGTAGTGGGCAACTCCCACAGTCCGCGAGGATAGAGGTGCGAGCAGAGACGATTTTTTCTGAAAAGAAAAAATGTTCCTTAACAAAGGAATAGCTCTTACTATAACCAAGGTAAGAGGTGAAACGGCTAAATCCTTACCGGAAAGCAAGATAGCAGTTGTTATCGCTTGACCATATAGAGTAATTTATATGGCAGAGAAATGACCACAATGTTTACTTGTAAACATACAGAATTCGGTGTATAGCCATCTGTTTTGTTATTCTTAAGATATAGCACTCCGAAAATGGATAAAAATTTTTATCATCTGCCGGTTATGGTAAAGGAAATAGATCAGTATCTTATAACCAAAGATACCGGTTATTATGTCGATTGTACCTTCGGAGGCGGTGGCCATAGTTCATATCTTTTAAACAAATATACGGATATTAAAATTATTGCTTTCGACCAAGATAATGATTCACTAAAAAGATTTAACGAAAATTCGGAACTGCAAAAATTTAAAGACAGAATAATTTTTTGCCATGATAATTTTAGAAACATTAAAACAAACCTGCAAAAGCTAAACATAGAAAAAATTAACGGAGTACTTGCAGATTTGGGAGTATCTTCCAAACAACTTGATGATAAGGCAAGAGGCTTTTCATTTAATTCCGATGACTTTCTTGATATGAGAATGAACAAAGAACAAGAACTAACCGCTTATACCGTCGTAAACACTTTCAGTAAAGAGAATTTGCAGGATATTTTTTTCAAATATGGTGAAGAATCTTTTTCAAAACAAATTGCACAAAAGATAATCGAAGAGAGAGTAAAAGGAGATATTAAAACCTGCAATCAATTAAAAGATATCGTTTGTAAAATAAAATGGGCTAAAGGAAAAATTAACCCCGCTACAAAAATTTTTCAAGCTTTAAGAATTTATGTAAATGACGAATTGGGAAGTTTACAAGAACTTTTAAATAGTCTTTCGGATGTGTTGAATATCGGTATGAGAGCAGTTTTTTTAACTTATCATTCTTTGGAAGACAGGCTTGTTAAACAAAGTTTTAAAGAAAATGAAAATTTAAAAATAATAAACAAAAAAGTTATAATTGCCAGCGAAGAAGAAATAAAAGCGAATCCCAGAAGCAGAAGTGCAAAATTAAGGGTTGCGGAAAAAACAATATGAACGGAAAACAAATAAAAACTATTTTTATTCTTATATTAACTTGTTTCATTTTTTATTTTATTGTTACGGGTCAAATAAACAACAAATTAACAGATTTAAGAATAAAGATTACCGATCTTAAGGAAAACTACGATATATTGGAAAACAAATCTAATTCCATGAAAGCAGAAATAAAATCTTTGCTTTCAATAAAAAATCTTGAAAAAATTGCCAAAGAAAAAAATTTTAATAAACCGACAAAAGAACAAAAAATAATATTAAAAAATGATAAAGATAAAGAAGAGTAAACAAAAATCATCATTTTTTAGCTTTGCTACATTAAAAAAAATTCTTAACACGAATCTTTTTTCATCGGCAACAAGACAAAAAATCATCATAGGTGGTTTGTTTGTATTTTTCACCTTGATAATAATAAAATTAATCAACTTGCAGGTATTTCAACACTCCAATCAAGATCAATTTGTTAATAGTATGGCATATAAAGAAAGTGAAGAGCTGCAACAAAGAGGATTTATTTTAGACAGGAACAAAGATATTCTGGCCATGAGTATAAAAACATATACAATAGCTCTTGATGCAAAAATGATGTCTGATATTAATGCAGTGGAACAACTATTATCAAAATATGACATTCGTTTAACATCCTCAAACTATAATTCGATAAAGGCAGGTAAACGACACATTGAAATAAAGAAAAATATTTCGGAACTTACAATACTTGAATTAAAAAAAGATATCTCAACGGAAAGAAAGAAAATAAGAGAACGAACGAGACAATTAAAGAAAGATTTAAAACTTTATAAAAAAGATCCGCAAAAGAAAGAACAAATTCGTTCGGAACTTAACAGCATAAAAGAAGATAAATTTGTTTGTATAAAGATTCAAGGAAACTATAAAAGAGTTTACCCCGAAAAAGAACTTGCGGCACATGTTATAGGAAAAGTAAATTCCGAAAATGTAGGAACGAACGGTATAGAAAAATCCTGCGAAGAACAACTTAACGGTGAAAACATAAAAAGACAAAAAATGATAATAAACAATTATAAAAGCGTATATTTGGATTCTTTAGAGGATGAAGATATCGAACAATCCAATAACGTTACTTTAACAATCGATAGAAAATTACAATTTATTGCCGAAGATGAACTTGAAAAAGGATTAATTAGAACAAAATCAAAAAGAGGAGTTGCCATAATACAAAATCCGCACAACGGTGAAATTCTTGCAATGGCATCTTTACCTACGTACAATCCCGAAGAAAAAGTCGGAAAGCAAGAATATTTACATAATAATGCAATATCGTTATCTGCAGAACCGGGTTCAACATTTAAAGTCGTTATATTGTCAACGGTTCTTGATAGAGGAATTTTTAAATTAACGGATAAAATCTATTGTGAAAACGGAAATTTTAAAATTTTCGGACAAACAATACATGATCACGATGGTCAAAAAACAATAACCGTTCAACAAATATTAGAACAATCTTCAAACGTAGGCACGTCAAAACTTGCATTAAAGACAGATCCTGATGTTTTCTATAAATATATCTTGGATTTCGGATTCAATTCCAGAACCGGAATAGAATTAACCGGAGAAGAAAAAGGAATTTTGTCACCCGTAAAAAAATGGAGTAAACTAAGTCCGTGTTCATTATCGTTCGGTCAGGAATTGTTTGTTACTCCATTACAAACAATAGGAGCATATTCAACCATAGCTAACGGCGGAACTCTTTTAAAGCCTAAAATCATAAAAGCAATTGCGGATAAAGAATGCGCAGAGAAAGAAATAGTAAGGAAGCACGTAATAAGCGAAGATACCGCTTATAAAGTAAGACAAGCTTTAGCGGGAGTTGTAAAAAACGGAACCGGAAAATCAGCAAAAGTCCCGGGATACACGGTAGGTGGTAAAACAGGAACAGCTCAGAAGTTTGATCAACAATTAAGGAAATATTCAAAGAAAAATTACTTAGCATCTTTCTGCGGAATGCTACCGGCAATGAATCCGGAAATTGTTATTCTCGTCGTATATGATGAACCTTACGGAGATGAATATTATGCTTCTACAGTTGCAGCGCCGGTATTTTCAAAAATAGCACAAAGAGCGGCGGAATATTTGAATATACCGCCGGATAATCCGGAAGATTTTGTTGAGAAAAAAACAAAAAAAGGAAAGAAAAAATGAATTTAAAAAATTTAATTGACTCAATAAAAGTTAAAAAAATTTTCGGAAATACGGATATAGATATACGAGGTTTGTCTTACGATTCAAGAAAAGTTTCCGAGGGAGATATTTTTTTTGCTTTGAATGGTGCACACACAAACGGAATAGAATTTGCTGATCAAGCTATTTCGAAAGGGGCTGTTTGTATTATTTCTGATACCAAAATAGATAATTGCAAGTGTACAAACTTAATTGTCGATGATGTCTTTTCCTGTATGTCAAAAATCAGTGCAAAATTTTATGATTATCCCGACAAAAAATTAACAATTATCGGTGTTACGGGAACCAACGGAAAAACATCAATAACATATATGACGGAATCAATATTCAAAAAATTAAATATTGATATAGGTGTTATAGGAACCATAAGCTACAGATATGCAAACGTTGTTATTGATGCTCCGAACACAACCCCTCAATCCTTGGATTTATACAAGATGATGTCGGAAATGGTTAAATTAAACATAAAATATTTAATAATGGAAGTTTCTTCTCATTCTTTAGCATTGGGAAGAGTTTCCGGAATAGAATTTGATATAGCTGTTTTCACGAACTTGACTCAAGATCATCTTGATTTTCATAAAAGCATGGATAATTACTTTGATGCAAAAAAAATACTGTTTTATTCGTTATCCGTTAATTTAAAAAACAACAAAAAGTTTGCTATAATTAATTCCGATGATTTTTACGGAAAACAACTTTTAGAAGATTCAAATATCACGGCAAATAAAATTTCTTATTCTGCTTCTTCTAAAACAGGTTCTTTGTTTTGTTTGGCAAAAAATATTTTATTAAACAGCACGGGCAGTTGTTTTGATTTGGAATCTTCTTTCGGCAATGCACAGATAAATGTGAATCAGATAGGTCTGCACAATATATACAATATTCTCGCGGTTTTCTGTATCTGTACATCGATCGGACTTGAATTTATCAAAGTTGTTGATTGCTTGAGAGAAATATCCGGAGCTCCCGGACGACTTGAAAGAGTAAACGGCAGTAAAGATTTTTCGGTTATAGTTGATTATGCTCATACCGATGATGCTTTAAAAAATGTGTTATCCGCAATAAAAAATTTAAATCCCGCAAAAATTATTACGGTATTCGGTTGCGGAGGAAACAGAGATAAAACCAAAAGGCCCAAAATGGCAAAAGTAGCTTGTTCAATGAGTGATTTCGTTTTTATTACTTCCGATAACCCGAGAGAAGAAGATCCCGACGAAATAATTAAAGATATTGTGGTCGGTGCAAAAGAAATAAACAAGACAAACTATAGAACGGTAGCAGACAGAAAAGAAGCAATAAAACAGGCTATTCTCGGAGCGAATAAAAACGATGTGGTTTTAATAGCCGGTAAAGGACATGAAAATTATCAAATAATAGGAAGGACAAAGATTCATTTTGACGACAGAGAAACTGCTTCGGAAATATTAAAAAACTTTAGGTAATATAAAATGGAAAATTTCTACTTAATAGATTTAATAAATGCAGTTAACGGTTCTTTTGTAATAGGTAATCCCCACTTGCCGATAAATGAAATAGGTATAGATACAAGAACGATAAAACAAGATTCTTTATTTTTTGCAATAAAAGGTAAGAATTTAGACGGTCACGATTATATTAGAGAAGCGATAGAGAAAAAAGTCTCGGCTATTGTTTATTCCAGAGATGATATAAATTTTGAAAATATGTTTCCCACAATACCATCGTTGGTAAAAGTTCAAGATACGTCTATAGCATTGGAAAAACTTGCCAAGGCGTACAGAAAAAGATTCAATCTTTTACATTCGGTTGCAATCACGGGTTCAAACGGAAAAACAACCACAAAAGAAATGTTGGCATCAATTTTTAAACAAAGAGGAAGAACATTATCCAATAAGGGAAACTTTAACAACAGAATAGGAGTACCTTTAACAGTATTTAATCTTACAAGCGATACCGAATATGCTGCGTTTGAAATAGGAACATCGGAATTCGGAGAAATAAAGGTCTTAACGGATATTATAGCCCCCCACTGCGGAATAATAACAAATATCGGAAGTTCTCATTTGGAATTTTTTAAAACGCCCGAAAATGTTTTAAAAGAAAAAAGAACTTTAATAGACGGTATAGATGATGACGGTTTTATAGTTTTAAACAACGAAAATCAATATTTAAAATCAATAATTCCTCAAATAACAAAAAAAGTTATAACCTTCGGCTTATATAATGGTGCCGATGTTTATGCAAAAAATATAAAATTGTGGCTAGACAAACCGCTTTTCGATATGTATATCGACGGAGAAAAAGAAACCATAGAACTTCCTATGAAAGGCAAATTTAATATTTTTAATGCATTAGGTGCAGCTGCGGTTGCTTATGGTTTAGGTTTTTCTCTTCAGGAAATAAAAGACGGTCTTGCAAGTTGTACTCCTCCCAAAATGAGAATGCAACCGTATACGTTGGGTAACGGAGGCATAGTCGTAAACGATGCTTACAATGCAAACCCAACTTCAATGCAAGTATCAATCAACAGTCTTTCGCAATCTTATCCGAACAGGGATGTAATTTTGGTTTTGGGAGACATGTTGGAATTAGGTGAAAATTCCCCGAATTATCACGCACAACTCGGCAAATACATAAATTCACTACCGAATATCAAAGTCGTTTATTTATTGGGAGATTTAGTTAACCATTTAAAAAGAGAACTTACGGATAAAAAATCAAAATATTTCATATCCAAAACAATTCTTTGCGAAGAATTAATGCAAGATATAACGGAAAACTCATTGGTATTCATAAAAGGATCGAGAGGTATGAAACTTGACGAAGTTTACAATGAAATAATTGCCGTTGATAAAATAAAAAGAGGAATTAAATAATATGTTTTATCATATTTTCTACACATTACTTGACGTAAACCTTTTCCAGTACATAACTTTTAGAGCGGGCGGAGCAATTTTAACAAGTTTGATAATAACATTTTTAATAGCACCTGCAATAATAAGAAATTTAAAGAAATATAAAATCGGACAAGTCGTAAGAAACGACGGTCCGAAAACTCATCAGGTAAAATCCGGAACCACAACCATGGGCGGAATAATAATTTTATTATCTTTATTGATATCAACTCTTCTATGGGCAAGATTGGATAATAATTTTATTATGTGGTTAATAGCGGCTACAATATATTTCGGTATGATAGGATTTGTAGATGATTATTTAAAATTAGTGAAAAAAAATCCTAAAGGATTATCCGCTAAGAAAAAATTATTATTTCAATCTTTATTTGCAATACTCGTAATAGCATATTTATATTTGTATCCGACAAATGCACAGTACGCAACATCTTTAAATATCCCATATTTAAAAACAACCTTTATAGAAATGTCATTTTTATATTTTGTGTTGATATTCCTTGTTATAGTAGGAAGTTCAAATGCAGTGAATCTAACCGACGGGCTTGATGGACTTGCAACGGGAAATATTATAATTGCGGCCGTAACATTAGCAATATTTTCTTATCTTATAGGACATTCCCACATAAGTTCTTACTTAAAAGTTCCTTATGTTGCCGGTGCAGGAGAAATTTCCGTATTCTTAATGGCATTATTCGGAGCAGGACTTGGTTTTTTATGGTATAATTCATATCCTGCAGAAATTTTTATGGGAGATACGGGAAGTTTATGTTTAGGCGGTCTTTTGGGGTTATCTGCGGTATTTATTAAACAAGAACTTATTCTTTTTATATTGGGAGGAATATTTGTAGCAGAAGCATTATCTGTTATGATACAAGTTTCTGTTTTTAAAAGAACTCAAAAAAGAGTTTTCAGAATGGCACCGCTACATCATCATTTTGAGTTGGGCGGTCTTGCAGAAACAAAAGTAACGATAAGATTTTGGATAATAGGAATCGTTCTTGCTATTATATCAATTGCTTCTCTTAAATTAAGATAAAATCATGCTTAAAAACAAAGACATTAGAATTGCGGTTTTGGGATTAGGAAAATCCGGTATTGCTTGCGCAAATTTAGCAACATCAAAAGGTTATAAGGTGTTTGCCAGTGACAGCGGGAAAAGAAGAACTCATAAAGAAATGAACTTAAATAAAAAAGTTGAGATTGAGTTCGGGAAACATTCTTCTAAAGTTCTTGATAGTGACATAATAATAAAAAGTCCTGGCTTACCTAACGATCTTGAAATTCTTAAACAGGCCCGAAAAAGAGAAATACCTATCTTAAGCGAACTCGATTTTGCATTGAATTTTGCAAAACCTAAAAAAATAATTGCTGTAACGGGAACCAACGGAAAAACGACGACAACAACTTTAATTTATGAAATAATAAAGAAAGGATACAAAAACACTTTCGTTGCCGGAAATATAGGTTTTCCGATATCCGAAGTTGTAACAAAATTAAATCCGAAATCTATTTTAGTATTGGAATTATCTTCTTATCAACTTGAAGATTCCCCTTTTTTTAGGCCTAACATCAGCGTTAGTATGAATATTACTCCTGATCATTTGAAACATCATCACACAATGGCTAATTATATAAAAGCTAAAGCTAATGTTTTTATAAATCAAAAAAAACAGGATTATGCAATATATAATTATACCGATAAATATTTGAAAAAAGCTGTGTTAAAGACAAAAGCAAATAAGGTTGAATTTAATTCTAATAAAGCTCAAAATTGTATTTACTATGATAACGAAACTATTTATTTAAAGAAAAATAAAAAAACATTAAAACTCAATCCGAAAATAAATATTCCCGGAAAACATAATATAGATAATATTCTTGCTTCTGTTGCGGCAAGTTATCTTGCAGGAACAAAGATATCCGTAATTGAAAAAGTAATATCAAAATTTAAAGGCGTAGAGCACAGAATAGAATTCGTGAAAGAAATAAGCGGTGTTAAATATTATAATGATTCAAAAGGAACAAATGTCGATTCCACAAAAGTTGCTCTCGAATCTTTTGATAAAAACATTCAACTTATACTCGGTGGACAAGACAAAGGCAGCCCTTATAAACCTATTTTTAATCTCATTAAGAAAAAAGTGAAAAATATATTTCTTATAGGCGAAGCCACAAGTATAATAAAGAAACAACTTAAAGGCTCTGCACCGATGGTAGAATGTAAAACATTATCAAATGCAATTAAAAAAATACATTCCGTTGCACAAAAAGGTGATATAGTTTTATTTTCTCCTGCATGTGCATCCTTCGATCAATTTAATGATTTTGAACACAGAGGCAGAGAATTTAAAAAATTTGTCGCGGCTATAAAATAATATGGCGAATTTATTTTTTAACAACACTATTATAAATGGCTTAAGAAAAAACAAAGATGCAAGACATCTTTTGTATTTTACTTTAGGACTTATTGTTGTAGGAGTATTAGCTGTTTCTTCTTGCAGTGCCATGGTAAAAATAAATTCACCTTTGGATTGTATAACAAAACACCTTATAAATATAGGTTTAGGTTGCATATTATTTATTATTGCTTCTTTTTTTAATTATAATAAATATAAAAAATCATCTTTATTTCTTTTTATACTAACAACACTATTAATGTTATCAACCCCTTTCTTTAGAGAAATAAATGGTGCTCACAGATGGATAAATCTCGGTTTTTTTAATTTTCAACCGTCGGAAATGGCAAAACTGGTAATGATAATAGTAATGTCGGATTTTTTAACACGTCACAAGCATCATATTAACACTTGGAGTGCAAATGTTTTTCCATGCATATATTTAACCGTTTTTTGCTTTATTATTTTTATTTTACAAAGTGATTTCGGAACAGCATTTTTGTTGTTTTGCATATGGTCATCATTGCTTTTTATTGCAAAAATAGACACTAAAAGAATCCTTATAATTTTCTTGGCTTGCATATTAGCTATATCTGTTGCGATTTTAATAAAGCCATACAGAAGAAAAAGAGTAATAACTTATTGCAGGCCGGTAATTCAAATGTTTTTAGGAAACAAAAATGTCGATACGGAAAACGTAAAAACAAAGATAGAAAAAATTAAGGATTCCGATTCATATAATACCGATATAGCTTTTGCCGCGTTCGGCTCCGGAGGTTTTAGCGGAAAGGGTGCAGGTAAAAGCGATACAAAATTAAGATACCTGCCGGAAAAACACACAGACTATATTTTTCCGATAATAGGAGAAGAATACGGGCTTGTCGGAACATTAATTACAGTTTTTCTATTTATATTTTTTACAAAAACGGCTTTAACCATAAATGCTAAATGTAAGGATGATTTCGGGAAATTCTTATCTTTAGGAATAATATTAACAATAACGGGACAAGCCATTATTAATATGGGAATGACAACAGGAATTTTTCCTTCCAAAGGGATACCGCTACCTTTTATTTCTTACGGCGGATCTGCAATGCTTTTAAATTGTTATATGGTAGGAATACTTGTTAATATTGCAAGGAGCAATAGTAGATTATTATGAAAAATATACTTATAGCTGTCAGCGGTACAGGCGGTCATGTTTATCCGGGAATAGCACTTGCTTACGAACTTAAGCAAAAGGAATACAATCCCGTTTTTGTAGTAAATAACAATAAAAACGGGGTATCTTTAAAGATAGTAAGTACTTCTGGATACGATTATGAAATATTAGATTTCAAAGCTCCTCCAAGAAAATTGTCGATAAATTTATTTTTATTTCCGTTTAAATTTATTAAAACTTTATCTGAAGCAAAAAAAATATTAAATAAATTTTCTCCTATAGCAGTAGTGGGCATGGGTGCTTACTTATCTTTTCCTGTATTACTTATGGCAAGAATAAAAAAGATTCCTACATTAATTCATGAACAAAATTCTATACCGGGACTTGCAAACAAACTATTATCTAAGATAGTTACAAAAGTCGCAATAAGTTTTAAAAATTCCGAAAAATTTTTCAACAGAAAAAAAACAATATTTACATCTAATCCTATAAGGAAAGATATCTTTAATATTTCAAGAACGGAAGCAGCAAAAAAATTAGATCTTGATGCAGATATCTTTACGATATTTGTTTTCGGCGGTAGTTTGGGAGCAACAAAGTTAAATAACATTATGTTTAATGTTAACGAATATTTATTTAATAGACATAAAAATAAAATACAATTTATCCATATTACCGGAAACAATGATTTTGAAAATTTAAATAACAAATACAAAAAACTTAACACGAAAAAATTTATAACGAAATACATGAACGATATAGGAAATGCTTATGCTTGCAGTGATTTATTGGTTTGCAGAGCCGGAGCAGGAACGGTAAAAGAAGTTGAAAACTACAATTTACCGGCACTTTTTATACCTTTCCCTTATGCTACCGATAATCATCAATACTTTAATGCAAAATCGGTAGAAGTACCTAATTTCAGATTGGTTATAAAAGAGCAAGATATTACAGAACAAGAAATAATAAAATTCATAGAGCAATATATATCAAATGTTATAGATATTGAAAGAACAATTATCCCGGAATTTTTCCCTCAAGAAATATTGGCAAAAGAGGTTCTAAAATTAGCAAATGAAAAAATATAATATTTTGATATCAAACGATGATGGAATAAATGGTCCCGGATTAAGACCTTTAATAAAAGAATTATCTTCTATTGCAAACATTTATGTTATTGTTCCAAAACACGAAATGTCCGGAACAAGTCATTCCATACACTTAAAGAAATATTTAAAACTCGAAAAAATAAAACATAATATTTATGCTCTTGTCGGAGGAACTCCGGCAGATTGTGTAAAATATGCATTATATTCCTTTTTCAAAGATAAAATAGATTTAGTTGTATCCGGAATAAATACCTGTGCAAACTTAGCACAGGATGTCGTTTATTCGGGAACAGTCGCTTCTGCTCGCGAAGGGGCATATTTGGGAATACCATCAATGTCCGTTTCCGCAAGTAACGAAGCAAATCCTTGTTATAATCAAGTTGCAAAAGCCGCACTGAAAATAGCAAAAGAAGTTTTGAAAAAAGAAAAAAAGGGAAGACCTGCACTATGCTTAAATATCAATATCCCCCCCAACTATAAAGGAATAAAAGTTGTTCCGTTGGGTATAAGATGTTACGATGAAACAATCGTAGAAAAGAAAACAATAAAAGGAACTTATTATAAACTTGCAGGAAGATTTATTTCCGGTAAAAAAAATAAACAATCAGATATTGACGCCATAGAACAGGGTTTTATTTCAATTACTCCGTTAGAACTTGACCAAACAAGTTTTACAAAAATAAAAACCTATAAATTTTTGGAAAACAAATAATTTACGCTCGAGCAAGTGTTACTACAATCGTTTTTACTTTTAAATTTTTCAATACCTTGGCACATTGGTTGGATGTAGAGCAAGTTGTGGCAATGTCATCTATTAGAAGAATATTTTTTCCTTTTATTTCATCAATATATTTTTTATTTATGACAAACATATCCTCTAAATTTTCTTTTCGTTGTCCTTTTTTGAGATTAAATTGAGGTTTCGTATATTTTGTTCTCACTAAAGCATTATACATCGGTTTATTTATAATTTGAGAAACATCTTTTGCAAGAAGTTCTGCTTGATTATAACCTCTTTTCCATTTTTTTAACCAATGCATAGGAACAGGAACAACAACATCTATATTTTTATCAATATTTTCTTTTATTATAAAATCTGCTAACAGAGATGATAAATCTTTTGATAAAAAAGTTTTTCTCGAATATTTTAACTTTTTTATTAATTTTTTCATTTGAGTCGAATATGTATAAGGAGATTTTAAGATTTCAAAATAAATATCTTTATTGCTTTTACAATCGGAACAAGTTGCACCACCATCCGGCAACGGCAAAGAGCATTTATGACATATTAGCCCTTCTAATTTCGGAATTTTCTCTAAACAATTATTACAAATACTCTTTTCCGAACTAAATGGTAAAGTTTTACCGCAAAGAGAACATGTTCTCGGGAATATTATTGATATAATAAAATTTAAAAATTTTTTCATATTAGAATTGTATGGTTAACTTACTAGAAAGCTCTATATTTGTATAATTTTGTTCCGGAACATAGGTATACAAAAATCTTGAAAAACTGGCTCCCAAAGCAAACCTAAAGTTTTTGGATATCTCATAATCTCCAGCCAATTTCAATCCGAAATTTTGATAATTTGCAGCTTCAACATCTACTGCAGAACTTTGTGTATTATAAAACACATTAGATTCAAATAACAATCTGTTTTTTAACGGAATATTTCCTATTAAAGGCAATTTTATTCCCGTCGGGAATAATAAATCTGATGTCGCTTGACCGTTTACAGCATTTGAAAAAATCTGTGTGGCAAGATTTCCTTTAGAATTCTTGGTCCAATTTTGAGAATTATCATATCTCAAACTAAATCTCCATTGTTTAACATATGTGGCAATCTGCACGGCCCAATTAGTTATTTTCCCCTCTTGTTTTAAAACATTTTGTTCGGTATCATATTCCTGACTTGATGTAACATCAGCGGAAAAAAGCAAATCATACTTTTTTATAACTTTTAATTTATAATCTCCTCCGAACATAACACTATCACCATACGACACACCTGAAACAGTAGTTGTTTTTTTATTGTATTTTAAATTAAGCTGTGTATCACTCATCCAACTTTTACCGAACAATTTTTCAAATCTACTCATACCTATAAGAATATCAGGCCAAGTTTTCGTATAAGAATCTTTTGTTGTTCCTGTACTGTACGATTCTTCTTCTCCATCTGTAAAAGTAAAACTCATAGTCATTGTTTTTATCGGTAAAAGTTTTCCTTTCAAATCAAAAGCCTCAAAAGGATTATATCTTCCCATAATTCTTCTATCATCTCTTTTCAAAACTGTTTTAACGGTATAAGATGATGTTGAATAAACCGGTTGTATTTCTTTTAAAAGATTATCTCTTATCCACAATTTATCGGTTGCAATACCTATAGAAGAAAATCCTTTTTCAATATTTGTATAAGAATCCGAATCCTGCAATCTGTAAGATGTAGTAAATGTTAAGCTCTTCAAATATTTGCTGTTAACAATATCTCTTGCTTGAAGGTTCCATGTAAATTCCGTTGTTCCGACTCTGTCTATAGCTTTTGTTTGTCCGGGATAAACTTTATTTAATGAAGTACTGCTGTAAGTTAAATCGTAAGTTTCCACGGTATTTAAACTATAAATTATATTCGGTTGGAACCATTTTGCAACTTTAAAATTTAAACTTGCACCTATATCTTGGTTCAAAGATTTATCATAAAAAATTTCTTCATTTTCAAAATATTCTTTGTTTTTTTCGTTAACTCTCGATATAAGATATGCCGGTGAAAAAATAACTTTATCAAAGAAAGAAAAAGGTGCTTTTAATCCCCAGGTTTCTGTTTTTTCCAACGTTAGAAAATCTTCTACTTCCATATATTTTCTCATTGTATCCAAATCAAGAAAAGCATTAGTATCTTCTATTTTTTCCGTCGGATAAACCTTATATGTAGAATTACTTATTTTGTAATCTCCAACAAGACTTGTAGGTAAGAATTCAAATTCCAAAGGATTTAAATAAACCACATTTGCGGAAATAGTTTCTTTATCTTCAAGTCTTTCTATATTTTCCGTATCTTTAATAAACCTGTTATATTCAAGCGTAACTTTAGGCAAATCTGTTCCTGCAGATAATACGGTGTTAACATTTCCGACATAGGAAATAACTTTACCTTCATCCAATACGGAAACCTGATCCGATGTATTCTGCAAAGCAAGAGGTGTAACTGTTTTTGTTTTTGTCAGCGAAGCTTTTATCGGTAAGACTTGAGTTCCTGCAATATTAATACCATTAAAATTAAGTTCTGCGGAATCTTCCAACAATTCTCTATCGTAAGTTCCCGGTGCAAAAGTTTCAAAATCTTGGCCTATTCCTTTTCTATACAAATTAACATTTAAAGCCCCTATTGCTCCTCTACCTGCCCAATTTATACTAAAATCAGTTTTCCATGCGTTACCATCTTTACTTTTTGCGTCGGTAACATGTATTTCATTTACCCAAATTTCACCTTTATCCGCGCCATTTGTTATGACTCCGGTTTCAATAAATGCAACTTTCTGTAAACTCGGCTCACCGACTTTTGTAATTTCTGCATTAGGATCGTCCGTAGCCCATTCCGTATTTACACCATACCCCGGTTGTTTAATTTCTAACACATTCCATTTACCTTTCATGTCATCGGTTATCGGGATAGAATATTCAAAATAATTGGCATTATCTCCTCCGACTCTCATTATGAAACGACTTTCATCGGGAGTTATTGCAGTTGTTTCTTTAATATACAAGAAGAATTTAAATTTTTCATAATTCGATATATCAAAACCGGAACTATATGTTGCTCTTGCAAAAAAAGTATCGGAACTTTTATTCGACTCATAAGTGATTGCCAATGCTTGTTCGTCCCTTTTTGAGTCACTATCTATATCATATAAGTCTCTGTAATATGAATTTGTTAAAAGTGAAACATATTGAGGATTATCCCTACCTATGGAAAAAATTTCACTCTCATTTGAAGAATCAGACAGTTCTTTTGTCCATTTATTTCCTACAACCGAAATTTTACCAATTGTTAATTTGCCTTCGCATTCCGAAATATTACGACTAATAGTTAATCTTGTAATTCTTACAGTTTTCCATTTTTCTATATCGGTGTCAGTAATATCAAGCGGAATTTGTATTCTTTGCCAAGAAGTTTTTGTAATATCGGCATATGCTTCTAAATTGAAAGTTTTTATAATCGTTTCATACCTGTCTAACCTGTTATTGCCGTTCAAATCTTCGGTATCGAGTCTTCCGTTATTTGCTCCGATTTTTGATATTGAATGATCCGGATTTATAAAGTCTCTACCTATATCTTCCCAAGGACTTATTATTCCGTCACCGTTTGTATCTTCTGTTCCGAGTTGATTATTCTGATCAGAATCTTCATCTATGGAAGATGCCAAATCGAGTCTTACATTCACTTGTGCGAAATTTGCTTTTATCCAAACTTCCAAATATAATTTTTTTGAAAAATCATACCCTGCGGCAGAAACAATCTGACCTATTGATGCATAAGCATATGAAGTTAAATTATAATTCACATCCATAACTTGTTGTTTTTCTCCGGATATAATTTCCAAATTTTTATCTATATCCTTCTTTTCTATATCATAATTTTTCCAAGTTATTGAATTTGTATGGTATTCATGTACATCATCTTTAGGTGTGGCAGCATAAAACCAGTTATCGTCTATTAAAGAAAAGCTGTCATCTTGTTTTGCACTTTCCATAGATTCTATAATAGCTTTGCCTGTAGTATTTTGAACATATTTACTCGTTGCATATTCGGCATTTGCGGATATACTTAAGCTATCCGTTATTTTTACATTTTTTACTTTTGCATCAACTTCACCTACAAGGGTGCTTGAAGGTGCGGAATATATATCCGGAAGTTTTGTATCTTCCGCCGCAAACTCATAAATAAAACTTCCTCCCAATGAAATTTTATCGGTAAAATCATATTGCGAGCGAACACCGACAAGAGTAGAACCGGCAGAAGCGCCCCCCAACGGAGAATAATCGTAAGATACATCTATAACAGTATCATTGTTAATATATTCGTCTTTTAAAATAGTTAATATACCAACATCGTAGTCCAACATATAATCTTCGTTTATTTTTAAAGTTTTACCGTTTGCAACAACTTTTTCCGACATCGGGACAATACCTGTTCTCAAATTAAAAATTTTCACTTTATATTCATATTGTGCCACAAAATTATATTTATGTGTATTTGATGTATATAAATCATCGTGTAAAGGTTTACCGGTTACGGGTTGTAAATTAAATACTCCGTTATCATAATCAACTATGATATTTGCATCATAGCCATCAATATTCGGAAACTTAGGAACAAGTTTCCCTCCATCTATAACAGAAGGAATAGTATCATTCAAATCCCTAACTTCCAATATAAAATTATCTCTTCCGTTGTATTTTGTAATTTGATAGTTTCCCAAGCTGTAAAAAGTATGAACTTCCGTAGATAGTGCATCTGTATTATTTGTATCCTTTATTACTTGAGGATTTCCTCCTGTTTCATCGGATAACCAAGTACCATCCGTATATTGGTAGTCGATAGCTACAACATACTGTGCAGACAAAGTACTTTTAAATGTAAGTATACCGGTAGTATAATCTATCGTATAATCCGTTCCTGCGGTAAGTTTTATAAAATTTCCTTTATACAGAGGGGTATACGATAAATTTTTCATATAATGCAATTCCGTATCCATTGTTATTACGACATAATCGCTGGCGGTAGTTTTTATTTTATCCAAATATACTTTTGCAGTATCATTCTTTATTGTTTTTGTACTACCCTCTTTAATGATCGAATAATATTTATATTTTATATAAGAAGTATCAGCTATAATTTTTTTCTCGGTTTTACTGCTGCCTTTAAATTGTTTACTTTCTGAATAACCTTTGGTTTTAGAGAAAAAAGCTCTTGTTTTTAATCCCTTATATTGAGTATCTATTTTTGCACCGAACAGTTCTTTTGAATATCCGGAAAATTCGGTACTTGGTAATTCTACATTAATATCTCCAAAAGCCGCTTCTCTTACAAATTCATTTCCTTTTCCCTTATAAAGAATATATATATCTTTTTTATCGTCTTGTGTATCATCGAAATCAACATTTAATTCAAGCCTGTCTCCCACCGTTCCCTTTATTTTCATTTGTAATTCTTGTTCCATAGAAAAATCTGTAGAGTTTGCCCTTTTTCCGGACTCTTCTTCATCGTAAATTGTTCCCGAAAAATTTACTCCTATCAACTTTCTTCCGGACAACAATAATTTAGAATCAAAAGGTATTTTATTTAATATTTTTTTTGCAAAAGATTCATCTTTATCTTCAGATTGTTTTTCATCATCCTGCTTTTTATTTTCTTTTGTATCTTTATTTTCACTATTTTCAATCTTTGATGAATCTGATGAAACTGTTGTCGTAGATTGATTAAGTTCGGTATTTGCCGTATCCGTTGATTTATTTAAATTTAATTTATCAAGAACTTTTTCACCTGCTATACCAAGTGCCGTAGTTGTAGGTATATTTAAATCGTAATTAGAATCTTTTTGAGGCTTTTCGACAATTGCGCCGGAAGAATAATATGTACCTAAATCATTTTCATCCGGTATAACCGTTGTTGATGATACCACAATATCTTTATTTTCCTTTGCTTCCTTATATGTTAAAGGTTTAGTTATATCTATTGTGGGACTTGAAACATTTACTGTATCATTTCCATTTATGGTATTTGTTGAAATTTTTATCGTATCATTAGATTGGTTTACTTGAGTTGTACTTGTAGAAATATTTATTGTATCTGTAGATTTGTTTACTTGAGTTGTATTTGTAGAAATATTTATTGTATCTGTAGATTTGTTTATTTGTAATGTATTTGTAGAAGTATTTATTGTATCAGTCGTACTGCTACTTACAGAAACATTGTTTTCTGCAATTAGATATATGGAACAAAATAAAAAAATAATTATTAAATATATTCTTTTCATTAATTACTGAACTAACAAATTTGTATTTTTATATTTTATATTCTCTTTATCAACATACCATTGATAAAAATTCCAACCTATACCTGCCGGAGCAAGTTCAACATTATTAAATCGTTTATGGACGCAAACAAGATTTTCCGGGTAATATAGAAATATACACGGCGGATCTTCTCGCATAATATCTTGGATCTTATGATAACAATTAACTCTTTCTTTTTTATCAAAAGTAGTTCTTGCTTTCACCAACAATTCATCTACTTCACCATTTTTGTAAGACATAAAATTATATTGTCCTTCTCCCACTTGAGAAGAATGCCACAAAGAAAATTGATCCGGATCAACTGCAGTATTCCAACCTAATATAAGAGCATCAAAATTCTTCTTATTCACATATTGGTTTAAAAACGTACTCCACTCTAAAATTCTTATATTAACAACAAGTCCTATTTTCTTCAATTGCTCCTGTATAATTTGAGCCGTTAGCTCCCTCGATTTATTACCTTGATTTGTAATTATGTTAATTTCAAAATCTTTGCCATTGTACAAAAATTTCCCCTCTTGAGTTTTACTAAAGCCTATGGATAATAAAAGTTCTATAGCTTTTTGAGGATTATATTCGTAAGGTTCTACTTCTTTGTATGCCCAAGACTGTGGTGGAAAAATACCTTGTGCAGATTTTGCCATTCCCGACAATACTCCGGTTATAATATCTTTTTTATCTATTGCATAATTTATTGCCTGTCTAAACTTAATATTACTATATGGCTGTTTTTCAAGATTAAACCCTAAAAAAGTAAAACTAAAAGCAGGATAACGAAATTTTGTATAGTTTTTAAAAAAAGAATCATATGCATTCCATTGATCCGGTGTTAAAGATAACTCGTCTATTGTTTGTGTTCTTAATTCTAAAAATTGAACAGATTGATCCGGGATTACTCTAAACAATAAAATTTTTATTTTAGGTGTACCTTCATAATAATTCGGGTTAGATTCTAAAACTATTTTTTGATCGGTAATCCATTTCTTGAAAATATACGGACCTGTTCCAACCGGTTTTCTGTTATATTCGGATGTATTTATATCCTCGTTTTTAAAAATATGTTCAGGAATTATTCCCATTGCCCAACTTTCAAGTATCGGTGCAAAAGGTTGTTCATAAGTAACAACAAAAGAATAATCATCTAATATTTCAAAATCTTTTACCATTAAATAATCCGAAGAAAAAGGTGTTCTTGTATTCGGATCCGTTAATTTGTCAAAAGTAAATTTAACATCTCTGACGGTAAATTTTTGTCCGTCATGCCACAATATATTTTTCTTTAAATTAAATTTTATTTTTAAACCATCTTCCGACACATTATAATCTTCTGCTAAATCACAAATCAAATTCAAATCCTTATCGTATTTTAATAAACCGTTATATATAAAAGAATTCACGGTAGAAGATGCAGAATCAGAAGCCAAAATAGGATTCAAAAATATTGCATCTCCTATAGAAGAAACAACATACATATCTTTCGAATCTGTATCTTCGGTATCGATAATTATTTCGTTCATATTATCGCAAGAGAACAAAAAAATCGAAAAAGCCAATAAAAAAATAATTTTATTTAACTTCATTGTCTTTATTTCAAGTTACCCCATTTCTGCTTACCTTCTCTAAGCATTTGTGCACTTACTCCTTCTTTCTTTAGATGCGGACTATATTCTCCGCCCATATCATGCATTGCAGCCTTCCAGTTTTTACTTGAGTAAACGGAATTATTATACTGTTTTATTCCCGGCAAATTGCCGAACCAAACTTTAAATTTCTCCCATCCGTTTTTTACAGATGTTGTAAATCTAACAACCGCAGGTTTATGCATGAATTTATCGTATCCTCTTTCTATCTTTTGAGTAATAGACAACTCTTCCGCATAAATTGTATTTGAGCCAACAACACAAAACAAACTGCACACTACCAAAAATGCCACAATTTTTTTCATTTCTTTTCTCCTTTTATACTCTTTCTAATTTTTCTTTAAAATCTTTATCTACAATAAAATTATATTTTTGTGCTCTTTCAACATCCTTTTGTGCCAAATCATATTTATTCAACATATACCATACAACAGCTCTTTTAAAATAATATTCCCCGTTATTCCGATGTAACATAATAGACATTGTATAACAAGTTAATGCTTTTTTATAATTCGCATTTATTGCAAAAACATTACCTAACAGGAAATAACTAAAATCATTAAAAAGATCAAAATGTGAAATCAATAAACTTTTCAATTCATCATATTTTCCCTTTTTAAAAAGATGCGCTGATAATTTGTTAAGTATAACCGTTTTATTATCACTGTTTTTTAAGCCTTCAAATGCGATTTTTTCAAAATTTATAAAATCTTTATTTTCATCGTAAAGTGTCATCAAACGGATATAATATTCCCCGTTAAGAGGATTTGTTGCCACAGCTTGTTTCATATTTTCTATCGCTTTATCAATATTATTCTCTTTATAATACAGCAAAGCTAAAGTATTAAAGAAACCATCCGTAATAAAAAAAGCTTTTCTACTTTTTTCTCCTTCCATAAAATCTATTGCTTTTCTCGTGTTTCCTTCAATATCAAGTATAAGCCCGATATTTTGTACAAGAACTACATCATAATCTGTGTTTGTGTACGGCACAAGAGAATAATATTCTTTTGCCTGTAAATATTTTTTCTGCTCTTGTTTTAAATGAGCTAAATGAAAAATAGTATATGCATTGTCTCTATTCAAGGAGTAACTTTTTACAATATCCTTCTCTGCTAAATCCAATTCACTTTCCGATTTATATATCATTCCTCTTAATAAATAAGCTTGGTCCGCTTTTTCAGGTGCATAATCTATAGCCTGTGTCATTAAATTTTTATTGTCGGACCATAAAAGACTTCTTTGATAAGTTAAATACACTAACGACGTTGCAATGAATAATGAAATTAAAACAATTATATATCGTAATCTCTTATTTTCTTTATAAATATAACATAAAAGTTCTGCGACTATAAAAGATAAACCTATGTAAGGGATATAAGTATATCGGTCTGCTACCGGAGCAAGACCCGTCGGTAAAATACCGCTTGAAGGAAATAATGTTATTACAAAGAAAAAAAATCCGAAAAAAACTTTTTTATTTATTTTCAAACTTAACACGACCAACAATATTAATAAATATAATATTGTTGATGAATAAAATACAAAGTTTGGTGTAATACCGCTATGATTATAGAAACTCGGATAAAAACATGATAATTTTATCGGCAAGAAAAATTTATATAAATAGAATAAATAATTCAAATGTACATCATAAAAATTAATAGTCTTAGCAAAAAGTGTCGAAATAATCTTTTCCTGTTCCGAATAATGGCCAAAAATGGCAACATACGAAAAAACAAACGAAATAAAGAAGAAAGGTATATATTTTTTTAAAACATCATACTTAAATCTAAATTTATCTTCATAAAAATCAATCAATATAAGAACTATCGGCAAAATCACAGCCATTGGTTTAGACATACAAGACAACAAGAAAAAAACCACGGATAAAACATATAAAAAAGGCTTATGTTTTATTTTATTAAATCTTAAATATGTCAATATTGAAAGTAAGAAAAAAAAAGAATATAGGGTATCTTTCCTTGCCGACACCCAAGATACAGATTCAACGTGAGCAGGATGTAATGCAAAAATAAATGCACTAATAAAACCGACAACAAAAGATTTTGATAAAAATTTTATTATAAAAAACACAAAAAAAGCATTTAACAAATGCAGTAAGATATTATCAACATGATATAAATACGGTTCTATTTTACAGATGGAATATTCTATAGCATAAGACAATGTAACTATCGGATGATAGAGCTTATAATGATATGAAGATAAAATATGCTTTATATTGTTAAGAGATAAACTTGTAATATCGGGATTTTTTATAACCATAACGGGATCATCAAGATTTATAAAATCCGATGTGATTGTCGGATAGAAAGATAGTACAACAACATACGATAACAATATTAAGAATAATATTTGATATTTTCTTATCATAGCTTAATATTATATTTTACTATTTTTGGACATATTCTTGCAAAAAAAGAGATATATTATATATATAATATATCTCTTTAAACAAAAATATTAAAAATTTTTGACTATAATGCAATAATTGTAACACCTGCTTGTTTTGCTTTTGATATTACCTCTTCTTTATCCAATATTAAAGTTGAACCCGCTTCTATTATCATTGCTCTTATTTTATTGTTTTTTAAAGTATCTATTGTTCTTGTACCTATCACCGGAACATCAAACCTAAAATCTTGGTTCGGTTTTGCAACTTTTACAACTATTGCATTCTCTCCACCTAAAGAATATGCCCTTTTTATACACTCATCTGTTCCTTCTATTGATTCAACAGCTAAAACAGATTTATCTTTAACGACTACGGTCTGTCCTATATCAAGTCCTGCTATACTTTTTGCCATTTTAAAGCCAAATTGAGCATCTTTATTTTCATCTGAATTTAATTTTTTACCGACAATAACACCTTTTTGTGCTAACAGATGTTGCAAATATATATGTGAAGGTAAAAATTTTATACCATCTTTTTCAAATTCTTTAACAACAGCACCTAAAATAGTGTCTGTTTTTTTATTTACTAATGACGTCATTATTTTAAGAGCTCTTAAATCCATGGTTATTGCAGAATAAATTTTTGCATGTTTGACCTGCCCTACCATTATGGCAGTATCTACATTTCTATCCTTGAATGCATCTATAATTTTCTGGATTTTGCCGACGGATAGCCATATGGTTTCATCACAAAAATTTTCAATATCTTTGTCGGCTTCTTCTTTTAAAGCAACGGCAATAACCCTGTCACCCTGTTTTTTTATCTCTTGAGCGACAAGAAAAGGAAATCTTCCGTTACCTGCAATCATTCCTATATTTTTCATAATTATTTAGGTCTGCAAATTCCTCTTTGAGATTTTTTAATAAAATCGATTATATCTCGAACATAAATAGAATTACCTAATTCTTCCTCTATTTTTGCTACGGCATCGTTTAATGTTAAATGAGAAGCAAACAAAATTTTATAGGCATGTTTTATATTTTCTATTTCCGCAATAGGGACTCTTTTTCTCTTAAGACCTACCAAATTTAAACCAAACAAAGTTGCTCTGTCGCCTTGTGCCTGCATATAAGGAATTATATCCATACTTACCATAGAACCGCCGCCGGTAACAACATTTTTACCGATTTTAACAAATTGATGAACAGCGGTAAGTCCGCCCATAACAACACCGTCACCTACTTCAACATGACCGGCAATTGCACAACAGTTTGCAATTATACAATTATCTCCCAAAATACAATCATGAGCAACATGTGCACACGTCATAATAAGACAATTTTTACCTACAACTGTTTGTCCGCTTGCTGATGTTCCTCTGTTAACCGTTGCAAATTCTCTTATTGTTGTACCGTCACCTATTATAGCAATCGTTTTTTCTCCTGCATATTTTAAATCTTGAGGAGCTGCACCTATCGATGCATGAGAAAATATCTTACAATTATTCCCTATTCTTGCACGTTCTATTGTTGCATGAGCTCCTATAAATGTTCCATCTCCTATTGTAACATCCTCACCTATTACAGCATAAGGTCCTATTTCTACATTTTGTCCGATTACTGCTGATTTGTCTATTATTGCTGTACTATGTATCATATTATTTCTCCCTATCTACTATAATAAACATAAATTCCGCTTCTGCTACAAGTTTACCTTCCACAAAAGCTTCACCTCTAACTTTACCTTTTCTTCCGCTATCTCTTATAACTTCAACTCTTAATTCCAACATATCTCCGGGAATAACCGTTTTTCTGAATTTTACTTTATCTATTCCCATAAAATATGCCAAACAATTTCTTAATGTCGGTCTTGATAAAAACATAACACAAGATGTTTGTGCCATTGCTTCGACAATTAAAACTCCAGGCATTATAGGTTGCCCTGGGAAATGTCCTTGGAAAAATGGTTCATTACCGCTTACACATTTATAACCGGTTGCTTTTTTATCTCCGGCACCATATAATTTGACTCTATCTATCATAAGGATAGGGAATCTATGAGGAATAATTTGCTGAATTTCGGCACAATTATAAACCTTTACTTCTTCATCAGAAACAACAGTTTCTTCTTTTTTTGGTACTTCCACTTTTGGCTCTCCTTTGTCTATAATAGCTTTGGAAACAAACTCCTTTACAAAACTAATATTACTTTTATGTCCGGGTTTTTCAGCAACAAGCTTTGCTTTTATAGGTTTTCCTGCCAAAGAAATATCCCCAATTAAATCTAATATTTTATGCCTTACAAATTCATTATCAAATCTTAATGGTTCTTTATTATATATACCACTGGGACCTATAACTATTGCATTATCTAAGGTTCCACCTTTAGCAAGTCCGTTTGACTGTAAAGCTTCAATTTCAAAATCAAAGCAAAAAGTTCTTGCAGGAGCAATATCGTTAAGATAAGACTCTTTTGTTATCTCAAACTTAGCTTGTTGGTGAGATAAAAACGGATGATCATATCCTATCGTGCAATCTATTTCCAGTTTATCACTCGGATAAGCAACTATTTTCGTATTTCCTGATATAAAGGTAACAGGGTCCTTTATTGTGTAAAAATCTTTATCAGCATCTAATTCTTTTATACCGGATTCTAAAATTTTTTGTGCAATAATTTTTGCACTTCCATCCATAATAGGAGGTTCGTTATTATCTATTTCTATTATCAGGTTATCTAGTTCTAATGCAAAACATGCCGACAAAATATGTTCTATAGTGTGAATCTGAACATCTCCGGACTGAACAGTTGTACCTCTTATTGCGGTACCTGTAGACAAACTATTCCAATCTGCTTTTATGTCAGGCTTGTTCGGTAAATCGACTCTAACAAAATGTATACCTGTATTTTTTTCAGCAGGTTTAAATACCATTTTACTTTTATTTCCGGTATGTAAACCTACACCCTCAATACTAAATTCTTTTTCAATGGTGGTTTGTTTTGCCATGATTATTCCTCTATATTTAACTTTTTTATTATCTTTCTAACTTGAGAAAATAACTCCGGTAATCTTTTTATTAAAGCCTGAGATTCCAAGTGTTTTCTATATGGTTGCAAGGGATGACCAACAACGACCTGATTACCTTTCAAATTACCGCTTATACCGCTTTTTGCACCAACCATCACATTATCACCAACAGTTATGTGACCGACAACACCTACTTGGCCGCCAAGGGTTACTCTATTACCTATTTTTGTTGAACCGGCAATACCTACCTGAGAAACAATTATTGTATTTTCACCGACCTGAACATTGTGTGCAATCATTACTAAATTATCTATCTTTGTGTTATTCCCTATTGATGTCTTTCCTATTGCCGCTCTATCGATTGTAGTATTAGAACCTATTTCAACATTATTACCTATTTCAACGTGACCTATTTGCGGAATTTTTTCTCCGGTAGCAGCAAAACCAAATCCGTCTCCACCAATAACAACCCCCGGATGAATTATACAATTGTCACCTATTATCGTTTTTTCTCTTATGGTAACATTCGGATAAATAAGACAATTTTTACCGATAACGACATCACTCCCTATAAACGTATTGGCTAATATTTTTGTATTGTCACCAATTTTTGTGTTTTCTTCAATAACCACATTATGTCCAATAGTAATATCTTTTCCTAAAACAACCGTTGATTCTATTGTAGCTTTCGGACTAATACCCGGTTTTATTTTATCTAGTCTCTGTTTATCTATTATCACCAACATCTTTGAAAAAGCAAGTTGAGGATCTTTAACAACTATAAGATTTTTATCTTTGTAATCTTCAACATTTATATCCTCGGTAACAAAAACAGCACTTGCCTTAGTATCTTTTAAAAAATGTGTATATTTTTTATTTCCTAAAAAAGAAATATGACCATATTCAGCATCTTGTATTGCGCCAACACCTACAATAACGCAATCTTCCTGCCCTATCAACTTACCATTAACAATTCCTGCAATTTCTTTTAAAGTTAAGTTCATTTTATCCTCTTATATTAAAAAACGTTTCCTATGGTAAAGTAGAATTGTTGTAAATCTTCCCCTCTCTTATGATTCAAACCATATCCCCAATCAAGTCTTAACGGGAATACGGGAGTTGCAAATCTTATACCAAAACCAAAACCGGACTTCAAATAATAAGAATTTGTCTCATCGTTATCTGTTCCGAAACAGAAATTAACATGATTTATATCTTTCCATGTTCCACCGATATCATAGAAGAATGCTCCCTGTAATATTGTTCTCTTATTTTCCTGAACTATAGGGAACTTATATTCAACATTTGCAACAGCCATTACTTTACCGCCATTGTAAGGTCCAACTTCTGTTCTATATTTGTATCCTCTTATAGTATCTGCTCCGCCGACATAATATTTTTCATATAAAGGTACGTCCGAAGAAGAGCCATAACTTTCTATCCAACCGGTATTAATATTAATTGACAAGACAAATTTCCAAAACGTAGGGAAGAACCATGTTCCTCTAACGGAATTCCTTACATAGTTAACATTTCCACCTAACGGTCCGCCGGCAACATTTATACCGTAAGAATATCTTGCACCTTTTGATGCATCGTAAATATAGTCTCTTGTATCGTAAACTATTTGTGCTCTGACACTGGATGTTCTATCTTTTGCCAAATCAGGATCATTCATAATTTCTTCTTTAAGTTCATCATCATCTATATCAAAAATTCTAACATGTTCATAAGTATAACCGAATAATAAAGCTATCTTATCATCTACTCTCGGACTTATCGAAACAGAACCTCCGAGTCTTCCTTCTTTGTAAGCATCGCTTGTGTTATGATAATCTCTCAATCTTTCTATGTTATACAAAGACAAACCTAAACTCATGGCTTTTCCTAAAAACCAAGGTTCCGTCCAATCTATTTCGTAATTCTGTCTTCTTGCACCAAATTCCCACAACAAATTCAATTTCTGTGCTCTACCGAATAAATTCATATGTTGCAATTGAACAGAACCGACAAATTTATCAACGGAAGAATATCCTGCTCCTGCAGTTATCATACCAGGCTTACCTTCCGTTATCGCAAAAGCTAAATTCATAATATCAGGTTGTCCTGTAGGAGCAATATTCGGTTCTGCTCCGTCAATAAATCCCAAATTATAAATTTTTTCCATACTTCTTCTTACTTTACCGGATGAAAAAACATCTCCGGGTCTAAGCAAGACTTCTCTTCTTATTGTATTGTCTTTTGTATTTGTTAAGCCATCTATATAAAGATCTCCAACGTAAACTATGCTATTTTCTTGTATATTAAAATCCACATTAACAACATTATCTATTATTTTTTTAGTTTGTAATTTTGCTATTTTATTTTCTAATTTAGTTTTTTTCTTTTGAAGTTTCTTTATTTTCTTATAATCAGCACTATTATTCTCAATCTCTCTGTCATCTATTTCAATTATCTGTTTTTCCCCTTGCATTTCCAGCAAATTATCCGCATTCATCTCTGTTAATTGCTGTTTAACTTCATCTAGATTTGCTTGTAATTTTTCTTCTTTCTTATTTTGTTTTTCCAATTTCTTTTCTTGCTTTTTTACTTTCTTTTCTTCTTTTACAATTAATTTTTCTTTCTCTTTTTCTGCTTTTACTAATTTTTTTTCTAATTTATTTTTTTTCTTTTCAAGCTTTTTTGCTTGTCTTTCAGTAAGAACAAAGATTTCTCCGTTTTCTATTTTTTGATTAACTTCATCTATATCATTTTGTACCAATTGCTCTTTGTTTTTTTGATTTACGACTTTTTGTTCTCTCTTTTCCAATTCTTTATGCGCTTTTAATAATTTCTTTTCCAACTTTGCTTTTTTCTTTTCCAACTTTGCGACATATTTTTGTTCTTTATAATCTTTATATTCCAATTCCTCTTCGATATTTGCTATTTTATCTTTTATATTTTGTTCTTTGCTGTTTTGATTCAATACTTCGTTTTCTCTATTTCTTGTTTGATATTTTGTCCTTTCAAGTTTTCTGTTTAATTTTTTTAGTTTTTTATTAGCCGAGGTTCTGTTTATATTCGTATCTATTTGTTCATCTATATTATTGATATCATCTTGTATCAAAATTTCTTTTTCCGTTTTTTTGGACCCCATTTGTTCTTGCATTAAATTATCGGTGCTCTTTGAAAAGTCCGGTTCGATATAAGAATGTAAATAACCTCTGTTTGAATAATCATCGTACACCTTATTTAACAGTTCGAGTATCTTTTCTTGGCTAAAAATTTCGTTTCTTTTTATAGTAGAGTGTTTTGATAAATCTTTAGAAGATATAACAGAATTACCATCAAAATTTATATCTCCCATTTTATATCTTACACCTTCATTCACTCTTAAAGTTATGAACATCTTCGTTCTCATCTCGTTATAGGTTATTTCCGGTTCATCAACGGAAAAATCCATAAATCCTCTGTTCACATAAAATCTCTTTATAGATAACATATCGTTTTTCAATGTTTCTTCTTTAAAAACTT
Organism: Candidatus Ruminimicrobiellum bubulum; assembly: GCA_017651625.1. Lineage (GTDB taxonomy): Bacteria > Elusimicrobiota > Endomicrobiia > Endomicrobiales > Endomicrobiaceae > Ruminimicrobiellum > Ruminimicrobiellum bubulum. The sequence continues at coordinate 19,171 of JAGCCP010000047.1, read as the reverse complement.
TTTTCTTTTTTGTTTTAGCTAATTTTTTGATTTTCTTATTTTTGAAACTTCTTACACCTTCAACATACAAATCGCCAATCAAAACTTTATTATTTTCGGTAATAAGAAAAGTTATCGTCATTGTGTTTGTATCTTCATCGGTAGTAGGATATACTTCCATTTGACAATCGGCGTACCCTTTATCCTTATATAATGCGAGGATTTTTCTTTTTGATTCTTCCAATTCAACAAAATTATAAAAATCTTTTTCTTTTAAAGTTAGTTCTCCTTTCAATTTACCTTCAGAAAACTGTTTATTTCCTTTAAAAACGATTTTTTTTATGTATGGCTTTTCTACTACGGTAAACTTAACTATTTTACTTTCTTTGTCTACTGAGATCTCCGCATTATCAAAATAACCCAATCCTAAAACGGTTCTTAAATCGTCCCTTGCTATTGATTCGGCATATACCTTACCTTTTTTTAATTGAATTTCGGAACGAACCGTTTTCGGTTTCACATTTTGTAATCCGTCAAAAACAACATCTCTTATTCTAAAAATAACATCTTCTTGTGCAAAAACAAACGGCACACAAAATATAGTAAGCAATATAGTTGTCAAAAATTTTTTTATCATAATTAAAATCCTGTTAAAATCAATATAAATATTCTATTAATTTTATTAAAAAATAACTAAATAATCAATAAAAAACACCCTTATAAAAATATATATATTCATTAGACGAAAAAGTATCAAAAAAAGTTTCAATAGGGAAACAAAAAAAAAGAGGAGACGTTTTTATATACGTCTCCTCTGAAATATAATAAAGAAACTAACTTAAATATTCCTTCAAAGATTTACATTTACTCGGATGTCTGAGTTTTCTTATAGCTTTTGCTTCAATTTGTCTTACTCTTTCTCTTGTAACACCGAATTTTTTACCTACTTCTTCGAGAGTAGAAGGATAACCTATTCCTATACCATATCTTAACCTTATAATCTCAGATTCTCTCGGCGTTAAAGTATTCAAAACTTTTTCTAATTCCAACTGCAATCTATACTGATATGTTTTAGTTACAGGATTCGGACTATTTTGATCTTCTATAAAATCTTCCAACTTAGAATCTTCTTCCTCTCCTACAGGTGTAGCAAGAGAAACCGGTTCCTGCATCATTTTTAATATTTTTCTTACTCTATCGGTAGACATCTTTAAGAATTTACTATATTCTTCTATTAACGGTTCTCTACCTTGTTCTTGTTGGAATTTCTTCTTTAACTTTGTTAATTTGGAAATTAATTCTTTCATATGAACAGGAATTCTTATAGTTCTTGCCTGATCTGCAATTGCTCTATTTATAGATTGTCTTATCCACCATGTAGCATAAGTTGAAAATTTAAAACCTCTTTTCCATTCGAATTTTTCAACGGCTTTCGACAATCCTAAATTTCCTTCCTGTATTAAATCGGATAATTCCAAATTACTTATTCCGACATGTTTTTTTGCTATAGAAACAACCAACCTGAAATTGGCTTCTATCAATTTCATTTTATCTCTATGTATAAGTTCTTCCAAATCTCTTATTTTTCTATCCGTTTCTATCAGTTCTTTCGGGGATATGGAAATACCTTCTTTAATATGAGTTTGTTTTGAAACCAAACTTTGAATATGTTCTATATTCTCAGCCATATTTGCAGCAACAAAGCCACCGGACATTTTTCTGAAATTTGCAGCGGTTATTTTTCCGGAAACATACTGTTTGTACAATGTCTGCAACTTTGAAACAGGCATTTTATACTTTCTTTCTATTCTTTCAAGTTCGGAATTTATTTCATTAAGCTTATTTGCCGTTGTTTTTATTTTATTTATAAGTCTTTTTATTTTATCTTGGTTAAGATTTAAACCTACTATCAAAGAAATTATTTCTGCTCTTATCTGTTGTCTTTTTGTTTCAAGTTTTAATTTTTCCTTCTGAGACAAGCCTCTTTGTTTTGCTTTCAAATCTACTTTAGCGATATTTTTTTCAAGTTGTCCTATTCTTTGAACGGTTTGTTTAACCTTTATTCTCATATTTCTAAGCTGAGTGGTAGACTTTCTTCCTCTTGGCATAAGCTCTTTCGGAGTCATTTCTTCTTGTTCTATCAATGTATCCCAACTTTTTATTTCTTTAATGATTAAAGGAGATTCCAAAACTATATGTGTAAGTTTTTTCTCGTTTTCTTTTACATTTTTTGCAAGTTCGACCTCAACGTTTCTTTCAAGCAAAGGAACTTTTGCCATCTCGGTAAGATACATTCTTACCGGATTGATTTCTTCATCTTCGTTGCTTTTAACGACAATATCCGCAGTTTCAGGTGTATTCTTTTCTTTTTTTGATGTTGTATTTGTAGTTACGGTAACCGCAGAATTTTTATCGACGGTTTTTATACCTAATTCTGCAAGCCTAATATAAAAATTATCAAGTTTATCCGCACTTACATCTTTTTCAGATAATTTTTCGTTTATCTGATCATAAGTAAGATACCCTTGCTTTTTACCGATTGATACTAAATCTTTAAACATTTCTTTTCTAGCCATTACTTTTTCCCCGATCCCTTAATTTGAGATGTTAACCTGAGGTACCTATTTATTTTATCCTTATCGGATGCAATTTTTCCCTCGGTCATCAACAATACTTCTTTTTCAAGTAACTTTCTTTCTTTTTTCAATTTTTCCAATTCTACATCCCTACACAAAATATTAAAAGTTTCGTATAGTTCTACAGAATTTTCATCTTTTCCATTGCCGTCTTCGGCTGCTGTTTGTTCGTTTACAATTGCTATCTTAGAAAACCACTGTTCCTGTCTTTTATCATTTATTTTAGACAAAATCTGTGGTATCGAAATATTTTCGTTTTCTAAGAGCATATTGTATATAGCAATACAATTGGTATCGCTAAAACAATCTTTATTTACTTTTTTTATATATTGTCTGTTACTTATATCCAACAAAAATTTTAATAATTTTTCTTCCAAAGATGTTTTTTGTTTAAAATCATTTTTCTCTACAAATTTATCTTCTTGTATATTTACTTTAAAAACAGTTTTTCTTTTAAATTCCTGCCAAACAACATCTTCTTCTATATTTAATTTTTGTGCAATAAATTTAACGTATTCTCTTTGCACAATTACATTTTTATTTTTCTCAACGAAATCCAACAGCAAAGATACAGCTTTTGCTTTATTTTGTGCCGTCTTAATATCCGTATGTGCCAAAACCCTATCTACCACAAACTCTATTGCGGTTTTAGAATTTTTATTTATCAAATTATAAAAACTATCTTTCCCGTTTTCCAACAAATATTCGTCTGGATCTACGCCCTCGGGCAAACTTGATGTTTTAACGGACATATTGTTTTCCGCACAAATTTCCAATGCTCTTTGAGTTGCCGTTCTTCCGGCATCGTCGGGATCAAACAACAACGTAACAGAATCAGCATATCTGTTTATAAGTTTTGCCTGTTGCTGTGTAAATGCCGTTCCTAACGGAGCAACTGCTCCGGATACTCCATATTGTTGAGAAAGAACAACATCCATATAACCTTCAACGACAATTATAGACTTTTCTTTCCTTAGTTCAGGTAAAGTTTGATAAAGTCCATACAAATTAGACGACTTTGAATACACAATTGTTTCAGGCGTATTCAAATATTTTGCTTTACTATCTGCTAATGTCCTTCCACCAAAAGCAACAACCCTGCCTTGTATGTCCAGTATAGGAAATACAAGTCTCTCTGACATATATTCAAAAATACTTCCAAAATCGGTTTTCGTAAAAAGACCCGCTTTTGAAAGTATGTCATAAGCATAGCCCTTTTTTTTAGCAGATTCAAGTAGTTTTCCTTTTGGAGCATAACCTATCATAAATTTTTCGATAGTCGCGTCGGTCATACCTCTTTGTTTAACATAATCTCTTGCAAAAGAAGCCGCCTTGGTTTCCAAAAGGCATCTGTTATAAAATTTTGCCGTCATTTCCAACAATTCAAATATCTTTGTTTTTTCTGATACGGAATATTTCTCGTTAAAAGTTTCTTGTATTGTTATTCCGTTTTTTTCGGCAAGTTTTTTAACAGATTCTATCCACGAGATATTTTCAATGAGCATAACAAACTTAAATACATCACCCGCTACACCGCAACCAAAGCATCTAAAAATTCCCTTTTCCGGACTAACGATAAATGAAGGTGTCTTTTCCGTGTGGAAAGGACAACAGCATTTAAAATTTCTTCCGGCTTTCTTTAAATCGGGTACATAATCCCCGATTACGGATACAATATCGGAAGCCGTTCTTATTTGTTCTATTACTTGATCCGGTATAGACATTATCTTCTAAATCTTCTAAATCCTGAACATTCAATAAATTCCAATTGCCCGTATTTCTTTTCTAATCCGTCGAGCATTAAGTTTACTCCGAGATTATCCGAAGAAATATGACCTGCAACAACGGCATTTATTTTATATTTTCCCATCTCTTTATAATGTTTCTCGCTAAAATGCATTCCAACAATCGTTCCTACCCCTGCATTAGCAAGTTTTTCTATCATTTCTATAGGACCTTCCGTTCCACCTGTCATATCAACAAAAATTTTACCGCATTTCGAATCTTTGCTTCCACACAATATAGTCGGTCCGTTACCGAATGTTTTTGCATATTTATATTCGGGAATATCTTTTAAGAACTCCATTATATCTTTTAAATATCTCGGTTTTAGTGCATCCAAACTGCTTTGCAAAAATTTTACAACATGATTATCGGCAACAGTATGTGCTGTCATCATCGGAATATTTAAAAGTCTTGCAGCATCATAAACTCTTTGATGATTACTTCCCGCAACACTTCTTCCTACTTCATCAGCTCTTGAACCTATAAGTTTTTCCGAAACATTTATAGGTACTCCCTGTACTTCATTTATTTCTGCCTGCATACCTATGACCTGATAAAAAGTAGAAAAAGCTTTTCCTTTAGGATGATGGCCTAAAACTACATCTATTTTTTTACCGGAAAGCCTTAGTTGATTAGCAATCAAAAGTTCCGGAGCTTCTATATCAATACCAACCATTATTGTTTTTATTTCTTCATCACCGGTTCCAAAAATTATTCTTGAATCCGCATAAGGATTGGTCAACAAATCAACATCAAAATCTTCTTTTGCCTGTTTATCTAATTTATTATATTTTTCATTTATTTCTTTTAATTTTGTATTAACTTCATCTTTGCCACGAGGATCATTGTTTATTCCTGCTTGTACAAAAAAATCGTACATTTGCTTCAAATTCATATAAACCTCCCTTTAACAAAAATGCAAACAAAGGGGACATTCTCAATACTACCGAATATCCCCCTTTATTTAATAATTTTTCAACAAATTTATCAACTGATTATCTTGACCAATTGTTGTCTTTCATCATTTTACGACGAATTTTTCTTTTAGCTTCAGCAAGTTTTTCTTTTTTTATAACACTAGGAGATTTATAGAATTCTCTCTTTTTAATCTCTTGCATTATTCCGTTTCTTTCACATTCTCTTTTAAATCTTCTGATAGCTTCTTCTATTGATTCGCCATCTCTTACTTTAACACTAACCATTTAAGTTTTACACCACCTTTTTTTCCGTCTTAAATATTCTAACCCGGAGGCCAACCGAAAGTTCTGCCGCCAAGCAAATGATAATGAATATGAGCAACCGTCTGCCCGCCATCAACTCCGCAATTGTTTACAAGTCTATATCCATCGTTCAAATTGTTATCTTTTGCCAACTTACTTGCAACAAGCTGTATGTGTCCCAACAACTCAATATCTTCACTGGAAACATCATCGAGACTTTTAATATGTTTTTTAGGAATAATCAAAATATGAACCGGAGCCTGAGGATTTATATCACCAAAAGCCAAAACTTTATCATCCTCATAAACCTTATTTGTAGGTATTTCACCGGCTATAATTTTACAAAAGAGACAATCCGCCATAAAAACCTCAAAAAACATATATATAATAATTAACTGAATAATTATATATTTTTTTTATCAAAAACTCAATATTTTTTTACACACAAAAAAAAGAAACAGTTCATAAAAAAATGTTTCTTTTTAAGATATTTAAAACTCCGAGACCAGGATTCGAACCTAGACGAAGGGATCCAAATTCCCTTGTGCTACCATTACACTATCTCGGAATTAAATTATATTGTTTGAGTATCGGTTGCCGGTGCTTCAGCTAACTTTTTTTCATAAGCATCCAAAACAACTTTTTCCAACTCACTTCTAAACTCATTTGTTATAGGATGAGCTATATCTTTGAAAGTTCCATCGTTCTTTTTTCTTGAAGGCATACAAACCATCAAACCTTTCTCACCTTTAACAATTCTCAAATTGTGAACAACAAACACACTGTCGAATGTAATTGCCGCATAAGCTTTTAATTTTTCTTCTGCTTTTGGGAAAATTCTAACCTCAGTTATTTTCATAACTCCTCCGTTCAGCTCTATTTGCTGACTTCGAATGAGCTCGCAACCCAAACATTCCAGCCACATTTTTTTAATTCATTTAAGATAAAATCTATACTTTCTCTATCATGAACTAACCCAAAAACAGTAGCCCCAGAACCCGACATCAAACTCGCACATCCCAAATCTTCAAGAACTTCCCTTATTTGTTTTATTTCTTGATATTCATCAAAGATAAAATCTTCAAACCTATTAAAAAAAAGATCTTTTGCACTTTCAAAATCAAACACACCTTTTTCAAGGTCGTTGATGATTTTACTAATTTTATGGGGGTTTGTCAATGGGAATTTAACCTTTGAATAAGCATATGGTGTTGATACTCCAAAATTAGGTTTCACCAACACAAAAGTACCATTAAAATTTGTATTTATTTTTTCAACAATGTCCCCTATACCTGAGATTTTTGCAGTTCCACCCGTCATAAAAAAAGGAACATCCGCTCCCAAACTTGCACCCAACAATTCCAAATTTTTTATATCGTCATTTATGTTCCATATTTTACTTAAAGCAAGAATTGTAGCAGCGGCATCAGAAGAACCGCCACCCAATCCCGCACCCATAGGAATATTTTTTGTAAGTTTTATTTTTACACCGCTACTTATGTTATATTTTTCTTTAACTTTTTCCGCAGCTCTATAAACAAGATTTTTTTTAATATCAAACGAGAGTTGTAAATTATCACAAACCAGTTCTATTTTGTTTTCCGGAATTTGTGTAAATTCTAAAATATCAAACAAGGAAACCGTATGCATAACGGATTCTATATTGTGATATCCATCGAATCTTTTGTTTATAATTTCAAGATATAAATTAATCTTGGCCGGAGCTTTCACTATCATTTTTAGACTGCCTTATTAATTTTTGTATTTCCGGATTTGATAACAACGATGATTTGTTTAAAGTACATACACATTTAAACTTTGTTTGTTCTGCTTCAAATGTTGCAGTCGACGGAATTTTTGAGATTGTATTGAATTCTTTATATTTACCTAACTTCAAAATAAAGCTATTGTTTTTTGAAATTTCTTTAAACATTCCGGTACTTGAATCTATTTTAATTGTATAATCGTCACCTTTATAAATAACATCTTTCCCCTTTTGACTCTTTTGAGAAGAAAGAAGAATTTCTATAAATTTTTTGGACTGAACAATTTTTGCAAAATCAAACATCGAAACAAATTCATCTGGAATATTATCTTTAATTGCTTGAGGTGAAAATTCCACAGTATCTTCATCTACAAAAGCAGAGCCACCTTGAAAAGATAATTTCGGAGGAAAATCGAAATTCAACCCTATTCTTCTTGCAAAAGAAACAGTCATATACGAAGATACCGATGCGGCACTCATTTTTATATTAAGTTTATAACCTGCTTTTAAAGATGCTATCCTGTGAAAATTCAATATTGCTCTTTCGGCAATGACTTTAAATTTTTCCTGTTGCAACTCTTTTTCTTGCGCAAATTTTTTATCCAACAAATTCAATTTTTTCTTTGCTGTAGAAGAACCGAGATCGTATGCTACGGCATATGCTAACCACGATTGAGATAATTTTTTAAGTTCTATACTTACATCTCCCAAATGTTCATACAAATCTTTATCGAAAACCTGTGGCTTTAAATTTATTGCAGTAAATATATATTTTTCCGCTAACTCATAATTTCTTTTTTTATAATGCAACCAACCCATAGAATCTAAATATGCGGGAACTGTAGGTTGCAATTTCAAAACTTTTATGAGCATTTGTTCTGCTTTATCCAAATGTATTGTTTTTTCCGTATAACTATAAGCTAAATAATTTAAAGCTTTTACATTATCCGGTTCATCTTCTATTATCTCTTTTAAAAGTTGTTCGGTTTTATTGAAATTTTTCAACTTATCATAAGCAAGTGCTAAATAGAATTTTGCATCTGAAAAATCCGGTCTCAAGTATAAAGATTGTTCCAATACTTCTTTGGCTTTTTCATATTTTTTAGAATCTATATAATTCAGTCCTGCCAAGTACAAAATTTCGGAATTTAACGGTTCTTTTTCTAATGCTTTATCGAACTGTTTTTCGGCTGTTTTATAATTTTGTTTCAACGCATAATAATAACCTAATCTCGTATAATTCGATGCCGTAGGTTCCAATTTTATTATATATTCAAAAACATCTATTGCATCATCTATTTTACCCTGTTTCTCATATATCATTCCCAAAAGATAATTTACAACAACATTGTTAGGCGCAGTTTCTTTTGCTTTTAAAACTACCTCTTCAGCTTCGTCATATTTCTTTTCTTCAAAATAACATTTGCCAAGATATGTTAATATTGCAACGTTTCCGGAAAAAAGTTTTGCATATTCTTTATACTCATCTATTGCAAGTTTATATTCTTTTTTATTTTCGTAAATTCTGGCTCTTGCCAAATATCCTTCTTGTGCTTCGGATTTTATTTCATTAACTTTTTTATAAGATTGTAATGCTTCATCGAGCATACCAAGTTTTTCTTGTGTTAAACCGAGCTGAAAATATCCTTCTGCGGATTCAGGTTGTTGCTCCAAAAATTTTGTCCAATAATCAATTGATTCTTTTAACTTGTTATCGGAATAATAATATGCCGCCAAGTACACTGTTGCAGATTCGTTTTCGGGTTCAAGCTCCAAGACTCTTTCCCAACAAAGTTTTGCTAAAAGCATTTCGTTTATTGAAAGATAAAATGAACCTAAAAACATTTGTGTTTTTACATTGTCATTTTCAAGTTCTTGAAGTTTTTTCGCACTCTCTAAAGCTTTTGTAACATCGCCTTGTTGTAAATAAACAAGTGCCAAATCTTTATAAACGGTTGTAGCATCCGGATCGTAAGACAATGTTCTTTCATACTCGGAAACAGCAACATCTGTTTTACCGTTTTTTAAAGCAAGTAATCCCTTTATATAAGATTTGTACCCACTATAGTTAGCAAACACGGCGCTTTCAAAACAAAATAAAATTGCAATTGTTAAACTTAATATTTTTTTCATTTTTCTCTCTTAATATGAATTTGTATTATTTTATCATTTTATATAAAAAATAACAAAAGTTATTAATTTTAAATAAGCATATTATTGGTTTTACAAATTCAAACAATGCTTTTTTTTGCTCATTGTTAAAATTTTTTGATTTCTTCTGTTGCTATCAAAATAGGCATATGATATAATCATCACAATCAATAAGAGAGGATTATAAAATGAAACAAAAAAATCGTTGGATAACATTCGGATATATTCTCATACTTCTTGCCATGGTAGGACTCGGAGGTTTCTATATAGGTAAAAATATAGAAGCCGAACATTTTCAAGCGGAAAAAAATTTCGATATTCTTTTGAATCGTAGTGATTTAGAAGGATTAGGAAAAATCGATGGACCAATCTATGTAACCGGGCACAAAAGTCCTGATTCGGATAGTGTCTGTAGTTCCATAGCATATGCACACTTACTTCAAACTCTGGGCTATAATGCAATTCCGGTTGTTCTCGGAAATATAAATCACGAAACAGCTTTTATTCTAAAAACTGCAGGACTGGAAACGCCCAAATTGTTGAAAAATGCTTCAGGCCTAAATATGATTTTAGTAGATCATAGTGATTACATGCATTCGGCTGACGGACTAAAGGATGCAAAAGTCATCAGTATTATCGATCATCACGGAGACGGATCTGTAAGTACTGCCAATCCTTTGATTTATGATGCCAGACCAATAGGTTCAGCAGCGACAGTCACTTGGATTCGTTACCGCAATTACGGTATTGAGCCTGATAAACAAGCCGCAATCGCAATGTTAGGTGCGATTTTATCGGACACGAAAAACCTTAGAAACAACACAACAACTTATGCTGATAGAGAAGCAGTAAAAGAACTTAGCAAACTGGGCGGAATTTCAGATACGGATGATTTCTGTCGCAAGATGTATAAAGCATTAATTTCTTATGAAGGTATGTCAGACGAAGAAATATTTTTTAGTGACCATAAAGAATATAATATTGGTGATAAACACATTTCTGTCAGCTGTGTCGGTACATACACCGAAGAAGAAGCAAAAGAAATGATTGATCGTATGAAAGCAACAATGTCTTTAACAATGTCATCGACGGGAATGGATATGTCTTTTACACTAATAAGTATATTACATGATGATATTTCGGTCACCTATATTGTACCTTCTAATGCCGCGGCAAACGAAATTCTTAAAAATACTTTTGGTGACAAAGTTGTTTTTGATGATATGGCATACAAGATTGAGCCATATGCATCCAGAAAGGCAGTTTTCATTCCGGCCATAACAGATGCTTTAAAGAATTATTCAAAAAAATAGATGCAAAGCTTACTAACTGAAAAACTTTTTAAAGAAACTATCATTTTTTTGAACAGCATCTTTCGGAACTTCACCCATAGTTTTTGCAAATTCAAACAATGCTTTTTTCTGCTCGGAATTTAAGCTTTTAGGAACATTTATGTTTACTTTAACATACAAATCTCCCCTTACTCCTCTTCTGCCGAGTTTAGGGAAACCTTGATCTCTAACTCTTAAAGTCGTTCCAGGTTGTGTTCCCGGAGCTATTTTAACTTTAACTTTTCCGTCTAATACAGGGACATCGTATTCCATTCCCAACGATGCTTGTGCAAATGTAAGTTTTATTTCCGTATGTAAATCGTCGCCATCTCTTACAAATCCCGGTTGTTTTTTCAAATGTATAACAACGTACAAATCTCCGGGTTGTGCTCCTTTCGGACCTGCATCTCCCGCACCGGAAACTCTCAATGTGCTGCCGTCGTTAACACCTTGAGGTATTCTTACCTTTATTGTTTTATTTGTTCTTATAGTTCCTGTTCCTCTACAAGTAGGGCAAGGATCATCTATAATTTGACCTTCACCATGACATCTCGGACAAGTTTGACTGAAAGAGAAAAAGCCCTGACTTACTCTAACTTGACCTCTGCCTTTACATTGAGGACATGTTTTGGGACTTGTTCCCGCTTTTGCACCGGTTCCGCCGCAAGTTTGGCAAGTATCTCTTTTTGTAACATCTAAAGATACTTCTTTGCCTGTCATTGCATCAAGCATAGATATATCTAAATCATATCTTAAATCCGCACCTTTTCTGTATTGTCTTTGAGCACCACCACCTGAAGATCTTCCCGCTCTGCCACCGCCGAAAATATCACCGAATATGTCACCGAATATATCGCCCATATCACCCATGTTTCCGAAACCGCCGGTACCCGCTCCGCCCATACCGTTCATACCTTCATGACCGAAAGCATCGTATTGTTGTTTCTTTTGCGGATTAGATAAAACATCGTAAGCTTCGTTTATCTCTTTAAATTTTTCTTCAGCCTCTTTGTTTCCCGGGTTTCTGTCGGGATGATATTTTATTGCCAAGTGTCTGTATGCTTTTTTTATTTCGTCGGCCGATGCTCCTTTTTGAACACCAAGAACCTCATAAAAATCTTTTTTCATCATCTTGCTCCTGTTTTAGCTAAACAACTTTTATTTTTTGTTTATACCTTCGCATTTACTTCCTTTATGTACCAGACACTTCGTTTTTCCTTCAGTACACCGCAGTCAGTAAATTGCTCGTTCTAAACTAAAAACTTAAAAGTCTTTGAAAGCCAACAACGACTATATAAATATTATTTTTTCTTTTTTAATATTTTCTTATTATTTTTCTTTTGTTTTTTACTTTTTAAAATTTTTGGTTCTTCGTTAAGTTCCAATTCAAAATTATCGCTTGTTTCCAACTTTTTACCTACGTTGTAATGGGTTTGTAAATATTTGCTTCTCAAATCATCCAAAAGTATAACTTTGTTATTTTTTATGATATACCAAAATTTCCAACCATTACAAGAAACTGTCTGTTGAATTAAAGAACCTATTCTATGAATAGAACCTGTTATATTATTTTCATATAGCAAATTACCATTATCTAAAACTTTTGCTTTTTTGTTATATCTTTTCCTTGTATATAAGATATCACCAGCTGAAATAATTTTATCTTTTATCAAATCTGTAAATGGAACTTTTATTTGCTGTTCTTTTTCTTCTTCTATCCAATCTGCTTCAGGTAATGTAAAGTTAATACTATCTATTCTTTTTTGTGCAATATTAATGTATTTTTGTTCCTGTTCTATACCTATAAAATTTCTGCCTAATTTTTTAGCAACAGCACCGGTCGTTCCTGTGCCAAAAAAAGGATCTAATACGATATCATATTTATTTGTAGTGGATAGTATTACTCTTTTTAATAATTCTTCAGGTTTTTGTGTGGAATGCGCTTTTTTACCATCTTCACCTTTTATTCTTTCACTACCAATGCAAAGCCCAATATTCCAGACAGATGTCATCTGTTTTCCACCATTATATTTTTTCATTAACTTATGATTAAAGGTATACTTTTTATAGTTTTCTCCCTTTGAACACCATAAAAGAGTTTCTGTTGCATTCGTAAATCTTGTTCCCAAAAAATTTGGCATAGGATTTGTTTTATACCAAGTAACATCATTTAATATCCAATATCCCAAATTCAACATAATATTTCCAACTCTATAAATATTATGATAAGAACCTATAACCCAAATAGAACCTGTATCCTTTAAAATCCTTTTACATTCTTTAAGCCAAGACTTGCAAAAATTATCATAATCTTCAAAAGATGAAAATTTATCCCATTCATCGTTAACGCCATCAACTTTTGTATTGTTTGGTCTATACAAATCATTTTTTAATTGCATATTATACGGAGGATCTGCAAAAATTAAATCAACTGATTTACTTGGAAATGTTTTTAATATTTCCAAACTGTCGCCTTTGTAAATGTTATTTATCTTTAATTCAGCCATTTCTATAGTCCTATATTCATTATTTTGTTATACAAAGTTTTGAACGATTTTATTGTTTCTTCATCTTCCGATAAATTAGATAAATATTCGTCAACTTCTTCATATTTTATGTTTAAAAATTTCTCAAAAAACTTTTTCCCTCTATAAATATTAGTTGCTTCAGGAACATAGATATTCCCTTTCATTTTTTTATTTGTAAAGAAAAATAATATTGGAACTAATTTGTTATTATCTTTTATATCAAGTTCTTTTGCTAAATATGCATATGTTTTTATAAATTTTCTGTTTATATCCACAAATTTTCCTGTATCATGATCATCATTATATTTGCACTCCAAATAGTAAATGTCACCTGTTTGTCTATCTTTAAATAATAAATCTATATCATGATTAAATTTACTAGTTTTAGTGTCTGTATCAGAAACTATTTTATTTAGTAACTTAGGAAATTCTGTTTCAATATTTATATTCTCAGTTTGGCAACGAGTAATATAATTATCAATCAATGCCTCATTATTTGAAGACAATGTAAACTTGTTACTTTTCTTTCCACTATAGTTTTTAATTATTTCATATCTTTCATCATTATCTATTAATAAGTTCATCAACTGTTCGACAAAATTCCCAAATTGAATGTTCATGCTTTGCAAAATCCCACCAAAAATTCTGTATCTTTTTGGAATAAAATGAATTTTAACATTATGTTTTTTCTTCAAATGATTTATTTTCTTTGTACTTGAAGAATTCTCAATAATTTTAATAACAGCTCGGTTAATTAAATTTTTAATTTGTTGGTTCATATTTTTTCCCATGTTATATTTTTTATATTTGGCCACAAACACTAATATCTAACTGGGCATTTTGATTTTTCTATTCTTATACCAGTTTGATCTTTTTTGTCATACAATTCATATCCTTTACTTATTAAAAAAAACTCTAACCCCTTCTTTGCAATTTCTTCTTCTAATAATGGAGATATTGTTATAGATTTTATTGCTTTTACAACATCTTCATCGTTTAATGGAATATCTATATATGGAGTAATTATACCGTTCTTTATATAAAATTGTTCTTTGATTTCTGAATTTCTGTTTTTCATTAATACAAATCTATATTCATTTTCATGTCTAAAACAATTATTCTTGGAAAAAATATAATTCCTTAATATTTTATCTCTACATTCAAATACAATTTTCATTTTTCCACTATATGTTCTCACATATTGTTCTTTAAAAGATAATATAATATTTTCAAATTCATTATTCTCATCTTGCATATTCATATAATTTATATCTTTATCTTCAAATTTAACACCCTTAGAATCCTTAGCAACTTTAGAAAAAATTTTTTGTAATACTTCAAGTTTAAAACCAATATTATATCCTTCATATTTTCTATTTTTTATATAATAGTTCCACATCGATAAGGAATCTAATTCTTTAGATAAAGACAAAACATAATAATCATTTTTTATTTCACAATATTCGCCACTTACACTTTTATCTATCAAACAATCATCTATATTTATATCTATTATCTGCTGTTTTAGTAACTCAAAAAAATCCCTTCCCTTTGAATTAGTATCTTTTTCTTTAAGCTCTTCTATTTTAGCACTAATATCATTCTCCTTACAAAGTCCCTCCTTTTTATCATTTAAAAATCTATAATTTGTAAATCTTAGAGAACGATTTTCTAATATAGCTTTTAAACCTTCTGGTGATGTATAGTGATAAATTATATTATTCTCCATATTAATTACTTGTAAAAAGTTCTTCTTTTTTAAAAAGCCCTATGCATTTTTATATTTTTCTCTTATTTCAACAGCATATTTTGTTAAATCATCGGGGATATATTTTGTCTCTCCTATATTTAACAAACTCAATTCTTTTTTTATTTCATCTATATCTATCTGATAGATAGCACCATCTACTAGCGATTTTCTTATATCCGTATCTTCAAACGGATAAATAAAAAAAGCCCCGCTCTGTGCTACAATTCTCGGATTATTCATTTTTGGTTTCACTAAATAACATTGTGTAAATGTTTCCAAATCAAAAATACCTTCATGCCAACCAGGAATTTCTTTTTTAAGTTGCCAATTTAATTCACCAACAATTTTAGACACTAGGTAATTAAAAAATTCTTTTACTCTTATTTTCTTCTCAATACCATTATAATTTGGAATTATTTTATCTATATCTATTTTTTCATTATCACATTCCATTATCGTTCTATTTAACTCTTTAGAATATTTAAAATCGCATTTTTTTCCATCAATCATCATCAACGAAGAAGAATTATCAAAAGTTATATTTCTTTTGTTTCCATTTTTATAATAACACATATCAATAATATCTTCGGAAATATAATAATCTTTCCCTTTTTTAAAAATATTCAATATCTGTTTTAATTGTTCCTTATGATGTTTTTTTAATTTCGTCAATGTTGATAATATGGTAACTGTATCAGAATTATATTCCTTTGTGTTTTCTTTTTTCACTTTATATAAAAAGATTTTTCCTGTTCCATCATTGTTTTCTCCACATGCAAACAATAATGCAAGTAAAGGATCTTTTGTTACATCCAGTAATCTATTTTGAACTTCATAATGTCTCATTTTTGTTAATTGGTCAAAAGTTGTCATATTTTCAAATTCTTTAGGATTTGTTGCAATAAAACTATTGTACACAATATCTTCATTATAAATTAAATTAGTATGCTTATTATTTCCATGGAATATACTTGGTTTCTCATTCTCAATTAAATATTCCTCTTTTTCGTTATATCCCCTCTTTTTAGTAGCTGCTCTAAATACTATTTCATATTCATGTTTATTTTTAAAATATATATAGATTTTTTTTATCTCATCAATAAAATGCTGTAAACTTTCTTTTTCTGTAACATTTCTTTTTTGTAAACCTACAAATTTCTCTATAATAAAAGATATTTCTTCTCGTTCTTTAGAATTATACCCACTGTATGTATGGCTTATGTAAAAACAAACTTTTCGCATAATATCAAAGAACTCATAAAAGATAGAATTTTTATCACTGGTAATATATACTTTATCTTTAACAAAGTTCATAAAGTTTATTAAAACAGAAAAATTATATTTTTTTTCACTTACAAAATCGTACACTCTTTTTATTTCAATATCTTTGATGTTCTTATCTATCTTTTCCAACGTTTCTTTAAAACTAGTAAAATCTGAGGTAAATAGAGTTTTTCGAATATTAATAATTCTATTTACAGAAGTTGAAGTCCACATTTCACTTAATATTTTTTTTTGAACAACATCGTTAAATTTTTCACCGATAATTGTATCATTAATACCAATATTCTTTCCTGCCCAATTTTTAATTATGTACTCTTTAAGAAAATCATCAATAATTTTAGGTTCTTTAATTCTTATTTGTCTTATTACTCTACTAGATAAATCTATGTGTTTTGGTTTAGTGGTATACTCTATTTTTATTTCTTCAAAAATTGAAGTTACTATCTCAAAAAATATCTTTAAGATAGTAATTTCATTTAAGTCAATGATATTCTTTTCTATTTCTTTTATAAAATTATCTATTTTACCTATTATCAATTCTTTCTTTTGCATAAACTCTCAACATAAATAATCTTCTATTGTCGTTAAAGGCTGCATAGTTTGGAGCGAACTGAAGTATTTTAAAGTCGCAGTGTACTTTTCGCGAGAGCGGTACATAAGATTTTAAAATACAAAAGTGTAGCCCAAACTATGCTGTCGCTATATCGCCTTATTTTTTATCGTCAACTACTTCAGCATCTACAACATTATCGTCATTATTTCCACCGGCATTATTATTTGCCTGTGCTCCTGCATTTGCTTGAGCACCTTGTGCACCTGCTTGTTGCTGTTGTTGTGCCGCTTTATAAACTTCTTCAGCTAATTTATGTGAAGCATCTGAAAGTTTATCTTTAGCTTCTTTAATTTTTGCTATATCGCCGCCTTTAATAGCTTCTTTTGTGTCATTAATAGCTTGTTCGATTTTCAATCTTTCATCTTGAGAAATTTTATCACCATGTTCTTTCAAACTCTTTTCTGTTGCATAAACTAAATTGTCTGCTTCGTTTTTAGCTTCAATTTCTTCTTTTTTCTTCTTATCGTCTGCAGCATATTGTTCTGCTTCTTTAACATATTTATCTATATCTTCTTTAGAAAGTTTCGTTGAAGATGTAATCTTAATAGACTGTTCTTTACCTGTTCCCAAATCTTTTGCAGATACATGCAAAATACCGCTTGCATCTATATCGAATGTAACTTCAATTTGAGGAACTCCTCTCGGAGCAGGTGGTATTCCGTCAAGAGTAAATCTTCCCAAAGAAACGTTATCTTTTGCCATAGGTCTTTCACCTTGCAAAATATGTATTTCCACTCCCGGCTGATTATCTTGTGCGGTAGAAAATACTTGAGATTTCTTTACAGGAATTGTTGTATTTCTATCGATGATAGGTGTTCTAACATTTCCTAAAGTTTCAAGACCTAATGTTAAAGGTGTAACATCGAGTAAAAGAATATCTTTTACATCTCCGGTTAAAACTGCAGCTTGAACTGCCGCACCGTTGGAAACACATTCCATCGGGTCAATTCCTCTTTCAACAATTTTACCTACATAATTTTCAACAAATTTTTGAACTATAGGCATTCTTGTAGGTCCGCCGACGAGAATAACTTTTGTTAAATCCGCACTTGTAAGTTTTGCGTCGCTTATTGCCTGGTCGATAGATGCTTTACATCTTTGAACTATAGGATCTACCAAGTTTTCAAGTGTTGCTCTTGTAAGTTTCATTGCCAAATGTTTCGGGCCTGTAGCATCTGCTGTAATAAACGGCAAATTGATATCTGTTTCAAGAATATTAGAAAGCTCGATTTTTGCTTTTTCTGCAGCTTCCTGCAATCTTTGAACAGCCATTTTATCGTTTCTTAAATCTATACCGTTTTCTTTCTTAAATGTTTCAGCGATATAATCTATAATTGCTTTATCCATATCGGTTCCGCCGAGTTTTGTATCTCCGGATGTAGATAATACTTCAAATGTTCCCTCACTACCCATTTCCATTATTGTACAATCCAATGTTCCGCCGCCAAGATCGAATACCAATATTTTTTGTTCTTTACCAACTTTATCTATACCGTAAGCAAGTGATGCTGCCGTAGGTTCGTTAACAAGTCTTACAACTTCAAGTCCTGCAATTGCACCTGCATCTTTTGTTGCTTGTCTTTGGTGATCGTTAAAGTATGCAGGAACGGTAATAACTGCTTTATCTACTGTTGTTCCCAAATATGCTTCAGCATCTTTTTTTATTTTCTGTAAAATAAAACCTGAAAGTTGTTGAGGAGTAAATTCCTTACCGTTAATTTTGTATTTGTAATCTTCTCCCATTCTTCTTTTAAATGCAGAAACTGTTCCTTCAGGATTTGTTACTGCCTGTCTTCTTGCAGGTTCACCAACCAACAATTGACCGTCTTTTGTAAATGCTACGTAAGAAGGAAATGCTTTTCCCCCCAATGTTGTTCCTTCTGCTGAAGGGATAAGTGTTACTTTACCACCTTCCATAACCGCAGCTGCCGAGTTCGATGTACCTAAATCAATTCCAATAATCTTAGACATTTTCTTGTCCTCCTAATTAATTATTTTTTAATACTTTTATTCTTATTATTAACTACATTTCTTCTTTTATTACAAAATTCTTTAAACTTACTACCGAAGATTGGAAGATTTGATGATTGGAAGATTTGAAGTTAAATTGTAAAATTTGCTTTGCAAAT
>JAGCCP010000046.1 GCA_017651625.1 Candidatus Ruminimicrobiellum bubulum | reverse complement strand
CTATAACAAAATTTGAAAGTTTCTTGGCAAAAGATAATCCGGATGCCTCTTCAATGGTTACATTAACGGCAGTTTTAAATGCATCTCTAACTTTATCAAGTACACTTGCCAAGCCTTGCTCTACTCCTTCCCTGTTTTCTTTCCCATGCATCCCGACAAACATATTCCTTATCGGAGGGAAAAATACGCCCAATAATATTTGCCAGTTTTCTAATCTATTTATTAAATCTTGTCCTTCAACCGATTTCGCATCCAATCCTTTCATCTTTAGAATAAGTTTACTGAGCCATGTTGTAAGTTCTGTTGCCCTTGTAGGAAAACGCTGTTTGGTATCGACAGACTGTTCATCACCTGCATTAACAGATTCTTCTTCATAAACCTGTATTTTGTTATCCAACAATTTCTTTTCCAAAAATTTTTCAACAAAATTATTTTTTATATTTTTAGGAAATAGTTTTCTTAAAAGAAATGTCGGATCTACTATTGCTCTTATCATATTTAACATTAAATTTAAGACTTTGGATAACATTCCAAACGATGAATCAAACATATTCTGATTCTGTTGATTTTTTTCCAAATTACTTTCATATTCCGGTATATTTGTTTCCTTTTTGTTAATATTTTGTTCTTTATCTTGCTTTCCTTTACCGATAACATCTCTTAAATATTGTCTTAAACTTTCATTTAGTCCTTCTATTTCGGAATTTGAAAGAAATATTGTATGGTTGGAACGATATATTTCCGAATCAAACAGATCTTGTAAAGTTACCCTTTTGGGCTCTTCTCCGTTTTTTATTTTATTTTCTAAAAATCTTATAACGGAATATTCCAGATTACCAAGTTGAAAATTTTCACCCGTCTCACTGTTTTTATACGTTGTTGTAAATCCGAATTTCGTTTCTTTTCCCGCTTCCGTTATTATTTGAGGAAGTCTTATTGGAAAATCAGGGTTTCTATTTTGTTCATCTAGTTCCAATTGTTCAAGTCTGTCTATTACTTTTCTTGCAAAAACATAAGAATTACAAGAACTTAGATTCAATATTAATTTTTCAATTTCATCAGGTTTGCCACGTTCAACACATTTTTTGTGTGCTCTAAATAATGCCTGTGCAACCTCTTCAACTGAAATAAACACATCATTCGATTTTTCTTTTTGATCGTTGCCAAATAGATATAAACAATTTTCTCCTCCATGCCCGTCAAATATAAACATTATATTTGATAATTCATTTTCTTCTAATAACTCTAGAAAGTTTTCTATTGAATCGAGCCACAATCCTTTTTCCTTTCCGGCATCAGCATCATCTTCTATAACGAAATCTGTTTTTAACTCACGTTCTATTCCTAACAAAGAGAATATTTTATCTAAACCTGCAGAGGTAAATCTTCTATTACCGTCAGGTGTTGCTTCCTTATTATGAATTGATACTGTTCCCGTTTTTTCGGAAAATATGCTAATGGTACTTGCAACTCCTCTTTTTTCCGTACTGTCTTCAATTAACTTATCCATAATAAGATTCAATTGCTCATCCGTTATATCCAGTACATCCTCTCCGGCAACATGATACAAAGTTCTTGCCATCTTTTGTGCTATTCTAAATTTCAAAAGAACACTTTCGTTCATTTCTTGTATTTTATAATTTAAAAACATTCTGATTGCCAGTTCTTCAACATCATCACTTATATTGAAAAGAATTATGTTTTCATCAAAAAGTTTATCTCCAAGCTCAATCAAATGTTTAACATCTTCCATACCGAAATCAATGTTAAGAAAAGCTATTTGTAACAGAAAGATTCTATGTTTACCTTTCCCTTGCTGAGACACAAACTCAAAAACTTTTTTGTTTAGGGATCTGTTTGATATGAACTTCAATATAGCGTTAAATTCACCCATCAGAAAATCTCTATTATCTTCACCAATTGTTACCGGAGGCACATTTGATGTTATTAATTCCAACACAAAATCAATTTCTTCTTCACTATATTGACCATCTTCATATCTTTTCGTTTGCTCAACCATAACTTCAAAAGCCAAGCCTATGGATTGTGACTTAGTACCGCAGTTATCTTTAATATATTTCAAGATCTTTCTTTTTGAGCTATCTTTCAATTTACAAAACTCAACAAAACTTTCATATTGATTGCCAAACAAATCACCTTTTTTGAAATAATGTAATAAATCTTTAATATACGAATAATCAGACAAACTCAATTTAACTTCTCTGTTAAGGGCATCACACAACCTAAACATAAAGGTTTTACTTATAGACCGTCTTCTTTCTTTTTTGGTAATTTTATCGACATCATCAATATTTAAATCAATAATTAAATCTTCAAGGAAAGTTTCCAAACGTATCGATAGAGGAAATAATTCTTCATCTTCAATATTTGAAACAATTTTTTCCAACATATCTCTAATGATAACTCCAAGTCCTTCTGATTCATCCGAATTTTGTAATTCTTCAGCCTCATTCAAAATATCTATTAGTGTTGCTATATTTTTTTCATCTGTAAGGAATAATATAAAGGCCCTTTTTTCTTGTCTCAATATTATGTTATTATTGTTGTTGTTTAAATTTTCAACAGAAGCTGGCTTAATTCGGTCCAAACATAAAACTGCTTCATCAAAATCAATAACATGCAAATTCATCAGTGAAATTATCAAGTTACTATGAACAAACTTTATTATAAAATCTTTATTTTGAAATTTAGTATTATCTTTAAGCATTGAGAACAATCTATTTAAAAAATCAAAATCTTGATTAGTTAAATAACTTAAAATCATAGCATCTTCTTGAACATTTGAATCCAAACCGGTTATTCTTTTTATTTCTTCAATTATACTTTCTCGTTCCTCTTTGCTTCCTTCAATAACTATTTCTTCAGTATCTACATTTAACAAACTGGTCTGTACACCTAAATTCCATTGTTTATGAGCTTCGTCCAACTCTCTCATTAAATCAGGATTTCTTAATGCTATAACAAAATTTGAAAGTTTCTTGGCAAAAGATAATCCGGATGCCTCTTCAATGGTTACATTAACGGCAGTTTTAAATGCATCTCTAACTTTATCAAGTACACTTGCCAAGCCTTGCTCTACTCCTTCCCTGTTT
>JAGCCP010000007.1 GCA_017651625.1 Candidatus Ruminimicrobiellum bubulum | reverse complement strand
TAAATTTCGTCTTTATCAAATGTTGCAAGCTCTTCCCAATATAAAGGATTTTTTGCTTTTCTTGAAACAACCTGCATATTTCCTTTATAAAGTTTTACTGTTACTGAACCTGTAACATATTTCTGAGTTACATCTATAAATGCATCAAGAGCTTCTCTTAAAGGATTGAACCATAATCCGTTATATGCAAGTTCTGCATATTTGTGAGCTATCAATTCTTTATAGTGTGCCGTATCTCTGTCTATTGTCATAGATTCGAGTTCGTTATGTGCAAAATACAAAAGTGTTGCAGCAGGAGCTTCATAAACTCCTCTTGATTTCATACCTACAAGTCTGTTTTCAATTATATCTATTCTTCCTACACCGTTTGCGCCTGCAACTTCGTTAAGTTTTTGAACCAAAGATACAGGATCAAAAGATTTTCCGTTAATTGCTACAGGAATACCTTTAACAAAATCTATTTTTACATAAGTTGCTCTGTTAGGAGCATCTTTTGCAGATACTGTCATTTGGAACATATCTTCATCCCATTCGTTTTCGGTATCTTCCAATACTCCGCCTTCATAAGAAATGTGCCAAAGGTTTGCATCCGAAGAATAAGGTTTTGCTTTTGTTACAGAAACCGGAATTCCTCTTTTTTTAGCATAATCTATTGCATCATTTCTCGATTTAATGTCCCAAATTCTCCAAGGAGCAATTATTTTTGCTTCAGGCATCAAAGCTTTAAAACCAAGCTCAAATCTTACCTGGTCGTTACCTTTACCTGTTGCACCGTGACAAATTGCATCTGCTTTTTCTTTCTTTGCTATTTCAACAATTTTCTTTGCGATTACAGGTCTTGCCAAGGATGTTCCCAACAAGTATCTGTTTTCATAAAGAGCATTAGCTTTTATTGCAGGGAAAATGTAGTCTGTTACAAACTCTTTTTTAGCATCTATAACATAACATTTTGAAGCACCTGTTCTTTTAGCTTTTTCTTTAAGTCCGATAACTTCTTTGTCTTGACCTACATTTACACAACATGCGATAACTTCTGCATTATATGTTTCCTTTATCCAAGATAAAATGATGGATGTGTCAAGTCCGCCCGAATAGGCTACAACTACTTTTTTAATGTCTGCCATTTTATTGCATCCTCCAATATTTTAATTGCTTTATCAATATCTTTTTTAGTTATTACAAAAGGCGGTAAAAACCTTAAAACATTACCTTGAGTGCAGTTTATAAGAAGCCCTTTTGCAATGCAAAATTCTACTATATCTTTACCGGCAAAATCAAGTTCTACACCTACAAGAAGACCTAAGCTTCTTATTTCCTTAATACAAGAAAATTTTTTCTTTAATTCGTTTAACTTTTTAACGAAATATTTTGATTTGTCGGTAACATCTTTTAAAAGTTTCGGAGTAATTAATTTTAATGTTGCGGCAGCTGCAGCACAAGATACGGGGTTACCGCCGAAAGTTGAACCGTGATCACCGTAGTTGAATACTTCGGCAACTTTCTTGTCTGCAACAACAGCACCTAACGGTAAACCGTTGGCAATTGCTTTTGCAAGAGTAAAAATGTCCGGTTTTATTCCGTAATGTTGCCAAGCAAAAGTTTTACCTGTTCTTGCCATACCGCACTGTATTTCGTCGCATATTAAAAGAATATTTTTATCGTCACAAAGTTTTCTTAAATCTTTAACGAACTTTTTATCGGCAATATGTATACCGCCTTCACCTTGTACCAACTCTATCATTACGGCTACGGTATTTTTATTTATTAATTTTTTTACGGAATCTATATTGTTAAATTCGGCAAACACAAACTTTTGTTGTAACGGTTTAAAAGGTATATGAAACTTTTCCTGGCCTGTTGCGGCAAGAGTTGCAAGTGTTCTTCCGTGGAAAGAACTTTTGAATGCTATTATTTCGTATCTTTTAGTTCCGTCTTTTAAAGGGTTATCGCTGCCCCACTTTCTTGCAATTTTTATTGCACCTTCGTTAGCTTCGGCACCTGTATTTGCCAAGAAAACTCTGCCGTTTTTGAACGATTTTTCGAGCAACAATTTTGCAACATCAACTTGCGGTTTGGAATAGTAAACGTTAGAACAATGTACAAACAAATCGAGTTGCTTTTTTATTGCGGAAATTACGGCAGGGTTACCGTGCCCGAAACTGCAAACACTTATACCTGAAAAAAAGTCTAAATATTTTTTACCGTTCTCGTCCCAAACGTATTGTCCTTTAGATTTTTTAACGGAAACATTATATCTTTTGTACGTCTTCATTAAATATTTATTTTCTTGCTGTTGAGTATTCATTACATGCTCCTTTGCATATATGATAAATAAAATAACTTTAATATTTTACATATATTTTATTTATAAAACAATTATTTGAGTATTATTTCTTATATATGGTATAATACGCAAATTATGACTATATCATTAGAGAATTTAAATAATTCACAAAAAGAGGCCGTTTTACATACGGACGGTCCGCTGATAATTTTTGCGGGTGCCGGTACAGGTAAAACAAGGGTTATTACATATAGAATAGCATACCTTTTGGAACAAGGTGTAAGGCCTTACAATATATTGGCGGTTACGTTTACCAATAAAGCTGCAAACGAAATGAGAAAAAGAGTAAACGAGTTAACCGACAACATGGCTTTTGATGTAAGAGTTTCCACATTCCATTCGTTCTGTTTATACCTTTTATCTTGCGAAGCAAAAAATTTCGGTATAGATCCGAACTTCCTTATATACGATATGGGTGAACAGGTTAACGTTGTAAAAGAATGTATAAAGGAACTAAATCTCGACGATAAAAAGTTTAAACCTACATGGGTGGCAAACAGAATCAGCAGAGCAAAAGACGATTTGGACAGCCCGAAAGATATGAGTGACGATTGCCAGGCAAAAGGTGACTTTTACGGAAAAACGGTATCATTAATATACGAGCTTTATCAAAAGAAACTGAAAACTTATAATGCTTTCGATTTCGGTGATTTAATTATGCAAACAGTTTTAAATTTGCAGGAACATCCCGAAATTCTTTCGAAATATCAAGATAAATTTCAATACATATTGGTGGATGAGTATCAGGATACCAACCATGCACAATATGTTTTAACGAAAATGTTAGCGGAAAAATATAAGAACATATGTGTCGTAGGTGACGATGATCAAAGTATTTATTCTTGGCGTGGGGCGGATATAACAAATATCTTGGATTTTGAAAAAGATTATCCGGGATGTACAACGGTAAAACTCGAAGAAAATTATCGTTCTACTCCAAAAATTCTTCAAAGAGCATGGAACGTTGTAAAAAATAATACAGGCAGAGTACCTAAACAACTTTGGACAAGTAACGAAGATAAAGGCAATATAAACGTTTTCCAAAATATGAACGAAAACGATGAAGCCGCCAGAGTTGTGGATATGATACTTATAAACAGAGAAAGCGGTTATAAACTTTCCGATTTTGCAATTTTTTACAGAACAAACGCACAGTCCAGAGCATTGGAAGATGCTTTAAGAAGGCAAGGTATACCTTATAATGTTGTAGGAACATTAAAGTTTTATGAAAGAGCCGAAATTAAAGATATCATGGCATACTTAAAACTTATACATAATACCAACGATAATGTTAGTTTTCGAAGAGTAGTAAATGTTCCGAGAAGAGGTGTGGGAAAATCTTCTATGGATAAGTTGGAAGCTTTTGCTGCATCTAAAGGTATTTCTTTATATGAAGCATTAAAGTTTGCAGGAACAGATATTATTCCGAGAAGTTCGCTTGCCGCAATGAATTCGTTCAGACAAATAATAGAAAAAAACGTATTAACTAAATATGACAAGACCGTAAAAGAAATAGTTGAAACGGTGATAGAAGATTCCGGTTACATAAGAGAACTTGAACTTACCGACAGCCCGGAAAACAAAAACAGAATAGAAAATATACAGGAATTTGTATCGGCAGTTGAAGATTTTGAAAGAAGATCTCCGGACAGGTCGCTTGCCGGATACTTATCGCAAGTTGCACTTGTAACGGACATAGATTCCTGGCAGGATGCGGAAGATAAAGTTACGTTAATGACACTCCATTTAGCTAAAGGACTTGAATTTAAAAACGTGTTTATAGTTGGGCTTGAAGAAGGACTTTTCCCTATAGGTGAATCTGCTTACGATGAACAAGAGTTGGAAGAAGAAAGAAGATTAATGTATGTTGGTATGACAAGAGCTAAAGAAAATTTGTATATGACTTGGGCAACCGAAAGAACGGTGTTCGGTAAAACCAAGTGGAATATGCCTTCAAGATTTTTATTGGAAGCCGGTTTTACGGAACAACTTTCCAACAGGGCAGCGAGAAATGTTGTAACAAATAGTATGCCGTTTGAATCTAAATATAAAGAAGAGATAACTTACGAACCTATAGAAAGGGTGGATGATAGTCCGTACCAAATAGGAACAATTGTTTCGCACCAGGCTTTTGGTAACGGAAAGATAATAGATAAGAGCGGTTCGGGTGATAATTTGAAGTTGGTAGTACTGTTTTCAAACGGGCAATGGAAAAAATTGTTAGCAAAGTTTGCTAATTTAACAGTAATAAAAAATTGAAAAAATAATTGAAAAATAAAATAAAAAAGGTTAAAATATTAGGAAACGTGGTATAAACTAAATTAGGAGAAAACATGAAAAAACTTTTTGCAACGTGCATGTTTGTTTTTGCCGGTTTACTTATGTATATGTATGCCTATGCAGAAACCGTGTCTATAAGCGGTGCAGTTACTCAGTTTTCGTCCTCTTCTGGATTAGCACTTAACGATATTACCATTGATGTTACCGGTACAAAAAACTTGAAAGTAAAAACAGGTAGAACCGGTAACTACATAATTGCCGGTTTGGAAAAAGGCGGTACTTATACATTAAAACTTTCAAAACCCGGGTATGTATTCACACCTGATACAAAAGTTTTCAAAAATTTAGATGAAAGTAAAATAAACCAAAATTTTGTTGCCGAAAGAGCAAAATTTTCTATAAGCGGTAAAGTCCTTGTCGGAGGTAAGCCGGCAAAAGGCGTTATCGTTATGATTAATAACAGACCTATAAAATACTATACCGATGAAGACGGTGAATATGTTATAGATAATTTGGAATATAACGGACCTTATGAAGTAAAAGTTGTGTCCGATAAATATTCTTTCACACCATTCACTACTGAATATTTGGAAAAAAATGTTATTCATAATTTTACAAAGAGCATTTCTCTTACGGGTAGAGTTACCTCTTTAGGCGAAGGTGTTCCCGGAATAGATGTAGATATAAACGGTGTAATATATAAAACAGACAATGACGGGTACTATAAAACAGATTCCGCTGTTTCGAACGGTGATTATGTTATAAAAATAGCAGACAACAAATTTGATTCTTCACCGAGATCTATACCTATAACCAAAGTAACAGGTGATAGAGATAATCTTGATTTTACCATAACAGGTCAGTTTGTGGGAAAAGTTACATATAACGGTAAACCGTTAAAAGATGCAATAATCGATATAACAGATGTAGATAAACAATATAAAACAGATGCTCAAGGTATGTTTAAGGTTTCAAACTTGGGACTGAACAAACGTTACAGAATCTCAGTTTCAAGCAAAGGATACACTTTTGATCCCAGCGAAAAAATAATAAATTCGTTAGCCAGTGAATCGAATTATCAGGCATTTAAAGCCGACAATGAAAAGTATAATGTAACAGTTAGTGTTACAAGCGGAAACAAACCTTTAGCTAATGTTGAAATAGCATTAAGCGGTACCACCAACACATATAGAACAAATGATAACGGAATGAGTATCATAAAAGGTTTAAAAGGTGGCGAAAAATATACCATATCGGTAAAGAAAAACGGAATAAAATTTGTTGATACAAAGTATACCATAAATAATTTACAACAAGAGGAATTAGTTTCTTTTGAAACTTTCTTGGATATTTCCGGTAAAGTTGTAAAAGGTGTAAAACCTTTAAAAGATGCTATTGTATCTTGTGACGGTAAAACTGCACAAACCGATGTAAACGGTAAGTATACATTAAAGGGTTTTGCGCCATCAAAAGCATATACGGTAACTGTTTCAAGTGAAGGTTTTACTTTCAAAAAACCGGAATATGAAATTTCTTACTTATCGGAAAATCTGGAAAATGTTAATTTTGTTGTATTAAGTGACGAAAAAGAATCTAAACAAAACGAAGAATTAGAAAAACAAGTAAAACTGGAAGCGGAAAAGATTGCGGCCGAAGCAAAGAAAGCCGAAGAAGAAAGATTAAGAGCCGAAAGAGAAGAAGCTGAAAGAGTTGCCGAAGCGGCAAGACTTGCAAAATTGGAAGTTGAACAAGCAGAGGTCGCAAGAATAGCTGCTGAAAAACAGGCAAAAGAAGAAGCCGCAAGATTAGCAAAAGAAGAAAAAGAAAGAATAGCATTAGAAAAGAAATTAAAAGCAGAAGAAGAAAAACAGGCTAAGTTGGAAGCTGCAAGAGCCGAGAAGGAAAGATTAGCAGCCGAAAAACAGGCTAAATTGGAAGCTGCAAGAGCCGAAAAAGAAGAAAAAGAAAGAATAAAAGCCGAAAAAGAAGAGGCTGAAAGAATAGCAAGAGAAGAAAGAGAAGCTAAATTGGAAGAGGCAAGAGCTGAAAGAGAAAGAATAGCGGCTGAAAGAGAAGAGGCCTTAAGATTAGCAGAAGAAGAAAGGCAAGCTAAGATAGAGGAAGCACAAGCAGAAAAAGAAAGAATAGCTGCCGAAAAGCAAGCAAAGATAGAAGAAGCTAAAGCCGAAAAAGAAAGAATAAAAGCAGAAAAAGAAGAAGCGGCAAGGTTAGCAAAAGAAGAAAAGATAAGAGCTCAAGAAGAAGCCAAAGAACGTGCAAGATTCGAGGCAGAGCTAAGAAAACTTGAAGCTGAAGAAAAAGCAAGAGAAGCTATGGAAGAAAGAGAGAGAATAAAAGCCGAAAAAGAAGAGGCCTTAAGATTAGCCAATGAAGAAAGAGAAGCTAAATTGGAAGAAGCAAGAGCCGAAAGAGAAAGAATAAGAGCAGAAAAAGAAGAAGCCGCAAGGTTAGCTAAGGAAGAAAGATTGGCTAAGATAGAAGAAGCAAAAGCTGAAAAGGAAAGAATAAAAGAAGAAAAAGCTGAAGCTGCAAGATTGGCTAAAGAAGAAAAAGAAGAAGCTGCAAGACTTGCAAAAGAAGAAAAAGAAAGAGCAAAAGAAGAAGCCAGAGAACGTGCAAAATTTGATGCCGAGATGAAGAAATTGGAAGCTGAAGAAGCAAAACAAGCTAAATTAGAAGAAAGACAGGCAAAGATAGAAGAAGCAAAAGCCGAAAAAGAAAGAATAAAAGCAGAAAAAGAAGAGGCTGCAAGATTAGCTAAAGAAGAAAAATTAGCAAAGATAGAAGAAGCCAAAGCCGAAAAGGAAAGAATAAAAGAAGAAAAAGCAGAGGCCGCAAGAGTTGCTAAAGAAGAAAAAGAAGCAGCAATAAGACTTGCAAGAGATGAAAAAGAGAGAGCAAAAGAAGAAGCCAGAGAACGTGCAAAATTTGATGCCGAGATAAAGAAATTGGAAGCTGAAGAAGCAAAACAAGCTAAATTAGAAGAAAAACAAGCTAAGATGGAAGAAGCCAAAGCTGAAAAAGAAAGAATAAAAGCCGAAAAAGAAGAAGCGGCAAGATTAGCAAAAGAAGAAAAATTGGCTAAGATGGAAGAAGCCAAAGCTGAAAAAGAAAGAATAAAAGCCGAAAAAGAAGAAGCCGCAAGACTTGCAAAAGAAGAAAAAGAAAGAGCAAAAGAGGAAGCGGCTGAACAAAAGAGATTATATGCGGAATTAAAGAAGTCGGAAGCAAAAGAAGAAAAGTTGGAAAAAATAGAAGCCGCTAAGGCCGAAAGAGAAAGAATAGCCGAACAAAAACAAGCTAAAATAAGAGAAGCAAAAGCTGAAAAAGAAAGATTGAAGGCCGAAAAAGAAGAAGCGGCAAGATTAGCAAGAGAAGAAAAAATAAGAGCTTTAGAAGAAGCAAAAGCCGAAAGAGAAAGAATAAAAGCGGAAAAAGAAGAAGCCGCAAGATTAAAAGCGGAACTTAGAAGAGAAGAAGCCGAAGAAAAAATGAGAGCTTCTTTGGAAGAAAAGAGAAGACTTGAAGAAGAAAAACAAGCAAGAATAGAAACCGAAAAAGCTGAAAAAGAAAGATTGAAGGCCGAAAAAGAAGAGGCTGCAAGATTAGCTGAAGAAGAAAGAATAAGAGCTAAAGAGGAAGCGGAAGAACAAGCGAGAATGGAAGCGGAATTAAAGAGATTGGAACAAGAAGAAAAAGAAAGAATCGCAAGAGAAGAAAGAGAAAGAATTGAAGCTGAAAAACAAGCAAAATTAGATGCTGAAAGAGCCGAAAAAGAAAGAATAAAAGCTGAAAAAGAAGAAGCGGCAAGATTAGCCGAAGAGGAAAGATTAAGAGCAAAAGAAGAAGCTAAAGCAATAGCCGAAGCAGAAAAATTAGAAAGAGAAGAACAGGCTCGCTTAGAAGCTGAATTGAAGAGATTGGAGGCTGAAGAAAAAGCAAGAGCCGAAAAAGAAGAAAAAGAAAGAATAAAAGCCGAAAAAGAAGAGGCTGAGAGAATAGCAAGAGAAGAAAAAGAAAGATTGAAAGCGGAAAAAGAAGAAGCAGAAAGAATAGCAAAAGAAGAAAAATTAAAAGCTGAAGAAGAGGCAAGAGCAGAGCAGGAAAGAATAAAGGCCGAAAAAGAAGAGGCTGAAAGAATAGCTAAAGAAGAACAAGAAAAATTTGAGGCTGAATTGAAGAGATTGGAAGCTGAAGAAAAAGCAAGAGCAGAAAAAGAAGAATCTGAAAGATTGGCTAGAGAAGAAAAAGAAAAAGCCGAAGAAGATGAAAGAGCAAGAATCGAAAAAGAGAGAAAAGCCAAAGTTGAAGCATCTGAAGTTGTAGCCAAGAAAGGAATTAAGAGCGAAGAAGCAGTAGCAGATAACGAACAATACGAAGAAGATGCTGAAGTAAGACAGGTTATAGATCCCAATAAAAAGAAGGATACATTATATATACAAGGTAGAGTTTTAAGATCGAAGTTCGGTGTTAAAGGTGTTCAAGTCAGATTGTTGTTGGCAAACGAAGAAAAAATTTATTTGACCGATAAAAACGGTTACTATAAAATTGTAGGTTTGGAAAAAGGCGGAAATTATTTGATAACCGTTCTTTCCGGTACGGATGTATATAATTTGTCTCCTAAATCAAGAACATATAAGAATTTATCAAGAAACATGACGGATCAGAACTTTTATGTTGTTGAAAAGTTTGTTATTAATAAGAAACAGGATTCTAAAAAACAAACTCTTGATAATACCGAACAAGATTGGAATACAAAATATGGGTTGGAAAATAATAACGGTTTAATACAAAAAGATATACATTGGTAAAATTAAATGAAGTTTATAAACTTAAATTTAAAAAATAATCCATATAAAATAATTTTGTCAAATAATTATTCGGATTTGTTGAATAATTTAAAAAAATATCTTCCCAACAGGAAGATATTTTTTATTAGTGATACAAACGTTTCAAAATTATATTTAAAAGAACTTTGTTCTATTTTAAAAAAAGAAAACTTTGTAGTGGAAAGTTTTGTTTTTAAAGCGGGTGAACAATCAAAAAATATAAAAACATTAACCGAAATATATAATTATGCTTTAAAAGTCGGACTAGACAGAAAATTTACCGTTGTTGCTTTGGGCGGAGGAGTTGTAGGTGATGTGTCGGGACTTTTTGCATCTACATATATGAGAGGTTTAGGTTTAGTGCAAGTGCCTACATCGTTACTTGCTATGGTTGATTCTTCCATCGGTGGTAAAACAGGAGTAGATTTGGAAATGGGTAAGAATGTGGTAGGTACGTTTTATCAACCCAAATTTGTTTATATAAACTCAAATTTTATAGAAACTTTGAGTCCTGAACATATAAAAAACGGTATAGGAGAAGTGGTTAAATATGCCATTACTTTCAGCACAAAATTTTTTGATGAACTGGATAAAATATTAAATAAATCCGTTATAAATAAAAAAGATTTCGATAAAATTATTTATGAGTGCTGCAAGTTCAAAGCAAAAGTTGTGGAAGAAGATGAAAAAGAAAGAAAAGGTGTAAGGGAATTATTGAATTTCGGACATACTTTCGGACATGCTTTGGAAACAATAACAAAATATAAGAAATATTTGCATGGTGAAGCGGTTGCAATCGGAATGTTGTTTGTTGCGGAACTGGCTAATAGAATTAAATTTTGTGATGATATAACGAAACAAAAAATAAGAGATATGGTTATCAGTTCCGGATTTAAGGATAAAGCAAATTTAAAAGTTAATCCTAACGATTTATTGAATATAATGAAAAAAGACAAAAAATCCGTTTCCGGTAAAATAAGATTTGTGTTGCCGAAAAAAATAGGTAAAGCCGTTACGGGTATGGAAATAGATAATAAAATAATTTTAAATACAATAAAGGATTTTTTAAAATGAAAAAAATATTAGTAATTAACGGACCAAACTTAAATTTGCTGGGAACAAGAGAACCTGAAATTTACGGTAAAACAACTTTAAAAGATATCGAAAACAAAATAAAAAATAGAGCAGAACAATTAAAAGTTGAAGTTGAATGTTTTCAATCTAATCACGAAGGGGAAATAGTAGATAAAATTTGCGGAGCAAAAGGAAATTTTGATGCTATTATAATAAACCCTGCAGCATATACTCATACATCGGTTGCAATAAGAGATGCTTTTGCCGCAGTTGATATACCTGCAATTGAAGTTCATATTTCAAACGTTTATTCCAGAGAAGAGTTTAGACATAATTCTTTAATAGCACCTGTTGTTGTAGGGCAAATAGCCGGCCTTGGTATTCAAGGATATATTTTGGCTTTGGAATATTTCAGTAAATAAATTTAGTCAAATAAAAAAACACTCTGTCTTTCGACAGAGTGTTTTTTATTATGCTAGCAAAAAAATTATATTTTTCTTATGTTAGCTGCTTTAGGACCTTTTTCTGATTCAACAACATCAAATTCAACTTTGTCGCCTTCAGCAAGAGATTTAAAACCTTCTGCTTGAACAGCTGAATAATGTGCGAATACATCGCCTGAACCATCATCGTTGGAAATGAATCCATAACCTTTTTGGTCATTAAACCATTTTACTTTACCTTGTGCCATTTACGTCTACTCCTTATTTATAGTCCGATTAGGACTTTTTTAATGCGAACCGCTTGCCGGCTCGTTAGTATATTTAAGTATTTATTGACTGATTTGTCAATAGTTTTTATAAAATAAAAAATGCGTCATATAGGAATCGAACCTATAACCTAACGGTTAAGAGCCGTTTGCTCTACCAATTGAGCTAATGACGCATTTGTATTCATAGTCAATATTTATATCATATTATTGACTATTTTTTCAAGTATTGACTAAAAAAAAACTTTTAAGTATAATACTTGTGTTGTTTTTTTGAAGGGCCTGTAGCTCAGTTGGTTAGAGCACTCGACTCATAATCGAATGGTCGTAGGTTCAAGTCCTACCAGGCCCAATTATAAAGATCTTTATTTTTTATTAGTTTAAACTGTTTCTTTTCTATGAGAGAAAGGAGATTGTTTTTAGTAGTTTGAGTTAACCGATTTCTTATTAGAGACCGGTTTTTTTTATTTTATAATAATAAAATCGCATAGCGATTTTACATTTTCAGATTTGTAAGTTTGAGTTGAAACGAAGTGTTTTTAAAATGAAGTGTACTAAAAGGGTAGCGGAGCGAATGGGTACATGATTTTTGAAGACACGAAGTTGTAAACCAAAATTACAGATCGTTATAGAGAAGCAAAAATGATAATCGTAATAACAGGCAATGGGAAGGGAAAAACAACATCTTCGATAGGTCAAATAGTCAGAGCTTTAGGTCATAACCAAAAAGTTTGTTTGGTTCAACTTTTTAAAGGTGAAGATTTTTATGGTGAACAAAAAATTTTAACTAAGCTTGAAGGATTAGACTTCTTTTCTTTTGCAAAAAAGCATCCGTTCTGTTTTAAAGATATAACAAAAGAGCAAACAGTGGAAGAATGTAAACAGGCGACGGAAAAATTAAAAGAAATTATAAATAACAATAAATATAATTTGATAGTCTTGGAAGAGTTTAATATTGCAATAAGAGATAATTTTATAGAAGAAAATTTATTGATAGATCTTATAAAACAATTAAATGAAAAATCTAATGTTGTTGTAACAGGAAGGGGCGCAAGTCAAAAACTTATAGATGTTGCCGATTTGGTAAGTGAAGTTAAAGAAATAAAACATCCTTATAATAAAGGGGTTCCAGCACAAGAGGGAATAGAATTTTAATTGCGAAGCAATTAAAATTGTTGAACGGTTGAATGGTTGAAAGGTTGAAAAGTTTCATGAAAAAATTTTTATTTTTAGTAATATTGTTTTTTATTACAACAAACTTGTTTGCGGAGTACAAAAGAATAATCTCCTTAGCTCCGTCGGCTACGGAAAGTTTATATGAGTTAGGCCTTGATGAAGAAGTAATAGCAAATACCGTTTACTGCTCGGACGGAAATTTTAAAAAAGAAAAAATAGGAACCGTAACGGAACCTAATGTTGAAAAAATTGTTTCGTTAAATCCCGATTTAATAATTGCAACGAAGGAAGGAAATTATAAATCTGTTATCGATAAATTAATAAGATTAAAGTTAAAAGTTTATGTTATGGAACCATATTCAAGTTTTGAAGATATTTGTATTAATTTTCAACAACTTGCCGACTACTTAGATAAAACAGATACAGCAAAAGAAATAATAAACAATGTAAAAGATGAAATTTCTAAATTGAATAATGAAACAAACAATACGGATAAAGAAAAAATATTTTGGGAAGTTGGAGCAAATCCGATATTTACCGTAGGTAAACAAAGTTTTGTTAATGAATATAATAAATATATAAACGGAATAAATGTTTTTGAAAATATAGATATGAGATATCCGAACATAAGTGTTGAATCCGTTATAGAAAAAAATCCGGATGTTATTATGCTTGTAAATATGGGAGATGTGAGCGAACAGGAAATTGTTAAATGGAATAAATATAAAAATATTACTGCGATAAAGAAAAACAAGATTTATTTGTTGGAAGCAAACGATATTTTTACACCTACTCCAAAAAGATTCTTAAACGGCATAAAAGTTTTAAGAAAAAAGTTGAACATCTAAAAAATGAATAATTTTTTTAAGTTTTCATTATTGTTAATAATATTGGTTATAACATTTATAATTGCTATGGTATCGGGCATAAGTGATATATCCGTTATAGATATGCTAAAAACTTTGTTTTCAACCGGAGATGGTAATATATACACAATAATAAATCAAATAAGATTACCGAGAGTAATCCTTGCAATAGTTGCAGGTGCCGGACTTGCTTGCAGCGGTTGTGTATTCCAAGGAGTATTAAGAAACCCGTTAGCAGATCCTTTTACTTTGGGAATTTCCGGCGGTGCTGCTTTCGGTGCATCTATCGGTTTTGCATTCGGAATAACAAAATTGTCTTGGATATTTTTACCCTTGTTGGGATTCTTGGGTGCATTGTTATCCGTCGGTTTGGTTTATATGTTGAATATGAAAAAAGAGTTTGATTCCAACACTATGATACTTTCCGGTGTTGTGGCAAGTTATATTTTTTCTTCCGCGGTAATGTTGGTGTTTTCAATATCATCTTCGGATCAACTTTATTCTGCTTTTATGTGGCTTATGGGCAATCTTGCTTTTTTTGATGAACGACTTTTGCCTATGGTAATAATTTTGGTTATGGTGGGTGTTATAGTTTTATGTTGTTTGGGGAATGTTATAAACATAATAAGTTTAGGTAACGAAAAATCCGATTCACTCGGTATAAATACATCAAGAGCGATAAAATATATATTCTTATTAAGTTCGTTAATTACGGCATGTATTGTAAGTTGTTGCGGAGTTATAGGTTTTGTAGGTCTTATGATACCGCACATTACAAGAAAATTTGTAGGAAACAATAACAAAATGTTGATGCCGTTTTCCGCTGTTGTGGGAGCAATATTTTTGTTAATATGTGATACGGTGAGCAGAACCGTAATTGCTCCGGTAGAAATTCCGATAGGAGTAATAACAAGTATAGTCGGCGGATTATTTTTTGTTTTCTTATTGTTAAGAAAAGCAGGTAAAATATCTATATGATAAAAATAGAAAAAGTTTCATTATCTTACGATAAAAGAACGGTTCTAGAAGATATATCTTTGAATTTAAAAGAAAAATCTTTTATAGGAATTATCGGTAAAAACGGAACGGGAAAAAGTACATTATTAAAATCTATAGTCGGACTTTTGAAACCGGTAAAAGGGAACATTTTTATCGGTGATAAAAACGTTTATGATATGAAAAAAAATGTTTTGGCAAAAAAAATTTCTTTTATGCCTCAAACTATGCAGTTTGATTTTTCTTTTAATGTAAAAGATTTTATTATGTTCGGAAGATATCCTTACACGAACATGTTCAAGTTGGCAAATAAAGAAGATTTTAAAATAGTTGAAGATGTAATGAAGTTTACCGAAACAACAGAATTTGCCGAAAGAAATATAAACGAGCTTTCGGGCGGGGAAAAGCAAAAAGTTTTGTTGGCACAAACATTAGTTCAACAAACGGATATTGTTGCTCTTGACGAACCTACATCACATCTTGATATAGGAAGTCAGGCAACGATATTTAAGTTGTTAAAAATGTTAAACGAAAAATATAACAAAACAATTATTACTACAGTTCACGATCTAAATTTGGCCGGAGAATTTTGCTCTGATATAGTTTTTCTTGATAATAAAAAAGTTATTAATTTCGGTTCTGCCGAAAAAGTTTTAAATTATTCAGATATAGAAAAAGTTTATAATGTAAATGTTGTCGTAAAAACTAATCCTGTAACAAACAAACCGATAGTGATACCGGTATACAATTAGAAGATTAGAGGATTGGAAGATTAGAAGATTAGAAGAATAGAGGCATGTGAACAACAAAGATAGGTTGTAATTTTAAATTATAAATTGTAAATTATAAACCATATTTTAAACGGTGTACGGGAAAGCCGTGAGAATCGGCTACAGTCCGGCTACTGTATTGAGTGCAGTAATTAAATATTTTCACTGATTATCAAAAAATCGGGAAGGAAATATTTGCAGTAAAAACTCTAAGTCAGGAGACCGACCGTTAATCTAATAAAAACCCCGAGGAGGTTGTTATGAAACAATCATTTATTATTTACGGATAGAAAAATCGCTATGCGATTTTTGAGGTATGGATGCATGGAAGAATAGATGCATAGATTTTTTTGCTATGCAAAAATTAGTTTTTTTAAGGAGAAAAATAAAATAAAATGAGAAAAATTATAAGTTTATTGGCAGTATTAAGTTTAGTATTATCTGCATTTACTCAAACTGTAATTGCAGCAGATTATGATGAAGATGAAGATGTTGTGTTTTTGTCTTTAACAAAAACAGCAGAACCATTAAGAGATTTAACAACAAATTTAACTGTTATTACCGAAGAAGAAATTAAAGAAAAAAGTGCAAACACACTTGGTGATATACTTGAAGGAGAACTTGGTATATCTTATAAAAGTACCGGTACTTTAGGCCAAAGTCAATCCGTTTTTATGAGAGGAGCTAAATCTACTCAAACCTTAGTGTTGGTAGATGGCAGGAGAGTAAATTCTATATCCACCGGCAATGCAGATTTTACTGCAATTCCCGCAAGTATGATAGAAAAAGTTGAAATTATAAGAGGTTCGGGTGCTGCTCTTTACGGAACGGGAGCTTTCGGTGGTGTAATAAATGTTATTACAAAAAAAGC
This sequence comes from Candidatus Ruminimicrobiellum bubulum, assembly GCA_017651625.1. Lineage (GTDB taxonomy): Bacteria > Elusimicrobiota > Endomicrobiia > Endomicrobiales > Endomicrobiaceae > Ruminimicrobiellum > Ruminimicrobiellum bubulum. The sequence continues at coordinate 75,216 of JAGCCP010000007.1, read as the reverse complement.
TACACCTTTCACACCTAATGTTAATCCATATTTTTCTTACGGAACATTTAATACAATAAATGCAGGTATAACGGGAGCTTATGCAAATGATGTCGTATCTATATTGGTGGCACCATCAATGTTGTCTTCGGACGGTTATAGGCCAAACTCTTTTTATGATTCAAAAAATATTTTCGGCAAAATCGGTGTAAATTTAACAGAAAATTCTGAAATAGTTTTATCCGGTCAGGCATATAATGCTGATATCGGTAATCCGGGAGAAAAACAACCTTCTCCTTATTTATCAAAAAATTGGGAAGATGATAATTATTTGAAACTTGATTACAATGCAAAATTTGAAGATTTTAAAGTTCAAATGTCAGGATATAATGCAAATTATGTAATGAAATATTGGCATGAAGCTGATTATCCTGAGTATAATGAAGAAGATAAATATAACACAATAAATACGGGAGTAAAAGGATCTGTTTCGTATAAAGATTTTTTAACATTAGGTTTGGAATGGGATAAAACTGAATTTAAACATAATAATTTTATGGTAAGCCCTAATGAAGTAACAAATAAATTCAGAGAAAATACGGCAGCTTATTTGCAGGCGATTTTAAATTTTGGAGATTTGACTTTAATACCTGTTGTCAGAGGTGATTTGAATACCGATTGTGAAGATGTATTTACACCTGCACTTTCTGCGGTTTATAAATTAACCGACGAAATAAAACTTTCGGGTAATGCAAGTAAAGTTTTTAGAGCACCAAATTTTAACGAACTATATTGGCCTTATACGGACTATGAACTGTATGGATCATATGAGGGAAATCCTAACTTAAAACCTGAAAAAGGTTGCTCTTATGATTTAGGTGTAGAATATGCTGTAAATAAATTTGCCGCCATGTTAACAGGTTTTTATATTGAATCGGAAGATCTAATAGTTAATAGTTCTGATTTTAATAGCAAACCAATAAATATAAATAAAGCAAGACAATATGGTTATGAAGTTGGTGTAAAATACGATATGTGTAAAGAAGTAAGTCATAAAATAAACTATACATATACAAGAGCTGAAGATACTGAAGCACATAAAGATATTGCTTATATACCTATGCATAATTTGAATTATTCAATAACTGTTAAACCTATAAAGGAATTAAAGTTTTCTGCAGATGTATCATATGTAACTACTACTGCAACTTCCGAGTGGGGAGCACCGGAATATTTGGATGATTATTGTTTAGTTAATGCAAGAGTTGATTATCAAGTAATGAAATATGTTTCTTTGTGGGTTAAAGGAAACAATTTAACAAATAATGACACATATCAACTAACATATCGTTACCCGATGCCGGGAATTACCGGAACAGCAGGTATTGATGTAAGATTTTAATTGTAGATTTAAATAAAAAAGACAGGTTGCAGACGTTTAGCTGCAATCTGTTTTTTTATTCTATTTTAAAAAAGTCGTTATGATTTAGTCGTAAAAAAGTCCACTAATTTTTTCGCTTCTCTTATTGCCGGTTGCGACTTAAAATTGTTGGGAGCATTTACCTCTCCATCTCCTTTGATGGAAAAGGTGTTCCCTGCATGACCTTCGTTGTCGTCTTTAGCGTAATATGTAAGAACAAGGGTTACTTCGGCTTTCTGTTTACCTAGTATTCTTGCTACCGATATTTTACAAACGGTACCATCCGAATCAGAGTTATATCTAAAGTATTGGGTTACTACACCGTTACCATTTTTTTCTTTGTCACCACCAATATTCAAGTTTAAATCGTCGAATTTTTGTGCAAATTTATCGTTAAGTACATGATATTCTTTTTGGGCATCTATGATTTTACTTACAACGGTGTAAGGTTCCGACCACTTTGATTTTTCAACAGTTCCGTCGTAAGATCCTTTTACGATGATAGCCATTATTGAAATTATTAACATTACTATTGCTATTTCGACAAGAGTATAACCTTTTCTGTTTTTCATAAACACTCCATATAGAAACTTTGTGGTACCTACATTACTATAATAGTATTATCCCAAAATAAAATCAATAATTTTTTGTTAACTGTAGATATAAACAAATTATTGTCATTAACCCTCTTTTTTTAGTAAAATATATTGAAATATAAGCAAAATAATTTTATGTAGAGGACTAAGATGAAAAGAAGTTGTTATTGCGGTAAAGTTGATGAAAGCTTTATCGGTAAAGAAATTGTTGTAAGCGGTTGGGTACATTCAAGAAGAGACCACGGCGGAGTTATCTTTATTGATTTAAGAGACAGAGAAGGGCTTGTTCAAATAGTTTTTCAGCCGGAAAAAAAGGAAATATTTGCTCAAGCAGAACATTTGAGAAGCGAGTATGTTCTTTCCGTAAAAGGTTTGGTTAGAAACAGACCTGAAGGAACAGTTAATCCGAATATGTTTACAGGTAAAGTTGAAATAGTTGTAAATGAACTTGAAATAATAAATACAAGCCCGGTATTACCGTTGGAAGTTGATGATTATAAAGAGACATCCGAAGAAATAAGATTGAAATACAGATATCTCGATTTAAGAAGACCATCTTTTCAAAAAAATTTTATTTTAAGACATAGAATTTCGCAAACAATAAGAGAATATCTTAACAAAGAAGGGTTCTTGGAAATAGAAACACCTTTCTTAACAAAATCCACTCCTGAAGGAGCAAGAGACTTTTTGGTTCCGGCAAGACTTGCACACGGTTGTTTTTATGCATTGCCTCAATCACCTCAAATATTTAAACAAATATTGATGGTTGCGGGTTTTGATAAATATTATCAAATAGCAAGATGTTTCAGGGATGAAGATTTAAGAGCAGACAGACAACTTGAATTTACTCAGGTTGATATGGAAATGTCTTTTATCGATGAACAAGATATTATGACAATAGTTGAACAAATGCTTGCTAAAATATTTAAAGATGTTTTAGGTAAAGAAATACAAACACCTTTCTTAAGAATGCCTTACGATGAAGCAATGTTAAGATTCGGTTCCGATAAACCCGATACAAGATTTGCAATGGAAATAAAAGATTTTACAAAAGAACTTGCAAATTGCGGATTCGGTGTATTCAAAAATGTTATTGCAAAAGGCAACGTTGTAAGAGGTCTTTGCATCACAGGCGGTGCAAAATTTTCAAGATCGGAAATTGACGGACTTACAAAATTCGTAGGTGAATTCGGAGCAAAAGGTCTTGCTTGGATGAAGATAACCGCTAACGGTGCAGAATCGAACATAGTTAAATTCTTCACGAAAGAAGAAATAGATACAATCATAAATAAACTTGAAGCTAAGGATGGCGATTTGGTAGTTTTCTTAGCTGATGAAGTTGATATTGTTGCTCAAGGTCTTGGTGCATTGAGACTTAAAATGGGTAAACAATTAGGACTTATAGATAAAAATAAATTTAATTTCTTGTGGGTTGTAGATTTTCCGTTGTTTGCTTGGGATAAAGAAGAAAAGAGATGGGTTGCAAATCATCATCCGTTTACGGCAGTAAAAGAAGAAGATGTTGATAAACTTACTCAAGAAAAAGCAGGCGAAGCTAAAGCAAGAGCTTACGACGTTATTTTGAATGGAGTTGAGCTTGGCGGAGGTTCTATAAGAATACATAAATCAGATATGCAATCAAAAGTTTTTAATCTTTTAAATATTACCGAAGAGTCTGCAAAAGAAAAGTTTGGATTCTTACTTGATGCATTAACTTACGGAGCACCTCCACATGGTGGTCTTGCAATCGGTTTCGACAGATTATGTGCTTTGTTGATAGGAGAAGAATCAATAAGAGAAGTTATAGCGTTCCCTAAAACACAGAAAGCAATATGTCCTTTATCAAATGCTCCGGCAGAAGTTGCCGAAAAGCAGTTAAGAGAATTGGGTATAAAAATTAATCAAAAAAAACAGGTTAACACAGAAGAAAAATAGTGAAAGCTTTAAGCAATTGGTTAAAACTAAAAATTAAAAATTTTCTATTGTTTTTAATAAAACAGTTGGAAGAACCTGTTCCCGTTGCGCCGAAAATAAGGTTAACGGGTAACAATTTTTTCAATAAGGAATTGAATGTTCCGATTCCTTTAACCGTCGCTATTTTGTTCATTTGTGTTTATATTATGCTAACTATGCAAGTAGTGATAAACCATAAGCAGATGTTGGGCTTGTTTATTTTACTTGTGGCACTTTTTTCGTTGGTTATATTTTATTTCAAATACGAAGCAAAAAGAATAAATTTAGATAATATTAAAGTTTTAATAATATCGTTTATTACAGTAGTTTCATTATTATCTTTTCAAATTTATACGAGTCAAATGCCACAGATATCTTTCCCTTTATCCGTTTTTACCGTTTTAATGGCGTTACTTGTATCGGTAAGAGTAAGTGTTGTTTATACGTTGGTTATGGCGATATTTTTTATCTTGATAGATGATTTTTCTGTAATACTTCCTTTAATTCATATAGCCGGCGGTTTGGTTTCGGTAATAAATATAAGAAAAATCAGAAGTAGAGCGGGATTTATAAAAGTAGGTATAAATATATTTGTGGCAATGACAATTCCGCTGATGTTCTTTTACTTCTTTGATGTGTTACCGCTTATTGAGACAAAAGAAAATATTGCAAATGTTATATTGAATACTTCTTTATCCAACTTTTTTATAAATGTTGTATATGTTGTTGTAAATGCATCATTTTCGGTTCTTATGATATTGGCATTACTTCCGTTATTTGAATCTTTGTTTTCAAGAACAACAAATATGAAACTTGTAGAACTTTCCGATTTTAACAGTCCGTTATTAAAAAGATTAATGGAAGAAGCTCCCGGTACATATCATCATAGTTTGATGACAGCATCTATTGCAGGTAATGCAGCCGAAGCAATAGGTGAAAACGCATTGCTTGCAAGAGTTTGTGCTTATTATCACGATATAGGCAAACTAAAAAATCCGGAATATTTTATAGAAAACCAAAACGGTTTAAAAAATCCACACGATGAAATTTCACCCTCGATGTCGGGATTGGTACTTGTGTCTCATGTTAAAGATGGTGTTGCTTTGGCCAAACAATACAATATAGACCAAGTTGTAATAGATGCGATAAACCAACATCACGGCACATCGTTGATACAATATTTTTATTATAAAGCTTTGGAAAAAGACAGTAATGTTAATGAGCAAGATTTTAGGTATCCGGGCCAAAAACCTACAACAAAAATTGCAGCAATACTTATGATATCGGATTCAGTAGAAGCCATATCGAGAACTTTAAAAGAAACATCGGCCGGTAAACTTAAAGAAACTGTAGAAAAAGTAATAAATAATAAATTTGCCGACGGGCAGTTTTCAGATTGTCCTATAACATTAAAAGATTTATTTGAAATATCCGAAAGTGTTACAAATACATTATGCTCAATATATCACGCCAGAATAGAATATAAGAACGGTAATAAAAATTAAATCTTGTTTGCCAGATATTTGTGGTAGTGTATAATAATTAAAGTTTGAAAAAAGGAAAAAGATGAAACAAAAAGAATTAATATTTACCGGATTTGATAAAAAAATAGTTCCGTTGATGAAAAAGACAGCTGAATTTGCTTTAAAGTTTGAGAAAGTAAAGCAATACAATATAAGTTTTACAATGGTAAGTGATATTGATATAAGAAAGATGAACAGAAAATATAGAAAAGTTAACAGAATAACAGATGTTATTTCTTTTCTTGTAGATAAAAATCTTTTTATGGGTGATATATATATATCCGACAACAGACCTAAAAAAAATGCAAAGAAATACGGTTTTTCTTATGAGCAGGAATTATGTTATCTTGTAATACATTCGATTTTACATTTGGAAGGATATACGGATTATACTCCGGAAAATAAAAAAAAGATGTTTTCCAAACAGGATAAAATATTCAAATGTATATTTTCTTAGCATCACTTTTATTAATCTTTTTTTTAATGCTTTCTGCTTTTTGGTCGGCTTCTGAAATAGCATTAAACAGTCTATCCAGATACAGAGTAAAAAAACTTATAGTCTTAAAAAAATCAATAGCCGAACCTTTGTTAAGATGGCTTAACAGTCCGTACTACTTATTAACAGTTATATTAACAGGTAATGTTTTATCCGACATGATGGTGAGTTTTTTATTCAGTTCATTAGCGGTTACAATTTTTTATATGGTAAACAGAAACGTCTTAGATGTTATTACATGGGTAATTGCAACGTTTACAGTTTTAATTGTAGGAGAAATCACACCGAAAATTTATAGCAGGGCAAATTCTCAAAAAGTTGCATTACTTACAGTGCCTTTACTTTCTCAAATAGAACACGTTACAAAACCTTTTCTTTATCCGATAATGAAAATATTAGATTTAATGTTTAACAAAGATGATGAAAAAGACGAATATCCCGCACTTACAAGAGAGGAAGTTGAAAGTTTGATTTCGGAAGCGGACAAAGAAGGTATTTTTGATAAAAACATAAGCACAATGCTTGAAAGATCCGTGGGATTTACCGAAACTATTGCAGTAAAAATAATGACTCCGTTTAAAGATATAGAAGCGGTAAACATTGATGATGATAATGAAAAATTTATAGATATGATAGTCGAAACTGCCAGAAGCAGAGTTCCGGTTTATAAAGGAACGAAAGAAAATATTATAGGTTATGTTCATATTAACGATATCTTGTGGCTGTGGAAAGAGAATAAAGAAAATTTCATAAAAAAATCTATTAAACCCGCATATTTCATTAATCCCGATAAAAAAATAAGTGAATTGTTAAAAGAATTGCAGGAAGGAACAACGCATATAGCTTTTGTGAAAAACAAGAAAGACAGAATAATAGGTATGGTAACATTAGAAGATATAGTTGAAGAAATAGTCGGGGAAATACTTGACGAATATGATGAAGAATAGGTAAAAATGGTACAAGTAATTATAAAATTTATAATCTTTTTATTGTTTATGTTTTCGGCAGCATTTTTTTCCGCCGCGGAAACCGCGATAACCAGTCTCACCAGTTCGAATATAAGAAGAATAAAAGAAAGATATAACAAATTGTATAGATATTTTGTTTATTGGGAACAATATCCCGATGATGTTATTACTACAATGATAGTTTGGATGAATCTTTCTGTTGTTGCAATCGGAGTCTCAACAACGTCTATGGGACTTGATGTTATAGAATTATATGATTTGGATAAAGCGTTATGGATAAGTATATTCCCGGTAATCTCCATAGTAGTAACTTTGATATTTACTAATCTTATACCTAAAGCATTCGGCAGATACAAAGCAGATAAATTTGCAGTAAAATGTTTACCGATAGTTATAAAATTCACAACAATAACAAGAGGTTTAAATATATTTTTGGTTTCAATTTCCAATGATATACTTAAAGTTTTCGGAAGAAAAACACAAGAGCCCAAATTGATGCAGCCGGATGAAGTTGAATTCTTGCTGTCTAACGAAAATGTTTCTCCGTTATCAAAAACTTCAAGGAGCATTATTAACAGAATTATAGAATTTAGAAAAACCAAAATTACACAAGTTATGATATCTAAATCCGAAATTTTGGCAGTAAACATTGAACAGCCGAGAGAAAAATTGATGAGCGAAATTATAGATACACAATTTTCAAGAATTCCGGTATACAGGGATTCAATAGATAATATCATAGGAATAGTGACCGCGAAAGATATTGCAATGGCATGGAGAAATGGGGAAGTTTTGGCGATAGAAGATTTGATAAGACCCGTATATTATGTTCCAGAAACCGCATATGTGAAACAGATTTTGACGGAATTTAAAAAAGGTAAAGACCATATGGCAATAGTTGTAGATGAATTCGGCTCTACAATTGGTCTTGTAACAATGGAAGATTTACTTGAAGAAATTGTAGGTGAAGTGTGGGACGAATACGATGAAAAAGATGGAAATATAAAAATGTTAACCGATGGTAAATATTTGATAAACGGATATGAATCGATTTCTGATGTAAACGATGAATTAAAACTTAATATTCCGGAAAATCATTTTTCCACAATAAACGGGTGGGTGTTGGAACATTTCGGTTATATTCCGAGAAGATATGAAAAGTTTACTTGGAATAATTTAGAAGTTGAAATAGAAAGCGTGGAACCCAAAAAAGTAAAAAGAATTATTTTAAAGATAAAATAAAATGTATTACAATATAAAAGCACTAATACTTAATACAAAATTAGCATCCGAGGCAGATAAAATTATTACCGCTTATACTGATAAGTGGGGTAAAATTTATGCTATCGTTCCCAGTGCAAAAAAAATAGTTGCAAAACTTAATGCCGCAACCGAACCGATTACAGAAAGCGAATTGATTGTTTACCAAAATTCACAGTATTCAAGACCGACAGTTACCGGAGCAAAAATTTTAAATAACAATACATCGGTCAAGCAAGACTTTCACAGAAATTTGTTAGCATTTTATGTTTGTGAAATAAGCGATAAATTTGCACCCATGCATTTACCGAGCATAAAGAAATACGAACTTATAACAAGAACATGGGATTTGCTTGCCACTTCAAGAACTCCGTTAAGAGTGTTAACGGCTTTTTCTTTAAGATTGTTAAAAATATCCGGTTATAGTATGGTCGATTATTTAAAAAGAAACTATTCCAACATAAAGAAAGAAGATATTTTATATTTGAAAAAGATTGCGAATTGTTCCGGAGATTCTTTAGATATAATAGAAGAATTTGAAAACAACGATGATAAAGTTATGTGGAATTATGTTGAAAGTTATATTAAAACATACATACCTCAACCTGCTGTGGGAACTTTTTTGAAGAAAATTAACTATATAAATTGATTCTGTTTTATTGTAAAAAACATTGTAAAATTATAAACTATTATCTGTTATAAATATATTTAGGAGCACTGTTTTATGAAAGTACAAAAGTTTTTAAGTTTGTTTTTATTGATAAGTTTATTTTTTGTTGTTTCATGTAAGGGGAATTATTTTGAAAAGGCCTTATCATATCAAACTGACGGAGAATATGAAAAAGCTATAGATTATTACGGTAAAGCGATAGAAAAAGGTGATAATGCTGCCGAAGCTGAAAAAAATATAGGAGATATTTATTTTTCGCATGATCAATATGATTACGCTTTCGAATGTTACGGAAGATCAATAGAGTTAGGTTCTGAATCTGCTATGGATACCGTAATAAAGTGCGGTTCTTTCGGTGACGAAAATGTAAGAAACTTGGCCGCAAAAACTCTTTCAAATATCAAAAGTCATGAAGCAAGAGAAATCATTTTTGACAAGTTAGTAAATGTATTAAAAAGTGAAGATAACAATAAAATTATAGATACTCTTGAAATTATATTTAAATTGGATAGAGATGTTTCTCCGATATCGGAAGAAATAATTTCGTTATTGGATAGTGATAACCTTATAATAAGACAGAAAGTATTAGCGATTTTTCCGAAATTTCCGGACATAGTTTGCGGAAATGATGAATGTTTCAATAAAATAATATTGTTCTTATCTCAAAAGAATGAAATGATAAAAACTTCCGCAATAGATTGTTTGGGAGATATGAAAAAAAATGCAAAGAGAGCGTTGCCGGTTCTTATAGATGTTGCGGCTAAGGATCCGATAAACAGAGAAAAAGCTTTAAATGCTGTTGCTAAAATAGGTATACCTACGAAAGAAGAAGCTGCAAATATGTATGAGTTTTTTAAGGATAAACCGAATGAAATTAAAATACAAATTCTAAATATCTTTGGAAATTTAGCAGGGAAAGATGAAAGAGTAAAAGATTACGTTCCTAATATATTGACATTCTTAAAATACACTGATCCCGGTGTAAAACAGACAGCAAGATCTGTTTTAACAAAAATCGGTAAAGCTTCCGAGAAGACAATCCCCGAACTTATTAATTTATTGAAAGAAGATAACACCGAAATTGTTTCAAGAGCAATTTACGAACTTGGTGATTTCGGTAAAAGTGCTTCGGATGCTATTGAGCCTTTGAAAAAAATAGCAGGAACAACCAAAAATGCGGATATTAAAAAAATAGCGACGGATGCTTTACAAAAAATTCAATAAGTGTTCTCATAGATTTTTTGAAAAGGAACTGTCTTGTTATATACAATAAGATAGTTCTTTTTTTTAAGGATAAAAAATAATGACAAAAAAAATATGTATTTTTTGCGGTTCAAACAGCGGATATAATGAAATATATGCTAGTGTCGCAAAACAATTTGCAAAAGAAATCATTAAAAACAATATGACACTTGTTTACGGTGGCGGTAAAGTCGGTATTATGGGAATAATTTCAAAAGAAATTATGGATAACGGCGGTAAAGTTATAGGTGTAATACCGGAATTTTTAAATAATATGAATCTCGGGAGCAAAAATGTAACGGAAATGAAAGTCGTTTCCGATATGCATATAAGAAAAAAAACGATGTATGAAATATCCGATTACTTTGTTGCTTTGCCGGGTGGAATAGGAACATTTGAAGAAATAACCGAAATTATAACATGGAAACAATTGAATATTCATAATAAGCCGGTTGCTCTTTTGAACATAAATAATTTTTATGATGATTACATAAATTTGTTACAGAAGTCGGTAGATGAAGGTTTTATGAAACAAATACATGTAAGTAATATTATAGTTGAATCGGATTGTGCCAAACTTATGTATAGACTAAAATCGGCAAACGATAAACAAGAATTAAAATTTATATAAGGTTAAAATGTTTATAGAAAGTGTTCATAACGATATTATTAAGTTAATAGTTTCTTTAAAAGAAAAGAAAAATAGGGATGAAAAATCTTTGTTTGTCGTTGAAGGATTTAAACAAGTATCAGACATTCCCAAAGATTGGAAAATAAAATTTGTTTTATCTACGGAAAAATATAAAGATTTTGTTGCAGACAAAAAATATATAACCACGGAAAAAATATTTAAGAAAATTTCCGATACTAAAACTCCTCAAGAAATATTGGCTGTTGTTGAGAAAAAAAAGTTTGACAAAGAAAATGTATTATTGAACAAAGGTATTTTTGTTGTAATAGATACATTGCAAGATCCGGGAAATATCGGAACAATTATCAGAACAGCTGAAGCTTTCGGATGTAAAGGAATTTTTATATCGAAAAATTCTGTTGATGTTTACGGTGATAAAGTTATAAGGTCTACAATGGGATCAATTTTTAATATACCTATAATTCAGGAATGTGATATAGTTTCTTTAATATATAAAATGAAACAAAAGCAAATAAATACTTGTGCTTTTTCGTTGGATACTGACAACTCTTTATCGAAATTTAAATTTAAAGATAATACCGCAATAATAATAGGTAATGAAGGTAGCGGTATAAATAAAGAAGTTTTGGATATTGTTGATAATAAAATAAAAATAGATATGTGGGGAAAATCTCAATCTTTAAATGCAGCAGTAGCTTGTTCCGTTGCTATATATGAGGTTTCAAAACAATTAAATGGAAAATAAAGAAAAAGAAATAAAAAATGTTACCGTTGTTGGAATAGTAGTAAACTTGTTTTTATCAATAACAAAACTTGTTATAGGATATGTGGGTAATAGTCAGGCATTAATAGCCGATGGTGTTCACAGTTTTTCCGATTTGGCGACAGATTTATCTATAATCTTCGGTGTAAAATATTGGTTAGCTCCCGCGGATGAAGAACATCAATACGGGCACAGAAAAATAGAATTGTTGGTTACAATTTTTATTGCTATAGCACTTGCTTTAGTAGGTATATCTATTTTTACTAAAGCTATACTGGCATTGAAACAAAACGATATACAGTCTCCGAGTTTAGTGGCATTTGTCGGTGCAATGTTATCTATAATATCAAAAGAGTGGCTTTATAGATATACGGTAAAAAAAGCAAATATATTAAAATCTCCGGCGGTAAAAGCTAATGCTTGGCATCATAGGTCAGATGCAATAAGTTCTTTACCTGTAGCAATAGTAATTATAATAGCAGCAATATTCCCTAAACTAATATGGCTTGATGCTATAGGTGCTATTGTGGTATCTGTATTTATTATTTATCCTGCATATAAAATATTTAAAAAGTCTATATTGAATATTTTAGATGAAAGTGTAGATAGTGAAACTTTATCTAAAATAGAACAGATTGCATTACAAACAAAAGATGTTAGAGAAGTTCACGATATAAGAACAAGAAAAGCAGGTGAAACTTTTTTTGTTGATATGCACATATTGGTTGATGGTCATATTTCGGTTCAAGAAGGGCACGATATTTCCGAAGAAGTAAAATTAAATCTTATGAAATCGAACGAAGATATTTTGGATGTACTTATACATTTGGAACCATTTAATGAAATAGAGAGTAAACAAAATAAATGAAAAAAATTCTTATAACAATATCACTAATATTAATATTACTTTCATCGAATGTTTATAGTCAATCGAAAAATATTTTTTTCTTGTTCCCTTTTTATGCTCCGGAAACAAGTTTAGGTTTGGTTTTTACCGATATATTAAATTTCAAGAAAGATGAACATAAATATTTTTCATCACTGAACCTGTTTGCCTTATATACATTAAAAAATCAGTTTTCTATAGGAGCTGCACCTTCACTTTATTTTGATAATCAAAATTATTTGTTGGAAGGTAAAGTTATTTATACAAATTTTTTAAGAAAGTTTTATGGTGTAGGTAATAATACCATAAAGGATAATGAAGAAGAATTTGTTAACAGAGCTTGCAGTTTTGGAGTAGGCTTTTCAAGAAAAATATTAGAAAATTTGATGTTCGGTATACAATACGATTTATCGGATATGACCGTACAAGATACGGATGACGACGGACAACTTCAATATTGTAAAACGGACGGAGTTATTTCCGGTTTTGGATTTAAAGCCAAATTCGATACAAGAAACAGCAATATATATCCTACAAAGGGAATATTAATGAGAGCTGATTATCTCCTTTATAATAATAGATTCGGAAGTAAATATAATTATTCGATAACAAAGTTTGATTTTAGAAATTATTTTTATATTTATGAAAAGAAAATATTGTTTTCTTATCAACTTTATAGTGAGTTTATAAATGGAATTGCTCCGGTACAAACATTGCCTGCTTTAGGAGGATCTAATATATTAAGAGGTTTTTATGCCAATAGATTTGTAGACAATATATTATTAACTTTTCAGCCGGAACTTAAAATAAAAATAACCAATAGTATATGGTTAGCGTTATTTACCGGTGTAGGAAATGTTTACGATAGTTTGGAAGATGTGGATTTAAACGAAATAAAAACCGCCAGCGGTTTTGGACTGAGAATAAAGATAAAAGATAATCCTAGAATGAATTTTAGAATAGATTTTGCGTTTTCGAATGAATCGCAAGCAACATATTTTACGTTGATGGAAGCGTTTTAACGACAATTTATAATTTACAATGTATAATTAACGGCGAAACAGCAAAGAGGGGGAGTAGGGTGTTAGTATCATCAGTAAAGAATTGTAAGAATATATTAAATTTTTTTCCACAGTTAGATATAGTTTTTGATTATATAAACAAAAATATTAATTCTAAAACTTTAGATGGTAAATATAATATAACAAAAAGTATTTATGCTATAGTTCAAACTTGTGAGCCAAAACCTAAAAAAGAGCAAGTATTGGAAAAGCATAAAAAGTATATAGATTTACAGTATGTTATTTCGGGTAAAGAAAAAATAGGTTGGAAATTTTTTGATAGGAAGTTTAAAGTATTAAAAAAGTATAATTCTAAAAAAGATATATCTTTTTATTCAAACATTCCTGACACATACATAAATTTAAAGAAAGGGGAATTTGCAATATTTTTCCCGGAAGATACTCATGCCCCTTTATGCTGTCAAAAGACAGTAAAAAAATGTATAGTCAAAATCCCCGTAAAGTATCTAAATGCCTGAAATGGTTGATTTGTTTACTTACTCTGAAAGTATGTGCTTTAAAAATATAATGCATTATAAATTATATATTATATGATTTAGTGTATAATATAATATACTTTATACGATTAAAACGTTGTACAATATATATGATGAAAATAAAGAATTAAGTTGCAATTTATTAAATAAGATAGTATTATATTTAACTTGTAATTTAATAATTAGGATAGATAAAACGAATCGGAAAGTAATATGAAAAAGTTTATTTTATTTGCAATAATGACAATTTTGTTTAGCGGCATATGTTTTGCACAACAAACTCAAAAACAAAGACAAATAAAGCAAGAGTTGATGGAACTAAATATACAAATAGAACAAGAAAAAGATGTTATAAAAAAGATAGATCTTGAAACTCAAATTGAAACAAAGAGATTGGAAGAAAAAGCCCAACTAATGATAGATGAATGGGATGGTAATGAAGATATTACTATACAACAGGTAATACAAGAAGCTGTAAAAGTAAAGCAGGAAATAACAGAATTAACAGATGAATTCGAAAAGATACTGGAAAAGAATAAAAAGAGAATAATATCTTTTTACGATGAGCAGATAAAGTTGTCGTATAACAGTATAAAAAGGAGTCAGTGGGAAACCGCGGATGAGTATAAAGAAAGAATAGAAAGAAAAAAGGAAAGTTTGGAAGAGAACAAAAAAAGAGATTTATCCGAAAACGAAAACGAGATATTATATTCGATGATATATGTTACGGCACCATTTACGGAAAAATTAAAATATTTTCAATCCGAAAAATTTTATTCCGAAGAAGAACAAAAAGCAAAATTAATATCCATAGACGAAATGAATGTTAGCGATTTTATTATGAATATAAAATACAATAAGAATAAATACTCATTGGAATACGATTTTTTAGGTATCGGAAAAGAAAACGTTGAACTAATGTTACAAACACAGTATCAATTTGTAATAGAACCAATGTTTTCCGTAAATGACAATTTTGAAAAAGAATTAACCGCTTTTAATGTTAAACATTTGGGAATGAAAACAGAAAAAATAATAGATGTCCAAAATTCAATAATGTTTAAAGGAATAAGTAAACTCTGCAAATATAAAGCAATATACAAAATAAAAAGTACAAAATATAAATCGTTGGCTTCAGGAGGATATCATACCGTCGGATTAAAGAAAAACGGAACGGTGATTGCTTGCGGGAATAACGATAACGGGCAATGTGATGTTTCGCATTGGCACGATATAGTTTCGATATCTGCCGGTAATTGTCATACTGTCGGTCTTAAAAAAGACGGAACTGTAGTTGCTTGCGGTAACAATTATTACGGACAGTGTAATGTTTCGAAATGGGAACACATAGTTGCAATATCCGCAGGAAAAGATTTTACTGTCGGATTAAAAGAAGACGGAACTGTTATTGCGGTAGGTGATAATCTGTTTGGACAGTGCGGTGTGACAAAGTGGAAAGAGATAGTGGCAATATCGGCCGGGGGATATCATACCGTTGGATTAAAAGAAGACGGAACGGTTGTTGCTGTTGGTAATAATAAAAACAGACAATGTGATGTTAGAGATTGGGGTGGTATTATTGAAATTTCTGCAGGGCAATATCATACCGTAGGTTTATTAAAAAATAAAACTGTTGTTGCAGTAGGTAATAATTCCAATTGGCAATGTAATATAGCAGGTAGAGAAAATATAGTTGCAATATCTGCTGCAGAAGAACATACTGTAGGTCTCAGAAAAGATGGGACTGTTATTTCTACAGGAGATAACTCCTATGGACAATGTGATGTTGAAGATTGGCAAAATATAACAGAAATATCTGCGGGACTAAATTATACAATAGGATTAAAAGGTAACGGAACAACAGTTTTTGCAGGTAACAATTATTACGATCAGTGTGATGTTCAAGACTGGGATTTAAATTAATATTATCTATACAACAAAAAAAAACAGGGATTTTTATTATCCCTGTTTTTTTGTTATTGATTAAGTTAATTATTTTGTTAAGTATGTATGAATATTTTTCGCGGCTTGTTTACCCATACCCATAGCTTGAATAACAGTGCTACCACCGGCTATATCGCCACCTGCAAATATTCCTTCTCTTGTTGTCATAAATTTGTCGTCAACTATAAGATGACCTTTTTTATCTGTTTGTAAACCTTTTGTTAATGAAGGTAATATCGGGTTAGGATTTAATCCTAATGCAAGTATAACCAAATCTGTTTCTATTACAAAGTTTGAACCTTCGATTTCCACCGGTTTTCTTCTTCCTGAAGCATCAGGTTCAGTCAATTGCATTTTTACACATTCTACCGCTTTTACAAATCCTTTATCATCGGAAATGAATTTTTTAGGTGCCGTTAATTCTATGAACTCAATACCTTCTTCCAAAGCATGCTTTCTTTCTTCAAGTCTTGCAGGCATTTCGTTTTGTGTTCTTCTATACAACAATTTTACGGATTCTGCTCCGATTCTTTTTGCCGTTCTTACGGAATCCATTGCCGTGTTTCCGCCACCGATAACAACAACATTTTTACCTTTATGTACCGGAGTGTCATATTCCGGGAACTGGAAAGCATTCATTAAATTTATTCTAACTAAAAATTCGTTTGCCGAATAAATGTTGTTAAGATTTTCACCTTCAACTCCGGGGAACGTTGGTAGTCCTGCACCTGTTCCTACAAATATTGCTTTGAATCCTTCGTTAAACAAATCTTCTACGGTTTTTGTTCTGCCTATTAAATAGTTAAATATAAATTTTATTCCGAGCTTTTTCAACGAATCTACTTCTTTATCTAAAACTGCTACCGGTAATCTGAATTCCGGAATACCGTATCTTAAAACTCCGCCGCTATCATGTAACGATTCAAATATCGTAACATCGTAACCTAATTTTGCCAAATCTCCGGCACAAGTAAGACCTGCAGGACCGGAACCGATAACAGCAACCTTTATTCCGTTAGGTTTTATATCAAACTTTTCTTCTTTAATGTTTTTTGCAGCCCAATCTGCAGAATATCTTTCAAGATTACCTATAGCTATAGGTTCTTGTTTGATACCTAATATACATTTGCTTTCACACTGCTTTTCTTGAGGACAAACTCTACCGCAAACTGCAGGTAAGTTACTTTTTGTCTTAATAACTTTTATTGCACCGGCAGGGTTGTTGTTTGCCAATTCGTGTATGAATGCAGGAATATCAACCTCTACGGGGCATCCGGTTACACACATAGGATTTTTACAATGCAAACATCTTTTTGCTTCCGTTAATGCTTGCTCGTCGCTATATCCTAAATTTACTTCTTCAAAATCTTTATTTCTTACGTTAGGGTCTCTTTCGACCATCTTTATTCTTTGTGGCATTTGCACTCCATGTTAAGAATATTTTTATATTTTTCTAAAGCTATTTTTTCATTTTCTTTGAATGCTTTTAAACGGCTTGTAAGTTCGTCCCAATCCACTAAATGTCCGTCGAATTCAGGTCCGTCCACACAAGCAAATCTTATTTTTTTATCTACACTTACTCTGCATGCACCGCACATTCCCGTTCCGTCTACCATTATAGGATTTAACGATACAAGAGTTTTTAAGTTGTGTTCTTTTGTTATGTTAGATACTGCTTTCATCATCGGAACCGGTCCGATTGCATAAACTATATTAACTTTTTCTCTTTTTATTACATCTGCTAAAACGTTAGTAACAAAACCTTTTATCCCGTAAGAGCCGTCGTCGGTAGCAGTTAAAAGTTCGGTTGAGTTTGCTTTAAGTTCATCTTGTAGCAACAACAAATCTTTGTTTCTTGCACCAACAATGGTAATAACTTTGTTACCTGCTTTTAATAAATCACTTATAACAGGTAAAAGTTCCGCAGTTCCGACTCCACCAGCCATCGCAACAACTGTTCCGAAATTTTCTATTTCGGTAGGTTTCCCCAAGGGTCCGACGATATCTCTTATATAGTCGCCTTCTTTCAAGTTGCCGAGTTCGGTTGTTGATTTACCTGCTTCTTGAAATATTATTTTTATAGTTCCTTTTTCCAAGTTTTTGCCCGCAACGGTTAACGGAAATCTTTCACCTTTTTCGTGCAATCTCAAAACTATAAATTGACCGGATTTAATATTTTTTGCAATATCCGGAGCTTCGATTTCAAAACTTTTAATTACTGACGATAAAACTTCTTTTTTTATAATCTTAAACATATCTTTCTCACCATTATAAATTTCAAAAATTATATATATTTTATAAAAAATATTCAATTAGAAATTTTACGGAGTAAAATTTGAGGAATGGATGCATGGATGTATAGAAAGTACAGTTTATAGTTTAATGTTAAATTTTGCGGGGCAAAATTTCTGATAATTATTAAAAAATTCACTTTGTGAATTTTTACAACAAACTGCAAACCACAAACGAAAAGCTATAAACAAGAAATCGCTTTGCGATTTTTAAAGCAAATGTTTGATGCCTTTATAGATTTTATCCGCAACCAATTTGTAACCGTTTGAATTAGGGTGGACATCATCGGAAAGTAAATTGCTGTTATCCCAAATTTTGTTTAATATACCCTCTACAAACAAAACATTTTGTTCTTTGGCTAAAGATTTTAACATGTTATATAATTGACTCAATTGTTTATCTTCGATAGAAACAAGAACAACAATGTCGTTGTTTTGTTTTAATTTGTTGACAATCATTGTCATATTTTTTTTAGTTTCGGAAATCGGAATTTGTTGAAAAAAATCGTTAGCACCGAATTCTACTATTACAATAGAATTTTTAAATTGTAATATGTCATCTATTCTGTCTAATCCGTTTTTTGATGTGTTTCCGTTGATACCTTTATTTATTACGGGAAACTCTGTATATTGTTGTAAAAAATAAGGATATGTTTGTCCGTTGGTTGCACCATATCCGTAGGTTAAACTGTCACCGAAACAAACAATGGAATTATTTTTGATTAGATCATTACTAGAGCAAGATGTTAACATATATATAAAAAATAAAAATAAATAAACATTTTTAAACATTTATTTTAAGTTTAAAAGTTTTTCTGCATTTAAATGAAAAATTTTTTCTTTGAATTCTTCATCTATATTTAAATTTTTAATTAATTCTATTTCTTTTTTATGATTACCTACGGGAAAATCTGTTCCGAACAAAATTTTATTTTTGTTATGTTTATTTAAAAATCTGTAGATCTGATCTTCTTTCATAAAAGATAAAGCTGAGGAAGTATCGATATAAAAATAATCGTCACCTATGATTGAATTTTCAACTTCGTCCCATAATTTAAATCCGCCCATGTGTGCGGCGACAAATGTTATCTCGGGAAAATGCTTTTTTACATTTAACATTTGTTTTGGTCCTGCTTGAGTTAATCCGGTCGATAATTCGTATCCGCAATGAAACAGAAGCGGAATTTGTAATTTTTGAATTTTTTCATACATCGGAAACACTCTTTCATCATCAATATAAAACATTTGAAATTCAGGTTGGATTTTTATTCCCTGAGCATTATCTTTTATTCTGTCAAGTTCGTAAGACCATTTTTCATAAAACGGATGTAAAGATGCAAATTTTATGAATCTATCGGAGTTCAAACCGAATAACCAATTATTTATATGTTCAACTTGGCTAGGGCGTGAAGCAACAGACGCTATTACACTTTTTGTAACACCGTTTTTATCCATCTCTTCTAAAACATTTTTTTCGATTGGGAGTGCCGTCATAGGCATTTTAAAAGATTGTGCCAAATATTCTTTGGCCTTTTCTGCGACTTTCTCGGGCCACATATGAGTATGGAAATCTATTATATCCATAATAGATAAGATTATACTACTAAATAAAAAAAAAGTAAAATACTTGACATATAAGAAATAATAATGTTTAATAACAAATAGTAAAATAAAACAATAAAGCAGTATAAAACATAAGTTATAGTAATAAACAAAAAATTTTAGTAATAACAAAATTAATTTAATAAGAAAATAAAAAAAAGAATAATAAAAAATAACTATTGACAAAATAAAATAAAAAAAATAAAATAATGCTTGTAATTAAAAAATAAAAGTAGTGAGTGATAAACAAATGGAAAATAAAAACGATAAACAAGTTATGGATATCAAAGAGTTAGCAGAATATCTCGGTATCGGAAGATCTACAATATATAACTTAATAAAAAAGAAAAAAATTCCTGCATCAAAGATTGGCAAACAGTACAGATTTTCAAAAGAAGTTGTTGATAGTTGGTTGAAGGATAAAATTATAACTAAGAAAGAACCGTCAGTAACAAAATAGTTTAAACTTCTTGGTTTTAATAGTAATAAGTTAAGTAGTCAAATTTAATTAGGAGGATGGAAAAATGGCAGAAAAAGTTGCTAAACTTGGCGTAAAAAGAGAAGATGGTTATCTTTACTTCATCGACAAAGATGGTGATGTTTCAAGATCTGTAATGGCAAGAGGCGGAAAGAAAGGCGGAAAAACCAGCAAAGTTGCTAAAGCAGGTGTAAAGAAAGAATCTGGTTTCCTCTATTTCTTGGATAAGAACGGTGATATCTCAAGAGCAAAAATGTCAAGAGGCGGACAGAAAAGAAAAAAAGCTAAAAAAGCAAAAAAAGTTGCAAAAAAAGCAGTTAAAAAAGCAGTTAAAAAAGTTGCAAAAAAAACTGCAAAGAAAGCAGTTAAAAAAGTTGCAAAGAAAGCTTGCGCAAAGAAAGCTTGCAAAAAATCAAAAAAGAAATAAGTTGAAATAAATAAAAAGCTCCGATATTTTTTATCGGAGCTTTTTTATTTTTTGTAAATACTTGCATTTTGTAAAAAAAAAGTGTAAAATACTTACCTATAATATTTGAATAGCAGATGAGTAATTGATTCCGACATGGCTCAATGGTAGAGCATCCCGCTGTTAACGGGAGGGTTGTAGGTTCGAGTCCTACTGTCGGAGTTTTTTATTTGTGGAAAAAAATGAATAAAAAATATATATCGATTTTTATTACGGTTCCTAATATGAGAGTAGCAAACAATATAACTGATTTTTTGTTAGATAAAAAATTAGTAGCGTGTGTAAACATAATTCCTAAAATAAAATCTGTTTATTGGTGGGAAAATAAAGTTTGTAAAAGTAACGAACATTTGTTGGTTGCAAAAACGATAAAAAGTAACTTTAATAAAATAGTTAAAGAAGTAGAAAAAATACATCCTTATGAAGTTCCGGAAATTGTTTGTATAGATATAAATGCAAATAAAGATTATTTAAATTGGATAAAAGAATATGCAAAATAAAAAAATAATATTGGCTTCACTATCTCCCAGAAGAATAGAATTATTAAAAAAGTGGGGACTTAAATTCGATATAATACCCAGCAGTATCGATGAAAAACATAATTTAAAAAGGCCTTCATCGATAGTAAAATATTTATCTTATAAAAAAGCGGAAAATGTTAAGCAACAACATCCGGGAAGTATTGTTATAGGTTCGGATACAATAGTTGTTCTAAACGGTAAAATTTTAGGTAAACCGAGAAACAAAAAACATTCCGTTGAAATAATAAAAGAACTGAACGGAAGTTTGCACAAAGTGTATACAGGTGTTTCTATAATCAGCGATAATAAAAAAGTAATTTTCTATGATGTTGCTGTTGTCAGAATGCAAAAGTTACCTTATGAACAATTACAAAAATTGTTCGGTAA
The DNA here is from genome assembly GCA_017651625.1 of Candidatus Ruminimicrobiellum bubulum. Lineage (GTDB taxonomy): Bacteria > Elusimicrobiota > Endomicrobiia > Endomicrobiales > Endomicrobiaceae > Ruminimicrobiellum > Ruminimicrobiellum bubulum. The sequence continues at coordinate 53,561 of JAGCCP010000007.1, read as the reverse complement.
ACATATGGATAAAGCCGGTTCTTATGCCGTTCAAGATAAGGACGATTGTTTCGTAAAAAAAATATACGGCGACTACTATACTGTAGTAGGATTGCCGTATATAAGATTAAAAAAAGAATTAAAAAAATTCGGAGTTTGTTTGAAGTAGAGTTTAATCTCCGTTTTCATCCAACAAAATTTGTATCTTTGAATTCTTTGTTACATTATCAAACCAATCATTTAATACTTCGTTAGCCTTTATTTGTGTCAATTCCGCTATATTTGAAGCTTTCTTCATTTCTACTTCCGATGAAGATACTCTTGCTGCCGATGCAATAAGCATTTGTAATTTATTAGATGCGATTTGTTTTCTTCTTAATGTTTCATAATCTTTAGGAGACATTCTCAAATTATTTAAGAATTGATAATATCTTCTGCTATCAAATTTTTCATCTTCATTTAAGAAATACGGATAACTTTGAATATCGTTGGCAAGTTCGTTATCGCTTACCGTTATTCCGTATTTTTTTGTTTGCTGCCAAATAAGTTCGTCTTGGATTAGGTTTCTTAATATTTGACTTTTTGTAAGTCTCATTAATTCATCGCTAACATTTTGTCCGGAACTTCTTAGTAAGTTAAAAGTATTATTATATAAACTGTAATAATATTTATAAGGAATTTTTTTACCGTTAATAACTGCTGCCGTATCAAAAGAAGATGCGCTGTTTCCGAAAGTTGATACTCCGAAACCGGCTATAAATGTTCCTCCGAAAAATCCTACAAGTATTATTAAAATAATAGCTACTTTATGTTTTCTAAAAAAGTTCATCATGGTTGTGTTGCCCTCTCCTATATAATTTCTTCAGTTCCTTCAATTTCCTCAATATTTTCTTCTTTTTCAAGCATCACGCTTTTGCCTTTAAAAATTGCACCTTCGTTTATTGATAAAAGAGTAGTTGTGATATCGCCCGTAACCTTAGATTTAGCTAACAATTCTATAGATTCCGTTGCTGTAATGTTTCCTTCAACAATGCCATCAACTACAACATAATTTGCACAAATGTTACCTTTTACTTTCGCATTTTCTCCTACTATTACATTTGCGGCTTCTTTAACGCTACCGATTAAAGTACCGTCGATTCTTATACTGTTTGTTGCGCTAATCTCTCCTCTAAAAGTTGAGCCGTTTCCTACTAATGTTTCTATTGTATCAAATAATTTTTGTTTTTTCTTATTCATGTTTTTTTACCTTTAGTTTAAATAACTACTTAAATATTTCATCGGATTTATAGGCCTTTTGTTAAGATGTAATTCATAATGAACATGCGGACCGGTTGATCTTCCCGTGTTTCCCATTTTTGCAATCTCTTGTCCTTTAGTTACTAATTCACCTTTTTTTACTAACATTTTTGCCAAATGAGCATAAACTGTTCTGTATTTATGACCATGCTCTATAGCTATAACGTTACCGTAACCTCTCATCCAACCTGCAAAAGCAACAACCCCGTCGGCTGTAGCTAGTATGGGAGTACCTCTTTTGTTTGCAATATCTATTGCAGGGTGGAAAAACTTTGTATTGAAAATAGGATGAAATCTTATTCCGTAAGGAGAAGATATTATCCCTTTACAAGGCCATATTGAAGGAGTATATCTGAACATTTCTCTCTGTTTTGCTATATGGTTTATAACTTCGGAATAACTTTTCATCGAAGCTTTATATTCTTCGAGCAACTCAAAAGATTGTTTTGATATTTCCTGGTAATCTATAGTATCTATCTTACCGGATAACAACATGGACAATGCACTCGATTCTATAGGTGTAGGACCTCCGGCACCCAAATCGTTTTCAATTATTATTCTTTTGGAATCCATTGCCAAAAGTGAACGAATATGGTCATCGTTTTGTTTTACCTGAGCCAACATTTCTTTAGACTTTTTTATTTGGTCTGCAAAGAAAAGCATTCGGGCTTTCATTATTTTATTGTCCGCTTTTATGGTTAAGTAGTCTATATGTTTGCCGGATACAAACCCTGCCCACAAAGTTATACCTGTCCAACCGAAAAACGCAACAACAAGAAACAACATGGAAAAATTAAATTTAAGCGGTTTAATTTTCCCATGAGGAATGAAAACAACAGTGACCTTCCTTCTTAGTTCCCCAAGAAGGTCTTTAATCTTTATAATAAATTTTGCCATAAAGTCTTAAAAGTATAACACAAAAAGATTAATATTTCAATATGTTTTATATTTTTGTAAAATATTGGTATTATTTATTATTGGTAATTTTGTTATGAAAATATTAATTGTTAAGCCGAGTTCGTTTGGTGATATCATTCAGGCAAACCCTATATTGCAAGCTATCAAAAGTAAATGGAAAGATAGTTTAATAGATTGGCTTGTTTTCACACAATGGAAACAGGTTGTTGAATTATTTCCTAATATTAATAGTATAAAATGTTGGGATAGGAAAGGCGGTTTGAAAGCTTTTTTTAAAACACTTAAAGAATGTAATAAAGAAAATTACGATTTGGTTATAGATTTGCAGGGCCTTTTAAGAACAGCCGTATTTTGTAAGTTGTTAAATGCTAAACAAAAAATCGGTGTTAGCGGAATGAAAGAATTAAGTTGGCTTTTTATAAAAGAACCTTACAAAAGAAATAAAAACGAAAATGCGGTTAAAAGAAATTTAAATTCTTTAAGTTATATAACAAAAGAAAAATATGAACCCTCTTTCAATATAGGTATAAATGGTACCCCTTATAATATGTTAAGTGAATACGGAATAAAAGAAGGTGACAAAATCGTTGCTTTTGTTCCTTTTTCAAGAGGAAAAACAAAAACTTGGAACAGTAGCAATTATATTATTTTGTCAGATATGATAAAATCTTTAAATAAAGGTATAAAGATTACTGTTTTAGGTTCACAAGCCGATTATGGTAAAATAAATACAAATAACGTAATTGATTTGTGCGGAAAAACAAATATAAAAGAGTTGTCTGATATTTTATCGGTATGTGAAATTGCTGTAGGTGCCGATACGGGTGCAATGCATCTGGCAAATGCAATAGGTACTAAAAATATTTTTATTTTCGGCGGTTCGGATATAAAAGAAACAGCACCTTACGGAAATAATTCAAAAGTGATATCTGCAAATTTAAATTGTAGTCCTTGCAGAGGCAAATGTAAATTTGATAAAGAAAAATGTTTGGAACAAATAACGCCGAATATTGTTTTTGAGAGTGTAAAAGAATGGATAAAATAATATTTTTTCATATGAATCAGTTGGGAGACCTTTTGTTTAGTTTGCCGGTATTAAAAGCTACAAGAGAAAAATATCCCAACATAAAGATTTATTGCGTAGCAAGAAAAAATCTTGCCGGTTTGTTGGAATCTACAAAACTTGTAGATAAAATCTTTCTGAAAGTCGGTTCACTCGGTGCGGAAATAGATTTGCTTGCCGCGATAAGAAAAGAAAAAATCGATACTGCCGTAATGTTTTCGGAATCGCCCGAAACATTGCTTTTAGCATATTTTTCAAAAATAAAAAACAGAGTAGGTTTTAAAACGGCAAGTTTAAGTTTTTTGTTAACCGAAAAAGTGGAAAAAATAGGAGTTCCTTCGCTTAATAACAATATTGTACTTGCAAAGTCTGTGGGTATAGACAATGTTCAAAAAGATTATTTAAATATTTTAAAAGTGAACAGAGAATCCGATGTCAAAGTATCTTTCTGGTTGGAAGACAACAAAATGTTAAATAAAGATTTTTACGTTGTATCTTTCGGCGCAAGTAAAAGAAGACAGGAAAAATGTTTAAGAAGAGAAGTTTGGATAGAAACTTTAAATAAACTTGCACAGATGAAAAAGAACGTGGTTGTTGTTTGTGCGCAATGGGAACAAGAGTCCGCAATGAAAATAATGAAATATGTATCAAAAGATGTAAAAATGTTTTGTCCGGAAAACGGACTTATTGAACTTAGTGCTCTTATAAGTAAAGCAAAAATGTTTATAGGAATAGATTCCGGCACAATGCATTTAGCTGCAAGTTTGGGCATAAAATGTATTGCATTATATGGTAATACCGATCCTTCACAAATAGGACCGAGACCGTTACAAAATCATATAATTATAAAAAAGAACAGTGCAAAAAATATCATAGCAAATGATATATTGGAGAACATAAAATGAAAAAACTTTTTTTAGTAATGTCGTTATTTGTATTTTTAGCAACTTTTGTTAATGCTGAGGAAAAGTCTGATGTTATAGCAACCGTTAACGGTAAAGATATAACAAAAACTTTTGTAAACAAAATATTGCAACAGGATTTTGCTGTATTGCCCGAAGAAAAGAAAACGGAAGAAAATGTAACAATCCTTGCAAATAAAATAGTTAATCAAAAAATAGAAGAAATACTTTTAATAGATGCAGCAAAAAAAGCAGGTACCGAAATTTTAAAAGAAGATCTTGATTCGGCAATAAATAAAATAAAATCTAATTTTAAAACCGAAAAAGATTTCGAGAAAGATTTAAAAAATCAAGGTTTAACAAAAAAAGAACTTGAACAGGAAATAAAAGAATCTTTAATGAAAATAAAGTATGTATCAACCGAAATTAAAAACAGAGCACATAACCCTACAGATGAAGAATTAAAAAATTTCTATAATAATGTTATATCAAAAATAAAAGGGCAGGATTTAGATCTTTCAATACAAGAAGATAAACTTGTTTCTTCCGTTGCAAACAATTTAAAAAGGAATTATTCCGAACAAGTTAAAATAAGACAAATTTTTATAAAATATTCCGACAGTTTTTCAAAAGAGCAAAAGAAAACCGTTGACGAAAAAATTAAAGAGTTGAAAAAAGAGTTGGCTTTACAGGATATGAACTTTGCAAGACTTTCCGAAAAGTATTCCGACGATCAAGTACTTAGACAAAAGAAAGGTGATTTGGGTTTTGTTTTAAAAGAAGATGTTACACCTGAAGTTGCAAAAGTTATTTTTGCTTTACCGGTAGGAGATTATAATAAAAAGCCTGTACAAACAACTAACGGATACCATTTTTTCAGAGTAGAAGAAAAGAAAGCAAAAATGCCTATAGAGTTTGATGATATAAAAGATTCAATATCCGACATAATATATAAACAAAACATACAAATAGAATACGATAAACTTATATCGGAATTGAAAGCAAATGCCGATATTAAAGTTTATTAATATTCCGGTTAAGAGGATTTTATGAAATATGCAAGTTACAGAAGTGTTTTTAGGATGTATGAATACATACAACCTTTTTTGAAATATTCTTTACCGTTGGAAGAAGAGTTGCCCGGTAAAAAAGTATTTGTGATTGCTCCTCATCAAGATGATGAAAGTATCGGGTGCGGCGGAACTCTTATTAAGCATACAAAAGCCGGAGGAAGACTTGAAATAGCTTTTTGTACTTCCGGTGGTGAAAAAAGAATGTATGAAGCCAAAGATGCAGCTAAAATATTGGGTGCAAGAATAAGTCATTTCTTACAATTTGATATAAGATCTTTATATAAGAATACAAGTTTACTTGCAGACAGATTTACAGAACTGTTTAACAGAGTAAAACCGGATATAATTTTTTTACCGTTTATGATAGATAATCATCAAGATCATATTGCAATATCGAGAGCATTTGCAAAAGCTTATAAAAATAAAACAATTGAAGCGATGATATATGCTTATTCGGTATGGACAACATTAATACCAAACGTTATTGTTGATATCAGCGAACAATGGGAACAAAAAAAACAGGCCATAGATTGTTATAAAACACAAACGGCAACAAGAGATTATGTCACTATGGCAGAATCAATATCAAAGTATTGGTCTGTAGTAAAAGGTAAAAATACACAACATTGTGAAGCCTTTTTTAAAGCTACAAGCAGTGAATATGTTTCATTGGTAAAGAAAATTTTATAGTATGGAAAAAATAAAAGTTTTACATTTGTTTTCATCTACAACAATAGGCGGTGCCGAAAAACAAACTTTGCTTACGGCAGTAAATCTTAAACAGTTAAGTCAAAAGTTTGAACCTGTTATTGCCGCTCCTAAAAACAGTTTTCTGTATGAAGAATCTAAAAAGAAAAATGTTATGGTCGCTGATTTTACATGTAGAGGAACGTTTACTCCAACCGGAGTAATAAAGTTAATAAAAATCATAAAAAAAGAAAATGTAAAAATACTTCATGTTCATCAAGGTAAACTTTATTGGACAGCTTTGCTAATGAAACTGTTTTTTAAAAATATAAAAGTCGTTCTTCACAGAAGACAAGATACAAGACATAAATGGTATGCAAAATGGCACTACAAAATTGCCGATAAAGTTTTAACCGTTTCAAAAGTCGTTAAAAACAATTTAATAAAATACGAAAATGCACCAGAACAAAAAATAAGTGTTTTGTACAATGCATTTGATACAGATAAATTTGAAAAAGAAGTTGATTGCAGTGACATAATAAAAGAATATAACCTGGAAAATAAGTTTGTTATAGGAACAGTATCAAATATAGTATCTTTAGAAGGTAAAGGTCAACAATATCTTATAGAAGCGGTCGCAAAATTAAAAGATCAGTATCCCGATATCAGATGCATTATTGTAGGTGACGGTGCAGGTAAAAAATTGCAAGAAGAATATGCAAAAAAATTTAAAGTAGATGACATTTTTTATTTTGTCGGTTATCAATCAGATATTCCGAAATATTTAAAAACAATGAACATATTTTGTTTGTTATCCTGTGATACCGAAGGGTTCGGAAATGTAAATTTGGAAGCACAATTTAAACAAATACCCGTAATTACAACAACGATAGGCGGAAATCCGGAAACTGTAATAGACGGTAAAACTGGAATACTTATACCGCCGCGAAATGTTGATAAATTGATAGAAGCAATTAAAAAGATAATGGACGATAAAGTATTTGCAAAAAATATGGGTATTGACGGACACAATTTCGTTAAAGAAACTTTTACAAAACAGAAATTTGTTGAAAACCTTACCAAAATATACGAGAGTATATTAAATGCTTAAATATTTATTATATCCGCTAACAATAATTTATCATTTCTTATCCGAACTTAACAGAATTTTAACGAGATCTAAAAAATTGTATAAACCTGTTATAAGTATCGGCAATATTACATGGGGTGGTAGCGGTAAAACTCCTATGACTATTGAAGTTGCCGAATACATTTTAAGTTTAGGTAAAACTCCCGTAATATTATCCAGGGGATATGCCAGAAAAGACATCAATGTAAAAAATGTTATAGTAAGAGATAAATACAATATTTTATCGAACGTTTCCGTTTCCGGAGATGAACCTTATATGATGGCATGTCGTGTTAATTGCCCGATAATTGTAGGTGCCGATAGAATTGAAAGTGCGGAACTTGCGGAACAATATAATCCTGATGTTTTTATTTTAGATGACGGATTTCAACATTGGAAACTAAAAAGAGATTTGGATATAGTATGTATAAATTCTTTAAATCCGTTCGGTAACGGAATGACTATTCCGTCCGGTATTTTAAGAGAAAAAAAATCGGCACTTAAAAGAGCCAAATTAATAGCTTTAACAAATTGTAATTTGGTATCCAAAGATACTCTTAATTGTATAAAAGAGGAAATATTTAATATAAAAAACGAATTTCCTTTAGAAACATCTTGCAAAAATTATGATGTTGTGAATATGTGCGATAATGATAAGGTTGAAGATTTTGATTCATTTAAAGAAAAGAATTCTTTTGTTGTTGTTTCGGCAATAGGTTCACCGGACAATTTTGTAAATACGGTCACAAGTTTAGGTTTGAAAATAAAAGATAAAGTGTTTTTTTCGGACCATCATAAGTATAAAGCAAAAGATATAACCGATATTTTAACCGTTTTAGATACTAACGAAAATATTATAACAACCGCAAAAGATGCCGTAAAAATAAATGAAGTAACAGATATGGATATGAAAGAAAAAATATATATAGTAAACGTTTCGATATCTTTTGATAGCGGAAAAGAAAAATTTGAAAAAGAAATAAAATCTTTATTGGGTATAAATAATGAAAAGTAAAAAAAAGTTATCACCGGCAATATTTTTGGATAGAGACGGAACAATAAATTACGATAAAAACTATTTAAGTGACGAAAAACAAATTAAGTTATATAAACATATAGAAAAACCTCTACTCAAATTTAGAGAGATGGGATTCAAACTTGTTATAGTAACAAACCAGTCCGGTATTGCAAGAAAATATTTTACTGTAACAAAATTGAAACAAATCAACTCTAAATTAATAGAGATGCTAAAGAAATTGAAAGTGAAAGTAGATGGAATGTATTATTGTCCGCACGGTCCGAATGACAACTGTGAATGCAGAAAGCCGAAAATTGGGATGGCGCTGAAAGCGGCAAAAGAGCTGAACATAGATCTTAAAAAGTCTTATATGATAGGTGACAGTGTAAGAGATTATATCTTCGGTTACAATTTCGGCGGAAAAGGAATTTTGGTTCTTACGGGGCACGGCAAAAAGCAGTTTGCAAAAGTGAAAGATGAAAAGCAAAAACCTTTAGCAGTTGTAAGAAGTTTAAGTCAAACGGTGGAGGTTATAAAAAATGATTATGAGAAAAATTAAATTTGTAATAATGGCAGTACTTATAACATTACCTATTTATGCTCAAAAGAACACAAACGTATCTGCAACAAAAGAATTTTTTGAGTATAGTCCCGATTTTCAATGGAGACAACAAAGCGGAGAGTTACCGGAAAAAGAAAATTTGGTTTTTGATGTTTATTGGAAATTTGTTAAAGTAGGTAAAGGTACATTGGAAATTAAAGGAATTGAAGATGTTAACGGAAGATCGGCATACCATGTTTATTCCGAAGCAAAATCAGCTCCGTTTTTTGATTCATTTTTTAAAGTAAGAGATACAAACCAATCTTGGATAGATACCGAAAGTTTATGTTCATTAAGATACCTTACAAATATTTCCGAAGGCGGTTGGAAAAAGTTCGAACAACTTGATTTTAATCACCAAAATGCAAGATTTGCAAGAAACGATGATGGTACAATGAAATATGGTGATACTGTTCAGTGGGTACAAGATGTAATATCTTCATTATATTATATGAGAACTATGGATTTGGAAGTAGGTAAAGAGTACGTTTTTGAAGCTCATTCAGGAGATGATACATGGCCTTTAAAAACTAAAGTTATAGGCAGAGAAACCGTTAAAGTTGAAGCCGGAACTTTCGATTGTTTAATATTGCAACCTATGCTTAGAGAAGATGCCGGAATATTTAAAGCTAAAGGAAAGTTAAAAGTTTGGGTAACAAACGATGATAGAAAAATGCCGGTGCAAATGAGATCCAAAATTCCTGTTGGATCGATATGTGCAGAATTGTCTACATATAAAACAGAAAACAAAATAAAACAGGAAGAAAATATAGCTAAAGAAATTTCTTCAGAACAAGAAGAAACAACCATAGAATAAGATTTATAAAATGAAGACGAAGATAATAAGTACAAAAAAAGAAAGTAACGAATTTGTTATAGAAACGACAAACGATATTTTGAAAAATAAAGGTATAGTTGTTTTGCCTACGGATACCGTTTACGGAATAATGACAAGTGTGTTTAACTTTGAAGGTCAAAAACAAATATACAAACTCAAACACAGGGCGGCAAGAAAACCTTTAATATTGATGTCCGATAATATCGAAACATTGAAAAAGTTTGTTATATTCCCTAAAGGTATAGATAAAATTGTAATGGAGTTTTGGCCGGGGCAACTTACATTAATTTTGCCTACTACCGAACTTGGAAAGATGTTGATAGGCGGCAGAGACAATTTGGGCGTAAGAATACCGAATTGCAAAATACTTTTAGATATTATGGCAAAATATAATGTACCTTTGATGACAACATCGGCAAACATTTCCGGTAAAGACAGTGCAAAAACAGCCCAAACAGCAATAGATTATTTCGACAGTAAAATAGATTTAATAGTTGATGGCGGTAAATGTGAGTTTTCGTTTGAATCTACGGTAATAGATATGGTGAAGTTCCCGTATGTTGTTATAAGAAAAGGTTGTTTGGATTGTAAGAAGTTGTTGGAATACATATAACGACAGAAGATTAGAAGAATGGAAGAATGGAAGAATGGAAGAGTAGAATATTAGAGGAAAAGAGGAAAATTTAAATAATAATAAAATTTGAAAAGCAAATTTACATCTCAACTTCCAATCATCCAATATTCAAATCATCAAATCTTCAGCTTTTATAAAATAGGAAGAATAAAATTCTTCCTATTTTTTTTGCTGTAAATATTATATAATCATAAAATAATTTATAATAAAATTTTTGATATAGGAGTATAACATGGAAGATTTAAAGAAAGTTGATTTGGAAATTGCAAACATCATTGAAGAAGAACATCAAAGACAAGAAAACAATATCGAACTTATTGCTTCTGAAAACCACACATCTAAAGCTGTTATGCAAGCACAAGGTTCTGTTTTAACAAATAAATATGCCGAAGGATATCCCGGAAGAAGATATTACGGCGGTTGCGAATTTGTAGATAAAGTAGAAACTTTAGCTATAGAAAGAGCAAAACAATTGTTCGGATGCCAATTCGTAAATGTTCAACCGCATTCCGGAGCACAAGCAAACATGGCAACATTTATGGCTTTGCTTCAAGCAGGTGATACCGTTTTAGGTATGAGCTTGGACCACGGCGGACATTTGTCACACGGCCATCCGATGAACTTTTCAGGTAAATTCTTTAAAATCGTTCCTTATACAGTAAACAAAGATACAGAAGTTATAGATTATGATGAATTGGAAAAAATAGCAAAAGAATGCAAACCTAAAATGATAGTTACGGGTGCAAGTGCATATTCAAGAATATGGGATTGGGAAAGAATCAGAAAAATTGCCGATTCCGTAGGTGCGTACTTTATGGCAGATATTGCTCACTATGCAGGTCTTATAGCTGCGGGAGTATATCCTTCACCGGTTCCTTTTGCAGATGTAGTTACAACAACAACACACAAAACATTGAGAGGCCCGAGAGGCGGTATCATTATGACAAATAGGGAAGATTTGGCAAAGAAAATAAATTCCGCAGTTTTCCCGGGAACACAAGGCGGACCTTTAATGCACGTTATAGCAGCAAAAGCTGTTGCATTTAAAGAAGCATTACAACCTTCATTTAAAGAATATCAAAAACAAGTTGCGGCAAATGCAAAAGTGTTTGCAAAAACGTTGGCTGAAGGCGGTTTAAGAATCGTTTCCGGCGGAACGGATTCACATATGTTCTTGGTAGATTTAAGACCTTTAAATGTTACCGGTAAAGATGCACAAATTACATTGGAAAAAGCAGGAATAACAGCAAACAAAAACACAATTCCTTACGATCCTGCAAAGCCGATGATAGCTTCCGGTATAAGAATCGGTACACCTGCAATTACAACAAGAGGAATGAAAGAAAACGAAGTTATAAAAATTGCAAATTGGATAGTTAAAGTATTGAAAAATATTAACAATGAAGAAGTTATAGCTGAAGTTAAAAAAGATGTTACGGCATTGTGCAAACAATTCCCTGTATATTAGAAGATTAGAAGAATGGAAGAGTAGAAGATTAGAAGAGAATAGGAAAGATAAATAATAACAAAATCGCAAAGCGATTTTTACATCTGAACTTCCAATCTTCCAATCTTCAAATCATCCAATCTTCAGCAGTTTAGGAGTATTTTTTTGAAAAGTATAGTATTAAAGAAAGGTGAAGAAAAAAGGGTAAAGTCGGGACATCAGTGGGTATTTTCCAACGAAATAAAAGATGTCTTCGCTAAACCGCAAACAGGTGAAATTGTGGAATGTTACGACGGTTCCAACAATTTTATCGGTATAGGTTTTTATAATCCTCACTCTTTAATAGCTTTTCGATTAATATCAAGAAAAAACGAAATTGTTGATACGAGATTTTGGAAAGAAAGAATACAAAAAGCTTACGATTTAAGAAAAAGTTTGTATCCTAACCAAAACTCATTTAGAGTAGTTTACGGTGAAAGTGACGATATAAGCGGATTCGTTCTTGATAAGTACGAAGATTATTGTGTTGCACAGTTTGTTAGTGCCGGTGCAGACAATAATAAACACGATATATTGGATGCCGTTCAAGAAGTGATAAACCCGAAAGGTATAATGGTAAGAAATGATTCACATTTAAGGAAACTTGAAAATTTGTCCGGTGAAAACGAAATATATTCCGGTAAAATTCCCGACGATATATTAATTACGGAAAACGATATAAAGTATTATGTGAACATAAAGTCGGGACAAAAAACCGGTTTTTTCTTTGATCAAAGAGATAACAGAAAATTGTTTCAAAAATATTGTAGCGGGAAAAAAGTGTTAGATTGTTTTACACATACAGGTTCTTTCGGCCTTAATGCGTTAAAGGGCGGCGCAAAAGAAGTTATATTTGTAGATTCTTCAAGACCTGCCCTTGAAATGGCAAACAAAAATTACGAAGCTAACGGATATAAAAATTTTAATGCTATAGTTGCGGATGCTCAGGAATATATTTGTTCGCATCAGGCACAAGCAGAAAACTATGAAGTAGTAAATATTGATCCTCCAGGACTTATCAAAAGTAAAAAAGATTTTCATGCCGGATACAAACATTATGCTAAACTTAACGAACAAGCCATAAGATTATTAAAAAACGGCGGTATTTTTGCTACAAGTTCTTGTTCACATCATTTATCTATGAGTGATTTTAAGAAAATGTTACAGGAAGCTGTTTCAAAAGCAGGGAAAAGGGCCGTATTTTTAGAATTATCAACTCAGGCAAAAGATCATCCTATACTTATATCGATGCCGGAAACGGAATATCTTAAATTCGCAATACTGAAAATATTTTAGTTTAAAGCTTACAGCTTATGGCTTATAGTTTGCGGTAAAATTTTATAAAACAAAAATTTTTAATAAACAATAAAAAATAACAAAGTGATTTTTACAAGAAACTTTAAACTTTAAGCTTTCAGCTATAAGCTATTTTCTGTTGTTCCCTTCTTGATTTCTATATTGTTTTTCGTTATAATTTAAAGATAAAAATATATTGAAAAAATAATGAAAAAGATAAAAGTTTTAATTTCAAGCAACAAAATAAAAAATAAAGTAACAAAAATTGCACAACAGATAAACAAAGATTTTAAAAACAAGAAGTTGGTTGTAGTATCTGTTTTGTCGGGAAGTGTGGTTTTTTGCAGTGATATAATAAGAAAATTAAGTGTAGATTTTGAAATAGATTTTATAAGAGTTGCATCATACAAAGGTAAAAAGTCGTCGGGTAAAATAAAGTTTTTGTGTGATACGGTTATAGATATAAAAGGTAAAGATGTTTTACTTGTTGAAGATATTTGCGACAGCGGCAGAACTCTTTCGTATATAAGAGATTTGTTTATTAAAAGAAAAGCGAACAGTGTAAAAATATGTACATTAATAAACAAGAAAGTCGAAAAATTTAAAAATATCAAAATCGATTATTTCGGTTTTGAAGTAAATAATGAGTTTGTTGTAGGTTACGGATTAGATTATAACGGTAAATACAGAGGTTTACCTTATATAGGTGTTATATAAAGAGGTGTGTAGTTTATGAACATGAAGAAAAAAGATTCTTGGGGCATTACATTTTGGATAATTTTGACTGTTATATTAGTGTTGTTTATGCATAGTTCCACAAAAAAATCCAATATTGAAGAAATGCCGTATTCCCAATTCAAGCAAAGTGTTAAAGAGGGGAAAGTTATAAATGCCGTTGTTACTCCCGAATTGATAGAAGGTGAGTTTACGGATAGTGAAGGTAACCAAAGAAAGTTCAAAACCGTTCCTTTGGAAGATCCTAAACTTGTAGAAGATATGGAAAACAATAAGGTACAAAAGTTTTCCGGTAAAGCACAAAACGGGTGGCTCGGACCTTTGATTTTCAGTTGGGGACCTATAATACTTTTAATACTTTTCTGGTTATGGATAATGAGAGGAATGTCTGCGGGCGGAAAACAAGCAATGACTTTTGCTAAAAGTAAAGCAAAACTTGCAGATAACGGTAAAAAAATAACTTTTAAAGAAGTTGCAGGGTGCGAAGAAGCAAAAGAAGAGTTACAGGAAATAGTCGAGTTTTTAAAAAATCCTTCAAAGTTCCAAAAGCTCGGCGGTAAAATCCCTAAAGGTGTTTTACTTGCAGGTGCTCCGGGAACAGGTAAAACTTTACTTGCAAAAGCTGTTGCAGGTGAAGCAGGAGTTCCTTTCTTTTCTTCAAGCGGTTCGGAATTTGTTGAAATGTTTGTAGGTGTAGGTGCTTCAAGAGTCAGAGATTTGTTTGAACAAGGCAGAAAAAATGCACCATGCTTACTTTTTATAGATGAAATTGATGCCGTGGGAAGACACAGAGGTGCAGGTCTCGGCGGCGGTAACGATGAAAGAGAACAAACATTAAACCAAATCCTTGTTGAAATGGACGGATTTGATACGAAAGAAGGTGTTATTATAATTGCTGCAACAAACAGACCAGACGTTTTGGATCCCGCTTTGCTTAGAGCCGGAAGATTCGACAGACAAGTAGTAGTTAATACTCCCGACTTAAAAGACAGGGAAGAAATTTTAAAAGTTCATGTAAAAAATATTAAAACAGATAAAGAAGTTGATTTAAAAGTTTTGGCAAGAAGAACGCCCGGTTTTGTGGGTGCGGACTTAGCTAACCTTGCAAACGAAGCAGCGCTTCTTGCGGCAAGAAAAAATTTACAATCGGTTAACATGAAATGTTTTGAGGAAGCTATAGATAAAATAATGGCAGGTCCTCAAAAGAAATCAAGAGTTATATCCGATAAAGAAAAAAGTATTATTGCTTATCATGAAGCGGGACACACCATAGTTGCAAAAGTGATTCCGAATATGGATCCTGTTCATAAAGTTACGATAATGGCAAGCGGTAGAGCATTAGGTTACACATTGCAAGTTCCTTTGGAAGACAAATTTTTAAGTTCAAAATCCGAAATAGAAGGCAGACTTGCAATTCTTATGGGCGGCAGAGTTGCAGAAGAACTTGTGTTCGGTGATATTACAACCGGTGCTTCAAACGACATTTCAAGAGCAACACAAATTGCTACAAAAATGGTTACGGCATTTGGTATGAGCGATAAAATAGGAACTCTTGCTTTGGAAAAAGATACGGAAGAAGTATTTTTAGGCAGAGATATTTCAAGAACACAAAAACATTCGAACAAAACAGCCGAACTTATAGATGAAGAAGTAAAAAATATAGTTACAACCGCAAAGAATAAAGCGAAAAAAATATTGGAAGACAACAGAGACAAATTAGATAATTTAGTTAAAGCTTTAATAGAAAGAGAAACTTTAAACGGCGAACAAGTTAACAAGATAATGAACGGTGAAGAGTTGGAACCGATGGAATCGGAACCGAAAAAAGAAGTTGTTACTGAAGAACCGAAAGTTGAACCGGAAATAAAACCCGAACCGAAACAAGAACCAAAACCGGAACCTGAAATTAAAGCTGAGACTGAAACTGAAACACCGAAAAAAGAAGAAGTAAAACAAGAAGAACCTAAACAAGAAGAAAAAGTTGAAGAAAAAAAAGAAGTTAAAGAAGAGAAAAAAGAAGAACAGTTGAAAGTAAAAAGAGTAAGAAAAACCAAAACGGAAAATTTTCAGAACGATTTATTTGCAAAAATAGATAACAAAGAAGAAGATAACAATGAAAAATAAAACAAAAAAAACATTTAACAAACAAAAATTTCAAAAAGCGGTATCGATGATGTTGGAAGCTTTCGGTGAAGATACAAAGAGAGAAGGGATAAAAAGAACTCCCGAAAGAGTAGCGGAATTTTACGAAGAATTTTTTGACGGTTACAACGAAGATATCGACAATATAATTTCCGTTCATTATCAAACAGAAGAATATGAAGAAATAGTTATCGTTAAAGATATACAACTTTATTCAATGTGCGAACATCACTTGTTACCTTTTTCCGGTAAAGTGCATATAGCATATTTGCCTAAAAAGGGCAGAATAGTCGGTGTTTCAAAATTGGTAAGAGTTGTAGAAGCGTTTGCTCACAGATTGCAGTTGCAGGAAAGATTATCCGAACAAATTGCAGACACAATAATGAAAACCGTTCAACCGAAAGGTGCAATGGTTGTAATTGAAGCAGAACATTTGTGTATGACGATGAGAGGGGTAAGAAAACCCGGAGCAAAAATGATAACTTCCGCAATGAGAGGCATATTCTTGAAAGATGCAAGAACAAGATCCGAAGCCCTTTCATTATTAAAAGATTAAAAATTTGTCATTGTGAACCGACTTGTCGGCGTGGCAATCCGGTGTCGTGTCATCCCGCACTTGATGCGGGATCTATTAGTTAATTGTAAATTATAAATTATCATTAAAGTAAATTTATATAAACGGAGGCAGTAAATGAGAAAGTTGTTAGTAGCAGTCTTGTTGGCAGTAGCAATGGTAGCACCTGCATTTGCAGCAAAAGGAGATATGTATATCGATGGAAAGTTGGGAATAGGTGTAAGTAACAGTGCAAAATGGACTGGTGGAGAACACATGTCAAGTGATACTTATTATGGTTTTAAGGCAAAAACTCCGTTTTCTTTAGGTGCAGAATTTTTTTACGGGCTAATGGATAACTTGTCTGTAGGTTTCGGTGCAAACTATATTTTAGATTCTGAAACAAATTACGAAGAATTAAAAGTAAAAGCAGGAACAACAAATATTTATGTAGCAGTAAAACCCGAAGTAAAAATTGAATCAAATATATTTTCAAGTATATATGCAGTAGGTCAGTTGGGTTTGGCTATGGTAAGAATGGATGTTTCCGAAGGAGATTGGGTTAACTCAATAGATAACGGAATATATTTAGGTGCAGGTCTTGGTGTGACAATAAAGGATGTTGTGTTTGTTGAATTTATATTCTCATCATCTAACGGTTCCGGAAAATATGAAGGACAAACTATAGATGTTCAATATACGGCAACAACATTTAATATAGGTTATAAATTTGCATTGTAATTCAGTTGTTGAAACCGCGGTGGCGGTGTCATCCCGTACTTGATACGGGATCTATGAAAAATATATAAGGAGAAAAATATAATGAAAAAAAGTTTATTAGGTTTGTTGTTAGCGGCAGCACTTGTAGTACCTGCATTTGCAGCAAAAGGAGATACATCTATAAATGCAAAATTAGGTTTAGGTGTAAACAGTAATGTAGCTGTTAGTGGTGCTATGATATCGGGTGCGGATGATGTGTTTTATGAATTAAAAACTGATATGCCCTTTATGTTAGGTGCAGAATTCTTTTACGGAACAAGTGATAACTTGTCCATAGGTTTCGGTGCAAACTATGTGTTTGATACGGATTCAAAATCAAACTCTAAAATTAGCGGCGGAACAACGAATATTTATGTAGCAATAAAACCCGAAGCAAAAATTGAATCTAATATATTTACAAGCTTGTATTTAATAGGCCAATTTGGTTTAAGTTTTGGAAGAACCGATACTGAAATTGAGGGTGATGCTTTATCAATAGATAGAGGTCTATACTTGGGAGCAGGTTTCGGTGTAACAATAAAAGATGCTGTGTTTGTTGAACTTATATTCTCATCATGTAATGGAAAGTTGAAAGAAGATGGCATACAGTTAGGGGATATACAATATAATATAACATCGGTTAATGTAGGTTACAAGTTTAATATATAATTATTGCGACATTATCTTTTGAATTTATACTTTGTTACAGCACGGTTCATTTACCTTTTAGTGTAAACTTCACCGTGCTGTTGCCTTGTCTAAATTCAAAATCTATCGTCGCTCTAAAAATTATCAAAGATAATTTTTAGAAACGAATTTCTGCTGTCCTTAAATTCTATCGATAATCTTAAAAAACACAGAATACTTCGTTCTAATTCAAAAACTTGAAAACTCTTCGTAAACCAAGAATAAGGTATGTGATTTTTTGTCATTGCGAGCGAAGCGTGGCAATCCATCTGTTTGTCATTCCGGACTCGATCCGGAATCTATAAAAACATTAAAAATCGGGAAAAATTTTCTTCCCGTTTTTTTTATGGTATTTGCTTAATATTTTTAGTAAAATATCTACAATAAATAAAATTTGAAAAGGTTGTTATTGTCGTTAAAAAAATGATTGTAAAAAAAGTAAAAGCAGATACCATAGAAGATGCCGTGAAAATTGTTGCAAGTTCAAAATGTGATGAATATGTTTACAAAAAACTTGCAAAGAAAATTGTCGGCAACTCTTTTTTAGTCGAAGATATAGATAACAGAGCAGCAAGTGTTTTAAAGCAAGAAGCGTTGTCTTGCGGATGTGATGTTGCCGTAAGTAAAGATGTATCTTTGTTTAAAAAAGGGAAATCAAATGTTGTTATCTGTGCTAACCAAAACCAAATAGAAAAATTAACTTCGAAAATTAAAGAACAGCCGTTCGGCTTAAAAGTTTTATCCAAACAAATATCGGATATAAATTCTTTTCAATTAAGACAAATAGTTTGTGCAAAAAGGAAAATATCATTAAACAAAACTCTTGTAATGGGTATAATAAATTTATCTCCTGATTCTTTCTTTAAAAACGGTATAGAAGATATAAATGTTGCGGTAGAGGCTGCATTGCAAATGCAAAAAGACGGTGCGGATATTATTGATGTCGGTGCGGAATCTACAAGACCCGGTTCAAGACCTGTTCCTGTTAAACAGGAAACAGAAAAAATACAAAAATTTTTAAAAATGTTCAGAAAAAAATCTAAAATGCCGGTATCGGTAGATACATATAAACCGGAAGTTGCAACGGTTGCTTTAGATGAAGGTGCAGACATAATAAACGATATTTATGCACTGAGATACAAGAATAAAAGTATGGCAAAAACAGTTGCAAAAAATAAAGCGGCCGTAATTTTGATGCATATGAAGAAAAACCCTTTGACGATGCAACAAAATATAAGATATAATAATACATTAAGTGATATATTTAACTTCTTATCAAAACAGTTGAATTTTGCTTTAGATAACGGGATAAACAAAGAATCGATAATTGTTGATCCCGGTATAGGTTTTGGTAAGACGGTTGAAGATAATTTGCTTATAATGAAAAGATTGTTTGAATTTAAATCTTTAAATGTTCCCGTGCTTATGGCACTTTCGAATAAAAGTTTTTTGGCAAAAGTGTTGGGAACGGAAGATTTTAAAGAAAGACAACTTGCAACGGCAATAGCAAATATGGTTTCCGTTATGAACGGTGCAGACATTTTAAGAGTGCACAATGTAAAAGAAACCGTTAATGCTCTAAAAGTTGTTAATTCTATAAGGGGAATATAATGGAACTTGTAACACATATTTGGAATGTTTATATTGCAAACATTTTAGATATTCTTATATTGACATATATTTTCTACAGAATATTGCTAGTTATTAAAGGAACAAGAACAATACAAATTGTTATAGGTCTTATTGTGCTTGTTGCTGTTACCATTATAGCAAGAGATGTTTTACATTTAGAAACTTTGTCGTGGATTATGGGTAAGTTTTGGCTTGCAGCCGTTGTTATATTGGCAGTAGTTTTTCAAACGGAAATCAGATATGCGCTTGCCAAAATAGGAAGTAAACTTTTTTCCATAAGAACAAAGATAAAATCTGATTTTATGTCGGAAATTGTTGAAGCTGCTACAGAAATGAGTAAAATAAGAATGGGAGCTTTAATAGTTCTCGAAAAAGATATGGGATTAAAAAATTATACCGAAACAGGTATAAGACTTGATGCTAAAGTAACCCACGAATTGTTGTTGTCTATATTTAATACAAAAGCACCTATTCACGATGGTGCAGTTATAATAAAAGATGAAAAAATAGAAGCTGCCGGTTGTGTGTTGCCCATAAGTACGGAAATAGAAGTTAAGCATTTGGGAACAAGACACAGAGCTGGTATAGGTTTGTCGGCTACAACGGATGCGATAGTTGTTGTAGTATCGGAAGAAACAGGTAACATATCGATTTGTGTTGACGGGAAAATAGAAAAAGTAAGTACCGAAAACTTATTGGAAACATTAACAAACAGATATACACAAAAGGCAAATGTACTATGAAAATAAGAAAAGTAAATTTTAAAACTATAAGAAAAGCAATATTAAATAATTGGCAATTAAAACTTATTTCTTTGTGTCTTGCCCTACTGTTTTGGGCATATGTAAAGTTATAATAAGAGAGTTGTTATAAGGAGATATGGAGTATGTTGAAAAACAATGATTTGTTTAATGAAAGCCAGGAAACTTTTACAGCGATAAAGGCGAAAAGTTTTGTAGTTACACCTTCTTTACCGGAAAGTTTACAGGATCTTGCGACCATTTCCGAAAATATGTGGTGGTGCTGGAACAGTGATGCAGTAGAATTGTTTAGAAGATTAGACAGAGATGTATGGGAAGAATCTTATCATAGTCCTAAAGCAATGTTGGGACTTGTAAAACAAGAAAGATTGGAAGAACTTGCAGATGATACAAGTTTTATTTCTCACATGAAATTAGTTAAAGCTGAACTTGACAAATATATGTCTGTTCCTACTTGGTTTGATAAAACTTTCCCTGAATATAAAGATAAAAAAATCGCATACTTTTCTACAGAGTTTGCTATTCATGAAAGTTTGCCTATATATTCCGGAGGTTTGGGAGTTTTATCCGGAGATCATTTAAAATCCGCAAGTGATATGGGACTTCCTTTGGTAGGTATCGGTTTATTGTACAGAAACGGATACTTTAAACAGCATTTAAGTATTGACGGTTGGCAGATAGAAGAATATAAAGTTAACCATTTTTACAGTATGCCTATGCAACTTTTGACAGATGAAAACGGTAATCCTTTATCGATAGAAATATCCTTGCCTCGTTCACCGAGAGTATTTGCAAGAATTTGGAAAGTTCAAGTAGGTAGAGTTGCACTTTATTTATTGGATACGGATTTCGATAAGAATTCTCCTGAAGACAGAACTATTACCGGTGAACTTTACGGCGGTGACAAAGAGATGAGAATTAAGCAGGAAAAATTGTTGGGCGTCGGCGGTATGAAAGTTTTGGAACTTTTAAATATCGATCCTTCCGTAATACATATCAATGAAGGGCATTCCGCATTTTTATTATTGGAAAAAATGAGAATGTTGATGAAGAATAAAGGTTTATCTTTTGAACAGGCACAAAAAGTTGTTAAAGCAAACTGTGTGTTCACAACACATACTCCTGTTCCTGCAGGTAACGAAGTATTTTCTTCACAACTAGTTTCAACATATTTCGAAAGTTTGTACAGAGAATTGGAATTATCCAGAGAACAATTCTTGGCTTTAGGCAGAGATTTGAAAGTTGAAAATATGGAAAAAGATTTTTCGATGACAATTCTTGCACTTAAAGCTTGCGGTAAAGCTAACGGCGTTTCAAGATTACATGCAACAGTATCAAGAGAAATGTGGCAGAATGTTTGGCCGGAACTTCCAAGAAAAGAAATTCCTATTACACATATTACTAACGGTATTCATACAAACACTTGGATATCTTACGAGTTTGCAGGTTTGTTCCAAAGATATATCGGAGACGATTGGATAGACGAACCATCAGATCAGACTTTGTGGCAAAGAGTTGCAGATATTCCTGATGCTGAACTTTGGAGAAGTCATGAAAGAAGAAAAGAAAGACTTGTATCTTTTGCAAGAAACAGATTAAAAATGCAGTTGGAAAGAAGAGGCCTTTCAAAACATATGATAGCTTATGCCGATGAAGTTTTAGATCCGGAAGCATTAACAATCGGTTTTGCAAGAAGATTTGCAACATATAAAAGAGGTAACTTAATATTCAGAAATCTCGATAGAATTAAAAAAATTCTTACAAATAAAGAAAGACCTGTTCAAATAATTATTGCAGGTAAAGCTCATCCGAAAGATGATAAAGGTAAAGAAATTATAAAAAGTATAGTTGCTTTAACTTCCGATCCTGACTTGAAATATAAAGTAGTGTTCTTGGAAGATTATGATATGAACGTTGCTCACTATTTGGTTCAGGGTGTAGATATCTGGTTGAACAATCCTTTAAGACCTCAGGAAGCATCGGGTACAAGCGGAATGAAGGCTGCAGTTAACGGCGCAATAAATTTCAGTGTGCTTGACGGTTGGTGGTGTGAAGGTTATAACGGAGAAAACGGTTGGGTTGTAGGTTCAACAGATACTTATAACGATTTGGAATATCAAAATGAAATGGAATCAAGATCAATATATGAAATGTTGGAAAAAGAAATAGTTCCGTTGTTCTACGATAGAGGTCAAGATGATTTGCCAAGAGGTTGGATAACAAAAATGAAAGCTTGTATGCAAACTATAGGTCCTATGTTTAATACAAACAGAATGATTGAAGACTATACAAGAAAATTCTATGTTCCTTCCATGGAATTGACCGAAAAGATGAAAGAGAACAACTACGAACTTGCAAAGAAAAAAACAGATTGGCAGAGCAATATAGAAAGAAATTGGAACAGAGTTTCTATTATAAGTACGGATGATAATACCGGTTCAAAAACAATTAAGATAGGAGAACCGTTAAAAATAAGAGCCAGAGTTAATTTGGCGGGAATTGCTCCTGAAGATATTTTTGTTCAAGTTTATGCAGGATATTTAAATACAAAAAATGTGTTAAGTGATGAAACATTTAAAAATATGAAAATGGTTTCAAAAGAACAAGACGGAACATATATATATGAACTTGAAGTTCCTACAAGGATAGTAGGTCATTGCGGTTATACAATAAGAGTTGTTCCGCAATATATGGACAAAGTAGAATATATTCCGGGCATAATTAAATGGTTTTAAAGAATAATATAAAACTTGTTATATTTGATTTAGACGGAACATTAATAGATTCTAAATACGATTTAACAGATGCAGTAAATTTTGTAAGACACGAATATGGTTTTGGTCCGCTACCCGTAGATGAGGTTGCTTCTTATCTGGGTAGCGGAATAACTGCTCTTGTAAAAGCCGTTTTAACCGAACTTGAAGGTAGTGAGTTCGACACGGCTGTTAGAAAGTTTAAAGATAATTATGCAAAACATTTAACGGACAAAACCTTGCCGTACAAAGATGTTTCAGATATGCTTTCAAGCATTTCCCAACCGAAAGTATTGTTGTCCAACAAAGATGAAAGGTTTTCAAAACAGATTTTAGAAACGCTTGGTTTATCAAAATATTTTACCGAAATTTACGGTGGGGATTCTTTTAAAGAGAAAAAGCCTAATCCGTTACCGATATACGAAATATTGAAAAAATTTTCTTTAAATAAAGAAGATGTTATTATGGTCGGTGACGGTGCAAACGATATAATGGTAGCCAAAAATGCGGGTATAAAAGTCATAGGTACTCTTTACGGATATTCTTCTCTTGAAAAATTAAAAGAGTACGGAACCGACTATATTGCAACCAGTCCTAAAGATATACCAACAATAATTAATAATTAAATTGTTTTAGAGAAACGGATTTATCTTTTAAATTCTTTGAGAGCTAACAACAGCGGAAAGAGGTGTCATTGCGAGGCACTGCAAGTGCCGTGGCAATCCAGTCGTTGTCATTCCGGACCTGATCCGGAATCTATCTAAATATCTTTTTCTCTTTTGTCGTTGTTGGCTTTCAAAGGATTTCAAAATTTTAAATTATAACGAAGTATTTGGCGAATGAAGTGTACATAAAAGAAAGCGAAGCGGTTGGTACTCGATTGAGACAAATACGAAGTTAGAATTTAAAAGATAAATCCGTTTCGCTAAATATTCTTTTTGCTTTTAATGTTCTGAAATTCGAATCTATACTTCTGTTTAACATCCGGATATTTTTTGTGATTAACTTCCGAAGTGAACATATCGTAAGGTCTTATATATAAACCGGTATTTCCGTACAATGCTCTGTACACTACATACTTTTCACCTGTTTCACTATGTGTCGCAACATCTTCAACAAAATAATAGTCACCTTTGAAATGTTTATATATTCCCTTTTTCAGTTCCATAATATATCCTTAACCCAAGATGTTTTTAATTGCATTAAAAACATCTTCAACGGAAACAAGCTTCATACAATCCACTTTCGTACAAGTCCTGTTCCTGCACGGCTGACAATCAACTTTTTTCTGAATAACAGTAGTATTTCCCTTGAAAGGGCCTGTTCTTTTAGCATCCGTGGGACCTAAAATTGCAACTGCGGGAACTTTTAGTGCTGTTGCTATATGCATAGGACCTGCCTCGTTTGCCAAAAATAAACTCGCAAGTTTAAATATTGCCATTAACTGTTTTAATGTAAGTTTGCCCGTAAGATTAGTTATTTTAGTTTTGGATAAAGATATTATCTCTTCATCAAGACCTTTTTCACTTGCGCCGCCTTCTTTGCCACCGATAAGCATTACATTAACATCGTAATTTTCGTTTATCAAATCTATGGTTTGCGCAAACTTTTCACTTTGCCATCTTCTTGATATCCATCCTCCGCCGGGATGAACCAAAACTATTTTTTTGTTTAAATCTATATTTTCTTTTTTCAGTATTTCTTTAACTTCGTTTATATATTTTTCATCTACATGTAAACTATATTCCAAGTTGTCCGTATCTACGGGGCAACCGAGATATTTTGCTACAGCCAAATGTCTTTCGATACAATGTGTGTTTACTGTTTCCGGTTTAATTTCTTTTGAAAATAACCAGGACAGTTCTCTCATACCGTTTGTGGAAGAAGATGCAAGTTTATATTTTGCACCTGCCATTTTAACTATAAATGCAGATTTGAAAAGTCCGTGAAAATCTATACTTAAATCAAATTTTTCCGCTCTTAAAATTTTGTACATCTTTTTTAAGTAAGAAAGAGTTATATGTCTTCTGTCAAACACAATTAAATTATCTATTAACGGATTTTCGGTTATTATTTCGGCACATCTTTCGTCGGCTATCCAACTGATATGTACATTGGGATAAGTTTTTTTTATTTGCGTAACTGCCGGTAAAGCAAATATTATGTCGCCCATTCTGCTGGGTTGAACTATCAATATTTTAGGTTTTGAACTGTTTTTTAAAAGTTCTGTAATTTCATTTGCCATTATAAATACTCTTTAATTATTTTAATATTCTTTTCTATAGCACCTTTTTGATTTTTAACTACTTCCAAAGCTTTTTTGCCGGACTCTTCTCTGAGTACTTTATCGCTTAAAAGATTTATTGCCGTTTCATAAAATTCTTCTTTTGTATTTACTTCGAATGCTCCGTTATTTTTTAACGATGCAGATTCGTTTTCAAAATTGTACATGTATTTCCCGAATATTATAGGCTTTGAATATGCTGCTGCTTCTATAGGGTTTTGCCCGCCTTTGTTTACCATAGAACCGCCTATAAAAACTATATCGGATATTGAATATATTGTTTGTAGTTTTCCGAACACATCTATAATAATAACATCTTTTTTCTTGTCGGTTAACTTTGAAAAAAGTTCAAAAGATAAATCATTCTTCTTTACTAACGAACAAATTTCGTTTACTCTTGCAATGTGCCTTGGTGCGATAATCAACTTTAAATTTTCAAAAATCGGTTTTAGTTGTACAAAAATTTTTAACAGTATTGCTTCTTCACCTTCTCTTGTGCTGCCTGCGGTTAAAATTAAATCGTCTGTATTAAGAAACAAATTCTCTTTTGTTATTGTTTCGCTTGTAAAATCTCTGTCGTATTTTATATTGCCGGTGATACCGACTTTTTCTTTGTTATCCGTTAAAGAAAGAAATCTTTTATAATCGTGTTCGTTTCTTACGGAAATGTAATCTATAAGAGTTAAAAACGGTTTCCAGAAAAATTTTGTTAATCTGTAATAAGGATATGCACCTTTAGAAATCCTGCCGTTAACGGTAATCATTTTTGTTCCTATTTTATGTGCATGGGTTATCATGCTCGGCCAAAATTCTGTTTCTATAAGTATAAGAACATCCGGTTTAATTTTATTTAATATTGATGATATAAACGGATAAACATCTACGGGTGCAAGAGCAAAATAAGAAATTCCTTTGATTTTTGCAACATATTCTCTTGCGGATTTTGTTATTGTAGAAACTATAATATTGTGCTCTTTTAAGTATGGAATCATAGGTTCAACGGCTTTAGCTTCACCTAAAGATGCGCAATGTATCCAAACGGTTTTTTTGTTTTTATCAAGTTGCGGAATGTTCCATTGTGAAAGTCTTTCTTTAATACAATAAAAGAATTCTTGACGATTTTTTTTGCCTGCCAAAACAATCGCCAAAAGTATAGGAACCAAAAATATTAAAAGTAAACAATTATAAAAAACAAGTAGTATGTTAAGCATTACCAAAAAACCGGATAATAATTTTAACTATTATATATAAAACAGCCATTAAAGGCAACTTGGAAGAATAGAAGATTGGAAGAATAGAAGATTGGAAGCTAAGATGTAAAAATCACTATGTGATTTTTGTTTGTAAATAGAGTTTTTACAAAGTAAAAAATCAATTTTTCTTCTATTCCTCTAATCTTCCAAGCCTCCAATCTTCTAAAGTTGCGGAGCAATTTTTTTCTTGATTTTTAGTATATGAGTTAGTATAATTTAAAAGTTATTTTAGGTTTGAATTTGATATGCTAAAAAGAGAAATAAAGTTATTATGTATTACTTGTCCGAGAGATGACATTTCTTATGAGAAACAAGTTGAACTTGCGTGTCAGGGCGGAGCGGATATGATTCAACTTAGAGACAAAAAAATGTCTGATAAGGACCTGTTTGATCTTTCACTGAAATTGCAACAGATTTGCAGCAAATACGATGTGTATTTTACCGTAAATAACAGAGTGGATATTGCCGATATTTCAAATAGCGATGGTGTACATTTAGGACAAACCGATTTACCTGTTTCGTATGCAAGAAAAGTTTTGGGTGAAAATAAGATTGTGGGAATTTCTGCATCCGGTTATGATAAAGTTGTTGAAGCAAATAAGTTACCGGTAGACTATATCGGTTGCGGTGCGATTTTTCCGACAACGACAAAGCCTGAAGTTAATGTTAGAGGTTTGGAAGTTTTAAAAAAAATAAGAACCGCAAACATTACAAAACCTGTTATTGCTATCGGCGGTATAGATAAAACAAATGTCGGTGAAGTTATTAAAGCAGGTGCCGACGGTGTCGCGGTTGTAAGAGCGGTGTGCGGAGCACAAGATATAAAAAAAGAAGCACAAGAAATAAAAGAAATAATTATGAGGTATAGAAGTACAGAAGTATAGAGGTATAGAAACGACAGAAAAATATAGATAAAGGAAAGTAATATGACTTTAGTAGATCAGGCTAAACAAAATATTGTAACAAAAGAAGTTGAAGAAGTTGCAAAGTATGAGCAGGTATCAACCGATTTTATTATAAAAGGGATAAGTGAAGGCACAATAGTTATTCCTAAAAATGTTAAAAGAATACAAAAGTTGCCCAGAGCTATCGGTGCGGGCCTTAAGACAAAAATAAATGCAAATTTAGGTACATCTCCCGATCACATAAGCATAGAAGAAGAACTTGAAAAAATGAGAGTTGCCGTTCAGTACGGAGCAGATGCCATAATGGATTTGTCTACCGGAGGAAATTTGGTAGAGATGAGAAAAGAAATTTTGGCACAGTGTCCTGTTCAAGTGGGAACTGTTCCTATATATCAGGTTGCAAGTCAAACGATTAGAGGCGGAAAGAAAAAAATTTCACAGATGGATCCGGAACTTATGTTTGATGTTATAGAACAACAAGCTGAAGAAGGTGTTGATTTTATGACTATACATTGCGGAGTTAACCGGGAAACCGTTTCAATGATGGACAGACAACCGAGACTTATGGGAGTAGTCAGCAGAGGCGGTTCATTTTTAGTTAAATGGATAAAAGCAAACAAAAAAGAAAATCCTTATTATGAACAATATGACAGACTTTTAAAGATAGCAAAAAAATATGATATTACATTAAGTTTGGGTGACGGGTTCAGACCGGGCGGTAATCCCGATGCAACAGACGGTCCTCAACTTGCCGAACTTTCAATACTCGGTGAACTTGCATTAAGAGCAAGAAAAGAAGGTGTTCAAGTTATGATTGAAGGTCCGGGACACATTCCTATAAACCAAATTCAGTCGAATGTTTTACTTGCGAAAAGGTTAACACATAACAGTCCTTTATATTTCTTAGGGCCTTTGGTTACTGATATTGCTCCGGGATACGATCATATTACTTCGGCAATCGGTGGTGCAATGGCAGCAAGTTACGGTGTAGATTTTATTTGCTATGTTACACCGGCCGAACATTTAAGATTGCCGGATGTTGACGATGTAAGAGAAGGTGTTATCGCTTCAAGAATCGCAGCTCACAGCGCAGATATCGTAAAAAACGTTAAAGGTGCAAAAGAGAAGGATTATCAGATGTCAAAATACAGAAAAGAAAGAAACTGGGAAAAACAAAGAGAGTTTTGTTTGGACCCGATAAAGTTTGATAAAGAAAGAGCAAAAATAAAACCGAACTTAAAAGATACATGTTCGATGTGCGGTGAATTTTGTTCAATGAGGGATGAAGATCTATGAAAAAAGCAACCATGTGTAAAACAGTAAAAGTAAGAGTACCGGCAACTACGGCAAATTTAGGTCCCGGATTTGATGTTTTGGGTGCAAGTTTATCGTTGTATAACGAGTTGGAAGTATCTGTTGCCGAAGACCCGAAGAAAGCAAAATTTGTTGTAGCAGGTGAAGGAAGAAAAATTTTGCCTAAAGATGAAAGAAATATTTTGTGGAAAGCAATGGATGCTGTTTTTATGTTGCTCGATCAAAACGATAAATACAGTTTGAAAAGTTTTAACATAAAACTTACAAACAATATTCCTTTAAGTTCAGGACTCGGTTCTTCTTCCGCGGCAAGAGCGGCAGGAATAATAGCCGCAAACCAAATATGCGGAAACAAATTAACGTTGGGTGAAATGGCACAACTCGGTGTAAAACTCGAAGGTCATCCCGATAACATAATACCTGCATTTTACGGCGGAGTATGTATATCAATAAATCAAGGTAACGATATGATAGATGTTATAAAGTTGCCTATACCGAAAATAAAAGCCGTTGTTTGTACTCCGGGTTTTGAACTTGCAACGGAAAGATCCAGAAACATTTTACCTTCCAAATATGATAGAAAAGATGTAGTTTTTAATATATCCAGAGTAGCATTACTTACAAAGGCATTTTGCACAAACGATTTCAAACTTTTAAATGAAGCAATGCAAGATAAAATTCATCAACCTTACAGATCAAAATTAATTCCGGTTATGCAGAAATTGATAGATACCGCGGTTAAAGAAGGTGCTTACGGTGCATGTTTATCCGGAGCAGGTCCTTCAATGATAGCTTTTTGTGATAACAGTAAAACTGAAAAGGTTGCAAAAGCAATGGCAAAAATATGGAAAAAAGAAACTGTTCCTACAAAAACTTTTATTTTGAGTTTTGATAAAAACGGAGCAGAAAAAATATAATTTAGAAGATTTGAAGATTAGAAGAGTAGAAGATTAGAGGAAAAGCGGAAAACTAAATAATAACAAAATTTGCAAAGCAAATTTTACAACTTAACTTCCAATCTTCTAATCATCAAAAATTGTGAAACAATTTTTAGGAGAAGTAAAATGGCATTAATCGTGATGAAGTTTGGTGGTTCTTCGGTAGCAGACAGCGACAAAATGAAACATGTTGCAAACAAGATTATTGCAAGAAAAAAAGGTAGCAATAAAATTGTTGTTGTTGTTTCGGCTCCGGGAGATACTACCGATGATTTAATTACAAGATGTGAAGAAATTACGGCAGATCCAAACCCTAGAGAAATGGATATGCTTCTTGCAACAGGTGAGCAGATGTCTATATCGCTTCTTGCAATGGCAATACAAGCTATGGGACATAAAGCAATATCCTTAACCGGTTTTCAGGCAGGAATTTCTACCGATGACGCTTACACAAGAGCAAGAGTAAAGAAAATAAATCCTAAAAAGATTTTTTCGTTGTTGGATAAAGGAAATATTGTCATCGTTGCAGGATTCCAGGGAATGAATAAAGACGGTGATATTACAACTTTAGGCAGAGGCGGTTCAGATTTAACCGCTGTTGCACTTGCCGCACAAATGAAAGCAAATGTTTGCGAAATTTACAGCGATGTTGAAGGTATTTTTACGACAGATCCGAGAGTAGTAAAAGATGCAAGAAAGATAGATTTGATATCTTATGAAGAAATGCTTGAAATGGCAGGTTCTGGTGCGCAGGTTATGCAAACAAGAAGTATAGAAGTTGCAAAGAATTACGGAATAGAAATTCATGCAAGATCGACTTTTTCCGATAAAGAAGGTACTTATATAGTAAACGAAGAAAAAATAGGGAGAAAAAAAATGGAAGACCTTATGGTATCAGCAGTAACGTTTGATAAAAATCAAGTAAAATTTTCTTTAATAGATTTGCCCGATGTTCCGGGAATGGCAGCAAAAATATTCAGTTCCATTGCAAAACTCGGTATTAACGTAGATATGATTATTCAGTCTGCAGCTTTAGATAAAAAGAATGATATTTCTTTTACAGTAAGCAAAGTGGATATGAAAAAAACTCAACAAAAAGTTGATGAGTTAGCAAAACAGTTGGGCGCACAAACAGTAACTTGCGATGAGCATGTTGCAAAAGTTTCCGTTGTCGGTGTAGGTATGAAAACTCATGCAGGTGTTGCATCCAAGATGTTTGATATTTTAGCTAAGAACAAAATAAACATCGAAATGATTTCAACAAGCGAAATAAAAGTTTCTTGTGTTATAGATTCAGTTGATTTGAATAAAGCAGTAAACGAATTGCATAAAGGATTCAAACTTAACAAAAAATAAAAATTGCTAAAAGCAATTTTTGAAGAATAGAAGATTAGAAGAGTAGAAGATTAGAGGAAAAGAGGAGAACTAAATAATAACAAAATTTGCAAAGCAAATTTTACAACTTAACTTCCAATCATCCAATCTTCAAATCTTCATTATTTTAGTGTTATGAAGCAGATAAAAATATTTGATACAACTTTAAGAGACGGCAGTCAGGGAGCAGGTATTTCTTTTTCGGTTGAAGATAAGCTGAAAATAGCATCTGCTCTCGATGAGTTTGGTATCTCTTACATAGAAGGCGGATGGCCCGGATCAAATCCCAAAGATGAAGAATTTTTCCAACTTGCAAAAAACAAGTTTAAACATTCCAAGTTGGTAGCTTTCGGTTCTACAAGAAGAGCGGGATTAAAAGCGGAAGACGATAACAATTTAAAGAAAATCGTTGAGTCCGGAGCAAAAGTTGTATGTATATTCGGAAAATCGTGGGATTTACATGTTAAGTATGCACTTAAAACTTCTTTAAAAGAAAATCTTAATATGATAAGTGATACCATATCGTTTTTAAAGTCGAAAAAATTTGAAGTTATATACGATGCGGAACATTATTTTGACGGATATATACACAATAAAAAATATGCACTTCAAACAATAAAAGCGGCAATTGATGCCGGTGCCGATTACGTTTGTTTATGTGAAACAAACGGCGGAGTGCTTCCTTCATATATTGAAAAAATAGTTAAAGAAACAATTAAAGAGTTTCCCGATACAAAGTTCGGAATACATGCTCATAACGATTGCGAGTGTGCGGTTGCAAATTCCATAATGGCGGTTTTGTCGGGTTGTGAAATGGTACAAGGAACGATAAACGGTATAGGTGAAAGATGCGGTAATGCAAATTTGTGTTCCATAATTCCTTCATTACAATTAAAAGGAAAATATCGTTGTGTTCCTGTAAGAAATTTAAAAAATATTACAGAACTTTCAAGATATGTTGATGAAATAGCAAATTTAATTCCGAACGATTGTTTACCTTATGTCGGCAGAAATGCTTTTGCACATAAAGCAGGTGTTCACGTGTCGGCAATAAAAAAAGATTCAAGAACTTATGAACAAATAAATCCTAAACATGTAGGAAACAGAAGAAACATTTTGGTTAGTGATTTATCGGGCAAAAGCAACATCGTTTCAAAAGCCGACGAGTTGGCAATGGATTTGGAAAAAGATAAAAATCTTCGCGGAATAATAAATATAGTTAAAGAAAAAGAAAATGAAGGTTATCAATACGAAAATGCCGACGGCTCTTTTTATATACTTACAAAAAAAGTGGAAAACAAATGTAAAGATTTTTTTACATTAAAAAGTTACAGAGTAAGTGTAGAAAAAAATGCGGACGGTTCGATAGTTTCCGAAGCTACCGTTAAGTTGGATGTTAACGGTAAAGAAGAACATACCGTTGCCGAAGGTGAAGGTCCGGTAAATGCTTTGGATAAATGTTTAAGAAAAGCATTAATAAAATTTTACCCGGAAATAAAAAATGTTTTGCTTACAGACTTTAAAGTAAGAGTAATTAACTCCGATGCAAATACTGCCGCAAGAGTTAGAGTGTTGATAGAAACTAAAGATAAAAAACAAAGTTGGGGAACAATCGGTGTAAGTGAAAATATCATCGATGCTTGTTGGCAGGCTCTATCCGATTCTGTTGAATATAAACTTCTAAAAAAATAATTATTTCTTTTTGATATTTAGTGATTGTTCGAAATAAGAAGGTTCTAAAGTATCAATACCTTTCCTGTAAAGATTAGCAAACAAATATTTTGATATGGATTTCATTGTCAGTACATCTGCCATAGCTCTGTGTGCCTGGCTTACTTCTATATCCAAAATTCTTGCAATGTCACCGAGTTTGTTGGATTCAAAAGAAAAATATTGTCTTGAAATGATTAAAGTATCCAAAAAATACATTTCCGGTGAATTGATACCGCTTTCCATTATTTCTTTAGAAACAAAATTTAAATCGAAGTATGCATTGTGACAAACCAAAACAAAACCTTCTATAAAATTTGAAATATCTTTTGCGATATCACAAAATTTCGGTGCATCTTTAACCATATCGGTTGTTATGCCGTGAATACTTGAAGAAAATTCGGGGATAGAACAACCGGGGTTTACAAGTGTACAAAATTCGGTTTCTGTATCACCTGAAACTTTTAACATTGCTATTTCGCAAGTTCTTGCACCATGTTCCATGGATAAGCCTGTTGTTTCGATATCCAAAAAAACAAGGTTATCCGGCTTGTTTGTTAAAATCGGTGAAGGTATCATCAATAATCCTTTAATATTATTTATTTTATTATACATTTTTTATAAAAATTATTTAAATTTTTTAATATGATTTATATACATTAATTTCATAAAATGTTATAATAAACTTTTAATATTTAAAATAAAATTGTTTGTATAGTTATAAGGGGTACAAAATGAATTTTCAAGAAATTATTATGAGATTACATAAGTATTGGGCAAAAGAAGGTTGCTTAATATGGCAACCTTACGATTTGGAAAAAGGTGCGGGAACGTTTAACCCTGCAACTTTTTTAAGATGTTTAGGACCTAACCCTTGGAAAGTTGCTTATGTTGAACCTTCAAGAAGACCTACAGACGGAAGATACGGTGAAAATCCTAACAGATTACAACACTATTATCAGTTTCAGGTTATATTGAAACCTGCACCTGAAAATGTTCAACAATTATATTTGAACAGTTTAAAAGCAATAGGTCTTGATCCTAAAGAACACGATATAAGATTTGTTGAAGACGATTGGGAATCTCCTACACTTGGAGCCTGGGGACTCGGTTGGGAAGTTTGGATAGACGGTATGGAAGCAACGCAGTTTACATATTTCCAACAGGTTGGCGGTATAGAATTAAATCCTATTTCCGCAGAAATTACTTACGGACTTGAAAGACTCGCAATGTATTCTCAAAAGAAAGATTCTGTATATGATTTAATGTGGACAGACGACGTAACTTATGGAGATGTACATTTGGAAGATGAAAGACAATGGTCAAAATATAATTTTGAAGTTGCAGATACAAAAATGTTATTACAACATTTTAACGATTGGGAAGCGGAAGCAAAAAAACTTGTAGAACAAAATCTCGTTTTACCTGCTTACGATGCAGTTATGAAATGTTCTCATTTGTTTAACTTGCTCGATGCAAGAAGTGCAATTTCCGTATCGGAAAGAGTAAGTTATGTTTTGAGAGTTAGGACTTTGGCGAAGATGGTGGCTGAAGGGTATATGAAACAATTTGGAAGAGTGGAAGATTAGAAGAATAGAAGAATGGAAGGAAAAGAGGAGAACTAAATAATAACAAAATTTGCAAAGCAAATTTTACAACTTAGCTTCCAATCCTCCAATCTTCAAATCATCTAATCTTCAAAAAATATAAAATATTTTTTTTGAAAAATAAGAGGAATAAAAATGGTTAAAAATGTTTTACTTGAAATAGGAACGGAAGAAATACCTTCTTCATATATTGCACCCGCACTTGAACAAATGCAAAAGTTTGTTAACGATATGTTGACCGAAAAAATGGTAGGTTTCGGCGAAATAAAAACTTATGCTACACCGAGAAGACTTGTTTTAACGATAGCGGATGTTGAAGAAAAAAGTAAAGATAGTGTTCAAGAGTTTAACGGACCATCCGCAAAAGCAGGTAAAGATGCTAACGGTAACTGGACACAGGCAATACTCGGATTTTCAAACAAACATCAAGTAAAACCGGAACAACTTGTTATAAAAGATACTCCGAAAGGTCAATATTATACTTATTCAAAAGAAATTAAAGGTGAAAAAGTAACAAACATTTTAGCCGAAATATTTCCGATAATTATTCAAAAAATATATTTTCCTAAAACAATGGTATGGGAGAGTTCCTGTTTAAAGTTTGCAAGACCTATAAGAACAATAGTTGCTATGTACGGCGATAAGATAATAAAATTTTCGTTAGCTGACGGTGCAATAAAATCTTCAAACAAAACTATCGGCTTACACACATTAACAACAAAACCTATCGTTATAGAATCTGCGGATGTTTATAAAGAAACGTTGCAAAATAACTGTGTTTTGGTAGATCAAGATGAAAGAAAACAAAGAATAATAGCTTCAATAAACGAGGTTGCAAACAGTATTTCCGCTAAAGCGATATTGGACGAAAGCTTGGTTAATGAAGTTAACCAACTTGTAGAATATCCTACCGCGGTATTGTGTAAGTTTAAC
Source organism: Candidatus Ruminimicrobiellum bubulum (assembly GCA_017651625.1). Taxonomy (GTDB): domain Bacteria; phylum Elusimicrobiota; class Endomicrobiia; order Endomicrobiales; family Endomicrobiaceae; genus Ruminimicrobiellum; species Ruminimicrobiellum bubulum. Next base: position 18,298 of record JAGCCP010000007.1, on the reverse strand, counting down.
GAAAAATATTTGAAGCTTCCTCCGGAAGTTCTTATAACTTGTCTTAAGAAACAACAAAAATGTTTTGCCGTTAAAGATTCCATGGGCAAATTAACAAACTATTTCATTAATGTAAGAAACGGTAAATCAGATAATTTGGATATAGTCAGAGCAGGTTACGAGAAAGTTGTTGTTGCAAGACTTGAAGACTCAGTCTTCTTTTACGATAACGATATAAAGAAACCTTTTGAACAGTCTATTGAAAGATTAAAAGGGCTTATATTCCAAAAAGAAATAGGAACTGTTTACGAAAAACTTACAAGAATAAAAGCTGTTGCAAATTTTATAAACGAAGAAAATAAGTTAAACATAAATAAAGATACTTTAACGAGAGTTATAGATTTATCTAAAACCGATTTGGTTAGCGAAATGGTTTTTGAATATCCCGAACTTCAAGGAATAATGGGAAGAATTTATTCTAAAGTTGCAGGGGAAAGTGACGAAATATCAAAAGCTATAGAACAACATTATTGGCCTTTATCGGCTTCGGGAACTTTACCGGAAAACATTTTGTCCGTAGTTGTTTCTTTAGCGGATAAAATTGATACCGTTGCTGCGGATTTTGCTATAGGTTTGGAACCTTCAGGTTCCGCGGATCCTTACGGACTTAGAAGAATGGCAATCGGTATTGTTAGAATGATAAGAGAATTTTTGCCGGAAACCGATTTTGAAAAAATTTTAGATATTGCCTTAAATTCTTTACCTGAAAAAATTAAGGAAAAAGATACTTTTGCTACGGCAAAACAAAGACTTGTAAAATTTTTCTGGAGCAGAATAGAAAATATTTATGAAAACGAAGGTTACAAATTCGATGAAGTCAAAGCGGTTATCATTCCTTCGCAAAAGTTAGGCTTAAAAGTTTTGGGTGATATAAAGAAAAAACTCGACGCTTTACAAAACTTAAGAAAAGAAAACTCTTTTGAATCTATCACAACAATATTCAAAAGAGCAAGCAACATTTTAAATCAGGCAAAGAAACAAAAACTAAATATTTCCGATATTGTTAAAACAGATTTGTTGAAAGAAGAACCTGAACAGAATTTATATAACCAGTATGTTGTTATAGATAAACAGTTGGAAGAGTTACTTTCCAAAAAAGATTATGCAAATGCAATAAACAAACTTAACGATATAAAACCGTATTTGGATAACTTCTTTGAAAAAGTTATGGTTATGTGCGAAGATGAAAATATAAAAATTAACAGAATATCGTTAATCAATTATATTACCGAGAAATTTAATTCGTTTGTTAATTTGTCATCATTACAATAAAATATTTATATCGACCTTAATATTTAGACTACAACTTTGTATTTGCCTCTTTTATGTGCTAATTCTTATGCACACTGCAATCGGCAAATACTTCGTTTCGTCTTAAATCTTAAGGTCTCTTAAATCGCTTTGCGATTTGGTGTATTTTAATTTAATAAAGCTTATGTTAAAATTTTTAAAATCAAATTTGTTTTTCTTTTTACTTTTAACGACAATAGTTTTTTTGTTGTACGGAAAAAGTATAAATTTTGATTTTACAAACCATGATGATGCCTCTTTAATAGTAAATAATATAAATTATCTGTCTCAGTGGAAAAATATACCGTCTTTATTTACAACATCCGCTTATTTATCAAAAAACTATTATTATTACAGACCTATTTTAACACTGTCTTTTTCGATAGAAGCAATTTTGTTTTATAACAATACAAAAATTTATCACATAACAAATATAATATTGTTTATTTTGGCATTATATTTGATGTATGTTTTTTTATCAAAACTGAACACAAATAAAACAGTATTAAAACTGTTGATGATATTGATTTGTGTTCATCCAATACTTTCATCGAGTGTTGTTTGGGTGCCGGCAAGGAACGACACTTTACTTGCGGTATTTGTATTTTTATCTTTTATATTTTTTATCAAATATTTAGAAAATAATTCGTTGACAAATTTGGCGCTGTATATTTCTTTTTTTACAATATCGTTGCTTACAAAAGAATCTGCGATATTTGTTATGTTTTTGTATATTCTGTTCATATATTGTTTTGATTATAAGTTGAGCAAGAAAGAAACTCTAAAAAATCTTTTTATCTTTTTCTGTGTGTTTGCAGTTTATTTCTGTTTAAGATCTGTTTCCGTTCGTGCGGTTAAAATGGGTGAGCATATAATATATTTTAAAGATTATTTCGATAATGTTATTTACGGATACGCTTATTTTATTTACAAAATTTTTAATTTCTTTGATATTCCGATAATGGTGGATACTCTTAACATAAATAAAGTTTTGCATTTGATATCATACATTTTTTCATTTTTGATACTGTATGTTATGTATCGAAAAAAAATGATTTCTTTTAAAGTTTTATTTTTTTGCTTGGTTTGGTTTATCGTATGGCTTTTACCCACATTTTTGTTTTTGAAAAGCAATTATTTATTGCTGTTTCATAGAATTTTAATACCATTGTTTGCCGTGATATTGGTATCGTGCAAACTTTTGGAAAAAATATATTTTAAGTATAAAAAATTATTCGTAACAGTTTATATTCTTTTATTTGGAATCCTTTGTTTTAATTCGTCTTTACAGGCAAACAAATATTCTACATCGGAATCTTATATCAAATATTCCGAAAAATATGCAGGAAACAGCCCGATAGTTCAAAGTGTTATACTGCAGGATTATATGTATAAAAAAGATTATGATAAGGCTATGGAAATAGCAAAAAAAATAGTAGAAGAATATCCTGAGTTTATAGCGGGAAAAACAAGAATGGCACAGATTCTCTATAAACAGGGAAAAATAAAAGAAGCGGAAGAACTATATATTGAACTTCTTCCGACACAAAAAGAGGAAACACAATATGTATGTTGTAGGGAATTGAGCAAAATATATTATGAACAAAACGAACTTGATAAGGCATTATTTTACGGGCAACAAGCACATAAATTAAGGCCGTATAATACCAATGCACAGGAAAATATGGCAATAATATATGCAAAAGCAGGATATTACAAAGAGGCAATAAATATTTTGTCTAATCTGTTATCATTTGATAAAAAAAATGTGCAATATATGTACAATTTAGGCAGGTTGTATGAAGCAAGCGGTAATATTGATATAGCCATAGAATATGCAAAACTTGCCGTTCTGGAAGAGCCTTATAACGATGAGTATAAACAATATTTAAAATTATTAGAAAATAAAAAAAATGAAGGATAGTAAAATATATCTTTTTCTAAAATCAAATTTGTTTTTCTTTTTACTTTTAACCGCGGTGGTTTTTTGTTTGTACGGTAAAAGTATAAATTTTGATTTTACATATTTTGATGACGATTTGTTGGTTTTAGACAATATAGAATTTTTATCTGATATTGATAATGTGCCGGATTTGTTTAAAACATCTGTTTATTTTTCAAAAGATGTTCAGTATTATCGTCCAGTTCTCAAATTATCTTTCCTGCTTGAAACATCATTATTCGGGTTTAATAAGCAAATATACCATTTAACAAATATAATTTTGTTTTTATTATCGCTGTATTTGATGTATGTTTTCTTAAAAAAATTAAAATTAAATGAAACAGTATTAAAATTTGTTTTGGTATTGATAGCAGTTCATCCGATACTTACTTCTTGTGTAGTTTGGATACCGGCAAGAAATGATACTTTGCTTGCAATATTTATATTTTTATCGTTCATATTTTTTGTTAAATATTTGGAAAACAATTCTTTTAAGAATTTGTTGTTATACATTTTGTTTTGGGCGATGGCAATATTTACAAAAGAAACCGCTTTGATAGTTTTATTTTTGTTTCCTCTGTTTATATGGTGCTTTGAGTATAGATTAAATAAAAGGGAGATTATAAAGAATGTATTGCTATTTGCTACGATACTTTTGATTTATTTCTGTTTAAGATTTTTTTATGTGCCGGGGACCGGATTGTTAAGTAATACTATAAGTGTTAGCGAGTATCTGCGAAATTTATTTTTCGGCTTATTCATGTATTTGTATCAGTTAATAACTTTGGATATTCATGTCATAGCTTATGATTACAAATTTGAATTTTTCGGCTTTTTAATTGTGTTTGTTGCCATTATGTTCATAACAATATCCTTGTATAAAAAACTTGTTACAAAAAAACAGTTTGTATGGTGTATATCAATACTGATCTTATTTTTATTACCTACATTTTTGTTGAAAGAATACAGCGTTTTAAATCATAGAGTTGTAATACCTATTTCCGCTATAGTTATGATGGTTGCATTGATTATGGATAAAATTATATGCTTAAAGAAAATTAAATATATTTTTGTATTCTTGTTTTGTTTAGTATTTATATTCTGTTTTAGTTATTCTTTTTCGTTTCAAAATAAATATAGAGATGAGATTAATTTTAAGATTAATGCATATATAGATGCTCCTGACAGTAGTTCTACTTGTTACTGGATGGCATGTCTGTACATTGAAAACGGTAACTATGAAAAAGCAAAAGAATTTTTACAAAAGACAAATTGTGTATATTATTCGGATTTGGCTTTGATATATTATCGTGAAGGAGATATGGATAAAGCGGAAGAATTGTATAATAAGTCTGTGGAAAGCGGAATAAATAAAGCGCAATGTTACAGAAATTTAAGTATAATTTATTTAAAAAGGGATAAAGATATAAATAAAGCCATAGAATATGCAAGACTTGCAGTTCGGGAAGACCAATATGACGATGAGTATAAAAAATATTTATTATCTTTGGAAAATGAAATAAAAAATGTTAAATAAAAAATTATATGCAACAATTAAATCAGAAATATTTTTCTTTTTACTTTTAACCGCGGTGGTTTTTTGTTTGTACGGTAAAAGTATAAATTTTGATTTTACATATCATGATGATAATAGTCTGATATTAGAGAAAACAGAATTTCTCTCAAATTTAAAAAATATTCCTCAATTATTCGTAACATCATGTTATTATTCCGGTGATTTTCAATATTATAGGCCAATTTTAAATTTATCGTTTTTATTGGAAACAACGACATTCGGTTTAAATACAAAAATATATCATTTAACAAACATAATACTATTTATACTGGCATTATATTCGATGTATATCTTTTTATTAAAGTTAAATGCAAACAGAACAATATTAAAACTTTTAATATTGTTGGTGTCGGTTCATCCGATATTAACATCATGTGTTGCGTGGATACCGGCAAGAAATGATACTTTGCTTGCAATATTTATATTTTTATCGTTCATATTTTTTGTTAAATATTTGAAGAATAATTCATTTATGAATTTGTTGGCATACATTTTGTTTTGGACTGTAGCACTATTTACGAAAGAGACGGCACTGTTGATGTTATTTGTATACGTGATGTTTATTTTTTGTTTTGATTATAAGTTAAACAAAAAAGAAATATTTAAAAATATTTTGATATATGTACCGATTGTAATAATTTATTTTTATTTGAGAAATGTTTCCGTTCAAGCCGTAGGCATGAAATATTATTTCACCAATATGTCGTTATGTCTTAATAATTTTATTACCGGTATCAGTACTTATCTGTATAAATTTTTTATTCCGTCTTATATTCCGATTATGCTATATGATATCGGTTTAGTATTTAAAAATATTGTTGTGGATATAATTTTATTGATTATTGTTTTATTTTCATGCTACAAAAAAATATTGAATATAAAGATATTATTGTTTTCGATGATTTGGTTTATAGCAGGTTTAATTACCACATTTTTGTTACAAGATTATGTTTATTTAAATCATAGATTAATAATATCTTTATTTGGAATTGTATTATTATTGGCACATATAATTTATAAATTGACAACAAAATATAAAGCATTAACAAAATATTTACTGGCTCTGTACATTGTATTGTTCTTTTATTACGGTTTCTATTCTTTCAATCAGCAAGATAAATATCAAAATAAAATGATATATTTCTCAAATGCATATTTAGATGCACCTAATTACCATGGTGCTGTTTATTGGTTGGCAAGATTGCATTTTGAAAGCGGTAATTTTGACAAAGCAAAAGAGCTATTAAAAAAAACAATATCTTTAAATAATCATAGCGGGAACGCTTATTGGGAAAATCTTTTCAACACCGATTTGGCATTGATATATTATTATGAAGGCTATATGGATGAGGCGGAAGAATTGTATAAGAAGTCTTTAGAAAGCGGAATAGGGAAAGCACAATGTTACAGGAACTTAAGTACTATATATCTAAAAAGAGATAAAGATATAAATAAAGCCATAGAATATGCAAAACTTGCCGTTCAAGAAGACCCATACGATGACGGGTACAAACAATATTTGCAAGAACTTCAAAAAATTAATAAATGAAAAAAATAATATTTAACCGACCGATAATTTCAATTTTAATTATCTATATATTTATAATTATTGTTTTAAACTATTTAGGAATGTTTTCTCCTGAAAAAAATAGTTTTTTAATAAATAACACAAGTAAACAAGTAACCGAACTTACCGGTAAAGTTGTAACCGAACCTATACAAAAAGATGAAAAGCAGCAATTCATATTGGAAGTTTATAACATAGATGGACAAAATATAAAAAAAGAAAAAACACTTGTTTATGCTTCAACGGCATACAACATAAATTACGGGGACATTGTTTTTGTTTCAGGTAAACTAAACGTTCCGGAAAAGCCGATATTTCCTAATATTTTTGATTACAATTTGTATCTTCAAAGAGAAAATGTCTATACGATTTTTTATCAGCAAAATTTTGAGTTGGTTGATAAACAACCGAACAAGATAAAGCAAATGTCATTTAGAATAAGAAACAGTATAGAAAACACAACAGATACTTTCTTTAGAGAGCCTGTTTCTTCCGTATTAAAATCTATGATTACAGGAAATAAATCTGACTTGGATAAAGATATAAAAGAAGATTTCATTAATACAGGTCTTATACATATTTTGGTTATAAGCGGACTTCATATAGGTTTTTGTGCAGTGATATTTATGTTTTGTTTTAAGTTGTTAGGTTTAAAATTAAATTATATTTACATTTTAACAATACCTGCATTATTTTTTTATGTCTTGTTAACCGGAGCAAACCCTCCGGCAATAAGAGCGGCAATAATGTTTTCTTGTTTGCTTGTTGCACTTATGCTTAACAGGGAACCGTTAATATATAATGCTTTGGCACTATCCGCGTTTGTAATTTTAATATTTAATCCGCAAAGTTTGTTTACGGCAAGTTTTCAACTTTCCTTTTTGGCAACTTTCGGTTTGTTATATTTGTATCCAAAGTTCAGTATGTGTTTCGGTAAAATAAAAAACAGATATGTTAAATATGTTTGGGATATAGCTTGTGTTACTATATCGGCTCAAATGGCACTTATTCCGTTACTTGTGTTTTATTTTGGTAAATTATCGGTTATTTCTTTTATTTTAAATTTAATAATAGTTCCGATAATTCCTGTAATTATCGGACTGTTTTTTGTGTTTTATATATCAACTTTCATGTCTTACTATGTTTCGTTATCTGTATCAATTGTGTTATCATATATCTTTAAATTTGTTTTATATATCATAAATTATTCTGCCACACTAGATTATTCGGTGGTGTTTTTTGCCGTTCCGGGCATTATAATGATACTTTTTTACTATTTTTCGATTTATATCATGTTGGAAATAAAAAATAAAAAAATTTGGGGGCTATTATTGATCCTTATCTGTTTAATGTTAGTAAACCCTTTTGAGCAAAAAACATTTATCAAAACATTTGAAGGAAAGAAAAATATAACCACACATATAAAAGAAAGAGGGAACAAAAATGTTATAATTTTCAAAGAATTACAAAAAGATAAGTACTATTTCAAGAATTTAGAACAATATTTGTTGGCTCAAGGCATATATGAAATAGAAGAATTTTATACAAATTCGGTAAACGATGATATAGAAAATAAATTTACTAAGGTTTCCATAAAAAAGTTCCTGGAAAATCAGAATTAAAGATATTTTTAAAATAGTTTAAATTTATTAATTTTATATTGATAAAAAAGTTTGACAATGGTTGAACTTATTATATATAATCACTAAGTAAAAATTAATGTGGTAAAAAATATTTTTAGGAGAGGTACAAATGAAAAAAGTTTTAATGTTTGGTGTGTTGTTTTTGTGTTTGGTTGTAAATTCTTGTGCAAAGAAACAAACTGTTGCACCGGAAGATGAGCTCGGTGAAGACCAAGAACAAGCAGAACAAGTTTCAGATTTGGAAGCCGCATTATTGGAACCTGAAGAATTTTCTCAGGAACCTGCAATAAGAGGTACGGAATTTGATTCTAAAATAGTTCTTGAAACAGTATATTTCTCTTTTGATAGCAGTTCAGTTCCTCAATCTGTAATGAAAACATTGAAGGAAAATGCTCAATTCTTAAAAGATAATCCTTCAATAAATGTAGTTGTAGAAGGTCATTGCGACGAAAGAGGTACTACGGAATATAACTTGGCATTAGGTCAAAAAAGAGCCGTAAAAGTAAAAGAGTATTATGTTCAATTAGGTGTTAGCCCGGACAGAATAGCTACTATTTCTTACGGAGAAGAAATGCCTCAAGATAACAGACACAATGAAGCAGGTTGGGCTAAGAACAGAAGAGCAGAAACAAAAGTAATAAAATAACATTAATAAGTCATAAAAATGTTTAAATTTTTAGCAGCATTATTTCCTATACTTTTCTTGTTTGGATGTATGGAGCAAGTGGCATCTCAATCGGATATTGATTATTTGAAGAAAGAAGTTTCAAAACTTCAATTAAAGTATGCCGCGTTGGAAGCGAAACAAGCGGAGATGTATTCCAAATACGATGAGAATTTGGTAAATACGGATGTATCGAGTGCATCCATTCAAGAATTGTATAAGAAAACATCTAAACTTTCTCAAGATTTAAAAGATCTTGAAGTTGCTGTTAAAAATCAAAATAGTGGCAGTGGCGATAGTTCTAAAAATATGCAATTGCCTTCAAAAATGTATGAAAATGCTTACAATGATTTTTTGTTAAGTAAGTATGAAGTTGCTATAGTCGGTTTTAAATCTTTCCTTAAACAGTATAAAGATCATGATTTGGCAGAACAAGCACAGTATTATATTGCCGAATCTTTGTATTCTCAAGAAAAGTATTCCGAAGCCTATGAAGAGTACAAAAAGGTAGAAGAAGAGTATTCTCAATCTAAGTTGATTCCTGCTGCAAGATTAAAGATGGCTTTGTGTTTGGAATTGTTAAATAGAAAAAATGATGCTGTTATTATTTTGCAGACAATATTAACGGATTATCCTAAGACCGCAGAAGCTTTTACTGCGAAGGAAAAAATAAAAATTTATACAAATGATAAGAGTAGATAAGTTAGTTCCTTGTATAATTTTTTCGATGATTATTCATAGTTCGGTTATTTGTACGGTTTTGTATAAAAACAGTAAACAGAACGTTTTTGTGCAAGTTCCGTTTGATGTTTCGTTTTATTCGCCGGTCAACAATGTAGTAGAGGAAATGCCTGAAGATAAAAAAGTTGAGCCTGTTGTACCGCCGGCAGAAGAAGTAAAACCTAAACAAGAAGTAAAGAAAAAAGAAAATAAAGTTGTAAAAAGTGATATTGCCGTAAAGAAAAAAGAAAATAAAGTTGAAGAAAAAAAAGCGGTTGAAAAACCGGTAGAAACAAGTACCCCAAAGACGGAGACACCAAAACCGAGCGGTGGTACAACGTATTCTTCAAAAGGTATAATGTTAGAAAACAAAAATTTTAAGTTTTCTTATTATACAAATGCGATAGTAAAAAAGATTAGTAAGTATTGGCAGTGGTCAAGTAGTATATCCGCATGTAGAGCGGTTGTTTATTTTAAAATAAACAGAAGAGGATATGCTACCGACATAAAAATAAAAGAGTCTTCGGGCGATGATGTTTTTGATCAAAATGCTATAAGGGCGGTGGAGTTGGCAAGCCCGTTTCCAGAGTTGCCCGAAAGTTATAATGAAGATAATTTAGGAGTTTATTTTGAATTTAAATTTCGTTAAAAATATAAGTGCTATTATTGTTGTTTTTTGTTTATGTTTTTTCGTTTCTGCATCTTATGCAGAAAACGATGTTTATTTGTCTTTGTCCGGAACATCAAGCAGAGCAAGTATCGGTTTGTCCGAATTTGTTCCTGTAAACGGTTTCTTTGAAGAAATGAATTTGTCCAGAGAATTCAAAGATACGTTGGAAGCGGATTTGATTTTATCAAGACATTTCAATGTTGCCGTTGCAAACTCATCTTATAAATTCGATTTGGATTCACAATTTGCGTATTGGATGGATAAAGGTGTTTCCGTTTTAGTAACAGGATCAATATCCATTATCGAACAAACAAAACTTATTGTAAGTGTTAAACTGTACGATATAGAAAGTCAGCAACTTATTTGGGAAGACAGATACGGTGGAAGTGTTAAAAATTACAGATACGTTGCTCACAGAATAAACGATGAAATAGTTAAGAGATTTACCGGTGAAGAAGGTATTGCATGTTCTAAGATTGCTTTTATTAACAACAGCACAAAATTTAAAGAAATATATGTTGTAGATTATGATGGTTACAATTTAAGAAGATTAACAAAAGATAACAGATTAAACGTTTTGCCTAAATGGGTTCCAAATAAACCGCAATTAATATACACATCTTATTTGTATAACAATCCGGACTTATTCATATTGGATATTGCTAAAAACAAAAGAAAAGCTTTATCAACAATTCAAGGATTAAATTCACCTACATCATGCTCTCCGGACAGAAAAACTTTGGTTGCAACATTGTCCAGAGGTGTTTATCCTAACTTGTACTTGTTAGATAATAAGGGTTCTGTTGTAAGAAGATTGACCGAAGGAAAATATATTGATACGAGTCCTTCTTTTTCACCAAGCGGTAAAGAAATTGTATTTATATCCGATAGAGCAGGTTACCCGCAGATTTATATAATGGATGTTGATGGAGCAAATATAAGAAGATTGTCTACAAAAGGTCATTGTGATTCTCCTACATGGTCACCTAAAGGTGATAAAATAGCTTTCACAATGAAATATAATAGTTATTTTGATATATTCTTATATGATTTACCTAAACAAAAAATTATAAGACTTACGGAAGGTCAGGGAAATAATGAAAATCCTACATGGTCACAAGATGGAAGGTTTATAGCTTTCGCATCAAACCGTTCCGGAAGAAGTGAAATATACATTATGGGAATAGATGGAACCGGAGTAAGAAAGTTGGTTGAAACAAGGGGAGAATCATTTACTCCTACATGGTCTCAAGGGTTAAGTTTATAAAAAAAGGAAAGGAAATATTATGTTTGCAGGCAAGAGTATTTTTGAAATTTTATCTCTAGGCGGTTGGACATTATACTTATTGTTAACAATATCTGTTGTATCTGTGTCTGTGATTATATTAAAAATTATTGAATTTTCAAGAAAATCCAATGTTGATGTAGAAGAATTACTAAAACGAGCAAAAAAAACTATAGAACATAAAAGTAATATTAATGTTTTAATAGGATATTGCTTATTATTAGATTGTCCCGTATCTAATACGGTTGCAGCAGGTCTTAAAAGATATGCTGAAGTCGGTAATTCCAATATAGAGCAAGCTATGAAAAGAACGATTGCTAACGAAGTTGTAAAGTTAGAAAGATATACAACCATACTAGCAACAATAGGTGCAGTATCGGTTTATATAGGATTGTTCGGAACTGTTTTAGGTATCATTCGTTCATTCCATGATATTTCTTTAGCCGGTTCGGGTGGTATTTCCGTAGTTATCGGAGGTGTGTCCGAATCATTGATTGCAACAGCTGCGGGTTTGTGTGTTGCTATTCCTGCCGTTGTGGCATTTAACTTCTTTTCAAGATCTATAGATAAGTTTGTTGTTGAAATGGAATATGTTATTTCCGCATTAAAAGAAATTATAGAAGGAATTAAGAATTGAGGTTGACGGTATGTCAGATAAGAGAAAAAAAGTTGTTGCAGATATAAATATTACTCCGTTTACCGATGTTGTTTTAGTACTTCTTATTATATTCATGATAACCACTCCTATGTTATCACAGCATCAAATAAAAGTGAACTTGCCGGAAGCTACGGAAACTACCGAAAATCGTGAAGATAAAATTATAGAAATATCCATAGATAAAGACGGTTTTGTATATATAGACGGAACACAGTTACACAACGAATTTTTGGAACAAACAATAAAAGAAAAAACAACGAAATATCCGGACAGACCTGTTGTTATAAAAGGTGACAAAGAAATAAAGTACGATTTAATCGTAAATGTTATGGATAAAGCTAAAAAAGCCGGTGTTTCAAAGTTTGGTTTGGCTATAGATGTTCCAAGTAAAAAGCAAAACAGTTAACCTGTTAAAATGAAAAGAATATATACTTTTATCTTTATAATAATCATTTCTGTTGTATTAAATATTATTTTTTACAGTTCGAACATTATTGATGTTGCAACCGGAGAAAGGTTGAACAATGTCATTTTGCAGTGGCCGGTCTTAAGATTTTTCACAGAACCTTTTTATGCTTTTGCATATTACATTTTAACCATGGAAAGAACCGGATATGTTTTTGCTTTAGCATCTTGGTTAGTATGGTTGGTTTTAGGTACAATCCTGTTTTGCAGATATAAAAATTTTAAATTAAAAAATACTATTGTTTTATGTTGCTTTTCATTCTTTTTCTTTGTTTCTTTATGTTGCACGGTTGTGATACTTCCCGTTATCGGGCCAAAAATCGCAAATATACACGGATATAAAATAGCGGATATTCATTCTCATACAATTTCTTCAAGAGATAACATTTCAAGTATGGTTTCAAGTATAAATTTTCATAAAGGGCACGGTTTTACCGATTATTTTGTTACAGAACATGATAACACAAAAGGGTATAAAACTATACCTGTTGATGTAGGAACGGATCATATTTTCCCGGGAATACAGATAAGAACAAAAGAGGGAGTATCTATTTTGTTGTTATCGGATACTTATTTTGATTATGAAGATTTTAAAGAAAAAAGTATAAAAGAAATGATAGATTTATCTCATTCGAAAGGTATGCTTGTTGTTATGCCTCACTGGTGGAAATGGCACAGACCGGACTTACAACAGCTTGTTGATTGGGGAATAGACGGTTTTGAAATTTATAATTGCGGTTACAGATATATATCGGACCAAACAAGACAAGAGTTGATAAATATATGTAATAAAAATAATTTACCGATGTTCGGAACTACCGATTGGCACGGACTCGGTTATATGATGAACGTTTGGACACTTATACCAAGCAAGGGTAATAAAACTGTTTTCGAACTTATGAAGGAAAAACCTAAAACTAAAATAGTTGTACATGATGTAAAAGGTAACCAATCTACATTAAGATATATTTTCGAACCGTTTTATTTTGTGTACTTATATGTTACTACAACAAATTTAAATTACATAATGGTTTTCTATATGTTCATACTTGTTTTCATAGGCTTGTTATACAAAGTACCTGTTATAAAAATAGTAAGAATAGCTTCGTTATTTTTAGCTTGTTTTTTTTCAGTATGTTTGCTGCATTTCGTCTGTTTGTTAAGATATAGTTTTTACAATAATGTAATGATTCCGGAAACTATTATTCCTACTGCCGCATCTCTTATATTGATATGGCTTATTATTTGGGGTTTCTGTGACAAAAATATTTAATCTTAAAAATACGATAATTTTTGTTTTTGTTTCCGTACTATGGAAACTTTTTGTGTCTTCAATTCCGTTACATTCGGATGAAGCATATTATTGGTTGTGGTCTACACGCCTTGAACCAAGCTATTATGACCATGCTCCGATGGTTGCATATTTCATTAAACTTACCACTCTTTTCAGTAACAGCGAAATAGCGGTTCGTTTTTCAAGTGTAATAGTTACCATAATTTTAAGTTTCTTACTTTGGAAATTGGTAATGAAACTTTTTAATAATGAATCAATGGCAAGTGCAAGTATTGTTATTCTTCATTCCATGCCGATATTATTTACCGCCTCAATAATTATTACGCCGGATACTCCTGTATTTTTATTCTTGTCACTTGCAACATATTATGTTTGGAAATTAATCGATACAAAAAATTGTAACTATTGGTATTTGATAGGACTGTTTTTCGGTTTATCTATGTTATCGAAATATACTGCTTGTTTGTTTGTTATGAGTTTGGGTATATATATGCTTTTGGATAAAAAATTAAACTGGTTCAAAAATTATCAGCTATATGTAGGAATAATAATTTCGATTATATGCTTTTTACCGGTAATATATTGGAATTGGCAACATGATTGGGCTTCTTTTTCTTACCAAATAGGACACGGTTTATCCAATGAAGGTATAAGATTTAATTATATTTTTGAATATTTGGGAACACAGGCGGGAGTTTTTAACGTAATTTTGTTCTTCCCTATATTGTATATAGGTACAAAAAATTTATTTTCTAAAGAAACCAAAAATATTTATTTGGCAGCTTTTTCGGTTCCCGTAATTTTGTTTTATGTAGTTACGGCATTAAAAAGGTTGCCCGGCGGTAATTGGCCTATTCCCGCATATTTTACTTTTTCGATTATTGCCGCAAAATATTTTGTTGATGGCGGAAAAATAAAACAAAGACTTGTTGTAGGTGCGCTGATATTTAACTTAGTCGTTTCCGTTATTGTAGGTCTTCATGCAAAATACACAATTCTTCCATTAGATAAAATTTCAGATAAAACGGCAATTGCCGATGCAACAAACTATTTCCATGGCTATAAAGAATTGGCTGAAAAATTGTTGAACGATGGATATGAATTTGTTGTTACACCGGAACATCAACTTTCAGCTTCAATAGCATATTACACAAAAAACAAGATAAAAACTTTCAGATATTCTAACGGACATAAGGTAACACAATTTGAAATTTGGGGTATGCCGGAAAAATTCGATTATTCGAACGGCGCTTTTGTTTATGAACCTACAGGTAGTGGAAACTTACCTTGCAGGATAGACGAAATTTTTAATTTATCTTTGGATATTGATAATATAAAAACAATAAGAAACAATAATATTGTAAGACAATATAATATTCAGAAAATATCAAAGTAAAAAAATAGTTAAAAAATATCTAAAAAACTTGACTTTAAAGTACTAAAAAAATACAATAGAATAGTATGTTTAAAAAGTTGTCATTTATTATTGCAATTCTTTTATGTATACCAGTTTTGGCATTTGCCGGAAGCGGAATAGGTTCTGCTGTTGAACCGAGAAATGATTTTGTGCAGACTCCCGGTTTTGTTGATGCCGAATATTTGGATGTATACGATATTGCCGTTAGAGCAGAAATTATGTTCGAAGGTATATTTAATAAGAGAGGCGACGGTTGGTATACTACACCTCACTTGATGAACAATTATTTCAGATACGATTCAAGTGATAGATATTTGCAAGATCAAGATTGGAAAGACAGATGGGGACAAACAATGTGGCTCGATGTTGCATTTAAACCGGCAACTTGGGCAAGTGCACAGTTTGGTTTGATGTTTATAGCCGATTATGCAGGCAGATATTGGACAACGGTTAACCATCCTCACAGAATGTTTGATGCAGATCAAGTAATACCACAATTCTCGTGGAATACAGCAAAAGCAGAAATTCATAACGATTGGGCAAAATTACAATATAACAGAAATCAATTTCATTACCATTGGGGTTATGAAGGAGATTTGTTCAATATTTATCAGGCGGAAACAGGTCCTAATAATTTGTTGATGATAACCGGAAGAGCAATGCCGGAATGGTATCAATTAAATATGGAAGGTAAAGCCGGTAATTTCGAATTGCAATACGGTGAACCGATTACCGATTATAAACAAGGTTTTTATTTAAAATATAAAAATATATTCGGCAGTAATGTTAATTTGTTCTATGTAGATCATGAAATTCCTTACGGTGACGAAGGTGAAAGAATGAGAACAGCCGAAGTAAGTACCGATTTCAATATAAGCGGAAGTACTTTACAGGTAGGTGCAAAATTCAGACCGTTTAGAATTGGTGACACTTACGACTATGTTGCAAAAAGAAATGTAACTAACGGAACTAACGGTACAGATATATTAATAGAACAAGATAGAACAAATATCGGAGATGCTTTCGGTGGTGCGGCAAAAATCTCAATACCTAAAAGTTTATATTTTGATGTAGTTACCATGGGTTATTTATACGAAGGTATTTCTGCAGGAAATAAACAAAAGTTTGATATTTCCGTTCAACAGGCATTAACCCCTGAACTTACCGGACATTTTGCGTACACAAGACAAAAACCTTTATTGCAGGCAATACCTGCTAGAGCAAGCGGATGGGGACCGGATTTAACTACCGCAAGAGGACCGAACCAACCTTTATGGGTATGGTGGAGAAATCCTCAAACCGGTTGGGATAACAGAGAAACGGATGAATTTACATTTACATTTACTTATGACCCTACACCTGAAACCTGGTTCTATCAATATGAACCTAATACGCTTGATTCTTGGAACTTAAATCCTGAAGAAGATGCGTTGCTTTCATTTGCGGCACAAATAAAATTAACAAGATATATGGGTGGAACAGACAGACAAATATATAGAAACGAGTATGGTGAAATAGTTTGGGAAAATTATTCCGGTAGTCCTGTATACGGAGCATTACCTACGGACAGATATTTAGGTTCATTAATATTCCTAACAAGAATATTTTTTGATGATTATGAAATTGTTTATGATTTTGAAGTTGGTGAAGATCCGGCAACATTGTCATCTCCTTATACCGCACAAGAAGTTTTCTTAAAAGAAATAACAGGATTTTTTAAAACAAATTTAGCAGTAAACAAAGCACCTTATAAATTTAAAGCCGGTTACGGTAAAGATGTTTGGGGACCAAACGATTGGCACAGAGATTTCGGTGCTACCTACGATGAAGTTTATTATGCTCAAATTTCAAGAGAATTTACAAAATGTATAATCGCCGGTGTTGATTATGTCGGCGGAAGAAAAACGGATTATTATGTTGTTAAAAAAATAGATGGAGTTACAGAAAGCAGAAACGAGCTCGGTACTTTTGATGAAGTAAGAACATATGTAAGACTTATATTTGAAGGATTATTTAAGTTTGGAAGCAAACCGAGAGTAGAAAAAGATGAAAATGTACCTACTTGCTCTTTAAGCTTGGATCCGGATGTAATAATGCCTTCAAAAGGTCAGAAAACAACATTGTATCCGTTGGCATATGATGAAAACGGTATAGCAACATGGGAAATCAGATTGCTTGATAAGAATTCAAAGATTGTATATACATTCAGCGGTTTGGGTGAATGTCCGGAATCAGTTAAATGGAATGGTAAAGATTTTGAAAACAGATATTTGCCTGATGATGTTTACGATGCACAATTGATAGTTAGTGATCCTTTCGGAAATATAGCAAAGTCTAATATTTGTAAGGTAAGATTGATTACACCTGAACTTAAAGTTGAAGCTACCGACAGAGGACTCAAGTTGTCATTCTCGTCTCAAGTTCTCTTCGACTTCGATAAGACAAATATTAAACCTAGTGCAGATAAGATACTTAGAGAAGCAACCAGAATATTGAATTCATACGTTAAGAACGACATTAGCGTTGAAGGTCATACAGATGCTTACGGTTCTGATGAGTACAACCAAGGCTTGTCAGAAAGAAGAGCAAGATCCGTAGCCAACTACTTAACGAAGTTAGGTGTAGACAGAAAGAGAATGTCTACGGTAGGTTTGGGTGAAAAGTATCCTGTTGCAACCAACAAGACGGCAGCAGGAAGAGAATTGAACAGAAGAGTGGAAATACTCATACTGAAGAGAGATCCTGAAGGCAACAAAACCACTAAGGATGCCAATGTTGAGTATGTTCCAACAAAAAAATAAAAAAGGAGAGGGAAAATGAGAAAGGTAATGAGCTTGTTAGTAGCAACCGTTTTCATGGCAGGAGTAGCAGCAGTAGCTTTTGCAGCACCAAAAGCAGCATCATCAACGACAGCAAAGTCATCATCTTCTTTTAAAGCATTTGCAGTTTATGTAGAAAATGCTTCAAAAGATAACCACTTTGCACCTTCTGGTTGGATGGGAGATTTCGGAGATTTGAAATTGAACCAAGCATGTACAGAAACACCAAGAAGTGGAAACAACTGCATC
>JAGCCP010000045.1 GCA_017651625.1 Candidatus Ruminimicrobiellum bubulum | reverse complement strand
TATTATCTTTTCTTATGAACACCAATGTGTTCCCGTATTCACTTCCCTCTTCATCAAGATTTTCTTCTTCATCATAATCTTGGTCATATCCTGCTGTACCATCTCCTACTGTAGGATCACTGGATGCTTTTTCCAATTGTGGATCTGAGTCTGAAGATGTTTCTGAAGTTATTATTACTTTATATTCGTATACACCGAATGCTCTATGTACACCCAAGTTTATGTATTCTTGAGGAGTTATATTTGCTATAGGAATTTCCGTTCTCTTTTCTTCCGTGTCGGTCATAATTTTAATTTTGTTGATATAGAATCTACCATCATTTACAGAGGTAACGGCTTCCGCCTTTTTAATATAATCATTTTGATCTTCTTCATCATAAACGGAATCAGCCATTCCATCTACATTTATATAATCTCCCTCAATTTCTGCCAATTTTACATCTAATTGCAAATTCGTTGTTCCCTCTAAATACAAACTGTTCATATTAAGATCATCAATACTATCATTTATCAAGTTCAATGTTCCGTTTATATAAGAATGTTTTTTAGCATAATTAAAGTAAGTTGCATCTGTCAATAAATTTATTGTTCCTCCGTCAACTATAAGAGATCCTTCGAATCTATCATTCTCTTCTCCGCCTAAATTTATCGTTCCGGCATTATATATATATGATATATCTTCACCACCGATACCTTCAGACACATTTACGGTGCCATAATTTTTGAGTATAGGTATAAGATGTGATGACGGCTCATAAGCTGCCGCTTTTGAAATTTTGCTGCTCTTTTGTTCCAATAATACAGCGCCGGTAACGATTCCGCCGCCGGTAATCTGTCCTGAACCTAACCAAAGATACTTTGCATCAATTTTACCTTTGTTGTTAAGTTCACCATATATTGTTACATATCTGTCATCTACGGTTCCGTTGGAAATTATTGTTCCGTTATTATTTAATATACCGTCTTCATCTATAAGACCGTAATCGTAAACCAATGTTCCGTCGTTGTTAAATATGGCATACTCCGACAACTCATCTTCTTCATCGTAATCATAATCATAAGCATCTTTTGATATTGCCCTAAGATCAGTAATAACCGGAGGTCTAACATCGCCTCCGTCCTCACCTCTTTTACCTATATAAAGATACTCGGTAGAATTAACATTACCTTTGTTTTCAAATTGACCAAAAACAAATATTCCGCCTTCGTTATCTATGGTACCTTTATTATTAAACAAACCACCGTCAAGAACTGCTATACTATTTGCATTATCGATATAGTTGTTATTGTTGAATGTTGCATTATAATCTATTACAACTTGGCCATCATTGTATAACTCTCCGTCGTTATTGTATACGGGATGCCCATCAATATAAATAGGCTCTTGCGATATCATATCAATGTAATCGAGAGCATTTGGAGCACTATAGAATTTCGGGCCTCTAGCACCTAAATAAACAGTCCCCCTATTGTTCATTGTACCTTTGTTATTGAACACACTGTTATCATAAACATTTATGCAACCATAATTATTATCCAATGTTTTACTATTATTGAATACAGATTCATCATTCAAACTCATCTCGCAGTTGTAGAACAGCAAATTGCTGCTATTATTTATCGTTCCGTTATGTAATGTTGTATAATCTGCAAGCTCTATATTGTTACCTTTAAAGTTTACCGTTGCTCCATAAGCAACATAAAGGCCATTATCATTACCGATGTACGTATAGTACTCATCTTCGGGATCAGCATTAGAAACAATGTTAAGTTCAGAACCTTTTCCTATAGCTCTAATGTATCCATTACCATAAATATTAACATCATTTAAGGTTAGTTTTGGTGAAATACTATCATTTGCAGTCAAGTAATTTGATCCTTCTTCCCCTTGTGCATATTCACCAAGCATAATAATCGCTCCGGAAAAACCTGTTAAATCCAAATTATTCATCGTGGAAGAAGCTGTTGCATCCATATAAAAGCCATCATATCTGCCACCGTCTATCGTAACACGTTCCCCGCTTTCGGTAACAGCGGTAGTACCGGATACTTCTCCGTCACCATTTATGGTAATACCTTTATTCAAAATGTCGTTTTTGTAGTTATCCTTATGCTGACTGATATAAGGACTCTTGATGTTTAAAACATCCCCGTTACCTATGGGTTCACTTTCTCCTCTATCTACCAACCCATCTGGCCCTTCAAAAGTGTAAATATCCAACGTTTTTGCAAACACACTCGTACATAGCAACAATGCTACTACAAATGCAAAACTCCCAACTATTAATTTCTTCATTCTTTTCTCTCCTTGTACAATCATAAAATTAAAAATGTAAAGATAGCATACGATTATACGCTATCATTATATCATTTCTATAAAAAAAGTCAATTATATTTATGTATTATATGGGATGAAAATGTGTAGAACTGTTTTTTGAGTAAAAAAAACGGAGAGAAAGGGATTCGAACCCTTGTTACCGTCACCGATAAACAGTCTTTCCAGGACTGCGCCTTCAACCACTCGGCCATCTCTCCAAATGCTTTATTTTTTTATTATACAAAATTTTTAGTAAAAAAAAACAAACGACTATTAGAAATTAATGATTAGTAATTTCGATGTCCTTCGGACCAACACTTAATAACTTCCGTATCAAGTACGGAATGACAAATCGTTCGCAAAAAATTCTATCTGTAATTCGTAAATTGCAAAGGCAATGAAAACTTTGCATTTTTCAAAAATGCTATTACCGCTTGAAGTTCATCTTTTTTAGGTGAAGTCACTTTTATTTTAGAACCTTCGATTTGTGTATTAACTTTGAACTTTTCGTTTTTTATCATTTTCGTTAACTCTTTTGCTTTGTCGCTCGGTAAACCGCTGATAAGTTCTATAACTTGTCTGATTGTTCCTTCAAAAGCTTGTTCTTTAGCTTTAAATTCCATAGATTTTAAAGGAACACCTCTTTTTGCAAACTTTCCTTCAACTATATCTATTAATGCTTTAAGTTTAAATTCATCATCACCGATTAAAGTGATTTTTTTATCCGATTTATTATAATCTATTGAAGATTTTGAACCTTTAAAATCGTATCTTTGTGAAAGTTCTTTTTGTGCCTGAGTTATAGCATTATCAACTTCCATAAAATTTACTTCCGATACAATATCAAATGAAAAATTACTTGCCATAGTATACCTCCAAAAAGATTATAGCTTAAAGCTTATAGTTTAACGATAACTACAAACACCCATATCAAGTTCAGAATGACAAACTGCAACAGCCTATCTTAATTACTAATTGTTCTGTAGTGCTCGGTGTAGGAGTCAAACCTACGACCTCTTCCACGTCAAGGAAGCACTCTAATCAACTGAGCTAACCGAGCAAAATAAAAAAGGTGCGAATCGGATTCGAACCGATGCAAGGCGGTTTTGCAGACCGTCCCCTTAACCAACTCGGGCATCGCACCATTTTTACTATTTATAATAAATAAAGCTTGTAAAGTATATAAAAATATTAAAAAAACGTCAATTAAATACTATTTAGGTTGACAGCAAACATCAATCCATTGTTTAAAATTTGATGAATATTTTTCAAGTTCTTCCATAGTTAACTCTATTGCACTGTTAGAACTTCCGCATGCCGGAAAAACCGTATCAAATCGTTTAAGAGAAATATCAAGATATACATCCACACCATTATTTATCGCAAACGGACATACACCACCGATTTCATGTCCCGTAAAATCTTTTACTTCGTTACCGGACAACATTTTTAGTTTCTTTTGAAAAAAGTTTTTAAATTTTTTGTTATCAACTCTAACATCACCTGCAGCAACAACAATAACGGCTTTATCATCCGCAATTTTAAAAGAAAGCGATTTTGCAATTCTGCAAGGCTGACAATTTAATGCCTTAGCGGCAAGATCTACCGTTGCGCTTGATACAGGAAACTCTTTTATTTTGTTTTCTAACGAAAACTGTTTAAAATATTGTTTTACTTTTTCTATAGACATATTTTATTATCTCTTTTTATAATGATTGCATAAATGGTTTATAGGGCAAATATCGCATTTTGGTCTTCTGGCAATACATACTCTTCTGCCCAATGTTTGTATTGTAAAAGATAAATTACTCCAATATTTTTTCGGAACAATTTTCATTAAATCTTGTTCGATTTTTTTCGGATCCGAATTTCTTGATAAACCGATAAGGTTTGTTAATCTTATAACATGAGTGTCAACCGCAATACCTACATTTATTCCGTAACCGCTGCCTAAAACTATGTTTGCGGTTTTTCTCGCTACACCCTTAAGCGTTATAAGTTCTTCCATTGTTTTAGGAACAACACCGTTAAATTTATCCAATACAATATTTGCCGTTGCTATAATGTTTTTTGCTTTGTTCCTGTAAAATCCGGTAGACTTTATATCTTGTTCAAACTCTTTCAAATCTGCATCAGCATAATCCTTTATAGTTTTATACTTTTTAAATAATGCGGAAGTAACAATATTTACTCTTTTATCTGTACATTGCGCCGAAAGTATGGTTGCAACCATAAGTTCAAACACATTTGAAAAATTTAGAGCAATATCAACATCACCATATTCTTTATTAAGTATTTTTACTATTTCATCAACTTTACTTTGTTTCATTTAATACCTTTAATATATCTTTATGTAATATTTTGTTTGAAGCAACGATTGTTTTACCAAAGAGAAAATCTTTACCGCCAAAAAAATCGGTTATTTTTCCGCCTGCTTCTTTTAATATAACAATTCCTGCTGCAACATCCCAAGGTTTCAAACCTTCTTCCCAAAAGAAATCGAATCTTCCGCAAGCAACATAAGCCAAATCTACCGAAGCGGCACCAAATCTTCTTAACCCTTGAGTTTCAAGCATTATATTTTTAAAGTTTTTTATTACTCTGTTGGGATTTTCTTTTACATAATAAGGAAACCCTGTTACAGGTAATGCTTTTACCATTTCCTTTACTTTCGAAACGGTTATTTTTTTATTATTTAAATATGCACCTTTACCTTTTTGCGCAACAAACATTTCTTTTAAAGCAGGAGCATATATTACACCAGATATTATTTCATTTTTATATTTTAATCCTATGGATATTGCAAAAGTCGGAACACCATGAACATAGTTTACCGTTCCATCTAACGGATCTATAATCCAACAATAATCATTAGTGTTCTGAGATAAACTTTCGTCTTTTTCTTCCGCAATAATGTCGTGTAACGGGAAATATTGTTTAATGTTATCGATTATTGTTTTTTGAGAAGTTTTGTCTGCTATTGTTACGGGATCTATTCTACCCTTATATTCAATTTTCTTTATATTGTTAAAATATTTTAATAAAACTTCTGCACCTTTATATGCACTTTTTATAGCTACATTGGTAAATTTATCGAATTTCATTTTATCACCAAAAAAAATAAGCCCTATCTGAATAAGAAAGGACTTTTATTCTAGTTCTTGGCGGGAACGACGGGATTTGAACCCGCGGTCTCTGCCTTGACAGGGCAGTGTGTTAAACCAGGCTACACCACATTCCCAAAGCCAAAAACTTGTTTTGGTATTATACAACAATATTATAAATTTTGTCAAATTTTTATACATTATAAAAATATCTTGCAAAAATTTCATTTTATTCCTATTATATTAATATGGGTATCAAAGATACATTTTCCGATATATATGATTCTTTTTATAAAAAAAGATTTCATATTCTTGTAACTTGTTTTGCCGTATTGTTAAATTGGGCAGGACATAGTTTTGTTTATGAAAACAGTTACAGATTTTTGACTTTCGATATGGTGGGAACTTTCGTTGTCGCAATGACATTGGGAACAGTTTGGGCTTTGATTGCGGCAATTGCAACACCTATAGTTTTATCAAATATTACTTCACCGCACTTTATTTATGTTGCCGTTATAAATATGACGGGAGCCCTTGTTTGGGGTTGGCTTGCCGAAACCGGAAACTTAATAATATTTAATACAAAAAGCAAAAACAAAAACAGTTTCAAACAAACTTTTTTTATAGCTATAAAATTTGTGCTGTTTGCGGCAATAGCGGCAGGTTTAATAATATCTATTCCCTCTTCGATAGTTAAAAACGTAATTTTCCATGATGCAATATTTAAACAACCTTATTCTATTTACTTTACGGAACTTTTCAGAAACCTTTTCCTTATAGACAATTCCGGATTCTTATCGATTGTTGCAAACTATATTGCGGAAACTTTTATAGAAATTCCAAACATTATAGTTACGGTATTTATAGGATCAATTATTTCCATGACAATTTTAAAATATAATACAACGATGTTTACTCAACATTATCAGAGGAAAGTAAAAAACAATAATATCTTTTGGTTTAAAATTTGTATGTCGAACATATCTGTTGTAGAGTTTATAACTTTTATCGTTACGGGATACATATACATTACCACCGTAAAATCCGTTTCAAATACAATACTAACTACCATTATGACCGATATTTCCGTTAATTCCATTCAAGGATTTATCTTTTTGGAAATGATTTCTATTCCGCTGATTATAATAATATTGTTGCTTTTTTTAAAAGTAATAATTCCTATTCGAAAAAACTCTTTTGACTTCAGCTATTTGCAAAGAAACATTTTAAACAAGAAAGAGTTTGATTCCGATATAATGAATTTTATATTAACTTTATTTTTAATATCTATCGTTATTGTTCTTATATATGGGTCGATTATTGTGAATTTGACGGGAATAACACCTATACGATACTATCAATCCAACTCGGTTTCTCCGGCAAACGTAAGCAATTTTTTATGGCTTATAATTCTTCTCGTTACTTTCATTCTTATAGACAAATACAATAACAATATGACCAGAGATATTACTCTTGAAAACGAACTGATAAAGAAACAAACAATAACGGAAATTTCCGATTCTTTCGATACACAAAGACAAAAACTTCAGGCATTGGAACTTAATTGGTCGCAAGATACCGTCGAACTGTTAAGGAGCAGCAGACACGATTTGATAAACGAGTTGGAAAAAACCAATACGGGATTCAACGATTTGTTGTCGGAAGTATATGAAAAAATAGTAAAACCCTATAAAGATGCGATTTTGGAAAATCAAAAAAACACAAGAGAACATATTGAAGAATTAGGAACCGGAAAATTATCTAAAAATACCGTTTCTTATATTCAGGAACAAATAGAAAATCAAATAGAATTTTATAATTTAAAATTGTCTCCGTATATAAAAATTACCTTTGATAAATTCGATGAAGATATAACAAGATTTTATTGTTATACCAACAGATTGATCTTTATTGCAATAAACAATATTTTGGATAATTCGATATTCGCTTTACAAAAATTATTACTCGACGACAATTTTACCGCGAAATTAAATATTTCATTAAAAGTATCACAAGACTTAAAAAATTTGATAATATCAATTACGGATAATGCCGGCGGTGTGGAAGAATCAAAATTACAAAAACTTTATAAAGAACAAATTGAAAGTTCTAAAGGTAAAAGACTCGGCGAAGGAACAATACATACAGCCTATTTTGTATCTATATTAAACGGAAAAATAACCGCGGCAAATATTACGGACAAAAACGAAACGGGATTGAAAACAAATATTTCAATACCGATGTATAAAATGTAAGGAGAAAAGATGGAGAAGAAAATTATTGCTTTAACCGATGATGATGCAAATATAAGAAATGCTCTCGAAAGAACTATTCTTAAACATTTCGATAATGTTGAAGTGAAACAATTTTCTTCGACCCTCGAAATAAAAAAATTTCTACTTAACAACCCACACACCATAAATCTTTTAATTTTGGATATCCATTTCGGTGTAGGTGAAACGGGAATAGACATTTTACCGTTCATAAAACAAACTGCACCTTCGGTACAAGTTATTTTGTTGTCGGCAATGGAAAAAACTTACGGAGAGTCCGTAACGGAAGTTGCGGGTGATATGATTTTTGATTTTATGTCTAAACCTGTTACCGAGACGGAATTAATAGTAAAAGTAAGAAAAGCTCTTAGAGCCCAAGAAAATTCTTTAAATAAAACAGTTCAAGATTTACAGTCGCAAAATACTCTTTTATCTTCTATGTTAGACAATAAACAACAAGCTCAAACAGGTGCAGGAAGAATGTTTGAAGAAGAAATATTTAACAAAGTATCACAATTTAGTAAAGTTATTTTATCGCCTAAAAAGAATGCTGTTATTTTGGGTCAGGAAATAGATGTTGTAGCATTTACAAAACCGCCTTTGCCTTTTGCCGTTTTAATTTTCGAAACGAAATATTTTCCTAATGCAAAACTTATAGGTAGTGCAAATGAAGATACAAAAATCATAATTGACGGAAAAGAACTGTTATCCGAAAAAAGAAGAAACCTTTTTGAACAGACCGACAACCAATTTAAACAAGTAAGTAAAAAAATAGAAAAGATATTAAAAGAAAACAATTTTAATATTCGTGACGAATTTTACAGACCGTTCATACAAACATTTGCGGTATTTACGGATTCTACCGATATAAGCGGTCTTAATCTACAAAACAGTAACAGATACACAAAATTTGTAAAAGCAAAAGAATTAACTTCCGATTTTATAATAAAAACGGTTTTTGCTTCGCCTAAACGAAACGTTACCGACAAAGTAAAGAATTTAATCCTCGAAAACTTAACGAAATAGAAACAAATTGCGGAGCAATTTGTTGGTTATAAGATTATAAGATGATAGGGGTATAGGTTCAACGACAAACTACATTAAAAAATAACCGATAACCCCATAAACCATAAACTAAAAAACACTTAGTGTTTTTTTAACACAAGAATTTTAGCGGATCTAAACTTACACCGTTTTTCTTGACGGTAAAATGTAAGTGCGGTCCGGTAGATCTTCCGGTAGAACCGCTTTTGGCTATGATTTGACCAGCTTTAACTTTTTGGCCTACTCTGACAAGAATTTTAGATAAATGTCCGTAATGAGTGATATATCCGTTTTGATGGTCGATAAAAACCGCCGTACCGTAATGACCCACGTTAGTACTTGCAACAGTAACAATACCGTCGGCAGCAGCACCTACCAAAGTCCCGGTTTTTACGGCAATATCTATTCCGCCGTGTTTACTTACTTTACCGGTTACGGGATGTCTT
Organism: Candidatus Ruminimicrobiellum bubulum; assembly: GCA_017651625.1. Lineage (GTDB taxonomy): Bacteria > Elusimicrobiota > Endomicrobiia > Endomicrobiales > Endomicrobiaceae > Ruminimicrobiellum > Ruminimicrobiellum bubulum. Next base: position 33,523 of record JAGCCP010000045.1, on the reverse strand, counting down.
CTTGTTCCGAAAGTGCTTGAAAGTCTGCCGGCAAGAGGAGATCTGAACAAATCTCTTAATGCATATTTTTCCTGCATAGATTCGTTCATTAAATCAACGGCAGGTTTTCTGCCCGGAATAAAGACATACGGAGCATTTGTTAAGTCTGTTATTCCAAAATTAGTTTCTTTCAGAACAGATTCTTCTATATTATACTTTTCCGCAATTGATTCCCAAGTGTCGGTCGCACTTACGGGATGAAGATTTCCTCCTATCGAAGGCATTAATAATTTTTCATTTGTGCTTACATTGTAAGTTTTCATTTGAGGATTACAACCTATTACAGTATGAACGGAATATCCGTGTTTTTTTGCTATACCCCAAAGATTTTCTCCTCTTTTTACTTTGTGTATAAGAAACTTTACCCCTTTTGTTCTTGTAAGCAAATATGTCATTCTTGCTTTTACATCGTCAATAAGTTCCTGTTTTGTATATTGCGGTAAGTTTACCACCATTGCCGACTGTAAATTAGCCTGAGCAATTGCATGAACTTTTGCATTTGCAACAAAATAAACAACAAATAAACAAATAAAAAAAACAGACCATCTTATAACAATATTCTTCATTATTTTTATCTCTCTATGGCAAGTTTGCCTTTAACCTTAGTACCTTCCGACGTTTTTATATAGTAGAAATATACACCGGAAGCAATATCGTTACCGGCATTATTTTTTGCTTTCCACAAGAAGTCATCGGAACTGTCAACCGTTGTTTCAAATACTTTTTCACCTGCAATATTAAATATTTGTATATTGGTTCCTTCATCAACATTTGAAAAATGTATTCCGTCTCCACCATACCTTCCGCCGCTGTTAGGCTTATACGGAACGGGATATACCATGATTTTTTCCGACGGTACATCTTTAGATAAATCTTGTGTCATCGCAAAAGATTTTTTAGGTACATGTAAATAACCTAAAAGTTCTCCCGAAGGACTGTAAAATGTAACATTTTTTGAACTGTTACCTGGATTATAAGCACAATAAGTATTTATTCCGTCTTTTTCCAAAACCATATAACTTGATGTATCTGCACTATGTGTAAATACCGGCGTTCCGTACTTGTCAAAGAAATTTATAAAATGATAAGTGAAACTCATTGAACTGCCTTCTTCCGGCTCCGTTTGTTTATAAGCATCGAATTTTGATATAGCCTCTTGAGGATCGCGCAAAGAAATAAGTCTTGCCCAAATATCGTACCATTGTTGCTCGTTAGCTCCGCTTTCCGTTAAAGATTGGTCATAAAAATCGTCCAAATAATATCCATCATAAGCCAAATATGTCATTGCCGGAGTCATCGGCAAAACTTGTATTCCTTTTATTGTTTGAGGAATCATCGGATAAAAGAACAAATCATAGGAAAATAAACCTCCGAAAAGTCTTCCTACAGAATTATGACCATATTCCGAAGGAAAAATTTCTCCGTCTATATCGAAATAATAATATTTTATTGCTTCATATTCGTTGGAGTACAAATATATTCCGAGATTCTCGTATTCTTTATTGCCTGTAGCAAGTCCCCACAAATATATTGCACTCCACGCATTCATTGCTTCCGAAGACGATTCTTGATCTATACCGCCATTGTCTTGACCACCCATACCATTCGCCCAACTGTGAGATTCATAGAAATCAAAATGTCTCATAAAAGGAAAATCCGGATCGTTTCTTTTTGTATTTGCAATATCTTTTATTAAAAAATTTACCATTTGCCCATACTCGTTAGCAAAATCCGCATCGTACATCGCCAGTATTGCCGCGGAATAAATAAAATAACCGAAATGAAAATGATGATCGTTATATCTGAATGAGTAAAATACATCATCTTTTATTCCTTCAAGCCCACCCCATGTGTCATCATAAGCAAAATATCTGGCATTCTCACCGGCGGAAAAAGTTAACCAATTTTTTAATAAAGATTTCAGTTTTACGGTGATACTGGTTTTTATACTTGCACCTTCGGGATCATCTTTTAAGTTATCTGCTATAGGTAAAAGGTTGGCAAGTTTTGCAATTATTTTACCCGCTCTGTAAGGATTATCGTAGTAAGGATTTGTATCTACTTTTATTTCGTTAGCATCGTTTTTTAAATAAAAGGATAAATCTTCTTTTATATCTTCTACATCATATTGAAAAAAAGGAATGATTCCTTTAAAACCGACTTTTGTAGAAAACCCGCTGCCTTTTGCTAACTTTAATTTTCCTCTTAAAGTGTTAAATGTTTTATTGTTTAGATAATCAACCGAGGATGCATTATTATACTGATGAGGATACAAGCAGAATATTGTTCCGTCTCGTTGTCCTTCAACAGTTCTTTTTTTTGTGGTTGTTATGTTGAAAGTAGTTTTTGAAGAATAATCGGAGGAAGACACTTCCCAACTTACTTTTGTATCGGTAACGAAATTGTATGCATATTTGTAATAATCACTTACATCTTCCACAGCTTCTTCCAAACTTGCTGAAGGAAGAAGTGCTATCGACATATATCTTTCGTCACCGGAAAAATCTATTACGGTTCTAACCCAAGGAAAATAGTTTGTTCCGCCTCTCAAATTGTTGCTGTCTTGAACAAATTTTGTTCCTTGCGGAACAAATATTCCGTAATAAAGATCTTTTGTTTCAAGATGAACATGTAAAATTACCGCATCTGCCGCATATTCCAAAGCAGACTCTTCTACTTGTTCTCCTGTTGCCGCATCGTACAAAGTATAACCGGGAGTTGAACCGTCCCAAAAATTTCCCCATTCATAAGGAAAACCAAGCGAAGGGTAAACACCTTCACAAAATTCATAATAAGAAAAAGGTGATCCTTGAACTATTGTCGATTTCATCCAATAGTTATCTTCATTATCTTCTTTTTCCCATTTAATAGTTGCGGCAAAATCGGAATAGCCATCCAGCTTTGCCGACGGAAATGTTATACTGTATCCGTTTGAAACCGTGGTGGAAATCGAAACAGCTATTGTGTTAGCATGCTCATCGGCATCATGATCATAATCGTTATCTTTAAAAGTCATCCTATCCGCAGAATATCCTATCTCCGGGTATTCAACAGTGGAATGTTTTACTTCCGGAAATTCTATTAAAAGGCCCGTACCTTCAGCTCTTACAACCTGTGGGTATGTATACATATCCACAGAATATTTATTGTTATATGTAGGATTTTTGATTACCGAATTAAAAAACTTGTTTGTCGGAATAGGTGTTTGAATGTTTGTTGTTATGTAAGTCGGTTCCGGCGGTGTATATTGAGACGGAACCGATGTGCTAAAAGAAGATCTGTCTGTAGGTTGAGACGGAACTGCAAAACAAATCGAAGAAAAAAGCAGCAAAGCCGTAAAAAGCACAAAAGGGTTTTTCATCATACTCCTATATTTTTTCTTTTATATTCTTTTTTGTAACATCAACTTGTACTGATTTGAAGCGGTTGCAACTCTTAAATTCAAGCTATGCCTTTTTGCATAAGCATTAAACTTGTGCATATCAAAAAAATGATCGATTATAAAGTAAATACCTGCAATACCGACAAAAATTCCAGCAACACCTTCAAGGTCACTTTTATGTCTTGTTTCGTATATAGGAGTATATTGCTGATTTTTGTTCAATTTTACTCTAACTTCCATGAGAACAGTTGAATCTTTTCCTAAGTTAAGACCGGTTGTTCCGTCATTATAAAATTCTTTATTGGATTGATCTCCTGTCCCTTTATGCCATTCAACATGAGCACTTCTTCCTTTCCCCATAGGTGCGAGAGTTCCGGCCGCATTACACTCCCAAATATCTTGCCAAGTTATAGAATCTCCTTTTTTCAAATCATTCAATTTTTCAATATGCTCGTAATCGTATATTATATCTCCACTCTCTCCTGTCGGGGGTGTTGTCACGCTGCTATTTGTTCCTGCCGTATGATATCCTTCTACAGTTACCGGAGTGCCTTGTTGATCGCCTATATAAGAACCATCGCTGTATATATATCTAACTTCTATGGTAATATTCCTCAAATCTACATTACCATTGTTGTACAAAATATTCGGCTCTATAGCGTACTCATCATAATACTGCGGATCATATGTTTGACTGGGAGGGCTGAAAGGTTTTCCGTCCGGCTTCAATATCTCATATATTGTATAGTCAGTCCACTCATCTACCAAAGGAGTCTCATCTGGATCTGTATTTTTAACATTGTTTAAAGAAACCCCTGATCTCATCTGATATGAAAATTCAGAAGCAACAGGGTTCTGTACCCATTCGGAATGGGATACGGTAAGAAAATCCACGCTCGGTTTTGAAACATCGACTTTTTCTAATGAAAAACCATCGTATGCAAGAAAACCGCCAAGCAACGTAAGTGCGATACCATAGTATAATTTTTTGTATGATTTTTTTTCTACTTCTTCATCGGCATAAGGATCAAACGCAAAAGAAACATTAACGAATAAGCATAATGTTAACAAAACGGACAATATTTTTTTTATTTTCAATTTTGTTCTCCAAAATCTCTTTTTATTGCATCTAATGTTTCAAATAAAGCATCTATATCAACGGGCTTTTGTAAATACCCTTTAGCTCCTGCCATTATAGCATTTTCTCTCGTAAAAAGAGTGTCCGAACCGGTAATATAGTAAACATTTACATTTTCTTTTAATTCTTTTAAATATTTATGAATGTGATCGCCGTCCAAGTCGGGCAACATAACATCCAAAAAAACTACCTCGGGGTTTTCTTTCTTAAACAAATCTATGCACTCTTCCCCGTTGGAAGCAACAACGACATCAAAACCTTTCCTTCTGATGATTTTTGCCATTGCATCTCTTGCAAAAATTTCATCATCACAAACTAAAATCTTAATCATTTTCCTAACCTAAAAACTTTGTATATACTGCGTATATGTTAAATTATACAATATACTTACTTTTTTTTAAAGGCTTTTTTATTATGAATAATATTGTAAATATAGTATAATTTTTAATATATTTTCAGGAGTTTTTTATGAAACAAAATGCTTTACTTTTAACCAACAGTAAAAACATCTTTTATCTTACCAAAGCAACATTTGACGGATTTTGGTTATTAATGCATAAAAATAAATTTTTTGTGATAACTTCGCAAATGATTTTCGGGCAAGTAAAACAACATTTTAAAAATAAAGCAAAAATTTTTGTTATAAAAACTTCTTTCAGTGATGAACTTATCGAAATATGTAAAAAGTATAAGATTAAAAATTTAAGTATTGATACAACCGATATCGATTATAATCTTTTTCAATTATTAAACACTAAACTTCAAAAAAGCAATATAACATTTAGTGCCGATACAGACACTTTTTCTAAAAAAAGAATAATAAAAAACAAAGCAGAAATAAAAAATATCCAAAAAGCATGTATTATTGTTTCGGAAGTTTTCGAAACAGTAAAGAAAAAAGTTGTTCCCGGAATGACGGAACTTGATATTCACTTTAAAATAGAAGAAGAATTTGCTAAAAAGCATGTAGTACAAAGTTTTAAAACGATAGTTGCTTCAGGTCCGAACTCGGCAAATCCGCATCATATAAGCGGCAATAGAAAAATACAAAAAAATGATATCGTTCTTATAGATATGGGGTGCATTTATAACGGTTATTGTTCAGATTTAACAAGAACTTTTTTTGTGGGAAAACAAAACAAACAACAAAAGAAAATATGGGACATAGTAAAACTTGCTCATGATAAAGCTTTAATAAATGTAAAACAAGATATGAAAGCAAGCGATATAGATTCCTTCGCAAGAGAAGAAATAAAAAAAGAAGGTTATGAAAAAAACTTTATACATACAACAGGTCATGGTGTCGGCCTAAATATACATGAAGCTCCATCCGTAAGTTCAAAATCAAAAGAAATTTTAAAAGATTCAATGGTAATAACCATAGAACCCGGAATATATTTGGACAAGAAATTCGGAGTAAGAATAGAAGATACCGTTCTTGTCACAAAAAAAGGATACAAAGTTTTAACAACCGCAAAATACTAAACCTGTTTATAGTTTGTAGTTTATGGTTTATTTATAAACTTTAAACTCTAAGCTATAAGCTTTAAGCTAAAAATCGCGAAGCGATTTTTAATTTGACAACATATCTGCTTTTTAGATAAAATTATTAGACATGTTTTAAAGCAACTTTGAATTAATTTTTTATATGTAATAGGAGCGTAAAATGATTTCCACAGCAGATTTTAGAAACGGAATGGTAATTTTAGTAGATAATGAGCCTTACCAAATAACATGGTTCCAAAACCATAAACCGGGTAAAGGCGGTGCCGTTATGAGAGTTAAATTAAGACACGTAAAGAAAGGCGGTACTATCGATAGAACATTTAAGTCCGGTGAAAAATTTGAAGAATTGTCAGTAACAAGACATAAAAAACAGTTCTTGTATGCCGACGGTGACAAGTACAACTTCATGGATATGAACACGTACGAACAAATTGAAGTTCCGGTAGAAAAATTAGACGGTAAAGAAAAATATTTGAAAGAAAACCAGGAAATAGATGCAATATATTTGGAAGAAGAATTAATCGGTATAGATATGCCTTTGATAGTTGAAATGACTATCATTGAAGCAGAACCGGGAATAAAAGGTGATTCCGTAACAAACTTAACAAAGTTTGCAAAAATCGAAACAGGTGCGGAAATAAAAGTTCCTTTGTTCATTAAAGAAGGGGACAGAATAAAAGTTGATACAAGAACCGGAGAATACGTAGAAAGAATTTCACAATAATTGTTTGTATGAGGTATTATGAACACTAATGAAATTAAAAAATTTTTAGAATCCATAAGAGAAACGGATATCGAAGAAATGGAATATGAAGCCGGTGACACTTCTATCTATATAAAAAAGAGTGAAGTAACACCGAAAATAGAAATTCCAAAAAAAGAAGAACTTGTAAAAAAGAACGATACGATAGTGCCAATAAAGTCAAAAATGGTTGGTACGTTTTATAATGCTTCTTCACACGACAAACCTCCTTATATATCGGAAGGCAGCCATGTAGAAATCGGTCAAAAAGTCGGTGCTATTGAAGCTATGAAAATAATAAAAGATGTTATGTCTACCACTAAAGGTAAAGTTGTAAAAATTTCCGTAACCAACGGACAATCCGTAGAATACGGACAAGAATTATTTTTGGTAGATACTGCCGCTGAATAACTGTAGTCCGGAGAATAAAAATGTTTAAAAAAATATTAATTGCCAACAGAGGCGAAATAGCTTGCAGAGTAATAAGAGCAGCTAAAGAGCTCGGTATAAAAACGGTTGCAATTCATTCCGAAGCCGACAAAGAATCCATGCATGTAACCATGGCAGATGAATCCGTTTGTGTAGGACCTGCATCAGCCAGCGAAAGTTATTTAAATATTCCCAGCATAATATCGGCTGCTGAAATTACCGGAGCGGATGCAATTCATCCCGGATATGGTTTCTTAGCGGAAAACACATATTTTGCCGAAGTTTGTGAAAGTTGCGGTATAACTTTCATCGGTCCGAGAAGAAGTTCTATTGAAAAAATGGGCGACAAAATTGCAGCAAGACAACTTATGATAAAATCCAAGGTTCCCGTTGTTCCGGGTTCCGACGGTCCTATTTCCGCGGATGATCCTAACATATACAAACTTGCAGAAAAAATCGGATATCCTGTAATAATAAAAGCTACTGCCGGCGGCGGCGGAAAAGGTATGAGAGTCGTTGTAAGTCAGGAAGCTTTAAGAAATTCCATCATCATGGCACAAACCGAAGCAAAAGCTAATTTCGGTAACCCTGACGTTTATATGGAAAAATATATTGAGGAACCTCACCATATAGAGTTTCAAATATTGGGAGACGCTAAAGGTAAAGTTATCTATCTTCCCGAAAGAGATTGTTCAATTCAAAGAAGACACCAAAAATTAGTTGAAGAAAGTCCTTCACCTTTTATTTCGGAATCTTTAAGAAAGAAAATGGGAAAAGCCGCACAAAGTGCAGCTGAAGCCGTAGGATATATAACCGTAGGAACGGTAGAGTTTCTTGTAGACAAGCACATGGATTTTTATTTCATGGAAATGAATACAAGAATACAGGTAGAACATCCGGTAACCGAAGTTGTTACAGGTATAGATTTAGTAAAAGAACAAATCAGACTTGCAGCAGGCGAAAGACTTTCGTTTGATTCAAGTGCGATAAAAATAAAAAATCATGCAATAGAATGCAGAATCAATGCCGAAGATCCCGATAAAGATTTTATACCTTCACCGGGAAAAATCGGAAAACTTTATTTGCCGGGCGGACCGGGAATAAGGGTTGATACCCATGTATATTCGGGTTATACAATACCTCCTTTTTATGATAGTCTTATAGCAAAAGTTATAGCTTATGCTCCTACAAGAGAAGAGACTATCTCAAAAATGTCCAGAGCATTGAAAGAAGTTACTATTGAAGGAATAAAAAATACAGCTCCGTTACATGCAAAAATTATGGCTAACGAATATTTCCATGAAGGAAATATTTGTACGGACTTTTTACCTAAATACGTTTTCAATAAATAGAATCTTGGAGGATAAAAGTGAAAAACACAATTATATCTTTAATTCAAGAAAGTATTGATGCAAAAACAAAAATGTTGGACGAAGGTCAGTTAGTATATATACAGTCTATAGCAAATAAGATAAACGAAGCATATCAGCACGGTAAAAAAACAATTATTTTCGGTAACGGCGGTTCGGCTTGCGATGCATTACACTTTGCGGCGGAACTCGTTTGCAGATTCGAAAAGAACAGAAAAGCATTACCATCAATAGCATTAACGGAAAACATTTCTTCTCTTACGGCAATAGGTAACGATTTCGGATATGAATATGTATTTTCAAGACAAGTAGAAGCTTTCGCAAATAAAGGTGATATAGTAATTGCAATAACAACATCAGGAAATTCCGAAAACGTTATAAAAGCCGTTGAAAAAGCTAAAGAAATGGGTCTTTTTGTTATAGGTCTTACCGGTGAAGATGGCGGACAATTAAAACTTTTGTCGGATATGTGCTACAGAGCACCTTCAAAAGTTACAGGAAGAATTCAAGAGTGCCACATATTAGTTTTACATATACTTGCAAAATTGGTAGAGGAAAAAATCTTTGCAGAATAAAAAAATCTGTTCAAGAAAAAAGATAATAGAAATTGTTAAACAACTTAAAAAAGAAAACAAGAAAATTGTTTTTACTAACGGTTGTTTTGATTTATTGCATATCGGCCATGTGAGTTTGTTCCAAAAAGCAAAAACTTTGGGCGATGTTTTGATAGTTGCAATAAATTCCGATAAATCTTTAGCAGGACTTAAAGGTCCTAAAAGACCGTTAGTTCCGCAAACAGACAGAACAAAATTACTGGCAGCTTTAAGTTGTATAGATTATGTTGTAGTGTTCGGAGAACAAACCCCGTACGAATTATTAAGTAAACTAAAACCGGATATTCTTGTTAAAGGCGGAGATTATAAAATACAAGATATTGTAGGCAGAGAATTTGTAAAAAAAGTTTACAGATATCCCCTCGTTGAAGGGAAATCTACGACGAATTTAATAAAACTTATCGTTGAAAGATATGGAAGAATCACAAAATGATTTTTCGTTGAAGGGTTGAATGGTTGAAAAGTTAAAATTGGAAAAGAGATTTATAAGAATTTTAGATACTAATTTAAATAGATGTAAAGAAGGTCTGCGGGTAGTTGAAGATACCTGCAGATTTGTTTTATGTGACGAAACTTTATATAAAAAAATAAGAAAAGTAAGACACTTATCTTCAAAATATTTAACAGACCAATACGAACAAATGCTTACAGCAAGAGACAGCATAAAAGATTCAGGTAGAAAAGCTAAAGAACAATCAAGACAAAATTTAAAAAATATAGTAATAGCAAATTTTAAAAGAGCCGAAGAGTCTTTAAGAGTATTGGAAGAATACTCGAAAATTATAGACTTTGATATTGCATTAAAATATAAAGCTTTAAGATATGAAGTTTATACTATAGAAAAAAAGATGCTCTTGAAATACAAGAACATCTTTTAAATATAAATTATATATTACAAATTATCAATTAAATTTTTATCTTATTACCGCAACTTTAAAAACTTTTTTCTTTGAATTATTTTTAACTAAAATAAGATAAACTCCCGGAGCAACTTCTTCTCCGGACTCATTTTTACAATCCCATTTTAAAAATCTAAAACCATCATCAGTATATTCAGTATCTTCTACAGAAAAAGATTTTACCAATTTAGATGTGATCGTAAATATTTCAACACTGAAATCTTTTGTCGTCGTGGGAAGCCCCGTTATTTTAATATATCCGTCCCTTATCGGATTAGGATAACATTTAACATGAGAAATATCATCATCTATAATAATATCTTTCCCGTAAATAAAACTCATATTTGAACCACTTGAAGAAATTTCGGATATTTTTATATTCGATAACAAGCCACTATAACTTTTGCTATCCGGACTTGTAGTACACTCATCATTAAAATATGCTACCGTATCTTTTCTGAAATAATCCGAGTCGGAACCGGATTGTCCTCTTCTTTTCATCAAAGGGAAATTTCTCCAATTAGATGTTCCCGAACCGGCTTCCTCCAATTGAACCAAGTAATTGGGATTACCGATAGTTCTATAATTACCGCTTTGTCTTTCATCCACATGATAAATTAATATACCTCTTCTGCCACCCGGTAAATCCTTATCAAAATCTACGGATTGCCTATTTTCCATTAAAAAATATTCTCTGCTATCAAAATTCGAAGGAGCAAACTTATAAAAAGCATTTTCATCAGTTGCAGACTCCCCGATACTGTTTATACCTTCAACGGCAGTTTGAAACTCTCCCATCCATCCCAATTTTTCTCTTACCCAAGCACACGGATATCCAGGTCTCTTACCATCATCGCCGTTCCATTCTCCGGCAGCCATAAGACAAAAGTTACCGAGACCACTTGATGCATAAGTAATATCATATAAGTCCGGTACTCCGTAAAAATGCACGGACTCATGACAGATAACGCCTATTCTTATAAGGCCTTCGTCTCCGTCATATCCTCTTCCCGCCGGAGCGGTACAATACTTCGAAAAAGTAATACCATCTACTTTAGTGCTATCCATAGGTGCCTGATGAGACCATATAAAACTCATATTACCACTTTCGGCTCCACCACCGGCATGAATAACAAAAAATAAATCCGGTTCTGTTTTTCCGGGCCACAAATCTTTAAAATTGTATCCTTGACTTTCCAATTTCTTTAAGGAAGCTATTATTGCTTTTTGAAGATTTTCGACAGCGGCTTCTTCACCGCCGGACTGATTCCAAGCGAAATCAAGATAGCTGTCTTCTAAAGTTATTATCGGCGAAACTACGGAAGTGTATGTAAGTTTTCCGTAAGAAACTTTATCGAAATAATCTTTTACAGAACCTACCGCACCATCACTGCTATAACCTTTTTTATTAAGCAATTGATCAAAAGTCGTACGTATTTGCTCGTTACTCAAAGAGACAAAAGGCGGATTGTCTCTGAATTTTAAGTCGGAGAATTCTATCAACATCACAAAACTCGTTTTTTTTCCTGTAAATTTGGTAATAGTGGACAGATCTATTTTCTGTACGGATTCTGAATTTGTTTTATCTTTAGATAAAGATTGAGCTTTTTGCAAATTTTTACTATCACGTTGTTCTCTTTTTTGAGTTGCCTTAAATAATTTGTTTTCATCTTTTAAAGATTTTTTTAGGTTTAAATCCGCAGGTTTTACTTTTCCGACAAGATTGTCGGAAGGTTCCAATTCGCCGAAGTCATTTTGTTTAGCGTAAGACCACTCTTTCGTTTGAGCATTTTGTATAACGGTGTATCCGTCTTCATCTTCGAACCAACTGTAAAATTCATCTCCACATAAATATACATTTACAGGTGTGCCATCGGGTTGTTTCATTTGCCTGATGTTAGGATTAGCCATAACACCAAAAGACAAATCACATAAAACTAAATTTACAAAAATGAATACCGATATAAATATTTTTTTCATAGTATTAAAAATTTACCCTCACAGTAAACATATGCACATTACCTAAATCTCCTTTCGGTAACCATGCATAATCAATAACAAAAACTGATAAATCAAGCCCTAAACCGAGCGTTAAATTTGTAAAAAAAGCATTGTTTGTTCCGTTATAATCTTTGCTGGGCACAACATATCCGAACCTCATCGCAAGTTTATCAACTTTCTTTTCAAGACCGATTTTAAATTCACACAAATCTTCATTATAATAATCGTCAAGTTGAAAAACCCACACTGTGTTATCGTTAAGAGTAGCCGTCAAACCGCAATATAAACTTGTGGGCATACTGTATCCTTTAACATCCGAACCGAAATTCTGTATACCTGCCGTGAAAAACACAGTATTTGAAACAAAACATAACCCGTTTAAACCAACTAAAAAGTTAGAATATGAAACATCATCTATATTTTGTTCCACATATTTCAATGATAAGCCTGCGGAAAACATGGAACCCAGTCTTGTTCCGTAAGATAAGCTAAAAACTTTATCGTTAGCACTAAATGTTCCGTTTGTTTTATAACTACCACCGCTTTCTTTCATTCTGTCCATATCTCCGGAATCAAAATAGCAAAAACCTAAATTGATACCCGATTTACCGCTTAAAGGAACATTTATATCACCCACACTATATCTCATACCTTCAAAATAAACAACATGTGATAATGTTAACGAACGAAACAAAAAAGGAATTAAAGACGGATTTACTAATGCGGAAACTTCACCTGAAACGGAAGTATTTGCAAGTGCTGCATCGTAAGCCGTAACAGGCATTTGCAAAATTTGGAACATAGTAGTTCCGACATCTTTTGCAAAAACAAACTGTGCAAATATTATAACCGACAAAAGTGTTATAATAACTTTTGATTTCATATTCTTAGATTATAACCTATTATTTCTTTTTTATCAATAACAATTTTTTTTCGCTATCTAACCGACTCTATTATATCTTTCAACGGCTGGACTTTATTTAAAGAATAAAAGTGTATTCCCGGTGCACCGTTAGACAAAAGCTCTTTACATTGATTTATCGCAAAATCTATTCCGGCCTGCATAACTTTTTTGGAATCATCTTTAATCGGAGCAAATATTTTATGAACTTTTTCCGGAACGGTTGCTCCGCAAGTTTTACAAAATTTTATTAAACCGTCATAAGACGTTATAGGTAAAATTCCCGGAATTATCCTTTTTGTTATACCGGCACTTCTAACTGATTTAACATAGTCAAAATAAATTTGATTATCAAAAAAAAGTTGCGTTATTATAAAGTCTGCACCACAATCAATTTTATGTTTTAAGTATTTTATATCGGATTCTTTTGTCGGAGATAACGGATGTCTTTCCGGAAAACCGGCAACACCTAGACAGAATTCATCTTTATATTCTTGTTTTAAGAATGTTATTAATTCGCTGCTGTGTTTATAGTTATCTATACCGGGAACCATATCCGGATTATCTCTCGGAGGATCGCCTCTTAATGCCAGAATATTTTGTATACCTTTGGTTTTTATTTTTTTTACTATTTCATATATTTCATCTTTAGTATGACTTATACATGTTAAATGTGCCATCGACGGAATATTATAAGCTTTTTGAATATGTTCAACCAATGCTAAAGTTTTATCTTTGTTTCCGCCGGCAGCACCGTAAGTACAAGAAACAAAATCCGGCTTTAACAAAGAGAGCTCTTTTAATGTTTCATGTATTAATTTTATATCTCCCTCCGGAGTTTTCGGAGGAAATATTTCAAAAGAAAATGTTTTTTCTTTTTTTTCAAAAAGTTCTTTTATTTTCATTTTAGTTTCTTATTTTTTATTTTGTGCTATTCTTGAAATTGCTTTATCAAAACCCAAATCTATTATTGTGTCGACAATATCTTTTACTTTATCTAATACAGATTTCATTTTTTCCGTATCTTCATCATTGAACCTTGATAAAACAAAATCCACTATTTTTGCATATTTAGGTAACGGTCCCATACCTAACTTCATTCTCGGGAAAGCAGTTGTTCCCGTTTGTGTAATAATCGAATTTACACCGTTGTGTCCGCCGGAAGAACCAGTTGCTCTAAACTTATATTCACCTATCGGTATAGAATAGTCATCGTATAAAACCAACATCTCTTGAGGTAAAATCTTATAATACTTCAATAGAGCTACAACGGGAAACCCGGAATTATTCATAAATGTCATTGGCTTAGCTATAAGTATATTTTCTCCGTTTCTCTTATAAAATGTAATACTCGCCATATCATTCCAGTTTTTCCAAGAAAAATTTTCTTGTTCAACAATTTTATCAACTGCTTTAAAACCGAAATTATGACGAGTATTACTATATTTTTCGCCCGGATTACCCAAGCCTACAACAAATTTAATTGGCATAATTCAATAAGATTAGAAAATATTTCTATTCTTCCAAAATTATTTCTTTGCACCATCTGCAGCTGCTGCAGCACCTTCTTCTTCTTTCTTACCTTTGCTTATAACTTCAGGAGCTTGTGCTTCTGCTGTTTCTGCAGGTTTTTCTTCTTCAATCGTTTGACCTATAACTGTAACAACTACTGCATCTTTATCGTGATGAACATATTCAACACCATCAATCTTAGGCAACTGTGCAACAGTGATATCGTCTCCAACTTTCAATGCCGTAACATCAACACTGATTTTTGAAGGCATATCCGTAGGTAAACATTGAACCTTAATTTCTCTCATAACGTGTTCCAATGTACCGCCTGCATTCTTAACACCGTCTGCAATACCTTCAACATGTATAGGAACAAGAATTTCAATTTTTTCTGTTAATGAAATAGATTGAAAATCTATATGGTTAGGAGCTTGTGTAAGAATATGTCTTTGCAATTCTTTAACAATAGCCGGCTTTGAAGAATCTTTGAATTTTAATTCAATGATAACATTTGCTCCTTCTTTTTCTACTATAGACATAAATTTCTTTGAATCAACACTTATTGCTATAGGTTGTTCCTTTTTACCATAAAATACTGCCGGAACTTTTCCTGAACTTCTAAGAACATTCAAGTTTTTTGATACATCTCTCAATTCTGCTTCTAATACTACCTGCTTCATAACTTCCTCCATTTATATTTCTGCCAATTTATTTTTAAACGAAAAGTGTGTTAAGTGACTCATCGTTATATATTTTTGTTATTGCTTCCGCAAGCAATGATGCTATGGACAAAACTTTAATTTTCGGTAATGCCGTATCGTGCGTAATGGAATTTGTTATAACAACTTCTTCCAAAGCGGATTTCTGTATTTTATCAATAGCTTCTCCGGATAATACACCGTGCGATGCTGCAGCATAAACTTTAATTGCCCCTGCATCTTTTATTGCATTTGCAACTTTCGTTAATGTTCCGCCGGTATCTATCATATCGTCAAGAATAATTGCATTTCTTCCTTTAACATCACCGATAATGTTCATAATAGCGGCTTCATTGGGTCTCGGTCTTCTTTTATCAACTATAGCCAAATCCGCATTTAAAAGTTTTGCAAAAGATCTTGCTCTTTCCACACCGCCTGCATCAGGTGAAACAACTATAGGATTATCCAAATTCAAATCTTTAAAATATTGGAATAAAACCGGTCTTGCATACAAGTGATCTACGGGAATATCAAAAAATCCCTGAATTTGTCTTGCATGTAAATCTACGGTTAAAACTCTATCTATACCTGAAGCCGTTATAAGGTTTGCTATAAGTTTTGATGTAATAGGAACTCTGGGTTCTGCTTTTCTGTCTTGTCTTGCATAACCATAATAAGGAATAACTGCGGTTATTCTTCTTGCGGATGCTCTTTTCAAAGCATCGGCTATTACCAACAATTCCATAATGTTTTCGTTTACTGGAGCGCATGTAGGTTGAAGAATATAGCAATCGGCACCTCTAACACTGTTTGTAATTTTTACCTGAATTTCACCGTCACTGAATCTTCCTATTGTTGCAGGACTTAATTCTATACCCATTTTCCCGGCAATTTCTTGTGCTAATTTTGGATTTGCATTACCTGCGATAAGTTTTAGCTTCATTTTGGCCTCTTATTTTTTTCTTACTTTTACTATCTGTCTTGCCCTCGCTATAGTCAGCTTATTTGGCGAGACATTATCGGTTATTGTTGAACCGGCAGCTATAAGAACTTTTTTTCCTATATTTACCGGAGCAACGAGATTTACGTTTGAACCGACAAAAACATCATCTTGTATAACAGTTTGAAATTTGTTTTTGCCGTCATAGTTGCAAGTGATTGTACCTGCACCTATGTTTACATTTTTACCTACTGTTGCATCACCTATGTAAGATAAATGGTTAACCTTCGAACCATATCCTACAACGGATTTTTTTACTTCACTGAAATTTCCTACTTTAACATTTTCTTTAAGTAAAGATTTAGGTCTTATATGTGCGAAAGGTCCTATTTTTACACCGTTTTCAATTTCGGATTCTTCAATATAAGAATAAGTTATAAAAACATTTTCCTTTATTACGGAATCCGTTATTGTTGTATCCGGACCTATAACACAATTTTTACCGATTTTTGTTTTACCTTCAATAAATGTATTAGGTTTTATTACAGTATCCTGCTCTATAACAACATCACTGTCTATATATGTCGTTTTAGGATCAACTATCGTAACACCGTTTGCCATAAGCTCATTATTTTTTCTTGTTCTCAAAATATCTTCGGCAACAGCAAGTTGTTTTCTGTCGTTTACACCCAATATTTCTTCTTCCGTAGTAAGAGCTACGGCATCGGTTTTATAGCCGCCTTTATTTAATATTTCAATTACATCGGTAAGATAATATTCTTTTTTACTGTTTTTATTATCTACTTTACTTAATGCCTTCCAAAGAACTTTCAAATCAAAACAATATATGCCGCTGTTAATTTCTTTTATAGCTTTTTGTTCGTTAGTTGCGGACTTTTCTTCAACTATGCAACTAACAGCTCCTTTCGAATCTCTTACAATCCTTCCGTATCCGAACGGATTTTGAACAATGCCCGATAAAACAGTGGCATTATTTTTATTTTTTGTATGATATTTCAATAAATCTTTAATAGTTTTAGATTGTACAAGCGGTGTATCTCCGCACATAACAATCAGATTACCATCAAGATTTTTCAACTTGTTTTTAGCTTGCAAAAGAGCATGTGCAGAACCAAGTCTTTCTTTTTGAAAAACATAGTCTGCATTATATTTTTTTAAATGTTCAATAACCAAATCGGAACCGCTGCCTACAACAACTACAAGTTTTTGCATCTTTACTGCACTGTTCAAACAATCTATTACATGGGAAATTAACTCTTTCCCTGCAACTTTATGCAAAACTTTTGGCAAACAAGACTTCATTCTTGTGCCTTCACCGGCCCCAAGTATAACACTATATATATTGTTCATAATTTACCTACATTATATTAGCCTTAGAATTTTACAAAATTATTATATGTTTTTCAAACTTAAATATAGTATAATTAGTTTTATGAAAACCAAAACAATAGAAAATTTAGGTGAGTTCGGTTTAATAGACTTTATTAAAAAGCACAATACCAAACCAAAAAAACATCACAATATATGTTTGGATATAGGCGATGACTGTTTTTCTTTCAACCCGCACACAAAATCAAAATATATAGTAACAACCGATATTTTAATTGAAAATATACACTTTAAAAGAGAGTGGGCAACCGCTAAACAGATAGGTCAAAAAGCAATAGAAGTAAATGTAAGCGATATTGCTTCAATGGGCAATACAAAACCTTTATATGCTTTTATTTCTTTGGGAATACCGAAAAACACTTCGATTGATTTTGTAAAACAATTGTTTAGTTCCATAAAAAGTACATGCGACAAGTACGATATTCATCTTTCCGGTGGTGACACTGTTTGTGCAAAAGATATAACAATATCGGTAACCCTAATAGGCATATGTTATGATAAACCCATATCCCGTACAGGTGCAAAAAACGGTGATTTAATATTTGTTAGCGGCACTTTCGGTGACAGTTGTGCCGGCCTTGAAATATTATCAAAGAGAAAAAGTTTAAAAGATTATGAAAGAAATCTCATAAAAAAGCATTTGGTTCCGCAAGCAAGATTGAAAGAAGCCAACTTAATATCAAAAAATATGACTGTTACTTCCATGACCGATTCTTCGGACGGACTTTTTAAATCCATAGAATTATTAACCGAAAATAAAGGTGCTGTTATAAACATGGAAAAGATACCTTTATCTCAAAATTTAATAAAATATACCAATAAAGATTACAACAAATTATATAACTGTGCTTTGTTCGGCGGTGAAGAGTTCGAACTTGTTTTTACGATAAACAAAAAAGATAAAACAAAGTTGGAAAAACTTTTACCGAATGTAACTTGTATAGGATATATAAATAACGGAAAGGTAACATATTTACAAAATGGTAAACCAAAAAAAGTTAAATACAACGGATATAAACACTTTTAAAAACAAAACTTTTTATACCGAAACCGACACCCAAACAAGAGAATTAGGTAAAAAGTTTGCTTCAATATTAAAACCGAAAGATATCGTTTTTTTTAACGGAGATTTAGGTGCGGGAAAAACAACTTTTATTCAAGGTATATTATCCTATTTCGGAATAAAAAAATTTGTCAGAAGTGCAAGTTTTATGCTTGTTAGTGAGTTTGAATCAAAACTTTGTCCGATATATCATTTGGATTTGTACAGACTCGACGAAAATAACACTTTAGATTTAGGTATAGACGAATATTTGTTCGGAGACGGAATTTCTTTAATTGAGTGGTGCGACAGACTAAAATATTATAATATTAAACAAAGATGGGAAATAAATATAGATTATACAGATAGCGGCAGAAAAATTAAAATAGAGAGATTTTTATGAAAATTTTAGCTATTGAATCTTCGGGGTCATCATTAAGTATAGCAATAAGTGAAAATTCCAATATTGTAACGGAATATTTTTATAATGCAGGCAAAATTCATTCCGACGTTTTGGTTCCTTTGGTAGAAAAAATAGTTAAAGGTGCAAAATGGGAACTTAAAGATATCGATAAATTTGCCGTTTCCTGCGGACCGGGAAGTTTTACAGGAATAAGAGTTGCGATGTCGGTAATAAAAACTTTAGCACAAACATTGAATAAACCTATAGTATCAGTTGACACTTTAGAAATATTGCAAAACCAGTTGAACATAAAAAACATAAAAATCGTTCCGGCAATAGATGCTTTAAGAAATGAAGTTTATATAAAAGAAAAAGGAAAGATTGTTATATTACCGATAGAAACTTTTGTAAAAAAACTAAAAAAATATAAAGATAAAATTATAATTATCGGTAATGCAGTAACGACTTACAAAACAATATTATCTAAAGAGCTCGGTAAAAGTTCCGTAAATTTACAACCTAACTTACATTTCCCAAAAGCATCAACGTTGGCACTTATGGCAGAAAATATCGACGGAACATTATTTAAAAATATTGAACCTGTATATGGCAGAAAATCTTGGGCGGAAGAAAAACAAAAATAAAAGGGGTGTAATATTTTTATGAATAACATTGAAATAGTTGCAGACCTGATAAAAAAATCAAAATATGCTATCGGTTTTACGGGGGCCGGAATATCCGTTGAAAGCGGTATCCCTCCTTTTACCGGTGCGGGTGGTCTGTGGAACAAATACGATCCGAAATTTATAGAGTTAAGTTTTTTCTATTCCAACCCTAAAAAATCATGGGAAGAAATGAGAAAAATTTTCTTCAATTCCATGGGAACGGCACAACCTAACAAAGCACATCAAGTTTTAGGCGACCTTGAAAAAAAAGGTATTATAAAAGGTATTATTACTCAAAATATCGACGGGCTTCACCAAGCCGCAGGTTCAACAAATGTTGTAGAATTTCACGGAACAATCAATACACTGGCTTGTATAGATTGCGGTTTAAGATATAAAACTTCCGAGATAGATATATCAAAAGATATTCCGAGATGTCCGTCCTGCAACGGAATACTTAAACCCGATTTTGTTTTTTACGGTGAAGGAATAAATAAAAATAATTACGACAAAGCTACAAATATGGCAATAAAAGCAGATTTAGTTATTATCGTAGGAACGGCAGGGCAGGTGATGCCTGCTTGTTATTTACCTTTTACATCACAAAAATACGGAGCTAAAATTATTGAAGTTAACACTTTGGAATCGGCTTTTACCGGTCAAATAACCGATTACTATTTCCAAACAAAAGCTACTGAATTTTTCGGCGAACTTGAAAAACATTTAAAATAATTTTTTAGTTTTATTGACATTAGAGTTGCTTTAACTGATATAATTTGTAAACAAATAAAAAGTCCGGAGAAATTTTATGAACAGAAGACAGTTTTTAAAGTCGACACTTTTTACTACGATAGGTGCCGTCGTATTGTCCGCTTGCAAAAAAGTTACCGCGGAAACAAAAAAACTTGTAGGGAAAGTTTATACAAAAAAATTTAGAGATCTTGATATTTCCGCTATCGGGTTCGGTCTTATGAGACTTCCTCAAAAATTCGGTGAACCCGACGTTGAAGCAACTCAAAAAATGGTAGATTATGCAATGGAACATGGTATCAACTATTTTGATACCGCATGGTTTTATCACGGAGGCAAGTCCGAACTTACCGCAGGTAAAGTATTAAAAAAATATCACAGAAACAGTTTCTATTTAGCAGATAAACTTCCGTTAAGCCTTCTCGGTAGCCGAGATAGTGTTTTAGCAACATTTAACGAACAATTAAAAAAATGTCAGGTGGACTATTTCGATTTTTATCTTGCTCACAACATAAATAAAAGTGCATGGAAAACGGTAAAAGAATACGATATTTATGAACAACTTTCACAAAAGAAAAAAGAAGGGAAAATAAAATTTTTAGGATTTTCTATTCACGATACACCGGAACTTTTGGAAGAAGTTATCAGCACATACAAATGGGATTTTGTTCAACTACCTATCAACTTAATAGATTGGGAAAAAACCGATAGCAGCGGTTGGTACGGCGTTAATGCAAAAAAACAGTACGAAATAGCAACAAAAGCAGGTCTTCCTGTAGTAGTAATGAACCCGTTAAAAGGCGGACAATTATCTACACTTAATCAAGCTGCTGTTGATTTATTGAAAAAAGAAAATCCCGACGCTTCCCCGTCATCATGGTCGTTAAGATATGTTGCCTCTTTGGAAAATGTTTTTTGCGTATTAAGCGGTATGACGGAAATGGAACATATGGTAGACAACGTTAACACATTTATAAACTTTAAACCGTTAACAGAAAAAGAAGAAAAAATTCTTGCTAATGCGATTGCCGTTTATAAATCTTCTGGAGCTATCACATGTACATATTGTAAGTATTGCGACGGATGCCCTGTAGGAATAGATATTCCGAGAAATTTTAATATATATAACCAATATAAAGCAGATAATAAAAAAGAAAATTTTATTGCCGCATATGAAAGTATTAAAGCAGAAAACAGAGCGGATAAATGTATAAGTTGCGGAATATGTAAACCGAAATGTCCTCAAAAATTGGATATTCCGACACTTTTAAAAGATATTGCGGAACAATACAAAAAGTTGAAGAGTTAACGGAGGCCTTTTTATGAAAAAAGTTTTGATAATTTCAACAAGTTTAAGAGCCGGTTCGAATTCTGAAATTTTAGCAAAGGAAGTGGAAAAAGGAGCTAAAGAAAAAGGTCATAAAGTTGAATTTATCTCATTAAAAAATAAAAAGATAGCTTTTTGTAAAGGTTGTTTTGCTTGTCAAAAGTTAGGTAAATGTGCAATAAAAGATGATGCCAACAAAATAACCGAAAAAATTAAAAATTCAGATGTTATAGTCTGGGCGACTCCTGTTTATTATTATGAAATGGCAGGTCAAATGAAAACTGTTATAGACAGAGCAAACTCATTATATTCTTCAAACTATAAATTCAGAGAAGTTTATCTGGTTACAACATCTACCGAAGACAGCAAAAATGTCGCAGATAAAGTTATTACCGGTGTTCAAGGTTGGATAGACTGTTTTGAAAATGTAAAACTAAAGAAAGTTCTTTCCGGTGGCGGTGCTGAAGGGCCTAACGATGTGAAAAATATGCCGAAACTGTTAAAAAAAGCTTATACTTTGGGAAAAAGCATGTAATGAAACTAAACAAAAAGATGACAGAAAAAGAAAAGATGCTTAAAGGTTTTCCCTATGATGCAAGTGATAAGGAAATCAGAAAACTTTTTTTCTTGTGTAGAGACAAAATAGAAAAATATAACAAAACAAGTTATAAACAACCGAAACTCAGAGAAAAAATCTTAAGAAAACTTTTTAACTCTGTAGGCGAAAATATTTATATTGAACCGTTCTTTTATTGTGATTACGGTATGAATATTTCTGTTGGGAACAATGTTTATTTGAACACAAATTGTGTATTTCTCGATTGTGCTGAAATAAAAATCGGTAACAAGGTGTTGTTTGGTCCCGGAGTTCATATATATACGGCATACCATTCAACAAACCCTAAAGAAAGATTTGTTAATAACAAAATTGTTGATATTGCAAAACCCGTAAATATAGGAAACAATGTTTGGATAGGCGGAAATGTAACAATTTTACCCGGAGTTACAATAGGAAATAATGTTACAATCGGTGCGGGAAGTGTCGTTACAAAAAATGTCCCGGCAAATTCGATAATAGCGGGAAACCCTGCAAAAGCATTAAAGAAAATTAAAATAAAATAAGGAGTACAAAAATGAAATTAAAATTTTTTATAGCGGCTTTAGTTATAGTTTTTGCAGGAACAATTTTTGTATTTAAAAACAGTAACGGAGGAAACGTTATGGCAGAATCTAAAAGTAACAAAAAAGTTTTGGTGGCATATTTCAGTGCAAGCGGAACAACCGCAAAAGTTGCGGACAGGCTTTCTAAAGCAATCGGAGCAGATTTATTTGAAATAAAACCTGCACAACCTTATACAAGTGCGGATTTGGATTGGACAAACAAAAAGAGCAGAAGTTCAGTAGAAATGGACGATAGAAATTCAAGACCTGCCATTGCAAATAAAGTTGCGGATATGAGCAAATATGATGTTGTTTTTGTAGGTTTCCCTATTTGGTGGTACAGAGAACCTTCAATTATAGATACATTTATGGAAAGTTACGATTTTTCCGGTAAACAAGTTGTTCCTTTTGCAACATCAGGCGGTTCTGGAATGGGCGATTCCGGCAGCATTATGCAGAAGTTAGCACCGAATGCAAAAGTTGATAGCGGTAAGAGATTTTCTTCAGGAGTTTCCGAAAAAGATCTTCAGGATTGGGCATCAAAGTGGTTATAATAACATTTGTAATCCGATAGTTTCATAACTTAACAAAGTACGGAGATTTTTATGAACAGAAGACAATTTTTGAAGTCTGGTCTATTTGCAGCAATAGGTACACTTGCTCTGAGTGTATATAACAAAGTTCATGCTGACATAAAAAATTCGACAGAAAAAGAATCTTCAGCCACTGCATCTTCAGGCACAATTACATGTACATATTGTCAGCAATGCGAAGGTTGTCCTTTAGGAATAGATATTCCGAAAAATTTCAATATTTACAACCAATTTAAAGCGGACAACAAAAAAGAAAATTTTATTTCCGCTTATGAAAGCATTAAAGAAGAAAACAGAGCCGATAAATGTGTAAGTTGCGGAATATGTAAATCCAAATGTCCTCAAAAATTAGATATTCCTATATTGTTAAAAGACGTTGCCGAATTGTATAAAAAGTTGAGTTAACAATGTTTAGACCGATGAGAAGATTTAAACAACAATTAACACAAGAAGAATGTGTTGAAATATTAAACACGGAAGTCAGAGGTGTGTTATCCGTCTTGGGTGATGAAGATTATCCTTACGGCATTCCAATAGATTTTTATTATAATCAACAAGAAAACAAAATTTATTTTCATGGTGCTAAAGAAGGGCACAAAATAGATTCAATAAAAAAGCATAAAAAAGTTTCGTTTTGTGTTTATGATAAAGGATACAAAAAAGATGATCATTGGGCACTGTATTTTAAAAGTGTTATAGTGTTCGGCAAAATAAAAATCGTTGAAGATTTTAATAAGGCTGTGGAAATTTGCAGAAACTTATCTTTAAAATTTACAAAAGATACTTCAGAAATTGATATAATGATAGAAAAGTATGCCAAAAACGTGATGTGTTTGGAGCTTACCTGCGAACATATTACCGGTAAAAGAATAACGGAAAAATAGTATGGAAGAAGAAACATTATTTGAAGATAATACAAATCAACCTTTAGCTTGGCGATTAAGACCGAGAAATTTGGAAGAATTTGTCGGTCAACAACATTTGGTCGGCGAAGGTAAGATTTTAAGGAAACTTATAGAAAGCGATAAGATTTCTTCCATTATATTTTGGGGTAATCCCGGAATAGGAAAAACGACCCTTGCAAGAATTATTGCCAACAAAACAAACTCAAAATTTATAGATTTTTCCGCAGTTACAAGCGGAATAAAAGATATTAAAGAAGTTATGGCTCAAGCCGAAAATAACAGAAAATTCGGTCAAAAAACTATAGTGTTTGTAGACGAAATTCATCGTTTCAATAAAGCACAACAAGATGCTTTTTTACCGTTTGTGGAAAAAGGCAGCATCATTTTAATAGGAGCAACAACCGAAAACCCCTCCTTTGAAATTAATTCCGCACTTTTGTCACGTTGTAAAGTTTTTGTTTTTAAACCTTTAGAAACTAAAGATTTGGTAAAACTTTTACAAAGAGCAGTTACCGATGAAAGAGGGTTCGGCAAAGAAAAAGTTGTAATTTCCGACGAGATGCTTAATATTATCGCCGAATTTGCTAACGGTGATGCAAGAACCGCCCTTTCAACTTTGGAAATGGTAATTTTGAACGGGGATATAGATAAAAAAGGAAAAATTACCGTAACAAAAGAAACTTTGGAACAGTGTATTTCAAGAAAAAATTTGTTATATGATAAAAACGGAGAAGAACATTACAACATAATTTCAGCTCTTCATAAATCCATGCGAAATTCGGATCCGGATGCTGCGGTTTATTGGCTTGCAAGAATGTTGGAAGCGGGTGAAGATCCGTTATATGTCGCAAGAAGAGTTACAAGGTTTGCAAGTGAAGATGTAGGTCTTGCAGATCCCAGGGCATTGGAAATTGCGGTCGCCGCATACCATGCTTGCCACTTTATAGGAATGCCAGAATGTACGGTACATTTAACAGAAGCGGTTGTTTATATGTCTTTAGCACCGAAATCCAATGCTATGGATACCGCTTATCATCTTGCCGCGGAAGATGCAAGACAGCACCTTGCAGAACCTGTACCTTTGGTAATAAGAAATGCACCGACAAAACTTATGAGAGAATTAAATTACGGTAAAGGTTATCAGTATGCACACGATACAAAAGATAAACTTACAAATATGCAGTGCTTACCGGACTCTTTAAAAGATAAAACTTATTATTACCCTACGGAACAAGGGTTGGAATCCAAATATAAAGAAAGATTAAAACAAATCAAAGACTGGAAGAAAAAACATAAATAACTAATTTAAAATGATGTAGGCATTTTTGTCATGCCCGAAAATAAACTTATCTTGTTTTCTTTTTGTTTTTATATCCCCATCCACCCAAAAAAGGTGCGACATATTCGGAAAACAATATCTTACTACATCAAAATGTGTCGAATCGGTAGACACAAAATCAACTAAACTTTGTTCCGCTTTTTTTATGTTTTCTTTCATTAAACGAGGCAAATTATTGATATCGTTATAGCTATATAAATTTAAATCCAAAGAAGTGTAATATCCTGCTTTTGAAAAAAGATTTAAACTCATTGCATTTTTACTTTCAACAATTATATTTTCTTTCTTTAAATTATTTTCTTCTACTATTTTGTTTAACAAAGTTACTGTTACACTTTTGTTTGTTTCCGATAAATTTTTAAAATCAAACCACAAATATTTTTTTTCTAACCCGTCTATGTCTTTTAACATGTTGGCCAAATTTTCGTTTCCGTAAGTATTATAACGATCCACATTAAAATAATTTCCCGAATCACTGAAATTAATATCAATTTCAAAACCATCATAATTATCAATATTGTTTTGTAATTTTTTTCTGCTGTTTGTCGCATGTAACCACACTTTCCCTTTAGGAATGTTTATATTTCTTTTATTACTGCGATTTGTTGGAACGACATTATTAATTTTTAAAAAATTCTTCCTGTCTATAACAGTCTCTCTTCCGTAAAGAACTCTAAACCTATTTATATTGCTATCGTAATTGTTACTTGTAATATCATTGTTCTTCTCGTAAACTCCGGATACTTTTATATTCCAAATTCCGAATAACAAATTGAAGACTAAATCATTTGTAAAACAACAATCTTTGTTTTTACGCAAATTGTTATATATAGCACTGTTATTTTTTATGTAATCGTCTGAAAAATAAATATACATGGGCACTTTTACCACGTTCAAATCAAACTGAGTAGCATCATGACCTATCCCTTCATCAACATCTTCACCATGATCGGCAAAATATATTAAAGCTTTAAATTTGGGCATATTTTTTACGGTCCTGAAAATATTTTCTACAACATAATCGTTATACAAAACACTGTTATCATATTGTGCAATTTTATCATCTTGTTCTTCGTCGAATACACTAAATTCTTTCGGATATCTGTCTTCATAAATGGTATGGTTACCCATCAAATGTATTATTATTAACATGTTGTCGTATAATGTTATTTTGTTTAGCACATCGACAAGAGCTTTATCATAAAAAATCGTGTTGGTATAATTGTATTTATTTACACCTTCAAAACTTTTGTTCAACCATCTTTGTTGTTGAGCGGAATCCGAGATTACGCTGACTATATTATCATACAAACAAAATCTGTTTTGATTACTTAACCATGCGGTTTGAATATCAAGAGCTTTTGCTATATCTATAACCGAAAGAGCATTAGATATAGGAATGTCGTTGTATTGGTTTTTAGATGTTAGTGCATATGCCAAAACTTGTGCTGTCTGTGTATGGCAACCATAAACATTTGTAAATTTTATAAAATTTTTGTCTTGTTCCATACTTTCCAACCATGGCGTAGTTTGTTTACCATATCCGTATGCGGACATATGCGTTTTTGTTTGAGATTCCCCTATTACAACAATATATATTCCTTTATTTATTTTTGTTTTGTCGAATTTTATATCTTCAAATTTTCTTTCGGCAGACAATCTTTTAAATTCTTTATATTCATCGATATACTTTTCCATATCTTGCATTACATTTGCAACAACATTACCTTTAAAGTTGTAAACTAAAAACCCGTTTAAACACATAGATATCAATAAAAGCAACAACATTTTTTTGCTTATATCTTTTAACTTTAATTTAGTACCGTAATTTATAACCATAAAAGAAACAAGCAAGAGCCCGATTAGCCCTATACACTGTTTTATTCCCATAAAATCATATATATAATCTTGTGCTTCTTGAAAGTTAGTCTGAAGAATCGCAAGTATCGTGTCTGCGGTAACAAATCCGCCGGAAATGAAAAAATATTGCCAAATAAATATTGTAGGAAGTAACAAAGCAAACGCAACAATATAACTTATTATTTTGCTTTTCTTGTTAAAAACAGAAGAAACAATTAGAATAATATTAGTTATGCCGATATAAAAAGCTACTGTTTGTTTTAAAATGTAATCGGTGCAAGAATTATCAATTATTTTAAAATATAAAACACTTGTAAACACTATAAAATAAGCGAGAAATTTTAAATAATATTTTGTTTGATATAAATAAGAAGTAATTACAATAGCTATCGATGCAATCAAATATGCTTCTATAAAGAGATATTGTATTTGATGTGTTATCGCATATTCGATTCCGATCATCAACAAAAATATAAAAAAGATTTTTACTAAAAAAGATAGGAATGTTTTCATGTTCAAGCTATATTTTATTTTCCTTTTAGAGCTTTTTCTATACCGCATGCAAGTTGGTCCGCACAAGATGTTCCTTTACCGTCACAATCGTTACCTTTTAAAAGTTCAACTACTCTTTTTGCGTTTGTTCCTTCAAGAAGTTTACTTATTGCCGATGAGTTTCCGGGACATCCGCCCACAAACTTAATATTATAAACGTTTTCTTTGTCTAATGAAAAAGAAATTTGTGCCGCACATATTCCTCTTGTATTTACGGTATAAGTTTTCATAAATGACTCCAATAATAGTTTTGCACTCGGTATATTTTACCAAATTGAGTGCTTATTTTAAATCTTTTCGTTTTCAATTATTAAATTTTATATAATATAGCTTAATTTATTTTATATTAAGGAGTATAAACCATGATAAAAAGAATATCCATAAGTTTAATTGCCGTTCTGTTTTTTGCGGCAGGAAACATTTTTGCCGATGCTTTATTAACTACAAAAGAAAAAAATATTGTTTCCGTTGCTCAGTATACCGCTACAGGCGACTTACAAAATTTAAGAAAAGCGGTAGACAAAAGTTTAGGTGACGGGTTAACCGTAAACGAAATAAAAGAAATTATGGTTCAACTTTATGCATATTGCGGTTTCCCGAGAAGCTTAAATGCTTTAGGTGTTTTACTTCAATCGACTAAGGACGGTTCTTTTATTGAAGGTAAAGCAGGAAAACCGTTATCAAAAAAAGAAGATAAAAATAAAATAGGAACAAAAATTCAAACAGAACTTGTAGGACAAAAAGTTGAAGGAGAACTTTTTGAGTTTGCACCTGCAATAGACGATTATTTAAAAGAACATTTGTTCGGAGATATTTTTTCAAGAGGAATCTTATCTTATAAAGAAAGAGAAATTGCAACAATTGCGGCATTATCTTCAATTGAAGGAGTTGATTCTCAACTTAAAGCACATATTCAAATAGGTAAAAATAACGGTTTAACCGACGGACAAGTAACACAAATTCTCGTAATGACATCAAAACCGCAAACAGAAGTATTTGCTATCGGTGAACCTAACCCATATTCAAAATATTTTATAGGTCAAAGTTATTTGAATATATTAACTACCGAACAAGTTGTAACGGCAAATGTAACATTTGAACCTAAATGCAGAAACAATTGGCACATACATCACAAAGGCGGACAAATTCTTTTGGTTACCGGCGGCAGAGGATACTATCAAGAAGCCGGTAAACCCGCACAAGAACTTAAAAAAGGTGATGTTGTAAATATTCCCGCAGAAACAAAACATTGGCATGGTGCGGCAAAAGACAGCTGGTTTAGCCATATAGCAATAGAAGTTCCGTCCGAAGGCGGTTCAACCGAATGGTGCGAAGAAGTTTCGGACGAAGAATACGACAAGTTACCATAACGGCAGAAGATTAGAAGATTGGAAGATTAGAAGAATATTTCAAAGCAGGGGAAAACTTTCCCCTGCTTTTTTTATTTTCGAAACTTTTCTTTCAGCTTTTCCAAAAACACTTTGGCGGCGGGAGAAAACAGTTGGGATTTTTTCCAAACGATATTTAAATTGGATTCAAGTTTCGGGCTTAACGGTTTGAAAGTTAAGTTCGAACTTGATGCCGTGTTTGCAAGTTTGTCTAAAATTAAAGCATATCCTACACCGGAATTTACCATTAATCCCGCATTATAAAAAAGATTGTAAGTTGCAACAATATTTAAATTCTTTAAGTTCCCTTTAAACCATTTAAAAAATATGTCGTTAACTGAAGTTTTTTTCAGTAATTGACTTGAAACTATAAGCGGTAAACTTTTTAAATCTTCAAACTTAACATTTTCTTTCTTTGCTAAAGAACAATTCTTTTTCATGATTATTCCCCACCTGTCCTTCTTGGGTAAGGTTATATAATCGTATTTGGATATGTTTACCGGTTCTATTAAAACAGCGAAATCAAGTAACCCTTTATCTAACTTTTCGCATAAATCGTCTGCATTTCCGCTTAAAAAATCGAACTTTATTTCTTTATATTCCGTTTGAACAGTTTTTACAATATTGGTTATTAAACTTATGGCATCACTTTCACCGCTGCCGATATAAACTGTTCCCTTTATAATATCTTTCGTTGAAAGAAACTCGTTTTTCGTTTTTTCTACCATATCAATAATTTCTTCGGCTCTTTGCCTTAAAATGTGCCCTTCTTCTGTAAGTGAAACGGAATGTTGTCCTCTGACAAAAAGTTTATGCTGTAATTCTTTTTCCAAATCCTGTAGTTGTCTGGAAAGTGTAGGTTGTGTAACGTGTAACACATTAGCGGCCTTTGTTATGGAGCCTTCCCGTGCCACGGCTAAAAAATATTTTAAAACTCTTATATCCATATACAAATAATATAATTTTCTGTTATGCTTTTCAAGCATATCTAAATATAAAATATAAGTATTTGCTATTTTTAAAGAAATAACGGATAATAATAAAAAAGGAAAATACTATGAATGAAAAAGCAATAAATATAGAACAGTTTAGAAAAACAATGGCAACAAAAGAAGAAATTTGTGACGGATCCGAAATGTTTATAATATTTCATAAGTTGGCTCAGGAAGCATTACAAATAACAAGTGAAATAAATAATAAATATAATACTCCGGAACAAATAGTAGAATTGTTTTCAAAGCTTACCGGAACACAAGTAGATAAATCTTTCAGATGTTTTCCGCCTTTTTATACGGATTGCGGTAAGAATATTAAGATAGGCAAAAATGTTTTCATAAATGCATGTTGCCGTTTTCAGGATCAGGGCGGCATAGAAATAGGTGACGGTTCTTTAATAGGGCACAATACAACAATTGCAACATTAAACCACGATTTCAATCCTGACAAAAGAGCAAATTTGCATCCGAGTCCCGTAAAGATAGGTAAAAATGTTTGGATAGGTTCCGATTGTACAATTTTGCCCGGAGTTGAAATTAGCAACGGTGCGGTTATCGGTGCGGGAAGTGTTGTGACAAAAAATGTTCCCGCGAATTCAATAGCGGTTGGAAGTCCCGCAAGAGTTATAAAACAAATAGAAATAAAATAGGGAGGACAGCATGTTTAAAAAATTAGTAACAAGTTTGTTGGCGGTATTGTTAATTTCGGGAGGAAGTGTTATGGCAGCATCAAAAAAAGATTCTAAAGGTTGGGACAAAGTTTTTCCTAAAAGTGAAAAAGTAGATGTAAAAAAAGTAAGTTTTAAAAACAGATTCGGTATAGAACTTGTAGGCGATTTATATACTCCTAAAACATATAAGAAAGGTGAAAAGTTGGCAGCAATTGCAGTTTCCGGTCCGTTCGGCGCAGTAAAAGAACAAAGTTCCGGATTGTATGCACAAATTATGGCTGAAAAAGGTTTTATTACACTAGCATTTGATCCTTCATATACGGGTGAAAGTAAAGGTGAACCGAGATATGTGGCATCACCTGATATCAATACGGAAGATTTTCAAGCAGCAGTGGATTTTTTATCCGCTCAAGACAATGTTGATCCTGACAAAATAGGTATTATCGGTATTTGCGGTTGGGGCGGACATGCTTTAAATGCTGCAAGTATAGATACAAGAATAAAAGCAACGGTTACATCCACAATGTATAACATGAGCAGAGTAAACCATAAAGGTTATTTCGATCAAATGACAGAAGATGAACTTTATGCTTTAAAACAGGAATTGAATGCACAAAGAATAAAAGATTTTAAAAGCGGGAAATATGAACTTGCCGGCGGAGTTGTTGATCCGTTACCTGCAGATGCACCGCAATTTGTAAAAGATTACTATGCATATTACAAAACACCCAGAGGTTACCATAAAAGAAGTTTGAACTCAAACACGGGTTGGAACAAAACATCCGCACTTTCATTTATTAATACACCTGAACTTACTTTCACCAAAGAAATAAGAAGTGCAGTGTTAATGATACACGGTGAAAAAGCACATTCCTGCTATTTCAGTAAAGATGCTTATATAGATATGGTTCAAGGTGAAGGCAGCAAATATAAAGATAACAAAGAAATTATGATTATTCCGGGTGCAAGTCATGTGGATTTATACGATAACGTTGATGTAATTCCTTTTGATAAAATAGAACAGTTTTTTAAGACATATTTAAAATAATGAAAACAAAACTTATTTTGTTTTCATTATTGTTATCGGGAGCATTGCTTGTTTATGTTTTTGCGGTATATGCTCAACAAACGGGGAACAGTCAAAAAATGAATATTCAAATTGATAATAAAACATTTACGGTTATTGTTGAAAACAACAGAACAGTAAAAGAATTATATCAAAAGCTCCCGATAACGTTAGAAATGTCGGACTTAAACAATAACGAAAAATATTGTTATTTGGATTTTACACTTCCTACTGATTCAAAATCGGTAAAAAACATTAAAAAAGGCGACGTTATGCTTTTCGGTAACAGTTGTCTTGTAATATTCTATAAAAGTTTCACAACATCTTACAGTTATACAAAAATAGGACATATAGAAAATCCTGCAGATATTGAAACCGCATTAGGCAAAAAAGATATAAAAGTTGTTTTAACGGGAAACAATTAATTTAAATTTTACACGGTATAAAAAAGCAAGTTAGAAACACTTGCTTTTTTTATTTAAAAAAACATTGACAATCAAACGTTTGTTTGATATACTATCTATAGGAAAAGGAGATATATCATGAAAAAAATAAAAGAATCAGTTCAAAATGAAAATTCAAAAAGTAAAATACTTGAAGTGGCAACAAAACTTTTTGCAGAAAACGGTTTTGACGGTGTAAGTACAAGAACTATCTGTAAACAGGCAAACATAAATATAAGTATGATTTCTTACTATTTCGGAGGAAAACAGGAACTGTATCAAGCCATAATAGATAATTTAACCAAAAATCTTACGGAATATGTAAAAACTTTTGTTGATTTCGATATGGATTTAAAAAAACTTTCAAAAAAAGAAAAATTAGATTTCCTGTATAATTACGGAAACAAGATGATAGATTTTCTATATACCAAAATTTCTAACGATGTATTGTTGTTTATGTTCAGAGAACAACAAAATTCAAGAGCACAAATAAACGTTCCCGCATTAAATTTTATGAACAAACTTTTTGCAAGTATCTTAAATAAAAAAGAAACAGACAGGCAAGTGATATTGTCCGTAATATTTTTCATTTCACAAATAAATTCACCTAAACTATTTTCTGCTTTTTCTTTAAAAATGGTAAATAAAAAAGCCTTTACGGATGAAGATATAAAAATAATAAGAAACAATTTGAAAAAATATATATCCGTGATGTTTGAATAGCAGCGAAGGAGGCAATATGATAAAGAAAATAATAATACTTTTAGTTGTTGTTTGTTTAG
>JAGCCP010000044.1 GCA_017651625.1 Candidatus Ruminimicrobiellum bubulum | reverse complement strand
CCTGAAAATTTCTTCCATAAAAACCTACTTGATAATCCTTTTTACACCAATGTAGAACTTTTTTACACTCAATTATCAAAACATTCTTCTTTTTTGCTATTAGATTTATTTGTAACAGCTCCAGAACCGAATTCAAATGAACGACATACTTCAAT
Organism: Candidatus Ruminimicrobiellum bubulum; assembly: GCA_017651625.1. Lineage (GTDB taxonomy): Bacteria > Elusimicrobiota > Endomicrobiia > Endomicrobiales > Endomicrobiaceae > Ruminimicrobiellum > Ruminimicrobiellum bubulum. The sequence continues at coordinate 1,456 of JAGCCP010000044.1, read as the reverse complement.
TAGTATCAAAGCACCGAAGTGCCATAATGGGCTTTGCCATATTATGGGTTATGCTGTTTCATCTGCGAGTTCCTACAGATTTAGCCGCAGTGGATTTTTTTAGGTCTATCGGTTATGGCGGCGTAGATATTTTTTTGTTTCTATCGGGTTTTGGCCTTTATTATTCACTGTCTAGGAAAAATTTTGATATAAGGAAATATTACAAGAGCCGCTTTTTCCGCATTCTCCCTGAATTTTGGGTTGTGCTAAGTGTTGTTTATTTAGCACAAATGGATTTTAGTTTCAGAAGTTTTTCTTCCTTGATATGCAGAGCGACAACATTAGGCTATTGGATTGGTCTCCGCGATGAATCTTGGTTTATTTCTTGCATCGTTTTTTTGTATGCAATATACCCTATCTATTTTAGATTATTCAAAAAATACGGAATAAAAGCATCCTTCTTTTTCATCGGAGCAGGATTATCCTTAATGTTTATTTATGCATTAACTTGCATTCTTTGTTACAACAATAAAAACTTTGGCGGGTTTATTATACTGACATACGCAAGGATTCCGATATTTTTCATTGGCGCAATATTTGGCCATTGGGCAAAAGACGGATGCAATATCGAACTAACAAACAAATTAAAAAAGATAGGATTGAGTTCCGCAATTATTGCTTTCATCATTTTAATTTTCTTTATGAATTTTTTTCACAGCAAATTACAAACATGTTCACTAGCATATCTTCCCTACATCGTCATAACTCCAGTGCTGTGCATACTCCTTGCAAAATTTTTTGAAAAAAATAAAACAGTTGATAAAATATTTACCGTTATAGGACTTATGTCTTTAGAATTATATTTGTGCCACATTTTTATATACAAGTTATTCTTTGAATTTATAGACTTTCTGGATAAAGATTCGTCGAACATTCTTACTATGCTAATTTCATTTTTGGCTGCATACGTCTTATATTTCATAAACAGAAAAATTCTGACAAGAAGAACGATCATTAGGATTAGGCCTTAGCTTTTTATTACATTTAAAAGTATGATTTTAAAGAAATTTTTTAATTTTTCCCTAGCTGCAATTGTTTCTGCATTTGCCGCATCATGCTCAGTTCCACCGCCAAGCGAAAGCGATAAATGCCCTGATTACCGCATTTCCATTATGTGCTATGCATACGGTCCCAATGATGAATGCGGCAACCCAACATGCGCTCCACAAGATGTCGAAGATAGCATTTTCCGCGTTCAAGACAGCATCTATTACGCAAGCATCTACGAAGCAATCCAAGAATCCGGCAAATACACCACTAAAGATTCCGTAGCCGCATACTTGTGCAAGTTCGACAAATTGCCCTCTAATTACGTCAGTAAAGCCGAAGGCCAAAAGCTTTACGAATCCAAGACCGGCAAGACCTTCGAAAAGTGGAATTTCAACCCGTGGACAACAATCGGTGTGATGATTGGCGG
>JAGCCP010000043.1 GCA_017651625.1 Candidatus Ruminimicrobiellum bubulum | reverse complement strand
GAAAAGTTTAATGTAGGAAAAAAGACATGGAAAAAATATTATCAAGACCAAAAGCATTAAAAGATTTTCCTTTATCATATTGTCCGGGATGCGGACATGGTATCGTGCACAGACTTGTTGCACAAGCTATAGATGATTTGGGAATTAGAGAAAGGACAATTGCCGTAGCACCTGTAGGTTGTGCGGTATTTGCATACAATTATTTTAATTTTGATACAACGGAAGCTCCTCACGGGAGACCTCCTGCGGTTGCAACAGGTATCAAAAGAACAAATCCGGACAAAATTGTTTTCACTTATCAAGGAGACGGTGATTTGGCAGCTATAGGAACTGCAGAAACCATTCACTGTGCAAACAGAGGTGAAAATATAACCGTAATATTTATAAACAATGCAAATTACGGTATGACCGGCGGACAAATGGCACCTACAACATTGTTAGGACAAGTAACCGAAACTACTCCTTTTGGTAGAGATCCTCAAAGAGAAGGTTACCCTATAAATGTTTGCGAATTGTTAGCAGGTTTAAAAGGTACAAAATATATTGAAAGAGTATCTGTTTGTGATGCTCCTCATGTAATACAAGCAGGAAAAGCCATAAAAAAAGCTTTTCAAAATCAAGTTGAAGGAAAAGGTTATTCATTTATCGAAGTTGTATCACATTGTCCTGTAGATTGGGGTAAAACTCCTTTGGAAGCGACAAAGTGGGTAAAAGAAGAAATGTTTAAAACTTTCCCTTTAGGTGTAATAAAAGACGAAACAAAATAAGACGGGACGAAATAAAATGAAAATTTACGAAGAAATAATTTCAGCAGGTTTTGGCGGACAAGGTGTTTTACTTGCAGGAACTCTTCTTGCACAGTCGGCATTGGAACAAGATTTAAAAACTACGTGGTTTCCTTCATACGGAGCAGAAATGAGAGGCGGAACCGCAAACTCTACAGTTATAATTTCCGATGAAGAAATCGGATCTCCTGTAGCATTTGCACCCACTGCTTTAATAGCATTAAACAAACCTTCATTAGACAAATTTTTGCCCAGAATGAAAGAAGACGCGGTAGTTATTGCAAACTCTTCATTAATAAATGAAGCAGATTATAACGACAAAAGAATAACATTTATTCCTATAACGGAAATTGCGGATAAACAAGTAGGCAACATTAGAACAGCTAACATGGTTGCCGTAGGTGCTTTGGTAAAAAGAATACAAGCACCGAGTTTAGACCATGTTAAAAAAGCTTTGGAAACTGCTTTTGCTGCAAAGCCTAAAGTTATTCCGTTAAACATTAAAGCGGTTGATGCCGGATATAATTGGACAAAATAGAAGATTGGAAGAATAGAAGATTAGAGGATTGGAAACGGCAACGACTAATTTGTCATTTCGCACTTGATGTGGAATCTCATAGTTAAAAATTGTTGTCATTAAACCATAAATAAGGAACTATATGAAAATCAGACCAGCAAAAGTTCAAGACGTTAAACAAATGCACAGAATAATAGAGTTCTATGCAGACAACAAAGAAATGTTGCATAGATCTCTTAATTCTATATATGAAAATATACAAGAATATGTTGTTGCCGAAATTAAAGGCAAAATTATAGGTTGCGGTGCATTGCATGTAAGTTGGGATGATCTTGCCGAAGTAAAAGCACTTGCAGTAGAGAAAACTTATGCAAGACAAGGTATCGGTACAAAAATAGTAAAAACACTTGAACAAAATGCTTTAGGTTTAGGCATATATGCAACATTTGCATTAAGTTTCAAACCTGCATTTTTCCAAAAAATGGGTTACGAAGTAATATCCAGAGAAATTTTACCTCAAAAAATTTGGAGCGAATGTATAAATTGTCATTTGTTTCCGGATTGCGGTGAAGTTCCGTTAATAAAAGAACTTTCAGCCAAATCGAAAAAATTAAAAAAATCAACAAAAAAGAAAAAGTAGTTTTCGCTAATTTTTTCAATTTTACAAAAACCCCCTTTTAATGTATAATAGTCGCATGTAAAAATAGTTATGTTATAAGGACAAATTTTTATGACATCTGCTTGGCAGACACTTCTTTTATTTTTTGCAATTTCATTTATTATATATCATCTAATTTCAGCTAAAATCCGTTGGATTTTTTTATTAATCGTAAGTTTAGTTTTTTTATTCGCTGTTTCAGGCCCGTTGTGTTTTGTTTATACTCTAATTTTTGTTTTAATATCCTATTTAGGAGCCTACTATATAAACAAAGCCACCACGGAAAGAGCCAAAATAGAAATTCTTGTAATAACGATAGCCGCACTGTTTTTCGGACTGCTTCTTTTTAAGTTCACAAATGTTATTGTTCCGTTCAATGTTTTTATAAGTAAATTTTTCAATATCCCTAAAAAATTCGTTAACACTATAATTATTCCGGTTGGTATTTCATATTACACTCTAATTCTCATAGCTTATGTTACGGATGTTTACAGAAAAGTTACAACTTTTGAAAAGAATTTCTTTAAATATCTTTTATTCTCTATATATTTCCCCCAGATTTTGATGGGTCCTATTGTAAGGCATTCCGATACCAAAGAACAGTTGTTTTCAACAAAACCCATAGAATTTTCATGTATACAGTACGGAATTATAAGAATTTTGTGGGGAATAGCAAAAAAAATCGTTATTGCCGACAGAATCGCACTTATTGTAAATTCTATATTCGGAAACTATATAGCATATCCGAGCTGTTATCTTGTATTGGGAATTGTTCTGTTCGGTGTCCAATTCTATGCGGACTTTTCCGCGGCTATGGATATAGTAATCGGTATATCGGAATGTTTGGGAATAAGGCTTCCGGAAAACTTTCGTAACCCATTCTTCTCAACGAGTTTCCACCAGTATTGGCAAAGATGGCATGTAACGATTTTCACTTTCTACAGAGATTATATTTTTTATCCTGTTCTTAGAAGCAAACCTATTACAGTATTAAAAAAGAGATTGGAAAAATCTTCAAAGTTCAATAGCAATCATATTCCGATTTTTATATCTTATATTGTCGTTTGGCTTTTTGCCGGTTTCTGGCACGGCGCAGACTCAAAAGCAATGTTCGGTAACTGTTTTTTACCATGCATGTACTTAATATTTACCGATATTATTCACGATTACACAAAAAAACTATACAAAAAGTATAAAAATCTTCAGAAAAATTTGATTTACAGAATTTTTCAAATGATAGGTGTATACATTCTTTTATGTTTCTGTTGGATATTCTTTGTATCTCAAACACTGACAAAAGGTTTCATGATAATATTCAAAAGTATCTTCGAACTTAAATTTGATTTTAGTATTAAGATTGCCGAACCGAAAGATTTGTACATAATATTAGTCGGATTTATTTTAATTTTGGTTGTGGATATAATTAAGGAAAACAAAATAAGTATCGAAAATTTTTATACGAATAAGTTACCCGTTATTTTTCATTGGTGCGCAATAACAGTTTTACTTGCAATAATTTTTTGGTTCGGATTATATGGTCCGAATTATAATCCCATGGATTTTGTATATTTTAGATTTTAAAGGAACTTTTTGTGAAATTAAAAATTGTTATAAACTATATATTATTTATAATTATTACTCTTGTTATTGCCCTACTTGTATCGAAATTAATATATAAAAACACTCATTATTATGAAGCCGGCCTGTTAAAAACTATTTATAATATAGAACCTAATACCATCGATGTTCTTGTTGTGGGTCCATCAACATCGGAAACGGGATGGAATTCGTTTGTAGCTTGGAGCGAGTATGGTATAACTTCGTTAAATTATTCATTTTCTTTTTTGCCTGCTCCGATAATCAAAAATTTAATAATTGAAGTTTTAAAAACTCAAAAACCTAAAGTAATTTTAATTAATGTGGATTCGTTGTTGTTCGATAACCTAGGCAATGATAAAAGTCAAAAGTTTTTCTTTTACCATATTTTCCCTAAAATTCCTTTTTCTCTTAACAAATTGTCCATGTTACAAAGGTTAACAAAATATTATAGCTTGAACCCGAAAACTTTCATTTATTCAGTTTTTCCGATAACAGCTATTCGTTCAATAGCTCTCAATGATATGGAAACAAGTAGTCTTAGTTTAGCCTATTTTAGAACAGCCTACTTTAAGCAAAACAATTCTTTATCTTTCATACACTCAAAAAAAATAAAACTATATGAAACCGAAAAATCTGTTCCCCAAGAGTATATCAAAGAATTAATTGATTTTTGCAGTACTTTGGATATACCTACGATGTTTATAAGCGTACCTGCCGCTATAGCATTTACAAAACCTTATATTACCGTAGGCGTAAAAAACAGATATAACCCATTTTTTTCTTATCTCAATAGCAGAAGAATCAATTTTATACATGCTAACCAATATCGTACCGTTAGAGATTTAAAATTAAAAGGCGGAGATAGTTTTGATGAAGATCACTTAAATTTTTGGGGTTCACAGAAATTCACAAGTTATGTTTCCGATATTCTTGTAAAAAATTTTAACCTGAAAGATAAAAGAAACAACCCGAAATATGCCTTTTGGAACGATGCGGCAGAAGCATATGTTAAGGACGTAAAAGAAACTTTTGATGTAGATATTTCACTTTAAATAAGGATTTCGAATGAATTCAATTGTTGAAGCTTGGGAACAATTATCTGAAGAGTATGGTTCAAGACTTGCATTAAAAGATGAATCTACCGGTTATTGTTTATCCTTTGCGGAACTTTATGAAACAATAAACAAGATTTCAAAAATACTTGAAAATTTAAATCTTAAAAAAAATTGTAATATTTTACTTTGTTTAAATCCACACCCGTTATGGCATGTTATAGACCAATCTATAATGACAAACAATTTTGTATCTGTTTTAGCTGATCCCACGTCGGGAATATCCGAAATAAAACATCTTATTGAAACCATGCAACCAGAAGTTTTGTTTACGGACAACATAAAAGTGTTATCGGATTTAACAAAAGAAAAAGTTTCTATTCATATTTTTTATACAGGTACATCCGATATAACAATATATAAAAATAATAAACAGGTACATAATCTACAGGAAGAAATTAAAACCGTTAATTTTGGGCCAAAACAAAAAAAAGAATATTTGTCCGATGATTTAGCTTCTATAATGTTTTCTTCGGGAACAAGCGGTAAATCTAAAGGTGCAATGTTCACACACCAAAATTTACTTTTATCTTGTTACGATCATCTGTCATCTTTGGGCAACACCAAAAAGAAAACTTGTGTAGATATTCTGTCTTGTTCGCATATTGCACCAAGACTTACCGAATGGGCACTTTTATTAAACGGTAACACCATAATTTATACCAACTACACAAAATATTTAAAAACAGTTCAAAAATACAAACCGGAATACCTGATATGTGTTCCAAAAATATTAAATATGGTTATAGAACAATACAAAAAAGAAGTTTTAAAAATTTCTAAATTTTTTCAAACTCTAAACAATATTGCCTTTTATTTGTCCGTTAAATATTACAAACTAAAATTTAAATACAGTAACAATATATTAATCAAATTAATGACGTCAATATTATCGATATTCAACTTTATCGGTTATAATTGTTTTATAAAAAATATTGTATCTAAATTTATAAATACTAACTGTTTACTGTTTGCATTCGGTGCATTTACGGATAAAAACATAGAAAACGTTATAAGTGCCATGGGACTTAAACTAATGGTATTTTACGGTCTTACGGAATCTTGTGTTTGTGCAGCATACACATCACAAAATTATAAAAAAGCCTATTCCGTAGGTAAAACAAATCCTAATATGGACGTTATAATATCCGATTTGGAAACAGGCAAAAAACTTGGATTTAATCAAAAAGGAATGATTAAAGTTAAAGGAAAACAAGTGATGAAAGGATATTATAATAACGAAGAAGAAACAAAAAAAGTGTTCGATTCTCAAGGATACCTTATAACCGGCGATTTAGGGTATATAAGTGAAGACGGATTTTTGTATTTTGCAGGAAGACATAAAAATATTATTGTTCTTAATAACGGTGAAAACATTGACAGTGTTAAAATAGAACAAATTTGCACCGAATCAAATTTTGTTCAACAAATAGTTGTTTTCGGACAAGATAAACCATACTTAACGGCAGCTATAGTTTTAGATAACGAATATGTTAAAAAGTGGGCAGAAAGTGAAAACGTTGATATTACCGATAAAAAATGTAGTGACTTATTAAAAAAAGATGTTATAATAGATATTAATAACCTTATCGGTAAAGACAAATTTTTTAGATGGATAGAACAAATAAAAGATGTTATTTTTATAGATGAACCGTTTACAATAGAAAACGGATTAATGACAAGGAAATATACGGTTATACGAACTAAAGTTTACGATAAATACAAAAATTTAATAGATAACATGTATAAATAGGAGATAAAATGTTAAGAACTTTTGAAGTATTGGCTCCTGCAAAAAATTTGGAATACGGAATACAAGCAGTAAAGTGCGGTGCTGATGCTGTTTATATTGCTTGCGATAAGTTCGGTCTAAGAAACAGATGTTCAAATTCCGTAGAAGATATAAAAAAGTTAATTGAATTTGCTCACAGATATTGGGTAAGAGTATATGTAACATTAAATTCCACTATATACACGGAAAAAGATTTTAAGTACATAAGAGAAACAATTTTTGATTTATATAAAATAGGTGCCGATGCCGTTATTATTTCCGATATGGGAATTTTAACGTTGGATTTACCTCCGATACCTCTTTTTGCAAGTGTGAACACAAAATGTTTAACTGCAGACAAAATAAATTTTTTGACTAAAGTAGGTATAAAAAGAGTAATTTTACCGAGAGAACTTTCTCTTAAAGAAATACAATATATCGGTAAACACACAAATGTTCCGTTAGAAGCATTTATTCACGGAACAATGTGTGTCGCATATAGCGGAAACTGCTATTTTAAGTATGCACAAATGATAAAAAATACTCAAGCTAAAAAAGAACTTTTAAATTATCAATATTTTTCCTCCAATAACGGAGCATGTGTCACAAACTGTACAAACTATTATAACCTTTTAGATGCCGACGGTAACTACATAGTTAAAAACGATACTTTGTTACATATACACTACTTGAATTTGTTAGACAAATTAGAACCGTTATTTAAAGCCGGAATAACATCTTTTAAAATAGAAGGCCGACAAAGAGAAATTAGTTACCTAAAAAATATTGTTGCACTGGCCAACATAAAGGCAAACGAAGTTTTAAAGAAGAATAAAAAATACGGGAAAAGATTTTCAAGCGGAACATCCGTAGTAGATTTTGAACCGAACTTAAACAAAATATTTAACAGAGGATTTACGGAATATTTCTTTAACGGAAGAAAATCGGAAAACTTAAACTCCAAAGGCGTATACGGAACATTTATAGGTAAAGTAAAAAATCAAAGAGGAAATGTTTTAGAGATAGCAACAAAATCAAAGTTGGCAGTAGGCGACAGATTCTTATGTTCTAAAGAAAATACAAAAAGTGAAACAGTAAATATTATTGATATAAAAAACAATAAATATTATATCGATAGAAAGGATATAAAAATAAAAGATTGTAAATTATACAGAATAGTAAATGCACAAGCTATAACGGAAATAGAAAATGCATTTACTTACAGATATCTATCGACGAAATTAACAATATCGGAAACCGGTAAAACAAAATATAAATTAACCGTAACCGACGAAGACAACATAACAGCTTTTATAACTTACAAAAAAGATTTAAATTATAAAATTTCAAAAGAAACTTTATTGAAAAAATTTAACATAGATAAAGAATACGAATTTCAAATTGTCGATATAAAAGCACCCAAAAATATTAACTTAAAAGAAGAGGATTTGTTGAAAATTCGTGAAAGTTTGTATTTAAAATTAAGAGCAACAAGAGAAAAATCAAGACCAAGAGAAAAAGGAAAAATAAAAAATAATACTATCCCCTTCCCGAGAAAAGATATTACATCCTTAGATAATGTTGTAAATGCAAGGGCCGTAAAATTTTATAAACAGCACGGAGTAAAAAATATCGAATACAGCGTAGAACATAATACGGACATCAAAGATAAAAAAATATGGAACGGAAGATATTGTATAAGATATGAACAAGGATACTGCAGCAAAAAAAACAGAAAAGACACTCCGAAAATGCCATGGTATTTGGAAGACAAATTCGGAAACAAATATAAATTACAGTTTGATTGCAGCAAATGTGAAATGAGTATTTTAGGATAATAAAATATATACGGAGAATAAAAATGGAAAAAGAACAAATAATAAAAGAATTGGAAAAAATTTTTAAAACAGTACTGGAAGAAGACGATTTAACATTAGCCGAAGATATGGAAACGTCCGACATTCAAGGTTGGGACTCTTTAGCACATATAAATATTATAGAAGAAATAGAAAAACATTTTAATATTCATATTGCGGTAGGCGAAATAGTTGTTTTAAAAACCGTAGGCGATATGGTTAAATTAATTCAAAGTAAAATTTAACAATATAAAATAAATACAAATAAAAAAACAGGGGATTTGATAGTCCCCTGTTTTTTATTTATTATAAATCAGTATTACTTAATTTTAAATGTTGCATTTACGGTAACTGCTATTTCTTTTTCTTTGGAAGAAGTGTTATATATACCATAATCGGAAACATCCATAGATAACGGTTTTCTTATTTGGAACACACCGGTTTTTGCAGATAAAAGTCCGCAAATTGTGTTTCCTGAACTTTTTGCAATTTCTTCTGCTCTTGCTCTTGCATCAACTGTTGCAAGTGCCAACATTTCAGCTTTTAATTCTGCAAGATTGGAAACGAAATATTCCAAATCGGAATATTGTAAGTATATGTCTTGTTTTGCAAGTGCTTTATTATCGAGTGCCAATTTTTCAATTTTGTCTATATCGTTAGATTTTACTTCCACTCTCTGACTGAAATTATATCCGGTAATACCGTTGTTCCCGTAATTTGCGTAAGAGCTTACCGGTTCAACCGAAATATCTTTTTCATCTATACCGTTACTTGCCAAATATTTCTTTAACTTAACTAAATCTTCTTGTATCCACGACGGGCCTTCACTTCTATAGGCAACATTTGTAGTTTTGTTTATTGTCATATTCCATTTTATAATATCCGAAGTTACCGTTTTTACACCCTGACCTACAACTCTGATAGATTGCTCGTTTCTTGCCGAAATAAAAAATGCTCCCCAAACAAATGCTGCAATAATAATTCCTACTGCTAAAATCGATGCTGTTTTACCGTTCATTTTTTTCTCCTTTTATATTCCTATTTCTTTTAATAAACTTTTTAATATCGTTGCGGAATTAACAACAGATTCTAGTTCCGCTTTATTAAATTCTATTTGCTGAACCTGCCTTATACCATCACTGTTAACCACGGCAGGTAAACTTAAATATACATCGTCGATATTATACAAATTATTTACTAAAACCGATACGGGCAAAACCGAATTTTCGTTAAGCAAAATCGCTTCCGTAATTCTTGTAAGTGCAAGACCTATACCGTAAGATGTTTCACCTTTTTTCTCTATTATTTTGTATGCTGAATTTTTTACGTTACTGAAAATTTCGTTAAGTATAGCTTTATGGTCACAGTTCTGTTTTTTATCACACAACATACAATGATTTTCTATGTTTACTCCGCCGACTGTTGCTTTGCTCCATACGGGAAACTCACTGTCTCCGTGTTCACCTAAAATGTAACCGTGAACACTCCTTGCATCTACGTTACAATGTTTTGCTATCTCATATCTGAATCTTGCCGAATCAAGTAAAGTTCCGGAACCGATAACTTTGTTTGCCGGTTTACCTGAAATTTTGTAAGCCGCATAAGTTAAAATATCTACCGGATTAGATGCGATCAAAAGTATCGCATCAGGCGCATATTTCATAATTTCCGGAATTATTGATTTAAACAAATTTACGTTATCTTTCAATAAATCTATTCTTGTTTGACCTTGTTTTTGTTTTTTGCCTGCCGTTATTACAACCAAATCCGAACCTTTTATGTCCGCATAATCACCTGCATTTATGTTTACTGCCGGTGTAAACGGTGCTCCGTGAGACAAATCTATTGCTTCTCCTTCGGCTTTATCTTTGAAATAGTCAACAAGTGTTATTTCTCTTGCACACCCGTTAATCATTAAAGAATATGCATATCTTATACCTACATTACCGCAACCGATTATAGAAACTTTAGGTTTTAACATTGTTGACCTCCCATTTAAAATTATATGCCTAATTATATTATTTTTTTATGAAAAAGTTTATAGCAATTTTGTTATTAAATTTAGTAAAATAACCTCATTATGGGAAACATTAATCAACCAAGCTCAGCAAAATTTTTTTTCGGACTTATTTTTAACGAAACTTTCAATATAGAAGACGTTTATAAAGTATTGGAACAAAAATTTAATAACAAAATAGATATTTACAGTCCTGCAATAGACTTTACTTTTACCAAATATTACAACAAAGAAATGGGCGAAAAGTTAAAAAGGCAATGGATATCTTTTGAAAAACTTATCTTGCCGGACGCTTTAGCGGATATGAAAATCGAAACAAACAACATAGAAGATTCTTATGCTAAAGATAAAAACAGAATTGTAAATATCGATCCGGGATACATAACACCGGCAAATGTTATTCTTGCATCAACAAAAGATTTCAGTCACAGAATATATTTATCTAAAGGCATTTATGCTGAAGTTACAACAATATACAGAAAAGAAGGGTTCACAAAACTTCCTTGGACATACCCCGATTATTTGTGTCCTACCGCAACGGAATTTATTCTAAAAGCAAGGCAATGTCTATTAAAGAAGTAGGGGTAAGATTTATGTTTTTTATTATCTTTTTCACAATTTATTTATTGGGAAATGCTTATATTATTTACAGAATAATGCACGACTTAAAACTTCATGGAATTGCTCTTGCCGTATTTATAACTTTTTATCTTGTTATAACTTTTTTAAGTGTTTATTCATTTAAAATATCGAGGTTTAACGAACCGACTCTTTCGGCAAAAATTTTAACGGAAATCGGTTACGTGTGGCTTGGAACTTTTTCTATAGCACTTTCATATTTGTTAGTATCTCATTTAGCGTTTATATTCGGACATACTCCGAAATTTAGGTATAACACAACATTAATAACCGTGATTTTAATTCTTGCGTCCGTAGTTTATTCCTATATTAATAATTTAGGTGATCCGAAAGTAAAAGAAATTGATATCCACGTTTCGAATTTGCCTGTTGAAAAACTTTCAATCGTTCATCTTTCGGACATTCATGTAGATGTTACAACAAATTACAATACAATAAAAAGATTTGTTGAAATAACAAACTCGTTAAATCCTGACGTTATTATGTTTACCGGTGATTTGGCCGATACAGATATAACAAAAACTTATGAAAAGTACGGACTGTTAGATTTAAAATCAAAGTACGGAACATTTGCTGTTAGCGGTAACCATGAATATTATAGAGGTATAACAAAATACGAAAATCTTTGTGAAAAATTAAACTTTAAACTTTTAAACAACGAAAATGTTTTAGTTGACGACAAATTTTATGTTGCGGGTATTCCCGATTATAAAACATCCAGAGCATTTAATTATAAACCTGCGGATATAAATAAATCTCTTGAAGGTATAGATTTTAATAAACCGGTAATATTTTTATCGCACCAACCGAACCCGTTTTTTGAAAGCCAAAAATTTCCTATAACGATACAACTTTCCGGACATACCCATGCAGGTCAAATTCCGCCTTTTGATATTATCGAATACTTTTTATACAAATATTTTTGGGGACTATATAAAGACAGCGATTCTTACATTTATGTAACCGCAGGCACAAGATTGTGGGGGCCGCCCATGAGACTTTTTTCCAAGTCTGAAATCGTAAAAATTAATTTAATGCAAAAATTATAAGTTCTGATATCTGTTAATAATAAATGAAAACATATTATAAAACAAAATATAAGTCATCTATAGGAAATATTATAATTTGTTGTGATGAAAAAGAAAAAATTGTCGGATTATGGTTTGAAAATCAAAAATATTTTGCAGATAATATCGACGGAAAAATCACAGAAAATAATAATTTGAAAATATTTATAAAAGTAAAAGATTGGTTAGACAGATATTTCGCAGGACAACACCCAAATATAAAAGAAGTTCCTATAAAACTTATCGGAAATGATTTTAGAAAATCTGTTTGGAAAATATTATGTAATATACCTTACGGTAAAACTATAACTTACGGAGATATTGCAAAACAAATTGCCAAGCAACAAGGTACAACAAAAATGTCCGCACAAGCGGTAGGTGGTGCAGTAGGACACAATCCTATATCGATAATTGTTCCTTGCCACAGAGTTATTGGCAAAAACGGTAAATTAACAGGTTATGCCGCAGGATTAGGCAAAAAGAAAAAACTTTTAGAACTTGAACTGGCAAATATGGTAAAATAACTATATGCACATTGTTTAATAATATTCAAACAACAGGAGAAAAAGATGAAAAAACTTTTTGCGACATTGTTTTTAATAGCAGCAATAACAACTCCTATTTTGGCAGAAAAAGATAACAATCTTGAAGTAATACCGAAAATTGGTTATGCATTCTCACCGGAAATAACACCTAAAGAAAGTTTTTCAACTTCAGCCGGTTCTCCGTTATCTATCGGGGCAGAAATATTTTTCGATACAAAAATTAATTTATTCTTAGGTGTAGGCGGAATGTGGGGACAAGAGACACATGTTAACCATTCAGGACTCGATATAGGTTTTACAAATATTTATTCGGAAGCAAAATATAAATTTTTAATAAATATTTATAAAGAAGAATCTCTATTTGTATATCCGTTATTACAACTGGGGGTTGGGTTTCCATCGTGGAATATATCCTCTTCTATTTATGGTAAAGACGATACAATCGTTCCCGGTTTTTATTGGGGTACAGGTGTCGGAGTAGAATACAGAAACATAGTACTTGAATTTATATATAGTTGCAATTATTCAAAATATAAATACAAACAACTCGAAGATGATGACAGTTTTTCTAATAAAGAAGATCCGTTCTCTTATACCGCTTTCAGAATCCATGTAGGATATAAATTCAATTTATAATTTACAAACAGTATTTATAAACAATATAAAAAAGCAGGGATTTATTCTCTGCTTTTTTTATTTATAATTTATTCATATATTAGTATAATGAAATAGGTATTAATAAATAAAGGACATTTTTATGGCTTCATTAAAACATAAAATAATTAAAGTTAAAGCCGAAAAGATAGTTTTCCCGGGAAATGTTTTATGCAGATGTGAGGACGGTATTGCTCTTTTTACCGAAGGTCTTTTGCCGGGTGAGGAAGCAGAAGTTTTTGTTACAAGAGACAAGAAAACTTACAGAGAAGCCAAACTTGAAAAAATAATAACCGCATCACCTTTAAGGATTGAACCGAAATGTCCTTCATTCGGTAAATGCGGTGGTTGTTCGTTCGAACATACGGAATATAAAAATCAAATACAATTTAAAACCGGTTGTGTTAAAGAACTTTTAAACTTTATAGATATAGAAATCCCTCCGGCCAAACAAAGTCCCGTGCAATGGAACTACAGAAATAAAATGGAGTTTAGTTTCTATAACGACAGAGATACAGAAAAGCTGAACTTGGGATTACATTGTAAGGGAAGTTTTTATAAGTATTCGGAAGTTCCTCCTTGCTATATTGCTCACGAAGATATT
Source organism: Candidatus Ruminimicrobiellum bubulum (assembly GCA_017651625.1). GTDB lineage: Bacteria > Elusimicrobiota > Endomicrobiia > Endomicrobiales > Endomicrobiaceae > Ruminimicrobiellum > Ruminimicrobiellum bubulum. Next base: position 85,092 of record JAGCCP010000043.1, on the reverse strand, counting down.
ATAAAAGCATGTGAAATAGTAAAAGAGTTTGCAATAAATACAGGCCTTAAAGCATACAACAATAAATCTCATGAGGGTTTTTTCAGACATCTTGTTCTGCGAAAAGGTGTTAATACAGGTGATTTGCTTGTAAATATCGTCACTAACAAACAAGAAGATATAACCAAATCTTTTTTTGATGGTGTAGTAAAACAGTTATCATCTTTTTGTTCAAGCATATATTGGACACAAAACTCAAAATTTTCCGATGCTGTTAATGCCGAAAGTATAACATTGTTATACGGTAACGAAAACATTACGGAAACTTTAACCGTAGCGGATAAAAAGTTTAATTTTTCTGTTGCTCCGTTTTCGTTTTTTCAAACAAACACGAAAGCAACTGAAGTTTTGTACAACACTGTAATAGAACTTTTACAACCCGACAAGCAAGACACTTTACTTGATATGTATTGCGGAACGGGCGCCATAGGAATATGTTTGTCCCCGCACGTAAAATCCGTTGTCGGCGTGGAACAAGTAGAAGAATCTATCGAAAGCGCTAAACATAATGCAAAGATAAATAATATAAACAACATTGAATTTTTTGCACAACCCGCACAGGAATGGGTAAAACAAAACGACAAAAAATTTGATTGTGTTATTATAGATCCCCCGCGAGCAGGGCTTTTTGAAAATGTTATAGAACATCTATTGTTTTTAAATCCTAAAAAAATAGTTTATGTTTCATGTAATCCGTCAACTTTGGCACGAGATTTAAAACTTATTACAAAAGATGAAAAATATAAAGTTATAAAAGTTTGTCCGGTGGATATGTTCCCTCAAACTTACCATATTGAGACGGTGGTTTTGTTGGAAAAATAAGTAAATACTCGGAATTATAATGATAGAAACAAAAAATTTAAAAATCTATGCAGCTTCACAAAACGAAATGGAAAAATTCATTGAGTTACAAACCAATGATGTTTTAAAAGCTGCTTATACGGAAATGTTAAACGGATGCCTTGAAAATCCCGAACAATGGGAATGGTATGCAATTTGGATGATAGAACTTAAAGATGGAACCCATATCGGTGAATTATGTTTTAAAGGGCTTGATGGTGACGGTATTGTAGAAATCGGATATGGCATTACGAAAAAATATCAGGGACACGGTTATGCAACCGAAGCAGTTAAAGCAATTTCAAATTGGGCTTTTCAAGAACCGAAAGTCACAGCCATCAAGGCGGAAATCGATGCTAAAAATATAATTTCAAAAAAAGTTCTGGAAAATTGTGGTTTTATTTTTAGTGAAAAATTCGGAAACGAAGGCCCAATTTATTTATTAATTCGCAGAGGGGAATAATTATGAAAAACTTTATTGCATATTGTGGGTTGGATTGTGAAAAATGTGAAGCAAGGTTAGCAACAATAAACAACGATAATGAACTAAGAAAAAAAGTTGCAGAAAAATGGAGCAAACTAAACGATGTTACCATTACTCAGGAAATGATAAATTGTGAAGGGTGCAGAATAGGTGGGAAAAAAACAGTATTTTGCGATAAACTTTGCCAAATAAGACAATGTGCTATGAACAAAAAATATGAAACTTGCGGTGATTGTGTTGAGATGAAAACTTGCAAAAAAGTTGCAATGGTTATCGGAAATAATGCGGATGCTTTAAAAAATCTACAAGGATAATCTGTTTTTCCCATACATAGAAACAGAATTGTTTATATGAAATATATTTCCACAATTATTATTATCACACTAGTAGTGATATTTTGTATGTCTTCATACCTATGGGTTCCTCAAAGAAAAATTTCAAATTTGGAAATGAGAGCATTATCTACTTTTGATACCATTTTTTATCAGAAAACACCAGACAGTGTTGTTTATAGAAAATTTTTTCTGGAACGATTAGAAGAAACCTTAAAAGATCAATTCGTTTTTAGAGATTTAATTATCAAAAATCTTTCAGATTTTAGAGTTAAATTGGCAAATTTTTACGATTCGATACAACTTTATATGCATTTTTATCACATAAAAAAAAGAATATCTAAGGTATATAGTGAATATAATAATCCTAAACTTGAAGCTTTTCCGGAACACCAATATAAATTAACCAGACTCAGAGAGTTTTATCTCATAGAAAATACCGATTATATTTGTATCTTCAAAAAAGAACCGTATAATCCATCATTTTTATCTGCTCACGTTGCTCAGTTGCAACATATCAAGGAACTATATCCCAAAATTAAAATATATTCTTATTTTGCAAGTCCTATCAGTAGAACCCCATGGTTTGATTCGTATCTTGGTATTAAAGTTCCGGACTACTTTGAACAAATAGCACAAGCTCTTCCTGATTATATAACAGTTAAACGACTTATTTATAAAGATTTTGAGGAATATAAAGATCTGTTTTTTGCAAGCGACCATCATTTGAACCACAAAGGCAGTTATAAGATGTATAGAGATATATACGATATGATATCCAAAGATATTAATCTTTCAACGCACAAAGAACCGATTAAAGAGTGGAATTTTACGGATTTATTCGGTGTAAAGTTTAGGGGATTGGAAGCTCGCAGATTAAAAGATAAATATGCCGGATGGGATGAGTTTATTGTATTTGAGTATGATTTGGGAAATAGACAAACCGCCGTATTAGATTTAAAAACACTTAAAGAAATTCCGGCAACTTTTACTCTATTTGATAAATACAAAAAAGGTAATATGTCATTTGATAGATACTATAGTCACTACAATCATTTTTATGGCGACGCACTATTAGAAAACGGGGATATTGCCCCGGAACAAGAATATGCTTTTATTATTCGTAACCGTTGTAATACCGGACACAATATATTATTTGTGTCAGACTCAACTGGAACACCGATTAAAGATGTTTTGGGAACACATTTTGATACTCTTGTTTATCTGGATTACAATATTATTTCAAAAATAGATATTGATTATCTCATAGATAAATACAAAATAAATATCTTCTTGATTAGCGGTTTTGGTGATACACTTATAAAAGATGATTATATGTTTCATTTTTCAGATGGTTTCGGTGCAAAGGAGAATTATTAAATTATGGTTTTTTCCAGTCTTTCTTTTTTATTTCTTTTTCTACCGATTTGTTTGATATGTTACTTCTTGGTCCCAAAACAAAAAGTTTCTTTACGAAAATATATTTTGTTGCTTTTTTCCTTAATTTTCTATTCGTGCGGAGAACCTTTATATGTATTTGTTATGATGGCGACAGTTGCAATTACATTCTCTTTTTCTTACAAAATCGAAAATCATAGTAAAACGGCTTTAACATTATCTATCTGTTTGATTCTTCTGCCTCTAATTATATTCAAGTATCTAAACTTTATTATTGATAACCTAAATATAATGTTTGAATTTAATATTCAGCCAGTACAGTTAGCCATGCCGATAGGTATATCTTTTTATACTTTTCAAATACTGACATATGTTGTGGATTTATATAGAGGAAATGTTACTCGTCAAAAAAATGTAGGATATTTAGCTCTTTATATTTTTCTTTTTCCGCAACTAATTGCCGGACCTATTGTAAGATATGCAGATATTGAAACTTCTTTGTCCGGTTGTTATGAAAGTCGAGAAAAAATATTAGAAGGTAGCAGAAGATTTATTATAGGCTTGGCAAAAAAAGTTCTAATTGCCAACCAGGCAGGATTTATCGTTTCCACAATAGGAAATGCGCCGTTACATCAAGTCGGAACTTCAATGATGTGGCTATCAGCAATTGCTTTTACAGTACAAATATATTTTGATTTTTCGGGATATTCCGATATGGCAATAGGTATAGGAAAAATTTTCGGTTTTGAATTTAAGGAAAATTTTAATCTTCCATACATATCCGCATCAATCGGTGAATTTTGGAAAAGATGGCATATTTCAATGAGTACATTTTTTAGGGATTATCTTTATATTCCTATGGGTGGTAGCCGCTGTTCTTTCGGAAGATGGATTTTTAATATGCTGATAGTATGGATGGTTATAGGACTATGGCATGGCGCAAAATGGAATTTTATTGCATGGGGATTATACTATGCAATATTACTTATAACAGAAAAACTGATAATTAAACTATATAACTTAGTTTTTAAAAATGGTATTAAATTTACAAATATTATTCGTCCTTTTACTTATCTTATTACTTTTTTCTTTACAATTATTGGTGGAAACATATTTATGCATGACACAAACAGCTTTATGGAAATACTATATTATTTGCAGAGACTGTTTTCTCAAGACGGAGTTATAAATCCCGTATATATTCGTTCGTTAGATCTACAACCTTATATACCTTATCTCTTAATAGGTTTGGTTTTAAGTTCCCCTTTTATTCTTGTATTAAAAAAAATAAAACAATGTACATATCCGAACTGGATTGTTGTTTCAAGCAAAATTATTCATGATGTTTTCTTGATAACAATTTTTATATTATCTATTATTTTTATTGTAGGCGAAAATTATAATCCGTTTATTTATTTCCGTTTTTAACGAATTAATTGGAAAAATATAATGGCATCAAGTAAAGAATATTTAGAATTTATTTTAGAACAACTTTCAAATTTGGATGATATTACTTATCGTCCAATGATGGGTGAATATATTATTTATTATAAAAGAAAAATTGTCGGCGGAATTTACGATGACAGATTCCTTGTAAAACCCACAAAATCAGCCACGGCTATTATGCCTAACGCAAGTATGGAAACACCATATAAAGGTGCAAAAGAAATGTTGCTTGTTGATGAAGTGGATAATAAGGATTTTCTTGCGGAATTGTTTAATGCAATGTACGATGAATTACCTATACCAAAGGAAAAGAAAAAATGAACAACATAATAATTCGTTTAGAAAAAAAAGAAGAATATAGAGAAGTGGAAAACCTTGTCAGAGAAAGTTTTTGGAATGTGTATCGTCCCGGATGTTTTGAACATTATGTTCTTAACCAATTAAGAAATGATAAAGATTTTGTTAAAGAACTTGATTTTGTTATGGAAAAAGACGGCAAGATAATAGGACAAAATATGTTTATGAAAGCCGTTATTAAAGCGGATAACGGGAAAGATATTCCTATTATGGCTATGGGACCTATTTGTATCACTAACGAGTTAAAAAGAAAAGGTTACGGGAAGATGTTGCTTGATTATTCCATAGATAAAGCAAAAGAACTTGGCTGCGGTGCTCTCTGTTTTGAAGGTAATATAGACTTTTACGGTAAAAGCGGATTTACTTTTGCAAGCAAATTTGGAATCAGGTATCACGATTTACCCGAAGGTGCGGATGCTTCTTTCTTTTTATGTAAAGAGTTAATACCGGGCTATCTTACCGGGATTACAGGCGAATATACACCGCCAAAAGGATATTTTGTTAATGAAAAAGAAGTTGAAGAATTCGATAAACAGTTTCCGCCTAAACAAAAATTAAAACTTCCCGGACAAATTTTTTAAGAATTATATATGAAAACACAAGAAGATAGATTAAATTATTTAATAGAAGAATTTAAAGAAGAATCTTTGGAATATAAAAATTTAGAAATACCCGTAGATGTTGAAGATAAAAAAGTATTGTTAAGATCTTTAATGAATGTAAGACCGCCCAAAGAAACTTTCGGTGAAATATTAAAAGTTCAAGACGAGTATCTTACAGAACGAAATAAAGAAAAAGGTATTGTTTATTTAAAAGATATTAAAACGATAAAGGAAACTATTAACAGTAAACACCCGTATTCACAAAAGATTTCTGTTTGGCAGGGAGATATAACAAAAATTTCCTGTGATGCAATAGTAAATGCGGCTAACAGCAGAATGCTCGGATGTTTCGTCCCGATGCACACTTGCATAGATAATTGTATTCACACTTTTGCAGGCATTCAATTAAGATATGAATGTAACAAGATAATGAACGAATTCAGGAAAAAATACGGTGATGATTACGAACAACCGACATCCGTTCCGATAATTACCAACGGATATAATCTTCCCGCGAAAAAAGTTATACATGTTGCGGGACCTATCGTTACAGGAACACTGACAAAATCTCTTGAACAAGATTTAAAAAAGTGTTATAAAAATATTTTAGACACATGCTTAGAAAATAATTTAAAGTCTGTAGCTTTTTGTTGTATATCTACCGGAGTGTTTCATTTCCCTAACGAAAGAGCTGCAGAAATTGCTGTTGAAACCGTTACAAATTGGCTAAAACAAAATGAAAGTAAAATAGACAGAATAGTATTTAATGTCTTTAAACAAGAGGATAAATTTTGTTATGAGCACTTCTTACAACAATAAAACAAACAATGGTTATCTATATTCAATACAGAAGGGAATAGAATCCGATTTTTTCGGACAAGTATCTTCTTTGGGAAAAGATTTATCAAGAAAAGAAAAAATAAAATTTTTAAAAGAAGAACTTTCTTTGGCGGATGCAATCTTGATAGGTGCGGGAGCAGGTCTTTCAACTTCTGCGGGGTTCACTTATACAGGGGAACGATTTACAAAATATTTCTTTGATTTTGCACAAAAGTATGGAATTAAAGATATATATTCCGGAGGATTTCACCACTTTAAAGACAAAGAAACTTTTTGGGCTTGGTGGGCAAGACATATTTATTACAACAGATATATTGATTCCCCTAAACCTGTACATAAAGAACTTCTTGAATTGGTGAAGGATAAAAACTATTTTGTTATTACGACAAATGTTGACCACTTATTTCAAAAGGCCGGTTTTGATAAAACAAAACTTTTTTATACTCAAGGTGATTACGGTTTGTTCCAAAGTATTAATCCGGAAAACAAAAAAACTTATGATAACGAGCAAATAGTTATGGAAATGATGGCCGCTCAAGGTTTTGTTAAAGATGATAACGGAGTATATCAAGTTCCGCAAGATAAAAATATTTCAATGCGAATACCTTCGGAACTTATACCGAAATGTCCGGATGATAACAGTGATGTTGTTATGAACCTGCGTATGGACGACACTTTTGTTGAAGATGAAGGGTGGCGTAAAGCATCAAAAAATTATTATAACTTCCTTATGAAAAATCAAAACAGTCATATTTTGTATTTGGAACTTGGTGTCGGAATGTTTACTCCGGTTATAATAAAAATGCCGTTTTGGCAAATGACATACGAAAACGAAAACTCAAGATATATTTATATAAATGTAAAAGATTTATTCTCTCCCGAAGCAATAAAAGACAGAACCGTTTCTATTAACGGAGATATAAGGGAAGTTTTGAAAGAACTGTAACCACTTTTGGAGGTATTATGAACGAAATAATTAAAGCAATGCTGGAAAGAAGAAGTATAAGAAAATTTAAATCCGACATGGTTTCAAAAAAAGATATAGATGAAATAATAAAAGCGGGCCTTTATGCCGCTAATGGTATGGGCAGACAAGCCGTTATTACGGTTGCCGTTACAAATAAAGAATTAAGAGATAAAATTGCGGAAGATAATCGTAAAATCGGCGGTTGGGACAAAGGTTTTGACCCATTTTACGGAGCACCAGTAATATTAATAGTTCTTGCCGAAAAAGGTTGGAGAAACAGAGTTTATGACGGCAGTCTTGTTATAGGCAATATGATGCTTGCCGCACATTCGTTAGGTTTAGGAAGTATTTGGATACATAGAGCAAAAGAAGAGTTTGAAACAGACGAATATAAAAAGTTGTTAAAAGACATTGGTGTTAAAGGTGAATGGGAAGGTATCGGTCATTGTGCAATAGGTCATATTGACGGTGATATTCCAAAACCTGCACCGAGAAAAGAAAACAGAGTTTATTTTGTAGAATAAATTGTTTTTATTTTACAAATATAAATTTGTATCCGGTTTCGTCTTTCTGTAGTTTTCCTATACCGCAATTTAAAAGATGTGCTCCGGCAATATATTTGTCAGTATCGGCATATTCCTGCATAACTTTTTTTCTTGCGGATAATGCTTGTATAGGATCTGTATCATAAACCAAATATATGTTAGGATCTTGAAATTGTATAGGAGCATGAAGTATATCGCCCCATACCAACATTGTTTGTCCTTCACTTGTAATTTCAAACATTGTATGTCCTAAAGTGTGCCCGAATGCGGGAATCGATTTTATAGAAGGCAATATTTGTTCGTTTTGTTTAAATGCTTTTATTCTGCCCGGATATGCTAACAATACTTCGGAAGTTTTGTTTGCATCAATTTCTTCTTGTGCAATATAAACATCCGCTTTAGGAAATGCTTTATTATAGTCGTATATTAAACCTGCAATATGATCATAGTGCATATGCGTAATACATATAGTATCTATACTTTTAGGTTCAACATTAATACTTTTTAATGCTTCCAATAAACCTTGAGCATTTATACCTGTATCAAACAATATTTTGTGGTCGCCGGTATCAACATAAAAAACATTTATTGCAGATGCCGTGGAATCTTTTTGATTTAAAAATTCTTCTAATTTTTTGGTATCTTTGTAACGGAACAATTCTTTTTTATGGTTCATCGATTGTATTGCTATTGCGGTTACATCAAATTTGCCGAGCTTCATATTTGTAGTGTTTGCCGCAAATAAACCGGTAGCAAACAACAACATTGCAACTATTGAAAACATTTTTTTCATAATAATACCCCTTTACAAAATATTGCTATTATTTTAGACTTCCGTTTACATTTATTGTTACAACAAACATTATACAAATTTTAAAAATAAAAAAATCCGGAAAGGGAGGGATTCGAACCCTCGGTACAGGCTTTCACCTGTACACCGGTTTAGCAAACCGGCGCACTAGACCAACTATGCGACCTTTCCAGATTATTCTCAAATTATACCATAATTTGTTTTTTTCTACAATTTATCGTCGTAGAAAAATATGTCAAAAAACTTATTTCTTAAAGAAACTGAACAATTTGCTGAAGAAACCGCCTTCTTCTTTCTTCTCTTCTTGTTGAGGTTCTGTTGATTTTGCTGCTGCTGTTTGTTGTGCTGCATTTGCTGCTGTTGCTGCAAGATCTTTTGTTGAAACTTCTTCAGATGTTGCATATTGTATTGCTGCTGCCGTTGCTGCTGCTGTTGCCATTTCGGAAACAGTTGCTGAAGAATTCTTTATTGTTTTAACTACTGAATTAACTGCACCTGCTTTTTCCAAAAGAGGAACTATTTTGTCACCGTATTTTACATTGTTTTTTGCATAATCTAAAGCTGTTTTTCCGAGAACATCTGCTGCATTAACATCTGCACCTTTGTTCAACAATAAACCAACTATTGCAACCGCAGAAGATGATGTGTTTTCGCATGCTGACATCAAAGCTGTTTTTCCTGTTTCTTGTGCAACTGCATTTACATCAACTGTACCTGTGGTTAAATAGCTTTGTATTGCTGCTATTCCGCCATCTTTGCAGATATCAATAAATTTTGATGAATCTGCTGCATAAACTGAAACTGCTGCCAAACTTACAAATACTGCTACCAACATTACTAATTTCTTCATTTTACTTCTCTCCTTATCCTTTAATATTTTTAATTTCCTTTATTATTGCAGGAATAATTTCGTACAAATCACCGACCAACGAATATGTTGCTGTTTGCATCATAGGACAATCTTTATCTTTGTTTATTGCAATAATTGTATCCGATGAGCTCATACCAACCATATGTTGAATTTGTCCTGAAATACCGCATGCAATATAAATTTTAGGTGCTACCGTTCTACCTGTTTGACCAACCTGATGTGAGTAAGGTATCCAATCTGAATCAACGGCTGCTCTTGATGCACCTACTGCGCCACCCAACAAGTCTGCCAACTCTTTTATAAGTTTAAATCCTTCCGGATTACCTAATCCTCTACCACCGGAAACTATAATATCCGCATCGGAAATGTTTACATCTGCAGTTTGGTCTTTAAAGAAACCGATAAATTTTGTTCTGTTAATAACTTTTTGTGCGTCTACGGTTTTATTTATAACTTCACCTGTTCTTCCTTCTTGAACCTTAGCTTCTTTAAATACTTTATGTCTGACTGTTGCCATTTGCGGTCTGTGTCTCGGTGTTAAAATAGTCGCCATTATGTTTCCGCCAAAAGCAGGTCTTGTTTGCATCAAGTTTCTTGTTTCCGGATCTATTTCCAACGCAGTACAATCTGCTGTAAGACCGGTATAAATTTTTGCTGCAACTCTTGAAGCAAAAGATCTTCCTATATTTGTTGCACCCATAAGAACGATTTCAGGTTTTTCTTCTTTTATCAAATCTGCCAATATGCAACTGTAAGGATCATCTTGGAACTCAGCTAAAATAGGATCGTCATAAACATAAACTTTATCTGCACCTCTGTTTATTAAATCTTGAGCTTTTGCTGATATATTTGAACCTATAAGTATGGCACTTAAAGAAACATTCAAAGTTTTTGCAAGTTCACTGCCTTTATTTAAAAGTTCATATACTACAGAAGAAATTTCACCATGTCTTTGTTCCGCATAAACCCATACACCTTTATATAAAGATTTATCTACTGCATCTTTAACTTCTTCTTTTTGCATTGTAATTGCACTTACGGGACAAGCTTGAACACATGAACCGCAAAATCTGCAAGTTTCGGCATTAACAGCTGCTTTACCGTCTTTCAAAGATATTGCACCGAACGGACAAGCTGATTCACAGGCTCCGCAACCAACACATTTACTTAAATCTATATTCAATTTATTAGCCATTTTTATTCTCCTATATTAAGCTGTTCTCAACCAATTTCTTTACCAATTTTGCCGCAATATCCTGTGGTTCACCTTCAAATTTTTCTCCGCCCGTTCTTTGAGGAGGAGTAAATATTTTCTTTACTTGCGTAGGAGAACCTGCCAAACCGGTCTTTTTTGTATCTGCATTTATTGCTGCTGCGTTCAACTGTTTAATAACTGCTTTTTTTGCCGCCATTTTACCTTTAAGTGACGGAATTCTGGGAGTATTTATTTCTTTAACTACGGTAAGTAAGCAAGGAACGGGGGCTTCTATCAAATCATAACCGTCTTCCATCATTCTTTGAACTTTTATTGAATTTTCAGTAACTTCTTCGATTTTTCTTACATAAGCAACATGAGGAATGTTCAACATTTCAGCTACAGAAGGTCCAACTTGTGCTGTATCGCCGTCTGTTGCTTGTTTTCCGCAAAATATCACACCGAAATCCGGTATAGTTTTAATTGCGGTTGATATTGCATAAGAAGTTGCCCAAGTATCTGCACCTGCAAATGCTCTGTCTCCTATTAATATCGCATCATCGCAACCTCTTGAAATAGCTTCTCTTAAAGCAGATTCGGCTTGCGGTGGTCCCATTGTAATAACTGTAACTTTTCCGCCGACTTTTTCTTTAAGTCTTACTGCTTCTTCTATAGCATATTCATCAAAAGGGTTTATTATTGCTTCAACGCCTTCTCTTTTTAAAGTACCTCTTTCAGGATCAATTTGAACATTGGTCGTGCCGGGTACCTGTTTAATGCAAACGAGTATGTGCATTTTATATCCTCCGAATTTAATTTGAAAAACAAAAAACCAAGATAAACAAGACTATTCACCCTTGTTTATATCTTTTAGATGATAACAAAAATATAAATTTTATGCAATTTTTCCGTTATTCAAAAAATATATAAACACTATATTTTTAATGCAAAAAATACTATAATATGGAATTCATTATTACTTTAAATTTTAAACGGAGTTTTATTTTGGCACGAGATAGTGTAGGAATAGTTCAGACTAAATATTTTACTTTTGAAAACCTTGTTCTCGAAAACGGACAAAGTTTGCCGCAAGTTACGGTAGCTTACGAAACTTACGGAACTTTAAACGAAAACAAGAACAATGCGATATTAATAACCCATGCATTTACCGGTGATGCCCATTGTGCCGGTTTCCATGAGGGCGACAAAAAACCCGGTTGGTGGGACACAATGGTTGGCCCCGGAAAAGCATTCGATACAAATAAATATTTTATTATTGCTTCGAATGTTTTAGGCGGATGTGCAGGAACTACAGGACCTGCTTCAATAAACCCTGCTACAGGTGTTGAATATGGAACCGATTTTCCCGCAATAACGATTTCCGATATGGTAAAAGCCCAAAAAAAGTTGGTGGAGTTTTTCGGGATAGAAAAACTTTTTTCTGTTGCCGGAGGATCAATGGGCGGAATGCAGGTATTACAATGGGCAATGGATTATCCCGAATTCATATATTCCGCAATTCCTATAGCAATTACTTTAAGATCTACACCTCAACAGATTGCTTTTAATGAAGTAGGAAGACAATCTATAATGGGTGATGTTGCTTGGAAAAAAGGTCATTATTATGGCGGACCTGAACCCGATAAAGGGTTGGCCGTTGCAAGAATGTTGGGACATATTACATATATGAGTGATTATTCCATGCAGAAAAAGTTTCCTGTTAAAAATCCGGAACCTAACGAAAATTTTGATTTCAATGCGGATTTTGAAGTTGAGGAGTATTTAAGATACAGGGGTAGTTCTTTCGTAAAAAGATTTGATGCTAACAGTTATCTATATTTGTCTAAAGCAATAGATTATTTTGATGTTCAAAAAGATAACTTTTTACCGGAAGAAAAAAATTTAGATATAAAATTTTTGGTTATATCTTTTAAGTCCGACTGGTTGTATCCTCCTTATCAATCGGAAAATATAGTGAAATTTTTAAAAATGAAAAATCAGGAAGTAACTTACTGTAACATATTTTCCACTTACGGACACGATGCTTTTCTTTTGGAAGTAAAAGATGAAACCAGACTTGTAAAAAACTTTTTAAACAGATTATATGATGAGGTTTTTGGTAGTGAAAGATAAAAATACTTTATTATCACATTTAAAAATAGCCGGAATCGTGACACAGAAATCAAAAGTTTTGGATTTGGGGTGCGGTGACGGTGATTTAATGTATTTGCTCGTACAAAATAAACAAGTAAATGCTCAAGGTGTGGAAATATCCGAAGATGCGATATACAAATGTGTGGAAAAAGGGTTATGTGTTATGCATTCGGATATTGACGGTGCATTGGATTTTTATAAAAACGATACTTTTGATTTTGTTATATTAAGCCAAAGTTTACAACAGGTTACAAGAACCGATGAAGTATTAAAACAATGTTTAAGAATCGGTAAAAAAGTTATTGTGGCATTCCCAAACTTTGCTCATATAACGGTAAGAAGTAAACTCTTTTTCGGCGGAAGAGCACCTGTTACCGAATCTCTCCCGTACGGATGGAACGATACTCCGAATATCAGATGTTTAAGCATAAAAGATTTTGAAGTTTTCTGTAAAGAAAGAAAGTATAAAATAATGGAAAAATATTTTATAGCTAATAACAAATATTGTCATATATTACCGAACTTATTTGCACAACAGGCAATTTTCGTAATCACTAAATAATCTCGCAAAAACAGAGGAAAAACGATGGAAAAACAAGGAACAAACCAAGAACAAAAGTTTTGGCATAGTATTGAAATTAATGATGTTTTACAAGAGTTCAACAGCAACAGCCATACCGGACTTAAAGAAAGTGAAATTTCAGAAAGACAACAAAAATACGGTAAAAATGTTTTAACTCAGAAAAAAGGTGACGGTCCTATAAAAAGATTCTTTTTACAGTTCCATAACAGTCTTTTATATGTGTTAATCATTTCGGGTTTTATAACATTGTTTTTAAAACAGTGGGCGGATTGCAGTGTAATATTCGGTGTAGTGTTGGTTAATGCAATAGTAGGATTTATTCAAGAATCAAAAGCATTAAAATCTTTGGAAGCTCTCGCAAAATCAATGACTACTCAAGCGGTAGTTATGAGAGACGGCAAAAGAATGCATATTGATTCTTCCGAAGTTGTTCCAGGGGACATTTTGTTCTTCGTTTCCGGAGATAAAGTTGCAGCGGATATAAAACTTATTTCTTCAAGAGAACTACAAATAAACGAATCGGCTCTCACCGGAGAATCTTTACCTGTTGAAAAAAACATTAACACTTTACCGTCTTCAACTGTTTTGGCGGACAGGAAAAATATGTTGTATGCTTCAACACTTGTAACTTACGGAAGCGGCAAAGGCGTTGTTGTTGCCACAGGTGATAATACGGAAGTAGGTAAAATTTCTCAACTTATATCATCTGCCGATTCATTAGAAACTCCTTTAACTCAAAGAATGGCAAAATTCAGTGTGTTCCTTATATACTTAATTATGTCTATGGCAGCAATTACATTTGGTGTAGGTATGTATCACCATCAAGGTTGGGTATTAATGTTTTTGGCTGCTATCGGTCTTTCCGTTGCAGCAATACCCGAAGGACTTCCCGCGGCAATGACTATAACTCTTGCTATAGGTGTTTCAAGAATGGCTAAAAGAAAAGCCATTATAAGAAAACTTCCCGCAGTGGAAACTTTGGGAAGCACAACAGTAATTTGTTCGGATAAAACAGGAACTTTAACCGAAAACCAAATGACTGTTGTTGAAATGTTTACAGACGGTAAAACCATAGAAGTATCCGGAACAGGTTACAGTTTCGACGGACAATTAAAACTTAAAGAAACAAATACAATTATAGGTATAGAATATTCAAAATCGTTAAAACTTTGTTTAACCGCAGGTTATTTATGTAACGATGCAAAAATAATAAATATAGACGGAAAAAATGACGTGCAAGGCGATCCGACCGAAGGTGCTTTGATAGTTTCCGGAGCAAAAGCAAAACTTAACGATGAGATTGTGGAACAATATCCTAAACTTGATACTATACCGTTTGAATCTCAATATCAGTATATGGCAACATTGCATGAAAACGGCGGAACAAACATTGCTTTCGTAAAGGGTGCCGTAGAAAAAATTACGAACATGTGTTCTTACATGCTTGATAAACAAGGCAACAAAATACCTTTCAACAAAGAAGAAGTAGTAAAAGTTGCCAACGAAATGGCAACAAGAGGATTAAGAGTTTTATGTTTTGCTTATACGGATATGGACGAAAATCATAAACAATTAAGACATGAAGATATTGCAACAGGATTGACCTTCGTAGGTCTTCAAGCTATGATAGATCCCGCAAGACCGGAAGTTATAGAGGCAGTAAAAAAATGTCACAGTGCGGGAATAAAAATTAAAATGATTACCGGTGACCATGCATTAACGGCTTCGGCAATAGCAAAAGCCATAGGAATAATTAAAGGAGAAAATCCCGATTATACCGCCATAACAGGTAGCCAACTTGAACAATATGATGATGAACAACTAAAAGAAATAGCAATAAAATATTCCGTATTTGCAAGAGTAACACCCGAACAGAAATTAAGACTTGTAAGAGCATTACAGGTACAAAAAAATATTGCCGCTATGACCGGTGACGGTGTAAATGACGCACCTGCTTTAAAACAAGCAAATATCGGTGTTGCTATGGGTATAACGGGAACGGAAGTTGCAAAAGAGTCTGCGGATATGGTTTTAACCGACGATAATTTTGCTTCTATTGTTGCCGCCGTTGAAGAAGGAAGATGTGTATTTGATAATATAAGAAAATTTATTATTTGGACACTTCCTACAAACATGGCTCAAGGTATTGCTATGATGACCGCAATATTTCTTAATATGCCGGAACTTCCTATTTTACCGAAACAAATTCTGTGGATAAACATGTCTACCGCATTATTTTTGGGCATGATGTTATCTTTTGAACCTAAAGAAGACGGTATAATGGATAGAAAGCCTGTAAGCCCCGATATGAAGATTATGGACGGAATTTTCTGGTACAGACTTGCAATGATAAGTGCCATAATAGTTACCGGTGTAGTAATATTGTTTAATTATGAACTTGCTCACGGCGCGACACTTGCACAGGCAAGAGGTGTTGCGGTTTCCGTATTTATAGTGTGTCAAAGTATGTATTTATTAAATTGCCGTTCAATGACAAAATCTATGTTTTCTCTCGGTTTATTTTCAAATCCGTACATTTGGCTCGGTATATTTATAATGTTTGCAACACAGTTTATATTCTTGTATGTTTCTCCGGTAAACACATTCTTCTCAACTGAAGGAATATCACTTGCTTCCTGGGGAAGACTTTTCATATTAGGCTTTATAATTTATGCTGTTATAGGAATCAGTAAATTTGTAAAAAATCTTATTAGAAAAAAGTAATATAATAACTGTAATTTAAAGGTAAAATGTTATGCAAGAAGAAATAATACAACAAATTCAAGATTTAAAAAAACAAAGAAATGCCATAATTCTTGTTCATAATTATCAAAGACAAGAAGTACAATCTATTGCGGATTTCACAGGCGATTCTTTGGAACTCAGCAGAAAAGCCGCACAAACAAATGCCGATGTTATTGTTTTTTGCGGTGTACATTTTATGGCGGAAACCGCTTCTATATTAAGTCCCAATAAAAAGGTTTTGTTGCCCGATTTACAGTCCGGTTGCCCTATGGCAGACATGATAACAGCAGAGCAGTTGATACAATTTAAAAAAGATAATCCCGGTGCAACTGTTGTTACATATATAAACTCATCTGCGGCGGTTAAAGCGGAAACCGATATTTGTTGTACATCTTCTAATGCCATAAATGTGGTTAAGTCCGTTAAAAACGATAAAATAATATTTTGTCCGGACAGAAATTTAGGTTCTTATGCACAAAAAGTGTTAAACAAAAAACTTATTTTGTGGAACGGATTTTGCCCTACACACATGAAAATGTTACCGGAATATGTTGCACTACAAAAAGAAGTGCATCCTAACGCGGTTTTTCTGGTTCATCCGGAATGTTGTCCTGAAACGGTTGCACTTGCGGATGAAGTGTTATCTACAACAGGTATATTAAATTATGTTGCAAAAAGCGATAAACAAGAATTTATTATAGGAACGGAAAACGAAATAACATTTAAATTACAAAGAGAATATCCCAACAAAAAGTTTTATCCCGTTACGGATTTAGCGGTATGCCCAAATATGAAAAAGAATTCGTTGGATAAAGTGTTAAATGTTCTGAAAGAAATGAATAACGAGATAAAAGTTCCTAAAGAAATTGCAGATAAAGCAATTGTCCCGATACAAAGAATGCTTGAGGTAAAACCTTCATAATGCAAGATTTAGGCAGTTTCCCCATATTTGCAAGTCTTTTGGCAGGAATATTAACATTTATAAGTCCCTGCATTTTACCTCTTATCCCCGTATATATAACATTGGTTACAGGCCTGTCTATAGAAGAATTGGATAACAGAAAAAATTTGTTATCCGTTTTTTTATCATCGATTTGTTTTGTGTTGGGATTTACAACTGTATTTGTTTTTCTCGGGCTATCTGTAACGATTATAGGACAATTCTTTTTAAATAATTTAAATATTCTCAGAACCGTAGGCGGAATAATAGTAATCATTTTCGGATTGCATTTGCTCGGTATATTTAAAATAAAACTTTTATATAAACAATTCAGTTGGATGGACAAAATAAAAAGAACATCAAATTATTTCACCATATATCTTATAGGATGTGCTTTTGCATTCAGTTGGACACCGTGTGTTGACCCGATATTGGCTTCAATCCTTATAATGGCAGCAACTCAAGGAACCGTTGCACAAGGAACATTTTTACTTTTAATTTATTCTTTAGGTCTTGCTGTACCATTTATATTAACAGCATTGTTTGTTACCAAATTTTTAACTTTGTTTAACTCGTTAAAAAAGTATTATAAAGTAATAGAAATTGTTTCCGGAACACTTTTGATGTTGATGGGAATACTTATTATTTCCGGCGGGTTTAATAAAATAACAATGAATGTAATGAAAGTGTTGGGTTAATCATTAAGCACAAGCAAGAATTGAATTAATGTTATTTAAATTAAACTCTTCTTGTGTTAACGACATTCCGGTTACTTGTTGAAGTTGTGCTATAGCCAGAAGTATACCTTTAAGTTCCAATACTATTTTTTCTTTGTTTGAGTTATTTGAATATTCATATTGCATATATAAGTGCGCTATCAATTCAAATAAATTATCATAATTTGTATTATCAATACCGGCTTCAAATAAAACATTATGCACATAAGAAAAACTATTCTGAATATTCATATTATCTATATCGGAAATATCAATTCTTTTAATATTTCCTTTTAATGTGTCTGCAACAATATTGTCTTCATATTTACTTATAAAATGTCTGCCATATTCCGTATAATTGAAAGAATCTCTACTTTTCAATAAATTTACCAAATAGAAAAATTTAGTTAAATTTGTTGAATCATTTATGATATTGTTCATGTCAATATACAATGTCGTTAATTTATTATTTTGTGATAATCTTGTTAAAAAGTCGTCTATGTCTTCCATTGAAGATAAATCTGTTTTTAAATGATCGGTTGTTTCGGCAGAAACTTGTTCCGATAAACAAATAATATTATTATACTTGCTTGTATTTATTGTTTGTGTTTCATCGTCAAAAATCAGCATAATATCGTTCGTTATATTTCTGTGCATATATTCAATTGTTTGTTGTTGATAAAAATCGGCAGGTAATCCGTTTATTTTGAACTTATTAATACCAAACATCTTATGAAGATTGTTTATTTGAGCAACGGCCTGTATTAACGAAATTTGTGAAATATCAATACCGAACGTTATTTTAGTATTTGATTGTTGTGATAATTCCATAATTCGTTGATAACGAATATACGCAATGTATTGCATATATTCATTTAGTTCATAATAATAATTCCATTTATCTAAATTTTCCGATTTTAAGTTTTCAATATCTTCTTCGGTAACCGGTTGATTATTTGTAATCAGTCTTGCTGTTAAAAACTCTAACTCATCTTTTAATTCCAGCGTCATATCCGTGCAAAACTCTTTGAAAGGTGCATATTCTTGTTCATTGGTTTTTACATACTCCAACAGATTATTTAAAACAAAAATTTTGCTGTTATTTAAAACATTATTGTCGTCTAATAAAGTTTTAAATTTGTCTAAATCGGTATTGTTAAGTCTATTTATTTCGGAAGAAATATCCAACGAAGAAATATTAAACAATTCCGTTCCGCTATAAAAAATATTTTTTATTATAATACTTTCCGGTTTAACATTATTTAACAGATATTTCAATTGTTCTAAAGAAAATGAATTTATGTCTATTTCCGTAACCGTATTTATATTTGAAAAATCTTTTATCGTTGTTTTTGTATCAAATATATTTTTTAGCATATCTTGTGCATATTGTTTCGGATTTTTTAAAAACAGTGTAAAATCCGAATCTTCAAATGAATAATTGTAATTTGATACCAATTTAAACAGTAACGATAAATTTACTTTACCATTCTCGGATACATTATACTCATCAATCAATGGTGATAAGTTTAAATTTCTTATATCGGTTAACGGAACACTTGTTGAATTTGTATTTGTAACAATGTTTATATGCCTGATGTTTTGCAAATCCGTATCGGTAAAGAAATCGTCTTTTATAAGTTCCGGAACACTGAACAATCCGGAATCATCAAAAGATACAATGTAAGAAGTATCTACATTATCCACCATAAAATCGGAATTATCGTATATAGAACTTAATTTGGAATTTGTTTTCAGCTCTTTAATAAAAGATAATGTTGCTCTGCCTATAAATAACTGCTTTCTGAGTTCGTTTTGTTTCGTTTTCTCTTCGGACAAAATTGATCTTATAAAATCGGTTTCCATTACAGAAGAATACATATCAATATCGTCAAGTAACACCGGTACAAAAGCAACAACAACATGATTGTTTCCTTTGTTATCGACTATAACATCTGAATATACTTTTGCCGGAATCACGGTATTTTCAACAGGAACATTGATAATTACACCTAAATCTTTTTTGCCTTCGGATAACTGATCAAACGACGTTATTGCTATGTTTCCGCTGAGTTCGTTGTCGAATGCAAAAAGTTGATGTTTTGAAAATGGTGTCAATTGCGGAACTATTAAAATACCCGACTGTTTTTGAGATATAACCATATTTTTTATTGTATCTGCAATTTTGTCTAATGCTTTACCTGCATTGAAATTTTTTAAAGTGCTCAACAACGAAATAAAATTTTTATAGAAAACGCTTCCCAAAATACCGTTTCTTGTTAAAGTGGAATCCTGCGACGACACAACATTAATAAACGAGTCGGAAATTTCATTTTGAAATTCATTGTTAAGTTGTTCGAATAACCCATAAAAGAAGTCATCGTATTCTTTTTTTATTTGAGGATTTAAATTCGATATCGGAACTTTTAAAACTTCCAAATAAACAAATATATTCTCTTTATTCATTAACATTGTTAACGGAGTAAGCAAATGTTGAATTAAATCAATTTTGAATTTTCTGCCTTTATAAGATTGTTCGTATTGTCTTGCTATATTCATAAACTTCAACAATAAATCAAAATTTTTGTCGTCGCTGAAATTCATACCTATAAGTCCGGCATATGCCGGCATTTGAACAAGCGAAATATTGTCCGTATCATACATACGACTAAACATATATGCTACGGCAATATTAGATATCTTTTTATAATCGAAATTTCTGTAAAGTTTCTTTAAACGGCTGCTGCCGTCTTGAGAAAAGTCGGTTTGATCGGTAATCAGTAACGGCAAACTTTGATTTTTCATTTGTTCGTAAGTAACATTTGATGCAACCATTGTTATATTATCCGTTTGTATTAAGTTACCTAAATACATGTATCCGGGATCGGCAATAACTATATTTCCTTTTTGCCCTTTGTTTTTTTGTACCATACAAACGGCATTTAATACAGATAATTCCAACGGTGTTGTTTGCTTATCGAGTATTTCCATATCAAGTTGTCTGTTTATTATTTGTGAAGATGTTTCGTTGATATTAATTACAACTATTTTTAAATCTCTTAAATCTTTTTGTGTGAGTGACGGATAATCTTTTTCGAATTGTTTTGATTGAATAAAATTAAATACATCCAACAAACTGTTACCGTTGCCGTCGTTTTCAGTAACAAGTGATTCTATAGGAACAGATTGTAAATTGCCGAATCTTCTTATATTTCTTATACCTTCATTTAACGATGTTGCCGTGTGCCTGTTTTTAGAACCGACCATAATTATTAAATCGGGCATTTGTCCGTACGGAACTTTTGCCAATTCGTCTATATGTTTTTGTAACAGCAATTGTCTGTTTGTTTCTATTGTATTTCTTTCTTCTTTCCCGGATACATTTTTTTTACTTATAATTAAAGTTTTAAAAAATCCTATCATAATGGAAAGCCAATGCAAACTTACCGTTAAGCCTACACCGGTAAAAAACGATATAACAAAATTGTGTAAATAAAACGAGCCTGAAATTACGGATGTTGCAACTTTTTGTATAAATATAACCAACGGTAAAAACCTTGCTAACATTTTTCTGTCTTTCCAACTTTCTATAATACCTAAATAAAAATAATCAGGACTTTCTTTTTCTTTAAAAAACGAATCCACTGTTTCTTCGATTTTATTGTCATAGAAACCGTTTATTATTTCGTTACCTATATTTTTTACCGCTGCAATAGATTTTAAGAATTTTCTCTTTGATAAAAATATTCCGGTTTGTATACCGTATACATTTCTTACAACGGACATTAACCCTATTTGTTCCAAAAAGTACAGTTTGTTTCCTTTGGAAATTCTGTATCCGTACAATATTTCCAAACTTACCAAATAATTTAATGCTTTATAATATTGAATGGCATATTCTCCCATCTTTTCCAATATTTCTATTTCCGGTCTTAACTTATCCTGCTCCTGTTTTGTCAGTGCCGAATACAATTTTATCGTATCGTTATAAAAAGAAATGAAATCTTGTAATTGAGATATAATAACATCTTTATTTGTTCCTTTTAATACGGTAGGATTAAAATTTGTTTTTTCTATTATTTCGGTAGCATTGGTTATTATGTTGTCTATCGACTCTTTGGTAATAGAATTTGTTTTTAAAATTTCAAACCAATTTTTTAAATGTCCGTTGGTTTCTTGTTCCGTAATTTCCATATCGGAAACAAATCCGTATCTTATACCTTTATATTCTTTCGGTTCATCTTCAACGTTGAATTTCTCTAAATAATCTATAAACTGTAATAATTGCAACTGCAAATCGGATCTTCCGGCAAGTAATATATAAAGTTGCCTGCTGTTATTTAAAATAGGACTTATTAATCTTAAATCACAGTTATCTTTATATTGATGCAATAATGTTAATGTTGAATCCAACAATTCTTTATTCTCTTTTGATGCATTCTTTGCCATCTTAGCATAAAATTTTTCCAACTGTGAAATTTTATTTATATCGTAAGCAAAAAAGTCCATAGACTCTTTTATGGAACTTTGACCGTCCAACTCATCTTCTATTTCTTTTTTCTTTTCGTTATAAAACTTATCATTTTGCCCTATACCGATTCCTGCCCTGTGTAAGAAAATTGAAAGGCCTAATCCGCTCATTAACGAAATTACCGCTGCCGAAATTGTTGCAACAGTAAACGATGATGTATTTAATGCCGCTATTATTGAGGTTGCGAAAGACTGTAACCCGATAGATAGCGACAAAAATCTTTGAACGGCTCTTCTGCTTCCCCATTCTTTCTGTATACCTACGGATGTTTTTTCTTTAGGGTTTTCAATATTTGTTATAAACGATTCTATATCGTTTTTAAGTACCGGAAAAGAATATAACGAATCTATTAAAAAGTTTCCCGATGAATATACCGTTGCAAGTTGTTCTCTTACATTTTGTTTGGATTTTTTTATACCTCTTGTGAACCCGAAAATAAGTCTGTTTAACGGCATTAGTTTGGATTTTTCAAAAAAAGAACTTTTGGGAAATATATAACTTCCCAAAGTGGCCAAATTCGTCGTATAATCCAACAATCTCAAATATTCTATGGTGTAATGCTGCATAGACAAGAAACTTATTTTTAAATTCTCTAAATACGTTTGTTCTATTCTGTTTTTATTTAAAATTTTTTCGTCGTTAATTTGGGCAATAGTGTTACTTATGATATCGGATATATACCTGTAAAGTTTTGCCGTATTTTTGTTTTCTAAATTATATAATTCGTTTTGAGCGGGAGTAGTTCTGAAAATTTCTATTAAAGTATCGTATACCTGCTCATAATCCGCAGATGAATCCAATCGTTTATCCTGAATTTGCGATAATATTTTATATGCTCTTGATAATGCATTATCTTCGTCAAAAGTTTCAGTTATCACAACTTGTTTTTGCTTTATTGCGGATTTTGTATCTTGTTTTATATGTTGATATTGTTTTGATTTAAAAATGTCGGACAATTTATTAATGAGCTGCCTTGTAAAATTTCTGCTGTATAAAGATTTCGATTGATGGTATACTCCGAACTTAATTTCTTGGATTAAACTGCTGTTTTGATAATAATTACCAATTCTATCGGCGAAATCAATAAACAAATCTCTGTCTTTTGCGGATGCCGTTTTTGCAAAATATGAACTTACATTTTGTTTGTTTTTAAGTCTTATAAACGGAACAAATATATGTTGAAACAAATGTGTTTTTTCCGACAAATTGTTAAGGCTGTTTCCGTATTCCGATATAAAATTAAAAAATTCTTTATATTTTGTTTCATCGTCAAAACTTATAAGAACATTACCGGTAGCAATTTCGAACTGTCTCATTCTGTTATTATCGAAATTATAAAAGTTTCTGTGTTCTATACCTTTTCTTTCAACAACATCGGAAATGTTTTCAGGGGTAAAACCGTAATAAATTTCTTCCAAAGTGCTTGGGTAATCTTTAATTATTAACGAATGTCTGTGATGTTGAATTTCTTCCATATTAACCGCCGACGATATAAAAGTAATATCTTCCGTCGGAAGCATGTTTCCTATATATATACTTTGCGGATCTATAACCGCAATACCGCCACCTGTTTTAAATTTATGACATGCTCTTATACCGTTGAGTACCGCCAATTCCAAAGGAGTTATATTTCTTCCGTTAAATTTGATAGGAAGGTCTTTTCTTGCTATGTTTTCTTTTTCGTTTGTATCTATATCTATTACTACCGAAGTTAAATCTTTAAAACTTTTACCGAAATTCGAAGATTTTAAATATTCCATTGATTTTATAAAACCGTCGGCGGTTCCGGCTTGTTCTTTCATTATGTAATGTATTTGTGTGTTTTGAAAACTCGGATGAGTTTTGATATCTGCCAATACTTGTTCACAAAAAGTTTTATCTTGTTCACTGCTTACGGAAATTACTATAACGTCCGGCATTTTTTGGTTTAAACTGTTAAGTGTTCTTTGATACTCATTTTTTATTATTCTTTCGTTCAATAATCTTCTTGATATATATTGTGAAGATAATGAAGAAATGTCGGTAAATGTGTTTATTCCGCTAAACAGTTGTCTTATACTTTTTGTTTTTTGTGATATAAAAACTTTTATATTTGAATATATGTCGTGCAACTTCCACACAATATTGGAAACAGTACTTTTTTTACGGCTGTTATCTTCTTTTTTATATCTTGTTTTTGGATTTAATATATCATCTATCGGAACGGAACCTAAATACATTGTTTCGTTTACAATTTCAAATTCCAAATCTATTTTGTTATCCGATAACCATTTTCTGATTGCCTCCTTTTGTCGGAAAAAATCTATACCGGAAGTTGTCATGGAACCGGACCATTTTTTTATTATGGAAGCAATTGTAGAAACATCAGCCTGTACCAGAACAGTAGGCGGTGCCAAAGCATTTTTGTAAACAACATTTTCCGTTCTTACAAGTTCGTTATCAAAATCGGTTAATTGTTCAACTCTCGGTATAACAGACAACACGGAAACGTTTTGATGTTTCAATATGTCTGTAAGTTCATTATGAAAGCCGCCTACAACAACAATGTTTACGGAATCAATGTTTCTTAAATTTTCTATTATATTTGTTTCCGTTACTTCTATATTATCATTATCGGAAATATTAATTAACGATTTTATATTGCTGTAAAAAATTTTGTTTCTTTGTTCGTTTGTTAAATGATAATTTTTCAAATCTTCATCTTTTAAAATATCGTTTATTATCTTTAGTGATTGATTATCCAAATATTTTATTGATATGTTATATAAATAGTCTTTGTTTTGTTCAAAATATTTGTATTGATTGTACGATATGGACAACCTTGCATATTCCGACAAGATATATATAAATTTATCCACTAATATTAATTCTTTTTCATTATAATCAACAAAATTATCCAAGATAAAATTTTCAAGGGTTTCCGTTTGTTGCATTAATGCATAAAAGTTAACAGCGGCTCTTGTTTCAATGTTATTAAAGTATAAGACGAGGGGTTCATATTTTAACAATGTTTCCGGTGAACTGTTTTTTATAATATTAAATATTAAATTTAATTTTTCTTTACCGTTTACATCCATGTTTTTCAAAAGAGCAGTAATTTGCATATAATTTTGGTAGGGAATTTTACTTTTTATATCATTGAATAAACGAGATAAATCTTTGGATATATTTTTTTTATTTTTATATTTTGTTACGGCAATAAATTTGTTAATTTCCGAATAAAGACTTAAATCGATATTATTCTTAGTACAAAATTCGTATAAATTTGTAATTTGTTGTTCAAAATCGGTATCTTGTGAAAACAAGGAAAACAGTTGCGGTTTTGAAAAATATATTCTGCTTTTTACAAAAGAATCATAAATTTTGTCTGTTTCTTGCAAATATTTGTTTTTCAACAATAAATTCTGTTCAATGTTTTTGCTATATATTTCCCAGTTTTCAAGTCCGTATA
Source organism: Candidatus Ruminimicrobiellum bubulum (assembly GCA_017651625.1). Lineage (GTDB taxonomy): Bacteria > Elusimicrobiota > Endomicrobiia > Endomicrobiales > Endomicrobiaceae > Ruminimicrobiellum > Ruminimicrobiellum bubulum. Next base: position 59,245 of record JAGCCP010000043.1, on the reverse strand, counting down.
AATTATGTATATCATTCTTTACCGTAAAAGATTCAGCACCGGAAATTTTTCCTGTGGACAATAAGTCGTTTGTTATGTTATTGATAAATTGTTTATTTTGTATTGAAGAAAACAGTTGCGTGGATATTTGTTTGTTTGGAGCACCTTCTATTATTATTTTATTTATTTTTGAATTTTGATAAATAAAATTTATGATTTGTTCTATATTTTGTTGAACTTTTGAATTGTTGTGTAAATCGTGTATTACCACAACCAGCGGAGTATCTTTTTTATAAATATTTTCTGTTATTTGCCCATATTGAGCCAGTTTTTCACTTTTTGTAATAACTTCATTGTCAACATATTTATATGGCAAAGGAAATACCGCTGTATTGGCAAAGGCGCCGCCCAATACATTAGTTAAAAGAAAACAAACTAGTGTAAAAACAGATAAAACTCTCATAATGATATACTATAAAAGTATAATATATTTATGTATTGTTAACAATCTTTTTGAGATAAAGAGAGAGATGATAAAAATTATCATCTCTCTTTTATTTTATATACAAAATAATATTTATTTACTATTTTGTTTCTTCCGGTTTTGCTGCTTGTGCGGCTTGTTCCAGTTCCGTAGGTTTTGTTTCCTCTTCGGCTTCTTCACCTACTACTGTTGCAACTGATGCTACTTTGTCGCCTTCTTCAAGTCTTACAAGTCTTACACCTTGAGTGTTTCTTCCTATAACGGAAATTTTGTCTACTTTACTTCTTATTGTTATACCATGTTCGGTTATAAGCATTATTTGTCCTTCGTTTGCTTTTCCGATATATATAACATTTCCGTTTCTTTCGGAAGTTTGCATGTTTATAACACCTTTTCCGCCTCTCTTTTGTAATCTGTATTTGCCTACTTCGGTTCTCTTACCGTAACCGTTTTCGGCTACAGATACAAATACATCTTCAGGTGAGAATACTTCCATACCTATAACTTCATCATCTTTTTCAAGAGATATACCTCTTACACCTTGACCGGCTCTTCCGATAGCTCTTACATCCTGTTCTTTAAATCTTATTGCTATACCTTTCTTTGTAGCTATAACAACTTCAGGATTTTTTTCGATCTTCTTAACATCCATCAAGATATCGCCGTCTTCCAATTTTATAGCTATAATTCCGCCTCTTCTCGGATTAGCAAATTCGGACAATGCTATTTTCTTTATTGTTCCCTTTCTTGTGCACATTAACAAATATTCGTCTTTAATATCTTTCGAATTGAACGATCTTATAGGAATTGAAGCTGTGATTTTTTCATCCGGGCTTGATAATTGTATTATGTTAACGATAGCTTTACCTTTAGATGTTCTTGTTCCTTCAGGAATTTCGTATACTCTGGACCAATACAATCTTCCTCTTGTAGTGAACGATAACAAGTAAGCATGTGTAGATGTTACAAACATTTTTGCAACAAAATCATCTTCTTTTGTTGTCATACCTACAACACCTCTACCGCCTCTTGCTTGAACTCTGTATGTATTTACAGGAATTCTCTTAATGTATCCTGCATTTGATACGGTAACTACAACTTCTTCTTCTTGAATTAAATCTTCAATATTGAAATCTTCCGCATCTGCAGTTAAGTGAGTTCTTCTCTTATCACCATATTTTTCTTTCAACTGTAACAATTCGTCTTTGATTATTGCCAAAACTTTTTTAGGATCTTCCAAAATAGATTTTAATCTTTCGATATTTTTTATAACTTCTATATATTCTTCGTCTATTTTCTTTCTTTCAAGACCTGTCAACTGTTGCAATTTCATATCGAGAATTGCTTGTGCTTGAAGTTTAGACAATCTGAATTTTTCCATTAAATTGATTCTTGCAGTATCCGTATCGGGGGATTGTCTTATTGTTTTTACTACGGCATCCAAATTATCGATTGCAATTTTCAAACCTTCCAAAATATGTGCTCTTGCTTCTGCTTTTTTAAGTTCGAATTTTGTTCTTCTTACAACGATAATTTTTCTGTGCTCTACGAAATGGTAAAGCATTTCTTTAATATTCAAAACTTTCGGTTTGTTGTTAACAAGTGCAAGCATTATAACACCGAAACTTGTTTGCATTTGTGTATGTTTAAACAATTGGTTTAACACAACTTGAGCATTTGCATCTCTCTTTAACTCAATAACAACTCTCATACCGTGTCTGTCGGTTTCATCTCTTAAATCTGATATTCCGTCTATTTTTTTATCTTTTACGAGATTTGCTATCGATGTGATAAGCATTGCTTTATTTACTTGATACGGAAGTTCTGTAATGATAATTGCTTCTCTGCCGCCTTTCATCTCTTCTATTTCGGTTTTGGCTCTCATTTTTACGGAACCACGACCTGTTTCCATATAATCTTTAATTCCGGCTTTACCTAAAATAAGTGCTGCTGTAGGAAAATCAGGACCTTTGATATATTTCATTATTTCGGATATTGAAATTTCAGGATCGTCGATAAAAGCTACCGTTCCGTCTATAACTTCGGACAAATTGTGTGTAGGAATGTTTGTTGCCATACCTACTGCAATACCCGATGAACCGTTTATTAAAAGTTCCGGTAACTTTGTAGGAAGTATTAAAGGCTCTTCCAATGAACCATCGTAGTTAGGAATATAATCGATTGTATCTTTATCTATATCGGCAAGCATTTCGTCTGCAATATAGTCCATTCTTACTTCGGTGTACCTCATAGCTGCCGGATCATCACCGTCAACACTACCGAAGTTTCCCTGACCGTCTATAAGAGGATATCTCATAGAAAAGTCTTGAACCATTCTTACGAGCGCATCATATACCGAAGAATCACCATGAGGATGATATTTACCGAGCACATCACCCACGATTCTTGCAGATTTTTTGTAAGGTGTATTTCTTCTTACACCCATTTCTTTCATTGCATACAAAATTCTTCTGTGAACAGGTTTTAAACCGTCTCTTACATCCGGCAATGCTCTACCTACAATAACACTCATAGCATAATCTATATAAGATGCCTTCATTTCGTCTTGAAGGTTTGTAGGAAGAATACCTGCTTCAATAATAGTTTCTTTTTCTTCTGTCGGTTTATTTAAGTCTTTATCTTCTGCCATTATATTAACCTCTTATTATAAATTCCAAATTATATATCCAAATTGGTTACATCCAACGAATGAGCTTGAATAAATGCTCTTCTTGCTTCTACTTTATCGCCCATCAATGTTGTAAATATTCTGTCTGTTTCGATAGCATCTTCAAGCTTAACCTGCAACATTTTTCTTCTTGCGGGATCCATTGTTGTTTCCCAAAGTTGTTCTGGGTTCATTTCACCGAGACCTTTGTATCTTTGAATTGTTGCACCTTTTCTGCCCAATTCTCTGATTTGTTCTATTAATTGATTCGTCGATGCTAAATCATAAACATCGTTGTTTGCACCTTTCAATCTGTAAACAGGTCTTACATGTGTTGTTCCGTAATGGTGTAAGTGCAAACCTTTGCTTTCAAGTTTGTTTGCCAAAATATTTATTCTCGGGAGTTCCCACAATTCTTTATATTCCGGCAATATATCTTCGGTTAAACCGTCAACCGGAAGTTCGCCGTTGTCTTGTTGCATTTGTTTTTTTCTTTCCGCGAGTTCCGCTTTAAATTCTTTCCATTCTTTATCGGAATAAATATATCTTACCTGGTTTTGATCTACAACTCTGAAAAGCGGCATTTTGCCTTCTTCTCTGAATTTAAGATATTCGTTCCACTTTAAACCTTTCTTTGTAATTTTTATTATAAGGTTATCGAGTTCTGCGATAGAATCCACAATTTGTGTTAATTGTTTTTGATCTATAACATCACCGATTTGTTGCCCGTCTTTTAACAATATCATCGACTGACCGTCCAAACCTTGTTTAAACAAGAATTTATCAAGTTCGGCTTCCGTCTGTAAATACATTTCTTTTTTGCCTTTTTTAACTTTATAAAGAGGCGGTTGTGCAATATAAACATAACCGTTATCTATAAGTTGAGGCATTTGTCTGTAGAAGAATGTTAAAAGAAGTGTTCTGATATGTGCACCATCGACATCGGCATCGGTCATGATAACAACTTTATGATATCTTACTTTATCTATATTAAACTCGCCTTCACCTTTACCGATACCTGCACCGATAGCGGTAATCATCGTCTTAATTTCTTCGTTTGTTAACATTTTTGTTAATCTTGATTTTTCAACGTTCAAGATTTTACCTCTTAAAGGAAGTATTGCCTGAAAAGCTCTGTTTCTACCTTGCTTTGCAGAACCTCCTGCAGAGTTTCCTTCCACGATGAAAAGTTCGGTTTTTTGAGGATCTTTTTCGGAACAATCCGCAAGTTTTCCCGGAAGGGCCGCTGAATCAAGAGCACCCTTTCTTCTTGTAAGTTCTCTTGCTTTTCTTGCTGCTTCTCTTGCTTCCGCTGCATTGATGGATTTTTCCAAAATTTGTCCTGCAATTCCCGGATTTTCTTCCAAGAATGTTGCAAGTGCATCACCTACGAGTGATTTTACAATACCTTCAACTTCGGAGTTTCCTAATTTTGTTTTTGTCTGTCCCTCGAATTGAGGGTTAGGAACTTTAACGGAAATAACAGCCGTTAAACCTTCTCTGACATCTTCTCCGGAAAGTGTTAAATTTTTATTTTTTGATAATTCGTTTTTCTTAATATAATCGTTTACAACTCTTGTTAATGCCGAACGGAAACCCGATAAATGTGTTCCGCCTTCAACAGTGTTGATGTTGTTAACAAAAGTGTGAATCTGTTCGTTGTAAGAATCGTTGTATTGCATTGCAACTTCAACATCAACGTTATCTTTATTTTTTGTGAAATATATAGGTTCTTTATTGATAACTTGTTTGTTGGCATTCAAATAAGAAACAAAACTTTTTATACCGCCTTCATAATGGAAAGTATATTCTTTGTCTTGTCTTTCGTCTATAATTGTAATATTTGCACCTGCATTTAAGAAAGCCAACTCTCTTAATCTGTTAGCCAATGTATCGAAAGAATATGTTGTAACCGAAAATATTTCCGGATCCGGTAAAAATGTAACTTTTGTTCCTCTGTCGTCGGTTTTTCCTATAATTTCAAGTTTTGTTGTAGGTTTTCCTTTAGCATATTCTTGTTTATAAATTTTTCCGTTTCTATAAACTTCAACTACCAATTTTGTAGAAAGAGCATTTACACAGGATACACCTACACCATGTAAACCTCCGGAAACTTTATAAGAATTTTTATCGAATTTTCCACCGGCATGTAAAACCGTCATAACAACTTCAAGTGCAGATTTATCTTTATATTTCGGATGAGGATCTACAGGAATACCTCTACCGTCATCCAATACTGTTATTGAATTATCAGGATGAATCGTAACATCGATATTTTTACAAAAACCTGCCAAAACTTCATCGATAGAGTTATCTACTGTTTCATAAACCAAATGATGAAGACCTTGTTCCGATGTTGAACCGATATACATAGCAGGTCTTTTTCTAACAGCTTCAAGACCTTCCAATACTTGAATTTTCGAAGCATCATAACTCGACGCTGCTTTATTTTGTTCTTCGTTAGTCATTAACTTCCTCCATATCTTTTACTACTTAATTTCACACTTTATATTTTTTACTACTTTTCTTCCTAAATACTGATTAAGTTTATTTATAATCTGTCTCTTTCTTAAATTTAAATCATTTATATATACCGCAGATTTTGCACTGGCAAAAATCGTTCCGTCTTTAAAACCGCTTAATTCTATTTTATTATTACCTACTTCTTGTTGCCATTTAGACATAATAATAAAATAGTCATCATTCAAACCCAATTTATCAGAAATTTGTTTTATTATCGACGAAACTTCCGTAAATTCCATTTGATTATGATCTCATAGGCATAACTACACAAAGATAATTTTTATCTTTTTCCGGGGTTATAACAACTGGATTTTGAGAAGTAGTATATGCAAAATAAATATTTTCATCTTCTACATTTTGTAAAATATCTTTAATATAATTAGGGTTAAAATTTATATCAAATACTTCACCGGAATATTCCGTTTCAACTTCGGCTTCTCCGGAACCCAAACCTACGGTATTTGCGGAAACTATCATTTTATTTTTTTCAAAACTTAATTTTATAGACGATGCTCTGTCTGCAACAAGTTTATCTCCCGTAAGCAATGCCATTTGTTTTACTGCCGATATTGTATTTGCAACATTCAATTTTATTTTTGACATTGTTTTTTTAGGAATTACTTGTTCATAGTTAGGAAATACACCTTCTATTAATTTAGTTTGGAAAGTTATATCTCCTATCATAACCGTCATTAAATTATCGCTTAAACTTATTTGAACTTCTTCAACTTTATCATTAGCGGAAATTAATCTTAAAATATCCGAAACCGCTTTTGTTGGAATAATTACTTTACCTTTAATTTTTTTATCGATACCGTCACTGCTTATATAAGATAATCTTCTACCATCTGTGGAAACAGCTTTTATTGCTCCACCTTCAACTATAAAACATACACCGTTTAAAACATATCTTTGAGAATCTTTAGAAACCGCAAATATTGTTTTTTTAAGCATTGAATTTAATACTTGAGTTTTTAAGGAAAATACATTTTCTTTTTGAAAATCGGGAAGTGTAGGATAATCTTTTTTATCTATACCCATTAAAACAAATTTAGATTTATTTGCTTTTATGTTTATTTGATTTGTTTCATCTGATTTTATTTCTATATTACCGTCAGAAACTTCTTTTATAATATCCGAAAATCTTTTTGCAGGTATTGTTATTGCACCTTCACTTACTATTTCTGCTTTTATATAACAAGTTACTCCTATTTCTAAGTCCGTAGCAGACAATTTTATTTTGTCTTTTTCAGTTTCAAATAAAAAGTTGGATAAAACCGGTAAAGTTATTTTTGAGGCTATTACAGGCTGAACTATTTGCATCCCCTTCATTAATTCATCTTTTGCACAAATTACCTTCATTACTCTTTCCTCCCTTTTATTTAAAAAAAATTAATTATAATAATAATATCTGTTTATAATTCGATAATTAAACTTAAAATTAAAAAAACTATAATTATCAAACATTTTTTTTATAATATTAAAGTTAATAACTATGTTAATAAGTTTTTAATTTTATTAACATATTAGAACTAAAAATTATTTTTTATCAAAAAACTAAATAATTAACAAAAATACTAACAACTAATTATCTTCTTTTTCTTTTATTAATTTAATAATTTTATTTATTTCAGCAGCAAACCAAGCATCATCATTAACTTTTTTTGCTATCTTATTATAAGCATGCATAACGGTAGTATGATCTCTTCCACCGAAAGTATCACCTATTTCCGTAGTAGACATATCAGTTAAAGATCTTGCTAAATACATTGCAATCTGCCTCGGCATGGCAAGCTGATTAGTTCTTTTTTTAACTTTTAAATCTTTTACGGTTAAATTATATTCTTCTGCAACAACTTTTTGTATTTTATCTATAGTTATTTGAACATTTTCTTCAGGAACTACAATATCTTTTAATATTGTTTTTACCGCATCCAATGTAAAAGGTGTATTAGTAAATTTAATAAAAGATGTAACTCTTAATAGCGTTCCTTCCAATTCTCTGATGTTAGATTTTATTTGAGAAGCAATAAATAATGTAACATCTTCGGGAACAGAAAAACCTTCTTCTTCAGCTTTTTTCTTTAATATTGCAATTCTTGTTTCCAAATCAGGTTTTTGAATATCAACAGTATTACCCCATTTGAATCTTGAAACCAATCTTTCTTCTACTTCTAATTTATCTTGAGGTCTATCAGAAGCAATAACTATTTGTTTACCGCTATCTTTTAATGTATTAAATATGTTAAAAAACTCTTCTTGAGATCTTCCCGCATTTTTTGTAAGAAATTGAATATCGTCTATCAAAAGACAATCGAGATTTCTATACTTATTTTTAAAAGCCGGCATTTTATCCGGAAATCTTATAGCTTCGATAAAGTCTGATACAAATTTTTCACAAGTTACATATAATATTCTGAAATTAGGAAAATTCTTTTTTAATTCGTTTCCTATGGCATGCATTAAATGTGTTTTTCCAAGACCTACACCACCATATATAAATAAAGGATTAAACTGTTTTCCCGGATTTTTCGTAACGGCTTCCGCACATCCGGAAGCAAATCTGTTAGAATTACCGACAATAAATCTATCAAAAGTTAATTTTGGATTAAGTTGATCTTTTATAATAGAAGGAACGGGAGTATCATTATGTATAGGTATTGTAGGAACTTTTGTCATTTCGTCGGAAATATCTTTTTCAATCTTGTATTCCAACTTTATATCTTTAGAATAAATTTCTTTTAAATTTTGTTCAATATTGAATTGTTGATTTTTTTCTATCCAATCAGAATAAAATTTTGTAGGTACAGAAATTAAGAAGATACTTTCATTTAAAGAAACCGGCTTTACACCTGTAAACCATAAATTTACAGCGCCTTGACCTACGGATAATGTTAAGTTATCCACAACCTTTTTCCATGCGTCTATAATAGAAACTTCCATTTTATCCCCAAACTTATCCACATTGTGTATAACTACTTAACACCTTGTGGATAACTATTTAAAAAATCTTCAAAAAATAAAATTAATATTTTTATTTTTTATCGTCACAAGAGTATATAAAATTGATACATAATAGTCAAGCACAAAAATTGTAAAAATTTTTGGCATTTTTTTAGAACAAATTTTTGCTAAATTTTATATTTGGCTAAGCTTGTTAATAAGTTCTTGCTTATATAAATCAAAATCTTCTTTATCTTTACCGGTTAATGTAAAAGTAGGTGGCATTTTCATAGTAAGATAATTAAAGAAAGATCCGTTTCTTTTAACTCTAAAATCCAAATGAGGACCTGTTGAAAGGCCGGTAGAACCAACATACCCTATAACCTGTCCTTGTTTTACCCTTACACCTTTTTTTATACCTTTACCGTATTTTGATAAATGTCCGTAATATGTTTCGTAACCGTTAGGATGTTTTATTATCACAAGATTTCCGTATCCGCCGCTATATTGTGATTTTGTTACTACCCCGTCACCAACCGCCGATACAGGTGTTCCTATAGGCGCTGCGTAATCTATACCTTCATGTGCCCTGTAATACTTTAATATAGGATGAAATCTTTTCTTTGTGAAATAAGAAGAAATTCTTTTAAATTGTAAAGGCGCTTTCAAAAATGCACTTTTTACCGATTTGCCGTTTTCATCAAAATATCCTTCGGTACCTTTGGAATTTATAAATCTTATTGCGGTGTTTGTTGAAGTTGACGTAATATATTGTCCGGCAAGAATGTCAGACGAAAGAACGGTATCTTTCTTTTCTAAAGTTTTAACTTCGTATATTAATTTAAAAATATCACCTTGTCTGCAATCGGTAAGAAAATCTACTTGCCAAGCAAACATATCGGCATAATTAAGTATTATTGCCGGTTTTATTTCTAAGTGAGACATTGATTCCCACAAAGAATTTTCTATTGTTCCCGACATTTCAATAATTTGGGTTGTGGTTTGTAATTCAAGTTTTTCGGAAGTTATAACATTATCCGTAGACTTGTCTATGGAATAAAAATATTGTCCTTCGGGGAAAAACTTAAAGTTGGTCCAAGTTTGTTCAACAGCGGTATCCGTTGAATAAGTTATTTCATAAAATTCGTCAGGTTTACATTTATTAACGTTAATATATTTTTTTAATTCCGCTAAAATTTTTAAACTTTCCTGTTTAGATAATTTTGTTTGTTCAAAAGTTTTACCGAAGACATCTCCAGGTTGAATCACGATAGTTTCAACTTCCGGAACTTTTGTGATGTCTATTTCCATATTATCGCTTGTACAGCCGATAAAAAATACAATAAAAAGAAATAATATGTACGAAAAAAGTTTTTTCATATTCCTTAAATTATAGCATAATAAAAAATATTTTCTATCATTTTTTTATTGATAAATTTTAACATTAAAATAAATTTAATAAAAACTCATTATTTTCCTTGCACAATAACCGCTAAATTATATAAAATATGTCATTATGAAAAATTACAAACTTTTATCAGGAAACGAAGCTCTTGCACAAGGAGCTTATGAAGCAGGACTCAAATTTGCAGCTTCCTATCCGGGAACACCTGCAACAGACATTTTAGAGTATTTAGCACAGTTCAAAGAAGTAGATGCACAGTGGTCAATAAACGAAAAAGTGGCTTTTGAAGTATCTTTGGGAGCTGCTTTTGCCGGAGTAAGGTCAATTTATTCGTCGAAACATGTGGGAGTAAATGTTGCGATGGACCCTTTAATGACGGCAACATATTCGGGAATTAATGCAGGTTTTGTTATTGTTACCGGAGATGATCCGGGGATGCACTCGTCTCAAAACGAACAGGATAACAGACTTGTTGCAAAATTTGCAAAAATTCCGTTACTTGAACCTTCTTCTCCGCAGGAAGCAAAGAAATTAATAAAACTTGCTTACGAAATAAGCGAAAAATTCGATACTCCTGTTTTATTTAGAATGACGACAAGAGTCGCTCATACTAAAGAAACGGTTGAACTAGGTGAAAGAGTTGAGATTGTAGATAAACCTTTTGAAAAAAATCCGAGAAAATATGTTATGGTTCCGGCAAATGCTTACAAAAAACATATAGATTTGGAAGAAAAATTATTAAAAATGCAGGAATTTTCCGACAATTTAGAGGAAAATTTTATTGAAATAAAAGATAAAAAGTTAGGTATAGTTACGGACAGTGTTTCGTATATGTATGTTAAAGAAGTGTATCCGAATGCTTCCGTATTAAAACTTTCTATGCCGTTTCCTTTCCCCAACAAAAAAATAAAAGAGTTTTGTTCTCAAGTGGAAAAAGTTGTTGTAGTTGAAGAGAGTGAACCTTTTATAGAAGAACATCTTTTACAGATGGGAATAAAATGTCAGGGAAAACATTATACTTACAGAGTAGGGGAACTTAATCCGGAATCTGTTAGAGATATAGTTGAAGGTAAATCTAAAACTACTTATCCGCAGGCGGGAAGAAAACCGGTTTTGTGTCCTGGATGCCCTCACAGAGCAACATTTGTTGCTTTAAGAAAAACCAAAGTTGTTGTTGCCGGTGATATTGGTTGTTATACATTAGGTGCAACACCTCCGTTATCCGCGCTTCATACAACGGTTTGTATGGGTTCCAGTGTGACGATAATGAGCAGTTTAACGAAAATTTTAGGTAAAGATAAAGCTGTTGCCGTAATAGGTGATTCAACATTCTGTCATTCAGGTATAGAAGGGCTTGTTAATTGTGCATATAACAAAACTAAAGGCGTAATAATTATTCTCGATAACGGAACAACGGCAATGACCGGTGCACAACCCAACCCCGCAACGGGTGTTACCGCTAAAGGCGAACAAACAAAGAGACTTGATTTGGTTACTTTGTGTAAAGCTTGCGGAGCGGACAATGTTGAAGTTATCGGAGACAGTTCGGCTGTAATAGAATCAAAAATAAAAGAATATACTGCAAAAGACGAACTTTCCGTATTGATAGTTAGAATAGGTCTTTGCAAAATGATAGACAGAAGCAAAAAACCTGCACCGAAATTTTATGCGGATAAATGCAAAAAATGTTATATGTGTGTAAGCGTGGATTGCCCTGCAATATTTAAAGATGAGAACGGGAACATAAAATTGAACGAAAACTTATGTGCAGGTTGCAATGTTTGTGTACAACAATGCCACTTTGCTGCTTTAGAAGCTGCAAAGTAGAAGATTAGAAGAATGGAAGAATAGAAGTAAAGCGAAAATTAAATGATAACAAAATTTGCAAAGCAAATTTTACAACTTAGCATCTAAGCTTCTAATCCTCAAATCTTCCAATCTTCAAAAATACGAAGTATTTTTTAGGAGAAAACAATGGATACAATAAATATTTTATTTTGCGGTACGGGCGGACAGGGAATTTTAACTGCCGCAGAAATTGTTGGGCTTGCCGCGATGTATGACGGGCACCATGTAAAAAAGTCCGAAGTGCACGGTATGGCACAAAGAGGGGGGTCGGTAGAATCTCATTTAAGGTTCGGAAAAGAAGTTTTTTCACCGATAATAGAGTGCGGTAAAGCAGATTTTTTGCTTTCTTTTGAAAAAGGCGAACATGAAAGAATGAAATTTATGTTAAAAAAAGACGGCATAGATTTGTTTGAAGATTTTGTTAAAGGACAGGAAAAAATAACAAATCCAAAATTTTTAAATACATATATGTTGGGAGTATTATCCAAACATTTAAAAATTTCACAGGAAAGTTGGGAAAAGGCATTAAAATCGGTAATAAAACCGCAATTTGTGGATAAGAATTTAGAAATTTTTAAATCAGCTATTTAAAAGTTAATAAATTGTTGTTATAAGTCGTTAAAGAGGAGAGTTGTATGATTTACAATGAAGCAATTGAATGCGCATCCAGAGAGAACTTAAAGAATTTACAATCGGAAAGATTAGTAAAAGTTGTGAAATACATCTATGATAATTCACCTGTGTACAAACAGAAGTTTAACAAGTTGGGAATAGTGCCGACAGACATTAAATCTATCGATGATATTACAAAATTACCTTTTACACCGAAAGAAGATTTAAGAGATTCTTATCCTTTCGGTTTATTTTCAACAGACATTAAAAATGTTGCGGAAATCCATGTATCAAGCGGAACAACAGGCAACCCTACCGTCGTAGGTTACACAAAAAGAGATCTTAATCTTTGGGCAAATGTTGCAGCCCGTTCCATTGCTTGTGCAGGCGGTAAGAAAGGGGATATAATTCAAGTTTCTTACGGATACGGACTTTTTACCGGTGGTTTAGGTATACATTACGGAGCATTAAGACTTGGTGCAACTATTATTCCTGCTGCAACAGGGCAAACAAAAAGACAAATAAAGTTAATGCAAGATTTTAAGCCGAGAATTATAGCTTGTACACCGAGCTATATTTTGTATTTGGCAGAAGAAATGAAAGCATTGGGAGTTGATCCGAGAACATCAAGTTGGGAAGTGGGAATATTCGGTTCCGAACCATGGAGTATTGCCATGAGAGATACAATAGACAAAACCTTAAATATGAGAGCAACCGATATTTACGGACTTTCGGAAATTTGCGGTCCGGGAGTTGCACAAGATTGTGAATACAGAGAAGGTCTTCATATTTGGTCTGATTTGTTTTATCCTGAAATAATTGACCCCGTAACAAATCAACCAGTTCCCGAGGGACAGCCGGGAGAACTCGTAATTACTACATTAACAAAACAGGCAATTCCTTTAATAAGATACAGAACGAGAGATATAGTTTCAATAACTTATGAAACTTGCAAATGCGGAAGAACAGTTCCGAGACTCAGCAAAATAAAAGGCAGAACGGACGACATGATAGTTGTTAGAGGAATAAATGTGTTCCCTACACAGATAGAACATGCTTTGTTGCAAGTAGACGGTGCTTTACCGAATTATCAGTTGATAGTTGACAGAGAAGCAAATTCTTTAGATAAGCTTGAAGTTCTCGTTGAAGTTGACGAAAAATTCTTTACTGATGAATTGCAAGCTTTGGAAAATATAAAAGCCACAATTAAAAGAGCAATAGATTCTACTATAGGTTTAGGTGTTAGTGTTAGATTAGTAGAACCAAAAACTCTTGCAAGAAGTGAAGGAAAATCAAAAAGAGTTATTGATAAGAGAAACTTACATTAACAGTAATGTCGGTAAAAATTGCAGAGTAATTTTTAAAAGGAGATAAAAATGAAAACAATTAGCCAAGTATCAATTTTTATTGAAAATACAAAAGGAAGACTTGCAAATGTTTGTGGATTGTTAGGTGACAACAATATAAATATAAAAGCTCTTACCATTGCGGAAACTCCGGAGTTTGGAATATTAAGAGTAGTTTTAAATGATACCGAAAAAGCAAAAAAAATTCTTAAAGAGAATGGTTTTATTGCAAAAATAGCACCTGTTGTTGCCGTTGAAGTTTCCGATACACCGGGCGGACTTGCAAAAGCATTAAAAGTATTGGCAGATAACGATATAAACCTTGAATATATGTACGGATTTGTTGAAAAAGCCAGTGAAAAGGCATTGATGGTATTAAAATTCGATAATATCGAAAAAGCTATAGAAATATTACAACAAAATAACATTCCTATTGTAGACGATAAAGTTGCTTTGGGACTTTAACTATAGAAGAATGGAAGAATAGAAGATTGGAAGCAAAAAAGATTAAGAATTTAAAAAAATATAAGGCAGTTTTATTTGATATGGATGGAGTTATAGTTGACTCCATGCCATATCATTTTATTTCGTGGTTTGAAACGTTAAAAAAGTATAAAGTTACTGTTTCACCTTTTGATATTTATGAAAACGAAGGTGAAAAGTGCGAAATTTGTGTGAAGAGATTTTTTAAAAGAGATAATATTAAATGTGATGATAAAATTATAGAACAAATTTTAAAATTAAGAGATAAATTATACAAAAAGTATTTCAAAGTTCATTTATTCCCGGATATTGAACAAGTGCTAAACAGATTGAAAAAACAAGGATTTTTACTTGCAATAGTTACAGGTTCCAACAGAGATAAAGTAAGGTCCATGTTACCTAAAAAAATAATATCAAAATTTGATGTTATAATAGCTGCAGATATGATAAAAAGAGGAAAACCTTATCCGGATTCATATTTGACTGCAGCAAAACAATTAAAAGTTAAACCCGGCGAATGTATAGTTATAGAAAATGCCCCCTATGGCATAAAAGCTGCAAAATCGGCAAAAATGTTTTGTGTAACGGTTACCACAAGTCTTCCCGAACAATACTTAAAACAATCGGATGTTGTTTGTAAAAAAGTTAGTGATGTTTTATAGGATATATTATAATGAAGTGTTCGGAAATATCATTATCCATAATAATGCCTGTTTATAATGAACAGGAAAACATAATGTTTGCCATAGAGCAAACAATGTTGGAATGTAAAAATTTTAAAAAGGCCGAACTAATAGTTATTAATGACGGCAGTGATGATGATACCAATAAAAAACTCATTGATTTATCAATAAAATACCCCGATTTAATAGTTTTAAAAAATAATAGAAATGTAGGTATAGCAAGATCATTAAGATATGGTTTTTTAAAAGTGTTTAATGATTATGTTTTATTTAATTCGGCAGATTTACCTTTAGATCCGAAAGAAATTTGCAACATAATTGAGCAAAAATTCCCCTTTGATTTATTGGTGTTGGAAAGAAAAGGTTATTCCGGTTTGTCGAAATGGAAAATATTGGTTTCTGTTTTTAACAGAATTGTTTTACACTTGTTTTTCCCATTGGCATTAATAGATATAGCAGATTGTAATTATACTTTTATAATAAAAAAAGATTTGTTAAAAAAGGCATTCCCGGATTCAATAAGTTCTAATTTTATTGAAACGGAGATAATATTAAGAGCGAAATATCTAAATGCTAATGTTAAAACTATAGAAACAAATTATAATAGAAGAAAAATTAGCAGAAAACATTTCGGGCGGATGCGAAAGTTTATGTACTCTTTGAAAGATATGATTAGTTTTAGATTATATAGTATACTTATAATATTAGGTATTAAAAAACAATAATTAAATGTTTCATGTGAAACAATCAACTACAATTTATAAATTACAATGTAAAATGTACAATTAACAACAACATCAGAAAACAAAAATGGTTAGAATATTATTAGTTAATCCCCCAATATATGATTTTGCCGCATATGATTTATGGGCAAAGCCATTAGGCCTTCTGTATTTATCTTCAATATTAAAACAACAAAATATAAACGTGCAGTTGTTTGATTATATGGACAGAAATTATCCCGGTGTACAAAAACAGCCGTCAAACAAATACGGATGCGGTCATTATATACAACAAGAAATAGAAAAGCCCAAAGTAATAAGCAATATTAAAAGAAGATATCATAGGTATGGTATTCCTTCTGACATAGCAGAAAACTTTTTTCGAAACATAGAAAAACCGGACATTATAATAATAGGTTCTATTATGACCTATTGGTATTTAGGTGTAATAGAGGTATCAAGGTTATTAAAAGAAATATTCCCGGATGTTCCCGTTATTCTCAGCGGTATATATGCCACATTATGCAACGAACATGCAAGAACAATAAAAACTATAGATGATGTGGTAATAGGATCTTTCGATAATTTTAACCCGATATTAAAAAAATATAATATAGCAGTTGAATTGACTTCAAATTTTACAGGTTTCCCCTGTCCGGATTATTCTTTTTATAAAAACAAAGAGTATATTGCATTAAAAACAAGCATCGGATGTCCGTTTAAGTGTAATTATTGTGCTCAATATATATTAAATAACAATACATATACAATAAAAGATCCATTAATAGTTAAAGATGAAATATATAAACTGACCGAAAACACTATACAAAACGTTGTTTTCTATGATGATGCTTTAATATTTAATTCGGATAAATTAATAAAGGTACTGTTAAAAAGTTTATTAAAAGATAACAAAACCTTTTATTTTCATACACCTAACGGTTTACATGCCAGATTTTTAGATGAAGAACTTGCGGAACTAATGTTTAATGCCAAGTTTATACAACCGAGATTTAGTTTAGAAACATCTAATAGCCAAGAACAGAAGAACAGTAATAATAAAGTTAGTAACAGTGAATATGAAAGAACAATAAAATATTTAAATAATGCAGGATATAAACAAGGGGAATATATAACATATCTTTTAATTGGTATGCCGGGCCAAAACATAGAAAACATTAAAGAGTCTATCGAATATGTTCATAATTTGGGTTCGAGAATATCCTTATCAGAATATAGTCCTATACCATATACTAAAGATTGGCAAACATTGACATCTGAACTAAAAAAAGATCCCCTCACTCAGAACAATACATTTTTTATGACATTAAATAAAGATTATGATAAACTTATTAAATTGAAAGAATATGCAAAGGATTTAAATAAAAAATTACAATCTTAGTATATCGACTTTAATATTTTGGCTATAATTTAAAATCTGAAAAGTCTTTGAAAGCCAAGAACAAGGTAATTATTTTTTAGTTGTTAATTATAAATTGTCGTATTTGTTTCATGTGAAACAAATAAAATTAGGGTAAATTATGCACTATACTATAGTAAAAACAATATTATCCGCTAAAAACGGAATGAATCTATATAGGGGTTGTTCCCATGGTTGTATATATTGTGATTCAAGAAGTAATTGTTATAATATGCAACATCAGTTTGAAGATATAGAGATAAAATCAAATGCCATAGAGCTATTGGAAAAAACACTTAAAGGTAAAAGAAAGAAATGTATGATAGGTATGGGTTCCATGACAGATCCGTATATTCCGCTAGAAAAAGAAATAAAAAGTACAAGAAAAGCACTGGAACTAATATATAAATACGGTTTCGGAGCTACTTTAATAACAAAATCATCATCTATATTAAAAGATTTGGATATTTTGAAAGAAATAAATAATAAAACAAAATGTGTTATTCAGATTACGTTAACAACTTTCGATGAAAAACTCTGTAAAATAATAGAGCCGAATGTAAGCAGTACCAAAGAAAGATTTGAAACATTAAAAATACTTAATCAAAATAATATTCCGACAGTTGTTTGGCTTACACCGATATTGCCGTTTATAAATGATACCGAAGAAAACCTAACCGGTATTTTAGATTATTGTATAAAAGCAAAAGTTTACGGAATAATATGTTTTGGAATGGGGGTAACTTTAAGAGATGGTAACAGAGAATATTTTTATGGTAAATTAGATAAGCATTTCCCCCGATTAAAAGAACAATATATAAATACTTACGGAACCAACTATATATTAAACAGTCCAAATAATAAGAATTTAATGAATATCTTCTATAAAACATGTAAACAATATAATATAATTTATGATAATAATGATATTTTTCAATATTTAAGTACTTTCGAAAGCAAAGAAATTAAAGAAAAAAGCCAATTAGAATTGTTTTAAGTAACAAATGTTTCACATGAAACAAGAAGGCAATTTACAACAAAAAATATATTGTAAAAAATTGTTAAATAATATATAATTGTTTCATGTGAAACAACTAAAATGGAGATAGTATGAATTTTACAACTATATTGATATTAGGTATCCTTGTAAGTTTTATTGGATTTTTTGCAATATATTCAGCTTCTCCAAAAAGATTTGAACTGAAAATTATCGATAACGAACTTATAGTAATAGTATATTCAACGTATTTTTTCTTACCATTTACAACAAAAATAAAACAATACAAAAATATAAAAGAAGCACAAATCAGAAAAAGAATGGTGCAAAATAAACACTCTAAATACTTTGTTTACGATCTTATATTACAATTTTCAAGAAGATCAATAGTTCTTTTAAGAGGAAAAACGGAATATAGAGAATTATCGGATCATTGCGATAATATTAATCAAGCAATTGTATCTTTTGAAGAGTATTCATTTGATATATGTAGCGGAAAATGGAGAACATTCTTAATTTGTGTAATGGTAATAGTTCCTCTGATTATTATATTATTCTATACAACTGCCGAAGATTTTAATTATGCGCAAAATATAGAATTTCAATATTTCACATATGTATATTTATTGACGATAACCATAATTATTTTATCTATAATATTAAGTTTAACAATAAACCGTTTAATAGAATCTAAAAATAAAACAAATGTTATTTCGTCGTTAAATTATAGTGCGGGAAAAAATATAAAAGAAAAAAATAGAGACATGGATTCCGAAGCACAAAGAATATACGATTCTATAGTAAAGTAAAAATATTCAATATTGTTTCATGTGAAACAGTTAGAAGTTAGGAGAAATTATTATGAGTAAAGTAATTGCTATTGCAAATCAAAAAGGTGGGGTAGGAAAAACTACAACTGCAATAAATCTTGCAGCAAGTTTAGCTCATTTAGGTCAAGAGTGTTTGTTAATTGATATGGATCCTCAAAGCAATACTACAAGCGGGCTTGGTATAGACCAAACCGGTATCACCAAAACAATTTATAATGTACTTATAGATGAAGTTGCTTTGGAAGATATTCTTAAAACAACGGAAATGGATTGGCTTGATATTGCTCCTGCAAGTATAGATTTAAGTGGTGCTGAAATAGAATTGGTTAACATGGAAAACAGAGAAAAAAGATTAAAAATGGCATTGGAAAAATTCCAGAAGGTTTACAAATATATAATAATAGATTGTCCTCCTACTCTCGGACTTCTAACAATTAACTCTTTAGTTGCAGCAGATACCGTAATAATTCCTATGAAATGCGGATTTTTTGAATTGCAAGGTTTAGGCCAGCTCTCAAAAACAATTTTTACATTAATGCAAACATATCATTTAGATTTGGAAGGTGTTTTATTCACAATGTTTGACAGTAGAACAAAATTGTCACAACAAGTTGTAGATGAAGTTGTAAAATTTTTTGGTGATAAGGTTTACAATACTAAAATCCCAAGAACAGTAAAATTGATGGAAGCACCTAGTTTCGGAAAACCGGTAATATTATATGATAAGAGTTGTAAGGGAACGGAATCATATTTAGATTTCGCAACCGAATTCTTAAAAAGACAAAATGTTGTCCCTAATGTAGCACAATAAACAAAAAAATTAGTTAAAAGGAGATATAAAATGTCAAAAATGAAATTAGGAAGAGGACTTGAAGCAATAATGTCGCCATTAACAGCAAATCAAAACAATGATGCAGTAGAAAAGATAGAAAGTATAAGCATCGACAAAATAAAACCTAACAGACATCAGCCGAGAACAATTTTTAATGAAGAAAAGTTGCAAGAGCTTTCCGAATCTATAAAACAAAACGGATTAATTGAACCTATAGTTGTAGTTCGTTCCGTTGCTCCCGGTGAATATGAACTTATTGCAGGCGAAAGAAGATTAAGAGCATGTAAACTTGCCGGGTTTACAGAAATAAAAGCAATAATTCAGGAAGGCGCTTCAGATAAAGATAAATTAGATCTTGCTTTAATAGAAAATGTACAAAGAGAAGATTTGAATCCTATAGAAGAAGCCAAAGCATACAAAAAATATTCGGAAGAATATAAGTATACGCAAGAACAGATAGCAAACATAGTAAAAAAGAATAGATCTGTAATAGCAAACACTATGAGATTGTTGAATTTACCGGACAATGTTCAAAACATGATAGTTGAAGGTAAAATATCTGCTGGTCATGGTAGAATGTTGGCAAGTATAAACGATGAAAACAAAGTGCAAGAGTTGGTAAACCAAATATTGAATGATAATTTAACCGTAAGAGATATCGAAACAAAAGTTTCTCAAGAAAAGGGAAAAGTAACAAGATTTGTTGTAACAAAACAGCAAGATGTCGAAATTGTTAATTTAATAGATGAATTACAAAGAGTTTACGGAACAAAAATTGCTATTACCGGTAATGGTAAAAAAGGTAAGATTATATTTAATTACAGCAATTTGGAAGAGCTTGAAAGAATATCGAATGCTTTAAAAAAATAATAATTAACAATTGTGGATAATAAGGTATATTTTCATATAATTTGTATAATACAATTTACTTTGTGTTTTAGTAAAAATAGTTGAAAAATCAATGAATTATAACAAAATTAAATAAAAGATCAACAAAAAATAACAGTTGTTATTAACTTGTGGATAAGTATATAAAATATAATATGAAAGTATGTCTTTATTTAGGTTATATAAATGTCAATAGAGATAAATGAAGAATTTCAGTCAGCTTTAAAAATATTGTTGCAAACAAACGATAATGTTTTTGTTACGGGAAAAGCAGGAACCGGAAAAACCACTTTTTTAAAGTATCTTGTTTCGCAATTCAAAAAAAAGTTTGTAATATTAGCACCTACCGGAGTTGCGGCTTTAAATGCGGGCGGTGAAACTATCCATTCTTTTTTTAAATTTAAAACCGACATTACATTAGATAAAGTTACAAAAAGAAGATACGGTAAAAATTCAATATACAAAAACGTAGATACGATTATTATCGATGAAGTTTCCATGTTAAGAGCGGATCTTTTGGATTGTGTAGATAAATTTCTAAGATTAAACGGTCCTGTATCGAAATTACCATTTGGCGGCGTACAAATGCTTTTTATCGGTGATTTAATGCAGCTGCCGCCCGTAGTTACAAAAGAAGAAGAATTTTTGTTTCATAATTATTACGATAGTCCGTACTTTTTCAGTGCAAAATGTATGAACGAAACATTTTGTCATGTAATAGAATTTCAAAAAGTTTATAGACAAACCGATGAAAAATTTATAAATATACTTAACTCAATAAGAACAAATAATGTAAATTCGGATATAATAAATTCTTTAAATCAAAATGTAAACAAAAAATCAGAAAACAGAAAATTATCTGTGTTATTGACGACAACTAATAAATCTGCGGAATTTTATAACAATAAATTTTTAGGCCAAATACATTGCGATCCATACACTTTTACTGCTGAAACCGAAGATGTCGATAATGTTTCTGCGTTTCCTGTAAATTACGAACTCAAACTAAAAGTCGGTGCACAGGTGATGATGTTAAATAACGATAGTAAAGACAGATGGGTTAATGGTTCTATCGGTGTAATTGAGGATATTGTAAAAGATTTTTCCGACGATAAGTATAAGATATATGTTAAAATGCAAAACGGCAAGACGGAAATTGTAGAACAGTACAAGTGGGAACTTTTTAAATATAAATGGAACAAAGATTTAAACATTATAGAAACGGAAAATGCGGGTTCTTTCTCGCAATATCCGATGAAACTTGCGTGGGCAGTGACAATACATAAAAGTCAGGGCAAAACGTTTGATAATGTGTTAATAGATTTGGGGTATGGTGCGTTTGCTCCGGGGCAATTGTATGTTGCGCTTAGCAGGTGTAAAGATTTGGAAGGTATAAGTTTAGCAAAACCTATAAAAAAATCTGACGTTATAATCGACGATAAAATTGATGAGTTGTTGAAAAAGAGAGAAAAAATTAATTATTTAACGGAAAAGAAAAATTTACTATAAAAGTTCGTTTATAAACCGAACATAATTGTGTATAATATTACAAAATATATTTTATAAAGGTAATGATATGAAATTTTTTGGTACAGACGGTATAAGAGGAAAATCAAATGAATTTCCTTTTGATAACAATACAGTTTCTTTAATAGGTTATGTTTTAGCCGAAACTCTCGACAAAAAAGGTAACGGAGTTTTAATAGGTAGAGATACAAGAGAGTCAGGTAAAAGAATATTGAAAGCTTTACAGCATGGTATAAATGCTGCAGGAATAAAAGTTACCGATTTAGGTGTGTTGCCTACACCTGCGGTAGCATATTTGTTAAAGAACAACAATTATCAGGCCGGGATAGTAATATCCGCTTCTCATAATCCGTATTTAGATAACGGAATAAAATTTTTCTCGTCTAAAGGGAAAAAACTTCCCGACAGAGTCGAAGCAAAATTAGAAAAAAATTTAGTTAAGTATATAGAAGAAAAAAAGGTATTATCAAAAAGTTCAAAAATAAAAAATGTTTTCGGTAAAGGCTTAGTAAAACAATATGAAAATTTTTTAATATCATTATTACCAAAGAATGCGTTGCAGGGGAAAACTATAGCGATAGATTGTGCTAACGGTGCATCATATAAAATTGCTCCGGAAGTATTAAAAAAATTAAAAGCAAACGTTATCGTTATAAACAACAAACCTACGGGCAAAAATATAAATTTAAATTGCGGTGCATTGCATCCGGAAACGGTTGCAAAAGTCGTAAAGGCAAAAAAAACTTTTTGCGGATTTGCCTTCGATGGTGATGCCGATAGAGTAATTTCCGTCGACGATAAAGGAATTGTTCGTGACGGAGACTATTTTTTAGGTGTAGTATCAAAGTATTTAAAAGATAACAATAAATTAAAAAACAATACTCTTGTTATAACGGTTATGGCAAACCTGGGGCTGATAAAAGCCACAAAACAAGAAAAAATAAAAGTTGTTACAAGTAAAGTCGGTGACAGATATGTTTATGAAGATTTAATAAAACATAAAGCAATTATCGGCGGGGAACAATCCGGTCACATAATTTTCAAACAGTTGTTAGATACCGGCGATGGAATTATCAGTGCATTACAATTATTAAATATATTAACGAAAGAAAATAAATCTCTTTCTCGAATGTGTAGTTGGATAAAAAAATATCCTCAAGTTCTTATAAACGAAAAAGTTTTGGAAAAAATTCCATTGGAAAAGTTACCGCAAACAACAAAACTTATAAAACAAATCGAAAAAAAACTTGGAGATAACGGAAGAATTTTAGTAAGATATTCTGGAACGGAAAAATTGTTAAGAGTAATGCTCGAAGGACAAGACAAAAAAGAAATAAAGAAAATAGCACAAAATGTTATAAATGTAGCTAAAAAAGAAATAGAAAAAACAGTAAAGGGAAAATAAATGATAAAACTCGGTGTAAATATAGATCATATAGCAACACTTAGACAGGCGAGAATGGAAGATTACCCAAGTCCTGTAAAAGCTGTTGCAATTTGCGAAAAAGCAGGTGCGGATTCCATAACTACGCATTTAAGAGAAGACAGAAGACACATTCAAGATAAAGATGTGTTTGAAATAAAGCAGTGCATGAGAACAAAACTTAATTTTGAAATGGCGGCTTGTGAAGAAATTGTGAATGTTGCACTTAAATTAAAACCTTATTCCGTTTGCATTGTGCCTGAAAAAAGACAAGAAGTCACTACAGAAGGCGGTCTTGATGTTGCCGGTCAAAAAAAATATTTGGCTGAAGTCGTAAAAAAACTTAAAGATAACGGTATAATCGTCAGTATGTTTATAGATCCGGAACCTATACAAATAGAAGCATGTGCAGGTATAGGCGCAAATGCTATAGAAATACATACGGGAAAATATGCAAATTTGTTTAAGCTTGGAAAAGATAAAGCATTATCGGAACTTGAAAAAATAAAACAGGCATCAGTTTTAGCTCAACAACAGAATTTAATATTTAATGCCGGTCATGGGTTAGACTATAATAATGTTTACGATATATGCGAAATACCGAATATTAATGAACTAAACATCGGTTTTTCAATTATAGCTCAAGCGGTATTTGACGGTCTTGAAAAAGCTGTAATTGATATGAAAAAAATATTGGTTAAATATTAATTTCAATTTAATTAAATATATGATATAATTTATAAAAATTTGCCGACATAGCTCAGTTGGTAGAGCAATCGCTTCGTAAGCGATGGGTCGTAGGTTCAAATCCTATTGTCGGCTTATTTCTTTTTTTAAGGAAAAAAATGTTTTCGAATATTATAAAGAAAGTTTCTTCAAAATTTGTACTTTACGGATTACCGCTATTTTATTTTTTAGTGGCGGTATGTTTTTATTTAGGAACATACGATTCAGCACAAATAAAAATAACAATAGTTCAAATCGGTGGTATGGCATTACTTTGTTCATGGCTCATTTACAAATTTGAAGGTGACTTTTTTAATAATTTTAGAAAGAACATAATTATTCTATTGCCTATAATATTATTTTTGTTTTCAGGATTAATATCTCTTTTACATTCCCCGTTTCCACTGGCATCATTAAATGAATTTATCAGAAGATTAATATATTGTTTCTTAGCAATTATAATAATAGACTGTTTTCAAAACAAAAAAGATTTAAACAGATTGGTTAATTTTTTAGTTGTTGCAACGTACATTGTTTGTATATATGCTGTAGTTCAATTTGTAGATACAAGATATTTTCCCGCACCTCCTGCAAAAGGGTTAGATCCGTTCATTTGGAGATGGGCATTTCAAGAAAGAATTTTTTCCACATTTGGTAATCCAAATTTTTTCGGTGATTTCCTTGTAGTAATGAACCCTATAGTTTTGGCATTGTTTCTAAGAAAAAAAAGTTTTCATCTGTTGTTATTGTGGATGCTCATAACTTTTTCAACAATCTTTTCTTATTCGAAAGGTGCATGGATAGGATTCGGTGTCGGTATCATAGCATTTACATTCTTGTTTATCGGTTTTATATTAAATATAAGCAGAAAAAAGAAATTAACATTAATTTTGGTAACGGCATTACTTGTAGCATCCGTGGTTTGCGGAGGAATATTTTTACAACTTAAAAAAAGACCGGATAGTTCTTCCTTCAGAGTATTTACTTGGCTTTCTTGTTGGGAAATGATAAATACGCATCCTATAATAGGTACAGGTATAGGAACATTTTATTTAACATATCCGTCATACAGAAGACCTCAAATATTCTTTATAGAAGGTATGCACAATACGGAAAGTGACCATCCCGAAAACGAATATCTTGAAGTGTTTTACGACGAAGGTATTATCGGCATAGGAATATTTTTATTATTACTGCTTACAATTCTAACCATTGGATTTAAAAATTTGTCCTATTTTAAGAAAAACAATTTAAACAAATGTGCACTTTCTTATTTACAGCTGGGTTTTGTTTCGGCAATAATTGCGCAACTGGCTCACGATTGTGTATGTGTATCTTTGCGATTTGTGTCATCCGGTGTAATGTTGTGGATGTTAATAGGGGCTATAGTTGCCGTTGCAATAATTTCTTTGAAAAGGGAAGATGATAAAGAAGAAGTGTTTATTGTTGTTCCCGCAATAATAAGAAGAATATGCCAATTATTGATTTTGGCAATGACTGTATATCTTATATATATTTTCTACGGATATTTTCAGGCAGACGCAATTCATTCTCAAGCAATACAACATTCTAAAGCCGGCAATTATACACAAGCAATAGAATTGTATTCTCAAGTAATAAAGAAAAATCCTTCTTTTATTATGCCGAGATATTTTAAAGCAAATAACTATAACGACAGATGGCAAAACGACGATCCTGAAAAAGCACTTGCGGAATATAATGAAATATGGAAATTGGCACCGAATTATGTTCAATCAAAATTTTTGGTAGGTTTAGTCTATTCAAAACTGGTAAATTATTTTAATAGTTTGGCAAACCAGTATGCCAAAGAAAATAATGAACAAGAAAAACAAGATGCGATACAAAAAAGAGATTATTGTCTTAATCAGGCAATAAAACATTATAACCAATATAAGATGATAGATCCTATATTCCCGCAAACTTATTATCAGTTGGCAAGTTTGTATGGTCAGTCCGGTCATCCGGATTTAGCCGAAAAAGAATATTTAGATCATATTAATTTCCCTAACAAGTTGCAAGAACCTCCACACAGTTTCCATAAAGAAAATTGGAAAGAAAGAAGAAGAGAAGAATATGCTCAAACTTGTATATATTTAGGTAATTTGGAATTGATGATGAACAACATCAATAATGCCGAAAAATCGTTTATTGAATCTTTAAAATATGTACCTAACAATATTGATGGACTAAAAAATTTATCTGCGATTTTTATTAAAAAGAACGATAAAGAAAATTATAAAAAAGCTTACGATTTGTTAAAACAACTTTATCCGGAAGATGAATACGTTAAGCAGATGAAGGAAAATATTTAGTTTTATTGAAATAGGTTATAGGGGTATAAGGTTATAGATTATAGGTTTAACAGCAAAGGCAAAAAACAACTTATAACCCGATAACCCCATAAGCCAATAACCCAAAATTACGGAGTAATATTTTGAAGAACATTAGAAATTTTTGCATCATCGCACATATAGATCACGGCAAAAGTACACTTGCCGATAGGCTTCTTGAATATACAGGTACCATTTCAAAAAGAGAAATGAAAGATCAAATTCTCGATGGTATGGAACTTGAAAGAGAAAGAGGTATCACAATAAAAGCCAAAGCCGTTAAAATGCAGTATAAAGATAAAGACGGTCAGGAATATATTTTAAATCTTATAGATACCCCCGGCCACGTGGATTTTACTTATGAAGTATCTCGTGCTTTGGAAGCATGTGAAGGAGCTTTACTTGTTATAGACGCATCGCAAGGTGTTGAAGCGCAAACTCTTGCAAATACCATGCTTGCAAAAAATGCAAATTTAAAAATTATTCCGGTAATAAACAAAATAGATTTGCCTACCGCCGATATAGATTCCGCTTACGAACAAATGACGGACGCTTTGGAAGTTATCGATCAACCGATACTCGCAAGTGCAAAAGAAGGTATCGGTATAAACGAAATTGTAGATTCTGTTATAGCAAATATCCCCGCACCGCAAGGTAAAAAAGAAGAACCGTTATCTGCTTTGATATTCGACTCTTTTTACGATTCTTATAAAGGTGTTGTTATTATTATAAGAGTGTTCGACGGTACAATCAAAAAAGGTATGAAAGTAACATTTATGGCTTCAGGTGCTCAATATGAAGTTCTTGAAGTTGGCTACATGAAAATAAAACCTGTAGAATCGGATAGTCTTTCTGCCGGTGAAGTAGGTTTTGTTGTTGCAGGTATAAAGACAATACAAGATGTTAAAATCGGTGACACAATAACAGAAAGTTCCAGACCTACAACTCATCCTCATGCAGGGTACAAAGAAGTTAATCCGTTTGTGTTTGCAGGTCTTTATCCTTACAGCACATCCGATTACGATAGTTTAAAAGTTGCTCTTGAAAAGCTGCAACTTTCGGATGCATCTTTAACTTATGTTCCGGAAACTTCCGTTGCTTTAGGGTTCGGTTACAGATGCGGATTTTTAGGTCATCTTCATTTGGAAATTGTTAGAGAAAGATTGGAAAGAGAGTTCGGTTTAAACCTTTTGGTTACCGCACCTAACGTTATATATAATGTAAAAACAAAAAATCAGATGGTAACTATAGATAATCCCGCAAAGTTTCCTAACAATGCGGAAATTCAAGAAATTTGGGAACCGTACGTCATGGCAACGATAGTTTCTCCTACCGAATATCTCGGCGGATTAATGGACCTATGCCAAAAGAAAAGAGGCAAACAAGTTGACATGAAATATGTTAACATGAAAATTGCCATTTTGAAATATGAAATTCCGTTAGCCGAAATCATTGTAGGTTTTTACGATGCATTAAAGTCCGTATCTAAAGGTTATGCATCGTTCGATTACGAACATATAGCACCGCAACTTGGCGATTTGGTAAAACTTGAAATACTTGTTAACGGTGAAGTTGTGGATGCATTTTCAGTTATAGTTCATAAAGATAAAGCACAAACTGCCGCGCATTTCTTAACTGAAAAATTAAGAGGAATTATTCCCCGTCACATGTTTGAAATTCCTATCCAGGCAAGAATAAATAACAAGATTATAGCAAGAGAAACAATCTCTGCTATGAGAAAAGATGTTCTTGCAAAATGTTATGGTGGTGATATTACCAGAAAGAGAAAACTTCTTGAAAAACAGAAAGAAGGTAAGAAGAAGATGAGACAGTTCGGGAAGGTGGAGTTGCCGCCGGAAGCGTTTGTGGCGGTGCTGCAGATAGACAAATAATTGCAAATTATTTGCAAACGTTTATCTTTTGAAAGCAACGAACAACTATAAGGTATAAAGGAGAAAGTATGAAAAAATTAATTTCTGTTTTGGTTTTATGTTTTGTTGTAATTTGTAGTATTTGTATATATGTGGATGCAAGTGACAAACGTTATACACTATACAAAACGGACAATATGTATACTTTTCTTAAGTTGGATACTCGTACTGGACAGATTTGGCAAGTTCATTGGAGTATAGATGAAGATAATCGTATTGTTTTACCGGTATCAACCGAAATATTATCTCTTGATATAAAAGATGGAAGATTTGCTTTATTTTCTACAAACAATATGTATAATTTTATCTTATTGGACACTTTAAATGGCAAAACTTGGCAAGTACAATGGTCTTTTAAAGAAGAAAATAGGTTAATTATTCCTATTAACCCACAATCAAACACAAAAGAAACACAAAAATCAGCTATAGATATTTTATAAAGTATAGTTTACAAATACTAAAACTCAGGAAATCGGGTAATTGTAAATTATTTATGAGTGAAACGGATTTATCTTTTAAATAATAATTTTGCATTGCCCTTCTTTATGTACCGTTTCACTTTTGCTGCAAATCGACAAGTAACGACGTATAGCGACCTTAATATTTTGGTTATAATATTGAAACTCAGGAAATCGAGTACACCCTTACGGGATCCAAGTACACTTCATTCCTGAGTTTCTTCATTCTAACACAAAATCTTAAGGTCTTTAACGACGAAAAAATAGTGCATAGTTTGTAAATATTTAAACTATGCACTAATAAAATTAAAATATTTTTTATAACTTAAACAATAAAATGGCAAATGCCGAATAATAATGAAAAACCTATCAACATCATGATAGGGGTATCCATAGAATGCGGAGCGAATGCTTCGGATAATGTCATTATAGGAGGAAACAATAATAACGAATACCAAAATTGTTGCGGATTTGCGAATTGTCCTTTATATAAAACGAGGAACAGTATAGCACAAAGATATACGCAAGCACTTCCGGCATAAGATCTTACATATCTGTGTTTTAAGTTCCAAGAAGGAACAACATATTTTTTCTTACCTAAATATGTTCCTACCGGTTCTGCAAGGCCGTCTCCTATTGCAACCGTAAATACTACAACCGATGCTAAAGCCGGTAATTGTAAAAATGTTTCAAATATTTGTTTAAATATCGTTATTATCAAAAGGCCGGGCAACATATTTCCTAAAACTATCCACCTTAATGTGTTGGGTCTATCTTCAATTCTGTCCAAAGAATTAAATTGTAACATAAAGAACGTTGAAAATTCTCTAAGCGGTTTTATTAATATTAAAAACATAAACAGCACGAACAAAGATTCCCAAAGATGAGGAAGTATTCCCAACGGATTTGTCGGAGGACTTAATAAAGGAACAAGATAAGCCGCAAAATGTTGAATTTTTCTTGTATAGTTTACTTTGAACCACTTATTTTTTGATGAACTGATATATCCTTTCTCGTCTATATTACAATAATGTCTGCAAAGCATTCCGCCGAATAAAGATAAAAACATCATGATTGAAAGTTTTATTGCCGATCTTAAGAAAAAACCCTTTTCGGCAAACAAACTTTGATCAAAAAGCAGTGTCCATACGAGTAAAATAACAAATAAACATATCCACAAAATAAGGAATTTTAAATCAAAAGTTTTTGTCCATTCCTCGTTATAGTTACCGGCAGCATCGCCGGGCATTAATACTGTATCTTTCATAAACAATCCTTTTTACATATAGTTTAATTCTAACAATAATATAAAATAAAACATATATTGTTGTCAAGAAAACCGACTATTTGTATATTTTTATTTAATTTGAATGTTTTTCTTTCCAGTGGCGGTAAATATTTGCCAAAATCGCACCGGAAATGTTGTGCCATACCGAAAAAATTGCGCCCGGAACAGTAGCCATTGCCAATGAAGTAAACGACGTCGACGCAAGACTTGTTGCAAGACCTGAATTTTGCATACCGATTTCTATTGAAATGGCTTTTGTTTTTGCAACATCGTATTTCAATGCTTTTCCCAGCCCAAACCCGCAAATATATCCTAAAACATTATGTAAAATAACAACGGTGAATACTATCAAGCCCGTTGATAAAATTTTTGATGCATTGTGAGATACCACCGATGCAACTATCATACAAATACCTATAACGGAAATCATCGGAAGAATCTTTATTACTTTTTGTGTGAAGTTTCCAAAAAATTTGTTTATAATAAACCCTAAAGCTATCGGTATAATAATTACATTTATAATGGAAATAAACATAGAATAAGTATCAACGTCAACGGTAGTACTTAAAAGTAAATATGTGATTAATGGTGTAAGAACCGGAGCAAGAATAGTATTAATACTTGTCATACTTACCGACAATGCAACATCCCCTTTAGAAAGATAAGTGATAACATTACTCGATGTTCCTCCCGGACAAGCACCTACAAGAATAACGCCTGTCATAAGTGCGGCATCAAGGTTAAACAGTTTACATAACATAAAAGCAAGTAACGGCATTATTGTAAATTGTGCAACACAACCTATAATAACATCTTTCGGGCGTATAAACACAAGTTTAAAATCTTCAAATTTTAAAGTAAGTCCCATACCGAACATTATTATCATAAGAAGATAATTTATCCACGATAACGAAACCCATAATCCCGTTTGCGGAACAAATAGGGTGGCAGCAGTAACAACAAGAACTATTATGGCCATATGTTTGCCGAACAAGTTACTTACATTATTTAATAAATTCATTTTATTTGCCCCGATTTAATTTTTTGGAAAGATGCTTTCTGTTGATCTCTTTTCTATCTTTGTTAACTTAATAAATAAAAATAGTATTATGAAAATGATAGTTAGAGTTATTAAAGACCAAGTCCTAAATATATTGGAAAAGAATTTTTTACCGGACAAAATTTCGTAACTGGCAACTTTGTTATTTTGTAAAGCGTTAGTTATTTCTTCCAGTAGTTTTTCAATTTCCTCATATGTTTCTTTATCTGTTGGTACGGCGGGTGGCTGAGGATTAATACCTTCTAATTCAAAATTAAGACTATAGTAGTTATTTTTATGCCCGACTTGTGAGATTGTTACTTTTGTCACGTTCGGAAGAGAAACAGCTATGTCTGTTAATGTCGGAACAAGACTAGTTACATGAAATTTAGGGGTAATAGAACTC
Organism: Candidatus Ruminimicrobiellum bubulum; assembly: GCA_017651625.1. Classification (GTDB taxonomy): domain Bacteria; phylum Elusimicrobiota; class Endomicrobiia; order Endomicrobiales; family Endomicrobiaceae; genus Ruminimicrobiellum; species Ruminimicrobiellum bubulum. The sequence goes on along the minus strand of JAGCCP010000043.1, from coordinate 27,433 downwards.
CCGTTCATAGTTGTTTCAAAATTAAGATGAACAGTTGTTCCTAAAAATAAAATTGCCTCTATAAACAGAGGGGGTATCAAAAACAACAGAAGTAAAAATTTTAATAATAAAAATTTAAGTTTTCTGTTCATATCATCATTATACTAAAAAACAAAAATTTAAACTTAAAAATATGATAGAATAAAAATATCACAGAAACATAGGAGACCATTATGAATATTGGCGAATTAAGAAAAGAGAATGAATTAGTAGATTTGTTTTGCTCTATCGCGGAAATACCTTCACCATCACTAAAAGAAGAAAAAGTTGTAGATTGGATTTGTGGCTATTGCAAAAAGAACAATTTGCCATGTGAAACAGATGATTACAACAATATATATATAACAATACCGGCAACGGATACAACAAAAAAGCCGATTTTGTTATCCGCACATATGGATGTTGTAGGGGATAATTCCCCCGTTGTTGCTTATTTAGACGGCGATTTAATAAAAGCTCAAGGCAGAACTCTAGGTGCAGATGATAAAGCGGGAGTTGCGAATGCATTATATTTTGCAAAAGAGCTTATAAAAAAATCCGATATAAAGCACGGAGGATTGGAACTTCATTTTACCAGAGACGAAGAAAACGGTATGACCGGTATAAAAAATACAGACTTTTCAAAAATAAATTCAAAATATGTGTTGGTTTTAGACAGTGATGCTTTAGGACAATGTTTAGTTGCAGGTGCAAGTTATGTTGATGTAAATTTAAAAGTAAATGCACCCAAAGGAGGACATTCCGGAAACGATATCGGAGATAAAACAAGAGAAAATGCGGCAAAATTAATTGCGGATTTGGTTTCCGATATGCCGCAAGGTGTTTTTTATACTGAAAACGGACAAGTTGTAACATCTTGCAATATCGGCGGAATTTCATCAGGTAATTTAAATGTTACAAATGTTATAAATACCGATGCTGCAGCAACATATTCCATAAGAAGTTCAAACAAAGCAAAAGAAAACGAGCTTATACAAACAATGCAAAAAACGGTTGATGTGTTTAATAAAAAGCATAAAGGTATCGCAACGGCAACTGTTGTTTTCAAAGAAAAAATGCCGATGTTTGAAAAAAATCAAGATGAATATATGCCGAATTTATTTTCAAAAGCAGCTAAACAAGTCGGATTAGAACCTGAAATCTCATCGTTTCATGCAGGAGCCGAAACTCATATTTATGCTAACAGAACAAATGCTAAAGGTGAAAAGTTTTCCCCGTATTTAATAGGATTGGCAACTGTATGCAATATGCATTCCGCAAACGAATATGTTGATTATAAAACAATGATAAAAGGCCAAGAATTACTAAAAGTTTTATTTGAGGCTTATAATAATTAAAAATATTGAGATAAAGACGGATATAGGCTAAAATATGTAGGAAAGAACAGTCAAAAAAAACAGACAGTTCTTTTGTTAGTTTATTTTTTTGCTACAAGAAAAATAAAATGACTGGAAAGATAAATAAAATTTTTCTAAATAAATATATATCTGTTTTTGTGACGATAGGATTAATTCTGTCGTCATCGGGTATTTCCGGTTTTGCCGCACCGACAACTTCATCGTTAAATTCTGTTTATCCTACGATTGAAAATGTTGTTCCGTTTAATCTTGGAAAAGTTACAAACTCTGCGGATTTTTCAACATCAAAAGTTATAGTTCAAATTCAAGATTTGCATGGAGATCCGCAAACTCAAAAAAACACAGCTTCAATTCTTTCTTGTTTAGATAAAAATTACGGTATATCCAACGTTTATGTTGAAGGTGCACCGAAAGGTAATTTAAGTACAAAATGGCTTTCCGATATTTCCGACAATTCAACAAAAAAAGCGTTTGTTGAAACAATGATATCGAGCGGAGAACTGTCCGGCGCGGAATATTTTTCTGTTGCCGAAAACAAACCGGATATTTTAAAAGGTGTAGAAAATTTCGATGCATATTCAGATAATCTCGTAAGACTCGGAGAAATGAAGAAAAACCAAACTGTCGTTGAAGCACAAATTTTACCGTTACGCCAACAAATAGAAATTCTCGGGCAAAGAAACTATAGCACAGATAACAAAAAAATCCTCGCATTGTCAAAAAAGTATAAAAAAAATGAAATTACCGCAACAAAATATTTTAAAACTTTATTTAAGTTTGCTTATAAGTACGGTATAAATATAGATAAATATCCGCAATTATCTATATTTAAACAAATCCTTTCACTGAGAAAAAAAATCAATACCGATACCGTGGCAAAAGAAGCTGCAACCGCCATTGGTTTGTTGAAAGAAAAGTTAACTTTTACAGAATATAAAACCCTTGTAGAGCTATCAAAATCTCCGGAAACAAAAAATGTTTTTTATCTCGAATTATATAAACATTTACAAAAAATATCGGATTATGAAAAGTTCCCGCAAATAAACCTTTTTGCTTCATATATTCTTCTTAATGCAAAAGTAAATCCTATCGATTTTGTTCGTCAGGAAGAAACGTTTGTAAATGAATTGAGAAACAAATCATCAAAAAATTTAAGTGAACGTGAAATTTTGTTTATGGAAAGATTTGTTTCTGTTTTTGAATCTTTGTTACAAAACAAAATTACCTATAGGGAATATAAAAACTATAACTATGCTTTTAGCGAGTTTGAACATATATTAGATAAATATATTATTTCCGCTAATCTTAACGATTTAAAAAATGCAATAGATACTGCCGAAGAATTTTATTCAACAAATACAGATCGTGACGAATATTTTGTTAAATCCATTGTTACGGATAATGATAAAAATACGGCAAATGTTAATCCTGTACGTCGCGGAAACGTTGAAGATATGCTAAAAAATGCTAAAAAAATAGATGTTATAATTTCCGGTGGTTTCCATACGGCAGGCATTTCAAAAATTCTTGAAAATAAAAAACAAAGTTATGTGGTTATTACCCCGAAAACAAGCGGAAAGATTTCCGAATATGACAATTTGTATAATTCGATAATTGAACGACAAGCGGCAATGTTTGAAAGAAATGCTTTCGATTTTATTAAAAAATCCGCTGTATTTGAATTGTCACCTTTATCTGTAGATCCTATTAAAGCCGTGTTTACCGTAATTTTTTCGGAAGATACGTTAAGGAAATTACAAGCAAACAAAATACTTGATGTAAAAGTCATAGAAGATGTTATAAATTCCGGTTACGGGAAAAAGGTTGCAGAGATAAAAAGTATAGAAATAGAGTCGGATATTATTCGCATAAATGTTAACGGACAAGAACTTGTAATTAAAAAAGGAAAAGCATTTTACGAAAACGAAACATCCAAAGATGAAAAGCCGGTTTCTATTCCGACAACAGAAGTTAGTGATATTGTTACAGTTCAAAATGCAATAATAGACTTTTTAATTTTATCTGTAAGACACAATGTCGGTAACGATGAAATCGATGCCGTATTTGATACTTTGAACAAATACTATTTGGATACACAGGCAATATCTTTGTTAAAAAATACTGCAGGCAAATTTTCTTTGGAACAGAGAAAATATATAGAAAATAAAATTTATTTAATAGAAAATAACGAGGGTAAACCACTACTTTCAATTTACAAATCGTCTCTTGCGGCAAAAATAAAGTTTAAACCTTTAGCTATAGCAATAGAAAATTTACATTCTATTTTTGTTTCGCCTTTTATAGAACTTAGCGATATGACATCTATAATAAACGGTACAATCACTCAGAAAGATTTTCTTGAAAAACATGAACAATATATAAACGGTGACTTAAAAACAAGAATGATTATGGAACATGCTCTTGCTTCTATAATCGAAATAACGATAGTTTTCGGCGGGAACAATGTTTTAGGCAAAACCGTCAACTATTTTTTGCATATGTTGCACAATGCAAAAGCTGTAATGACTCGTTCTGAAGTTCAACTTTCAAAAAGAAAACACAGAGCACAAAAAATAACAAACAGTGTTTATGAATTAATGAAATCAAACGGTCTTGGTGCTATATACGATGGAGTCGGTACAAATTTCGGAGTATATTCAAAAAATGCGGAAAAAATTGAATTGTGTCTTTTTGATGAGCAAGGCAACGAAACAAGATACGAAATGGTTAAGGGCGAAAACGATGTTTGGAACATTTATCTCCCGGATATAAAACCCGGACAGAGATACGGTTTCCGTGCATACGGTCCGTACGAACCGCAAAACGGACATTACTTTAATCCCAACAAACTTGCCGTAGATCCTTTTTCGTTTCAACAAGAGTCCCGTTTTGTTTTTGACGATTCTTTAATAGTATGTGAAAAAGGGAATTTGTATAAACCCGACACTCGCGATTCTGCACCTTTCGTACCTAAATCGATAGTTGTAGATTTAAGGAAATTAGATGACGTCGAAACTGCAAAACCGCCTGTTTTGGTAGATAATCAAAGACCGGTTATTTATGAGTTGCATGTCGGAGGTTTTACTGCTTTAAAAGAAGATTTACCGCAAGAAAAACGCGGCAGATTGCAGGGGCTTGCCGATGATGAAGTTATTGAACATTTAAAAACAATAGGGATAAATACAGTTGAGGTTCAACCGATACAATCCGATGCAAACGATCCGTATTCTCATGAAAGGGGATTAAGAAACAATTCGGGTTATCAAACCGTAACATTTTTTGCTTTAAATCCCGATTTCGGTGATCCGTTAAGACCGCAAGAAGATCTAATAACTTTAAAAGAAACTATAGGAAAGTTAAGTGAGCAGGGTATCCGTTTCGGAATGGATGTCGTTGATAACCATACCGGAGAAGGTTCTGCCCAAACAGATCCGTCTTTATGTTACAGGCTTTTAGATAATTCTACTTACTATTTGCTTAATCCTTACGATAAAGCCGGTTACGATGATGCTTCCGGTTGCGGAAATGCTTTCAATACCAACAATCCGGTAGTACTTAATATGATGACAAAATATAAAGAGATGTATGCTCTTTTAGGTGTACGTTTGTTCCGACACGATTTAATGGCAGCTGCGGCAAGAAACGAGGAAACAAGAGAATTTGATCCGACATCCGAATATATGCAAATATTTTACGATAGCCCGATACTTTCGGATATAAAAGAAAAAGAAGGTATAGATGTAGTTGCGGAAGGGTATATGGCAACAGGCGGTGCAAAAGGTGTACGTTCTTATTATACGGACGATTTCCGCGGAGATATTTTTACGTGGAACAGCGGAATAAGAGAAGCAATACGTAATTTTATAATGGGCCGTTCAGGTCCGGGAGCACTTGCTTCGGCTATTGCCGATCCTAACGGAATAGGCAGCAGAGCACAACCTTACGTTTATTATATGGATTCACACGATGGCCATCCCTATGCTCAACTTTTGGCTGTACGTGAAAAAGACAATTTTGATAACGGATGGGGTAATAACGACGGACCTAACGAATATGGTATGGGATTGGGGTACGATAATGAACATATAGCCGAATATGTTGCTGCAGCCATGACCATTTTATCTTTTTGCCAAGGTCCCATAATGTTTTCAATGGGAGACGAATTTTTAAGAACACAGCATGGAAACAATAATCCGTATAATCAAAGTAACGAATACTTAAATATGCGTTGGGATGATCAAGCACAGTTATCAAAATATATGGGTGCACTTGCAAAATATCGTTCGGAACATCCTTCTTTAGATAGTTCCAAATATAAACCGTTATCGGGTAAAGTGGTAAATGAACATGGTGATAAAGATATCGCATGGTTACATCCGGAAGGCGGAGAAGCACAACCTAAAGATTGGCAAGAACAACATTTCGGTTTTATGATTTCCGGAGACCATCTGCAAGATTATGGTATTTATGATGACGATACTGTTGTTTTAATGAACATGTCGGACACTCCTATTGTTTGGACTCTTCCTTCTTCCGTAAGAACAGGTCCATGGCGAGTTTATTGTTCTACAAGAGATTTGGACCTTTCAGAACAAGGAAACGAAGTCTACGATAATATATATGTTGTTTCGCCGGGTGAAGCTGTCATCTTATATAAAAGAGATGAGCAAGAAGGTGAAGATATACCTTTAAAAACTGCTCTTACAGTATCATATCCGAATTTTATTGAAAACATAAAATCGGCACCTTTGAAAAATGCATTAATTACAATTTATTCAATTTTTGTTGCCCCTTTTTCAGAGCTCGGTGATATGATGTCGATTGTAAGCGGAACAATGACTCAAAAAGAATTCCTCGAAAAACACAGACAATATATAAACGGGAACAAAGATTTACGTCTTTCTATGGAAAACAGATTGGCATTTATAATAAAAGCCACTGCTCTTGCAGGCGGTACAACTTTAACCGGGAAAATTGTAAACACTGTTTTACATATGCTTAATAATGTTGAAGCTTTCATTTTTTCTTTTATTGAACAAATAAAAAATCATGTAAGAATATTTACAATAAAAAGACAAATAAAAAAATTTGATACAACAACTTATGTAATAAACACATCCGAATATAACGGCTTTGTTCGTCGCAGAGCAGAAGAACTATCCGCTATGGGTGTTAAAGTTGCGGTAATAGCAAACTATGTTGATGATAATCTATTTCCGGAAAATGTAAAACGAGATGATTCTCTTGGGTTTACAACGGTAAAAATGTCAGTTGACGAAAATGTTGATGTATATTTTACTTCAATTCTTTCAAATGCCGACTCTACCGATATTTTCGATGCTTTAAGTAATAACGGTACAAGACGTATTATATTTGAAGAAAGAGTTGAAGAAGACGAAAGAGGGAAAGTTTTGCTTGGACGTTTATTAGATAAAACAATTTCGGTAAATCCCGAAATGCCGATATATGAAAATATTGAAATAGCATTACAATCTGCAAGAAGCGAAGAACGTGTAAAAGCGATGAAAAAAATGCCTGTAAATATGGATTATATTTTTGAAGATGAACTTTCTTCTGCTGAATCTATACGGAACAGAGTTGCCGAAACCGCAGATAAAAATTTCGATACAATAGTGGTTTCAAGTCTTTTGGACACAGATACCTTAAGGTCTTTGGTTGCACAGGCTCATAATAATAATATTAGGGTAATACTTACTCATGAAATTACAAATGCAGATATGAATTCCGATGTTTCTTCTTTAATCGAAAAGATGTCTGCTTCAAAATATATTTTAGATGAAAATGAATTCGTTGCTGTTGAAGGTGTGATTTTACGATTTGAAAAAATTGATACAAAAGATGTTGCTGTAGTGCAGAACGTTGAAACATCGGTACAAAATATTGAAAAAGCGTTAAATGTTTTAACTCGTTCAGGTTATATCGGTGTTCAGTTTGATACAGAAAATAAAATGTCGGATTTTAACTTCAAAAACGAAGATATAGTAAATGTTATGTTATCGGATATGAATGATAAACGTACTTATCCGGAAGATGCAACAATATTGTTTTATGTGGATAAGAACGCAATATCTCCCGATAGTATAATACCGTCGGATGTAGCAGATGTGATAAAGAGATTTGAAAAAGCACAAACAATTATAATGCCGGGTTGGCTTGTAGATTTTGCCGAACATTCTGATGACGGTTTTAGTTTTAATCCGGTAAAATTTTTACGTGCAAGGCTTGGTAACAGAAGTCGTATTGCTGCCACTTTAACGGAGGCTGTGGATAAAGGCAGACTCGATGCTGCAGAAAAAGGATATTATGTGCAAGGAGAAAATATAAACATTTTCTATAAGTTGCTTTCGGCAATAAGAAAAGGAGAATCTGTTGATAATAAATTACTGGAAGAAGCACTAAATGTTTCCGTAAGTTATAAATCTTTATCGGGTGCAACAAGAGAAATAAAACTTGCCGAAACCCCTATAGTAAAAGGTGAACTGTTAAATGTGTTAATCAACTATAAAAATGAACAAAAAGGACAAATTGTTTTAAAACAGTTCGGTGCTATAATACAAGGTATTCTCGAAACTTCTGAATTTAAAAAATATGTTAAAAAAGAATATTCCAATACGGACGATTTTGAAAATTATGCTTTGGCACTTGTTGAAGCAAGGTTGTTGTGTTTTGAATCCGGTGTAGAAGTAGAAGAACTTTATAGAGAAGAAGAGGTTCCTTATATAAAAGCTTTGGAACAAGTTGCGGGTGTAGAAATTGACGGTTTGTCCGATACAGACAGCAATCGTCATTTAAGAGAACAAATAAATATACTATTCGAGACTGTGAATAATTCTGAAACTAAACCTCAAGATAAAGCGTTGGCATTAGCAGATTTATTGCAATTGCTTGCTATAGATGTACCGGAAGTTAATATTGCACAAATATTGACGAATGGTGAAGAGATACAAAATATTAAAGCTATTTTGTCGGCGGCATAATATAATTATTGTTTATGGGAGAAACGGATTTATCTTTTAAATTATACCTTTGTATTTGGCTCAATCGAGTACTTTACGTACACTCCATTCGCCAAATACTTCGTTATAATTTAAAGTCTTGAAATCCTTTGAGGGTAAACAACGACAATAAGGTTGAAGTTATTATAAAAAGAGGGCATTATGAAAAAACTAATATTTTTATTATTAACATTTGTTGTTTTTGTTAGCTGTTTTGCTAAAAAAGCTGAAAAGCAACCGACTTTTGTAGGTATGGCAAACCCTTGGACAGATTGCGGAACCGATTTTGAACAAGCATCACTTATTGCAGGTTTTTCTTTTCCGTTAAAACTTTCAAACTGTGATGTTAGAGCAATGAACGGTATGATAGAAGTAAGATATCCTTTAGATGAAAAAAGAACTGTTTATGTTCGAAAAACAGACAGCGATAAACTGGTTAATAATGGTGATATTAGCGGAGTGTATGTAGATTATCCGATAAAGAAAGAAATTACGTTAAAAGATTGTGTTCCCGTACAAACAAGAGGAAGCAGAGACAAAATATATGTTATGAATATGGTTGCTTCAGCCGGATATTATTCCGCTTACTGCAAATACGGTATGACAGTAGAAGAAATAGAAGATATTTATAATCTTATTGCCGAAGCAGAAATGTCTAAAATAGTATAGATTCTAAATATTGAAATAATCTACTAATTTCCATTCAAAAGCATATTTTACACAAATTTGGAAGAAAACCATTATAAGTGCCGCTTTTATTGATGCGCCGAAACCGTCGACACGGAGAAGTTTCGTTATTTTTGCGAAAATGTAAATTGCGAACATGTATATAATAGGATAAATGAAAATGGTTAAAATTATATCGAGAGGTAAAAAGTGTGCTAATGCAAACTGGAAAACAGTTATAATAATCGAGAAAAAGAATAATTTTATTGTGTCATAGTGAATACCGTTTACTATCTTTGATGAAAAAGCTATAGCAAGAAAATTTGCTATAAAATAAGCTATAAAATATATCATTTGTGCTCTACTCATTTTTTTTCTCCTAAAACTTTAATTTATACTCATTATATAATTTTTTTTGCAATTAACAAATTTCTGTAATATAAACAAATATCTATTAACACTAAACAGAAATTAAATAAATATAAATAAAAAACGCCGTCCATATTGTAAAAATATTTGTGTAATAAACCAGCAACATATCCTATTTCTACAACATACATAAATAAAAGGCTTTTACCTGCATTTTGCCTGGACGTATAACTTTTATAAATTGAAAAAGGCCATGCACTTGCAAAACATAACAACATTATAATTTCAAAATGACTCATATAATATCCCTCTATTCCTCCGTTTTTCCGGCCAAATATCCGGTAGAAAATGCTGCCTGTAAATTAAATCCGCCGGTTGGTCCGTCGATATCTAAAATTTCCCCGCAAAAATAAAGATTTTCTATTAATTTAGATTTCATTGTATTTTGTTCCACTTCTTTTAATGATATTCCACCTTTTGTAATGATAGCTTCTTCTATCGGCCTTGTAGAAACAATTTTGAATTTCATGCTTCTTAAACCATCAAATATTTTTTTTCTTTTTTCTTTGTTTATTGCGGAACAAGATTCTGTCCATTTTATATTATTTTTGTCCATAAACGGTTCTATCATCTGTATAGGTAAAAGAGTTTTTAACATGTTTCTTACAGGATTATTTCCAAAACTATTCAATTCTCTTATAAGTCTGTCATCTAATTGTTTATCGTCTAAAGCCGGTTTTAAATTTACGGATATTTCTACGGATTTTTTTTGTTCAAGCAAAGAAAACACTTGCGAACTTACCGTAAGAATTAAAGGACCGGTTAACCCGAAAATCGTAAATTCTATTTCTCCAAACAATTTTTTTATAACTTTATTATCTGCCAAAACAGATATTTCTATATTTTTAAGTTTTAATTTATTTAATTGTTTTAGATTTTTATCATCGCATACAAGCGGAACAAGTGCAGGTTGCGGTTTTATTATTGTGTGCCCTACACTTTTTGCCAAATTGTATCCGTCGCCGGTTGAACCGGTTAAAGGATAAGATTTTCCGCCGGTTGCTAAAACAAATTTAGTTGCGGAATAAGAAGTTCCGTTTTTTAATAAAACACTTGTTATCTTTTTATTCTCAAAAATAAATTTTGTTACTTCACTATTTGTAATAATTTTTACATTATTATTTTTAACAAATTTTATTAAAGCATTTACTATATCGTGAGCATCGTTGCTTTTTGGGAAATATCTTCCGCCTCGTTCCAAGTTACAAGTTACTCCCAACTCTTCAAAAAAATTTACGGTGTCGGTATTAAAAAATTTGCTGAATGCACTATACAAAAATTTGCCGTTGTTACCGAACTCGGTAACAAATTCTTGTAAATCAGCGCTGTTTGTAACGTTACATCTGCCTTTACCTGTAATGGAAAGTTTTATTGCGGGACGAGTTTTTTTTTCGAGTAACAGAACGGATTTTCCTTGTTGTGCGGCAATACCTGCAGCAATAAGACCCGAAGCTCCTGCTCCTATTACTATAACATCTGTACTATTCATGATATTTTGATTTTAAATCTTTTAAAAGATTATCTATCTTGCCATAAAGTAAATTTATATCGTTTGTATCATTAACAAAAACAAGGTCTGCCATTTTGCAACACAATGCAACTTGTTGACCCGAGCCCGAAGATTGTGATTCTTTTTGTTCAAGTTCTATGAACTTTTCCAATGTTTGAGGATCACCAGGTCTTTTTCTTTGTTGCATTCTGTCGAATCTTATTTTTTGAGGAGCATCAACATTTATAAGAACGAAATTTTTTATTGCCTTAAATGTTTTTACTTCTTCACTGTGTCTTATGGAAGTAATACAATAATCTTTACCGTCTTCAAACTTTTTTATAACGGATTTTGCCAAAACTCCGTTACCGTTATCTTGTCTTAATTGTGTTCCGAACTTAATTAAATTTTCTCTTGTAGGTTCTATACCTTGCTCTTTCATTAAAAGTCTTATTTCGTCAGATAACGAAAAGTGTGTAAATCCGTTATTTTTAACAATATAATCTGCGACTGTATCTTTACCTGAACAATACGACCCTGTCAATCCTATAATCATTTTTTCCCTGCCTGTGCTTTTGTATTAACTTTTTTTGTTTGTTGTTGTGCAGCAACAGTTTTTTCTGCCGGTTTATCGACTTTCGTTGTTTCCGGTTGTTGCTGAGTTTGTTCTTGTTGTGTCGGTGTATCAACTTTTTCTACAGGTTTTTCCGGTTCTTTTGTTTCTGTTTGTGTTTCTGTAGAAGGTGTTTCTTTCGGTGACAAAGTATCGATTTTTTCCACCGTTTTACCGAACTTTATACTAAAAGAAAATCTGTGGGTCATTCCTATATCTCCGTAAGGAACAAAAGCATAATCAAACACATAATCCAAATATTCCAAACCGAACCCGAGATTTATCCAATTAAATCCGGGAACATCTTTGTTTCTGCCTTCATAACCGACTCTTAAAGCAAAATCCAAATTGTCTGCTATTTCAACATTATATTGGGTTCCGAAATTAACATATACTTCGTTATCATTAGGAAAATTTAAATCTAAAGAAACAAGCCAATCTTTGATAATATAATGTGAAGCACCTATTTTAAATAACAAAGGTAACGATTCTGTTTCTTTATCGAATTTCATTTCCGTACCGAAATTTGTAAGTGCAGCACCGATGGCGGTTTTATCAGTTAAATTATATTTTGCGCCCAAATCTAATGCTATTGCAGATGCAGACTTTTCAATTTTTGAATAAATATATTTGAAATTTAAACCGAAATCCAAATTTCCGCTAAAGTTAGCATAAGATAAATATAATGCCATATCTAAAGGAGAGATTGATCCGTCTGAGATTTGTTGATTATCGATTTTATCTATGCTTCCGTAAGACACATATTGCATGCCTAATCCGAAAACTCCGTATTCGGCGGTAGGCAAAACAAAAGATAGCCATTCGTAATTTACGTCTTCAAACCATATAGCATGAGAAAAAGAAAGTTCTTTTTTCTCTGCATAGTTTAAATTTGCAGGGTTCCAATAAATAGCATCGGTTCCATTATAAACACTTGTAACGGCATTTCCCATACCGGCACTTTTTGCGCCGATACCGAGCTTTAAAAATTGTGCTGTTGTTGAACCTATGTCATCTTTTGAAAAAAAGGCTTGTGCATTCGCATAAGAAAAGAAAATCAATGCAAATGTGATAAACAAACTTTTTATATATCTCATAATCTCATATTTTAACATATTTTTTTAATATACAAAAGAAGATATTTTTTTGTATAATTAACTTATGGGTAAATTTCAATTATTAAAAGAAGATGTTCAAACTGTTTTTCAAAAAGATCCTGCGGCAAGATCTTGGATAGAGGTTGTTTTATGCTATCCGGGTTTGCATGCTATATGGTCGCACAGGTTTGCACACTATTTGTGGAGACACAAGTTCTTCTTTATAGCAAGATTATTATCGCACATAACAAGATTTTTTACCGGTATAGAAATTCATCCCGGAGCAAAAATCGGAAGACGATTCTTTATAGATCATGGTATGGGAATCGTTATAGGGGAAACTACCGAAATCGGTAACGATGTTTTGTTATATAAAGGTGTTGTTTTAGGTGGAACATCATTAGAAAAAACAAAAAGACATCCTACTTTGGGCAACAATATTATTGTCGGTTCAAATGCTATCGTTATGGGAGCAATTACAATAGGAGACAATGCAAGAATAGGTGCAGCTTCGGTTGTAACTCATAGTGTTCCGGCAAATGCTACGGCAGTAGGTATCCCTGCAAGAGTAAGTATGGGAAATACTCAAGATGAAATTAACAAATTGGAACATGCCAAACTTCCCGATCCTGTTGCAGATGCAATGAAGTATGTTCTTAACGAACAAAGAAAACTCAAAGAAAAAATCGATCAATTAGAAAAAAAATAAAAAACAGCTTATAGCTTAAAGTTTACAAGTTTATAGTTTGAGGAATTAAATTATAATTTTTCTGCCAGTGTTCTGTATTGGTCTAAAGTTAACTTATCGGGACGGAGCATTACATCTATATTGCTGTCTGCTAAAATTTTTGCCGTTTCTGTTTTGTCCAATTTTAAAAAGGTCGATAAACAGTTTAACATTGTTTTTCTTCTCATGGTAAAACAATGTTTTATTAACGGAAAAAGTTTTATGTTGGGCTCCAGCGGATACTTATTATAAAATTTTGCTACTGCCGACATAACTTTCGGTTTCGGATTAAAGCATCCCGGTGGAACATCAAACAAAAATTCACAATCCGCATAATATTGCCTGAATAAGGAAATGTATCCGTAATCTTTTGTTCCCTCGTTACTTATAAGACGAGTAATAACATCTTTTTGTAACATTATTACCGCGGAAACAAAATTGTTATTCGGCAAAAATTTTTGAACAATTGCTGTTCCAACGTTGTAAGGCAAGTTAGCAACTATTTTAAATTTTGTATCCGGTAAATCGAATTTTAAAAAATCTCTGTTTATTATCGTAATATTTTTGTTATCCCGGTATTTTGCTTGCAGTGCTTGTGCCAAATTTGAATCTATATCAACGGCAATTAAGTTGTCGGTATAATCTTTTAAAATATCGGTAAGAGCAGCTTTTCCCGGTCCGATTTCTATAACGATATCGGTTTTTTGTATATCTGCACTTTCAACTATTCTATGTGCAATATTTTTATCTACTAAAAAATTTTGTCCGTGTGGTTGTCTCATAACAAAAGTCCTATTTTAAAGTAGATTTATTATATAAAATTTTATAAGTTTACACTAAAATTTTATCTGTGTACCGAAATAAACTGCAGCGCCAGGCATTTTTGTAATAGGATAACCATCAGCTTCTCTATCTAAAAATATTTCGTATTCCTGATTTGTTAAATTTTCCCCGTCAACAAATAATTTTATGTTGTCGTTTACGGCAAAAGATAATTTTGCACTTACAACGGCAAAATCGTCTAATCTATCCTGCTTTTCATCTTTTGCATAATAGTTTCCTACATACATGCCGTTCAATGCTAAACTCCATCTGCTAATGTTAAAATTTACGTTCAAATCTATTTTATCCTGCGGTCTTCCTTGTGTATGTTCTCCGGCATCAAAATAAGTGTATCCGGCTTGTGCATCAACAAATTTGTTGAAAAAATAACTTAAATACAATTCAACACCTTTAAATTCGTATTCCCCGACATTTTTAAGAGGAGGAACTCGTTGTATTAAATTATCTCCCTTCATAACAAAACCGGTAACATTAAAAATAAAATCATCAGTTTTAAATTCTGTGCCGATTTCATAACTGTCTACAATTTCCGCTTTTAAATCTTCATTTCTTGCTTTAACTAAATAAAGTTCATTTAAATAAGGGCTTCTAAAACCTCTGCTGTATAAACCTTTAACTAAGAAACTTTCGGTAAAGCTGTATTCCAATCCTGCTCTCGGAACAAACTGTTCACCTGAAATTTCATTGTTGTTATATCTTACACCTGCAACTGCCGTTAATTTGTCGGTAAAGTTGTGTTTATCTAAAGCGTAAAAGGCGTATTCGTAAAGTTTCCAAGAACCAAGATACATACTACTGCTGTTGGTTGATAATAGCTCTCCTTCTTGTTGTTTATAATCTGCACCGATTTTTAATAAGTTATCATCACCTATTTCCCAATCGTAGTTTGCCATTGCACCGGTTAAACTGTCTTTTGAATGCCAATTGTTTGAAAATTTATGATCTCCGTCGTTTCTATATCCTCTGATGGATAAATGTCCTCTGGAAAAAAACTTATCGAAATTTAATTGGTATGAATTTCTGTGATAATCTTCCCAGTAATTATCTCCATAAACCGGATCTCCGTTCTGTTTTCTTACCTCAGGTTCATGTTTTACTCCTTGAAATTGTTTTGCTTCGAAAATTAATGAGGAACCGTCCCTAAAAATATATCCCAATTTTTCATATAAATCCGTGGCATTATATTGTGAGTTCGGTAAATGTCCATCGCTTGTTATTTTGTTTGCTGCAACTTCGTATAATATGTTACTTTGTAATCCTCCGACATACACTTTAGCATTTTGTGTGTTGAATGAACCGAAAGATACGTCTATGCTGCCTTCAAGCGGTTTTGTAGGAGTTTTGGTTATTATGTTTATTACTCCTCCGAGTGCTCCGGAACCATACAAAACACCGTCCGGACCTTTTGTTATTTCTACTCTGTCTATGTTTCCGGCAAGCATGGAATGAGAAACTCCGCAGCCGAATAATGACATAAATTCAGGTTTACCGTCAATTAAAACCACTATTCTTCTGCAATTGTCACCGAATCCTCTTATTGAAGGATCTGTTCTTCCTGTATCCCCTGTTTTTTGAACAAGTACACCGGGAACATTTTTTAAAACTTCCAGAGCTTCAATAGGATTAACTTTTTCTATATCTTGATTTGTTACTTTTTGTGTTGTTGTAATGGTATCTTGTTGTTCAAAAAGTTTTTCCAAACTTAAACTTACATCACTTGCAAAAATCGTTGTAGCAGAGAATAAGAAACATAATAATAACGAAAATTTTTTCATAAAACCGCCTTTTTAAAATTAATATTTTGCCATTATACCGCATTCGAGCAACTATAAGTCAAGCTTTTTAATACATTGTTTTTATTTTATTAAAAAACTTTTTAGTGTTGCATTGTCCGTTTTCATTATCACCAACAGCAAGTACTGTCCCAAATCTTTTTAATCCTAACGTATGACCGCCACCTGCAGAAATTGCAACTATATTTTTCCATTCACCAACATTACATTGCCCGTATCTATTATCACCAACGGCAACAACCGTTTCATCTTTCTTTAATCCCACGGTATAAGCACCGGCTGCTGAAATTGCAACTATATCTTTCCAATCACCAACATTACATTGTTCATATTTATTATTGCCGACAGCAACGACGGTTCCGTCTTCATTTAATCCTATTGTATGAAACATACCTGCTGAAATTGCAACTATATCTTTCCAATTGTCAACATTACATTGACCTTGTCCATTACTACCGATGGCAACAACGGTTCCGTCTTTCTTTAATCCTACCGTATGAAATCCACCGGCTGAAATCGCTACTATATCTTTCCAACTGTTAACATTACACTGTTCATATTTGTTATTACCGACAGCTATTACAGTTCCGTCTTTTTCTAACCCTACCGTATGAAGTCCACCGGCAGAGATTGCTACGATATCTTTCCAATTGTTCACATTATCTCGTCCACATGCATTATAACCAACGGCAACGACCGTTCCATCTTTCTTTAATCCCACTATAGTGTCCAACCCGGCAGATACCGCTATAATATCTTTCCATTTATAAATGGTAAATTTATCTATAAAAGATCCTACACCTACTACAGTTTCACTGCTACTCAATCCTACTGTATGAGAACCGCCTGCCGAAATTGCAACTATAAAATCTCTATATTCTGCATTGTGTTTTCTGAAGGAACGAATATCTATTAAAGTATCCAAGTCACTAACTTTTTTGCCTGCACATACAACTGTTCCGTCCTTTTTTAATCCTATGGTATTATATGTACCGGCTGAAATTGCTACGATGTCTTTCCAGTCATCAACATTACACTGTCCGTACTCGTTATATCCGACAGCAAAGACCGTTCCGTCTTTCGACAATCCTACGATATGACCGCCACCTGCGGATATAGCTACTATATTTCTCCAATTTCTAACGGTATACCATTCGGGCTTATTTAAACCGGCAGCAACGACGGTTCCGTCTTTCTTTAATCCTATGGTATTATGAAGACCAGCCGAAATTGCTACTATATCTTTCCAATCACTAACATTACATTGCAAATTTAAATTATAACCGGCAGCAACAACGGTTCCGTCTTTCTTTAATCCTATTGTATGACTTTCTCCTGCCGCAATTGCTACTATATCTTTCCAATCATTGACATTACAACTTTCTTTATTATCATTATTACCGGCAACAACTACTGTTCCATCTTTCTTTAATCCTATTGTATAAGAACCGCCAGCCGAAATTGCTACTATGTCTTTCCAATCATCAACCTCACATTCTCCGTCATTGTTATCACCAACAGCAACAACAGTTCCGTCTTTCTTTAATCCTACCGTATGAAAATTACCTGCCGAAATTGCCGTTATATCTTTCCAACTATCGGTATTACACTGTCCGTTTCCGTTCTTGAATATTTTTTTCCAACCGACAGCAACAACAGTCCCATCTTTCTTCAAACCTACAACGTGATACTGGCCTGCCGAAATCGCTACGATATCTTTCCAGCTGCCGATATTGTTACGTAAATAAAAATAACAACCTAAAAGTGTACTAATTACCAATATAAATAATACACCAATTACTAAAAATTTTTTCATTTAAATCACCTTAAAAAATAACTGTTTTACTAAATTCGAGTGGCATGAAGTCGAATCTTTGTAGTATTTATATTGTTTACATCTTTTGAGTTTTACATTGACCACTTCTATTATCACCAACGGCAACTACTGTTCCGTCTTTCTTTAAACCCACCGTATGGCAGTATCCGGCAGAAACTGCTGCTATATCTTTCCAATCACTTACATTACATTGACCATACTTGTTATCACCGACAGCAAAGACCGTTCCATCTTTCTTTAATCCTACCGTATGAAATCCACCTGCCGAAATCGCTGATATATCTTTCCAACTGTTAACATTACACTGTTCATATTTGTTATTACCGACAGCAATCACGGTTCCATCTTTTTCTAATCCTACTGTATGAAAATCTCCGGCTGAGATTGCTACGATATCTTTCCAATCACTTACATTACATTGTTCTTGCTTATTACTACCGGTAGCAATTACTGTTCCATCTTTCTTTAATCCCACCGTATGAACACCACCGGCACACACTGCTATTATGTTTTTCCAGTTTTCAATATCACATTGTCCATATTCACTGTGACCGGTAGCCATTACTGTTTCATCTTTTTTTAAACCTACTGTATGAAAATCTCCGGCTGAGATTGCCACTATGTTATCCCAACCACTTACATTACATTGGCCAAATATATTACCGCCAACAGCAACCACCGTTCCATCTTTCTTTAAACCTACCGTGTGAAGACCATCCGCAGATATTGCTGCTATGTTTTTCCATCTATAAACATTATGCTGTCCATCTCTGGTCTCACCAACAGACACTACAGTTCCATCTTTCCTTAATCCTACCGTATGATTATAACCGGCTGAGATTGCCGATATATTTTTTTTATCTCTAATGTTATTATATAAATAAACAATAATCCTTAGAATAGAATTTAAGTCACTAATATTTTTACCGGCATATATTACCGTGCCATCTTTCTTTAAGCCTATCGTATGATCTTTTCCGGCAGAAATCGCTATTATATCTTTCCAATCATTAACATTACATTGTCCATACTCATTATAACCAATGGCTATTGCCGTTCCATCTTTCCTTAATCCTACAATGTGATTGGTACCGGCTGAGATTGCCACTATATCTTTCCATCTTTCAATATTGTGTACTTCAAACCTATTTAAACCAACGGCAACAACTGTTCCGTCTTTCCTTAATCCTGCTGTATAAGTATTACCAACTGATATTGCTGCTATGTCTTTCCAGTCGCTTACATTACATTGTCCATTTGTACTATGACCAACAGCAACTACCGTTCCATCCGTTTTTAGACCCACAGTGTGGTAGTATCCGGCAGAAACGGCTATTACATCTTTCCAATCACTAACATTACATTGTCCGTATTTATTGTAACCAACAGCAACTACGGTTCCATCTTTCTTTAAAGCTACAGTATGGGCGTCTCCGGCAGATATTGCTACTATATCCTTCCAATCACTAACATTACATTGTCCTTCTTCATTCCAACCAACAGCAACTACGGTTCCATCTTTTTTTAATCCTACTGTATGATAAGCACCGGCAGATATTGCCACTATGTCTTTCCAACCTTTAACTTTACATTGTCCTTGTCCAAAAAGCCACCAACCGGCAGCAACTACGGTTCCATCTTTTTTCAAACCTACTGTATGAAACTTACCTGCAGATACTGCTGCTATATTTTTCCAGTTGCCAACATCGTTAGCTCGAAAATATAGAATACCTAAACAACTTATGACAATACAACCCAACAATATTAATAACAAAATAATCCCTAAAATTTTTTTCATAATATAAATCACCCTTTTATAAAATTATTGCTTTATTATTTTATCAAATTAGAATTGCAATAGTGCAAAACATTGAAATTGAATATTTAAGATGATAAATTATGCGCAAGATAACATTGTTCTTATTTGTTCGATACCTATATCCAAATCTTCGCTCAAAACATTTTCTTTCTTTTCCGTTCTGCCGATAAGTTTCGGGATTATGAACGATGCACCTGTAATAATACCTACTGCGGCGGCAATAATAACGTTGTTCGAAAGGCCGATAGCAAGTAATCCGCTTATTGAAATTTGTGTAATGGTTGAAATTATCATACCGAACATGGATTTAAATCCTAACCACTTAGATCTCATATTATCGTCTAAAGTTTTATATACTGCGGAAACTTCCGTTAATGAAGAAGTTCCTTGCCAGAAGTTCATCAGAACATATACGGAAACCAGGAATATCGGGTGACCCGTTGCTGCGAACAAAGCAAACAGTCCCGCGGATACAGCAAAAGTTATTGTTCTTACTGTCTTGTTTTCTACAATAAAACTTACTTTGCTTATCAAATGCGATGCTAAAGATTGCATTAAGTTTCCCGCAAAATAAACAGGTGCTAAAAGTCCTACATTTATACCTGTTGCCATTAATGTAGGTTGTAAGAAGAAACACAATACAACAAAGAACATGTTGTTTACAACAATATTTAATGTAGCAAGAGAGAACGTCTTCTTGTCCGATGACAACTTCTTTACCGGAGCAAAGAATTCTTTAACAAAATCTTTTATATTCTTCTTTTGTGCAGTTGTTTTTTCCGTTTCAACTGTTTCTTCGTTTGAAGCAATTATATTTTCGTCGTGCGTGAATAACAATGCGCCTACCGCAATAACAATGTCCGGAATTGCCGCAATTGCTATTACAGCCATTTGACCGGTTAATGCGGCTAATGCTCCACCAAGTAACGATGATACCGACATTATTATCCAGAACAATGATAAGTTGGAACCGTAAATTTCTTTGAACGAATCTTTTTGTCCGAGATTATCTAACGATTTATATAAGAACGGACTTAATGTTAACGAAAGTAATGAAATTCCTATTGTAGGAAGTATTTGCGATGCTATGAGTAATACCGGTGAAAGGCCCGACAATGTAAATGCTATTGTACCCATAGCATGAACGAAAATAGATAAAATAATTAATGTTCTCTTTGAGAACTTGTCTCCTATAAATCCGCCTATACCCGATGTTGCAAAAGATATCGGTGCAAGTAACGACATTACTAAAGAAATAAACGGTAATCCGTACCCGTTGGATTGCATGAATACCATTGAAAATGAACTGTATAAATCAAATCCCAACATGAACTGTATAAAAGGGAAATATCTGATATTAGATTCCATTTTATTAACAGTTGTTTGGTCAAGTCCGTTGGGATTATTTCCGTCATATTTATATAGAAAAGCAGTTTTAAATGTCGAAAAATCTCTTTTCAAGAAATCTTTTGCTTTTAATAGCCAACCTTTAATGCTTAACTTATTATTTTTTAAAACTGTCTCTTTAACATCTGTTCCGTTATTAAAAAATTCCGGATGTTTTTGAGCCCAATCTTTAATAATGTTAACAATTTCGGAATCTTTTAATCCCTGATTTTGTAGTTCCTTTATCCACGATACCAAAAATTGTTCTTGTTTTTGGTTCGATAAAACAGAAACCAACAGACCGTCCGACAAACAATTGTTTAATAAAGCAATATCTGTCATTATTTTGTTATAGATTTTATAATTTCCCGCTTGTGCGTTCGGGAAAACACTTATATATTTAATGTTGTTTTTATCTAATAGTGTTTCAAGTTCATTATGAAAACCGCCTACAACCACAATATTTGTTGTATCTTCTTCGATAGTATTTAAAATGTTTTGGGCAAATATATTGTTTCTCAATATATGATTTTCATAGTATTTGTTAATATGTTCATTGTTTAAAATGGCCGATAATTGTTCATTACTATTTATGTTGTCAGGATTGGACAACAATTCATTAACATCATCGTAACTCATTTTTAGTTGAACAAACTGTTTTAAGGTGTACAAAAATTTTGTTTGCGATATTGTTTTATATAATAAGTCTGTATTAAATATTTCTTTCGATAGTTCGTCATATAACTCTTTTTTTTCTTTTAAAAAGTTTTTAATATTGAAACTCGATAACAACAAATGTTTATCTTGAATTTTTTCTATATAGTTATATTTAGATATTTCTTGTTCCGATAACAATTGTTTTATACTTGCATACACTTGAGACAATTGTATTTCTATATGTTTATCTTTAAGATTGGTTATTAATTTTGAATATATATTGAAAGGAAGCTTATCCTTGCAGATATTTATTAAAGCCTGTAAATCTTTATAATAATTTTTTGTGTCTGTTTGTTCATATTCTTTGATTTTTAAATATATGTCTATATTAGAATATTGTGACGACAAATCGATATTGTTTTCCGTTAAAAATCTTTTTATTTTAGCAATGGCTTTTAAATCGTAGTCTATGTCTTCAAAAAATAGTTTTTCAAAGAATTTCATGTCTGCGGTATAAAGGTTTTGTTTAGCTTTTACTAATTCTTTTTCGGATTTTTTTATGTAAGATAAGTATTCCTTTTGAGAAGGTAAAATATTAACATATTCTTTTACTGTTTGCAGATAAAGATTTAAATCTTCTATTCCGTACAAATTGTCTTTTTGTGATAAATAAGAATAAAGTTCCGTTCCGCTCAAATATCCTTTTGATAACATGCTACTTAAAATTTTTGTTCTTGTTCCAATATCGATATCTTTTATGGACGACGTATCAACTTTTCCGTTTGGTGCACCTTCAACAAATATTTTGTCTATTTCAAAATTGGAATTGATATAGTTTATTATCGAATATATATTGTTTTGTGCATACGGTTGGCAATGCATATCGTAAATTAATATGACATTCGGATCGGAATCTTTTTTTATGTTTGTTTCAAAAATCTTACCTATTTCTTTAGGAACTTTTTCTAATATTTCCAAAGAGGTGTTTTGTGTACTTTGAAAAGCGCTAATAATGTTAGTAGCGGTAACTCCTTGCGGAATTACCGTTACTATTAAAAACGATATTGTTAAAAATAAAGATAAAATTTTTTGAAACACTGTCTTGTCTAATGCAATACTACAGGATTACATTTCTGTACTTTGTAATGGGTATCAACGTTAAGGAATTTTGTCATTGTTCGTATATCTTCATCGAACAATTTGGATTTATCGTAAGTTGTTCTAAACAAAAAGTCTATACCTGAATTTTTAATTAATTCTATACTTAATTTTATATTATCAATATTTACCGGAGTACAGCAAACTAAATTATATTTATCAAAAGGAGCTTTTATATCCATAGCGATAAAATCTACTATTTTTTGATCTATTATTTGTTTCACTATTTCCGGATTTGATCCGTTAGTATCGAGTTTTACCAAAAAACCCATAGCTTTAACTTTTTTAATAAATTCAATTAAGTCCGGTTGTAATGTCGGTTCTCCGCCTGTTATTACTACGGCATCCAACTGATTTCTTCTGCTTTCAAGAAAAGCAAAAACTTGTTCTTCCGGCATAGGAACTTGATACATATTAGGATAAACAAGTTCCGGATTATGACAATATGCGCATCTGAAATTGCAACCTTGAGTAAAAATAATGGCTGCAGTTTTATTTGGGTAATCTATAAATGAAAATTTTTGTAATCCGCCTATTCTCATGAAAAAAACTCCGTGTTTTTGGGTTATTGGATTATAGGGTTATGGGGTGATAGGTTTTTAGTATTATCGTCGTTAAACTTATAATCCTATAACCTTATCACCCTATAAACTGTTTTTACATATTTGCTACTTTTCTTATTTTGAATTCTTCTTGTTTACCGTCGTTCCACTGAGATACAGGTCTTAAGTATCCTACAACTCTTGAATATACTTCGCAATTCGATCCGCAATGAGGACAAACTTTTACTTCACCGTTAAGATATCCGTCATTAGGGCAAACACTGAATGTCGGAGTGATAGACATATAAGGCAATTTGTAATTTGTAAATGCTTTCTTAATAAAGTTCTTCATGGATTCGGTGTTTGTAATTTGTTCACCGATAAACATGTGTTGAACTGTTCCGCCGGTATACAATGATTGTATTTCGTGTTGAAGTTCCAAAACTTCGAACAAATCATCTGTATAATTTACAGGTAACTGTGTAGAATTTGTATAGAAAGGAGGATGATTTTGTTTAACAGCATCCATATTTGCAAATATTATATCGGAATATCTCTTTCTATCTATCTTTGCGAGTCTGTAAGAAGTACCTTCTGCAGGCGTTGCTTCCAAATTATAAATATTTCCGGTTTCTTCCTGATATTTTTGTAAAGTATTTCTCATAAAAGTTAATACTTTTATTGCAAAATCTTTACCCTTTTGGCTTGCAATGTTTTCTTTCAAGAAATTTAAGCAACATTCGTTCATACCAACAACACCAATGGTTGAAAAATGGTTTTTCCAATAGCAGCCGAATCTCTGTTTAATGTTTCTTAAATAGAAACTCATATACGGATAAAGGTTTTGGTCAGTAAGTTTTTCCAAAACTTTTCTCTTTGTTTCCAAGCTGTTTTTAGCAATAGTCATTAATTTATCTAATTTTTGGAAAAATTCTTCTTCTGTTTTTGCTTCATATCCGAGTCTCGGCATATTTAATGTAACAACACCGATAGAACCTGTTAAAGGAGATGCACCGAAAAGTCCGCCGCCTCTTCTTCTTAATTCTCTGTTATCGATTCTTAATCTGCAGCACATACTTCTTGCATCGTCCGGATCCATATCGGAATTGATGAAGTTTGCAAAGTAAGGAATACCGTATTTTGCTGTTGCATCCCACAACAATTTAAGTTCAGGATTATCCCAATCGAAATCTTTGCTTATATTGTATGTAGGGATAGGGAAACTGAATACTCTGCCTTTTGCATCACCCTCGAGCATAACTTCCAAAAATGCTTTGTTTAACATATCCATTTCTTTTTGGAAATCGCCGTATGTTTTAGGTTGAGGTTTTCCTCCGATGATAACAGCTTCATCCTTATAGTGTTTAGGAACTTTTAAGTCGAGTGTTAAGTTTGTGAACGGTGACTGGAAACCTACTCTTGTAGGAACATTTAAGTTGAACAAGAATTCCTGTAATGCTTGTTTAACTTCTTTATAAGATAAATTGTCGTATGCAATAAAAGGTGCGAGCAATGTATCGAAACTTGAAAATGCTTGTGCACCTGCTGCTTCACCCTGTAATGTAAAGAAGAAATTTATTATTTGTCCTAATGCTGTTTTAAAATGTTTTGCAGGGCGGGATTCAACTTTACCTGCAACACCTTTAAAACCTGTAACCAATAAATCGTGCAAATCCCAACCTACACAATATACACCCAAAATTCCTAAATCGTGTATATGTAAATCGCCTTCACTGTGAGCTTTTCTTATATCTTCCGTATAAATTTTGTTTAACCAATATGCTTTACTTACTTCGGAAGAAATGTAATTGTTTAATCCTTGAAGAGAATAGCACATGTTACTGTTTTCTTTTACTTGCCAATCTGCTTTAGATAAATATTGATCAACCAAGTCTACGTTAAACTTTGAAACGATTTCTCTCATTTTTGAGTGTTGATCTCTATATATAATGTAAGCCTTTGCTGAAGATTTATAAGGAGAATTCAATAATACTTCTTCAACTATATCCTGTATTTGTTCTACGGTAGGATGTCCGTCCGTAATGGTTTCTTGTGCGATACTTAAAACTTTTACTGTTAATTTCGAAGCGATTTTGTCGTCGAATTCATTTGTTGCCTGACCTGCTTTTAAAATTGCCTGTTGAATTTTTTGTGAGTTGAATTTTTCTTGTTTGCCGTCTCTCTTTACGATACAATCAAAAACCGAAAGTTGTTCCATTTACATTTTCTCCTTGTTTTTTAAAATTTTTATTTTAATACTTCTGTTAATTTTGAACATAATTATGGAAAGGCACCCTGGTTTCTTGTTTCCATTCGAATTATAAAAAGTCATTCCTCGACAACTCTTATAAATATTATGTATTTGCTGGCAGGTCTTCTGGCTTAAGGGTAATAACCTACTAAACTTTATCTTCCCGCTTAAATTAAGCAGTGACTTTGTTTCAAAAAGTTTTTCGTTCCCTATCACAGCACCGGGAGTGCTTCCGATTCTAACGGAATTTCCTATTAAGTTTTATATGAAAACACCAACAAAAGGTTTCAAAAATTATAGATTGATTATATGTTTTAATTTATGGCTTGTCAATACCTAAAACACAATATATTGATTTTTTATATGCTTTTAATACCTATATGTTGTGTTTTAAGAAAAACGGGCAAAAAACAAAGACCTGCTTAAATTTTAATACTTAAACAGGTCTTCGGATAACAAATTTCAATATAAATTTCTTATAACAAATCTTTAATACATTGTTCTACAACCGTCATATCTTCCGTCGGCTCAAATCTTGCAACCACGTTACCGTTTTTATCTACAACAAATTTTGTGAAGTTCCATTTTATATCACTGTTTTTTTCAAAGTCGGGATCTATTTTTGCAAGATGCTGATTCATAAAACCTGCCATTTTACCTTCGCCGAAACCTTTAAACCCCTGCTGTTCTTTAAGATACTTATATAACGGTAACTGATTATCTCCGTTAACATCGGACTTCTTCATTTGCGGAAATGTTGTGTTGTAATGTAATGTACAAAACTCTTGAATTTCTTCGTCTGTTCCGGGAGCTTGAGCTCCGAACTGGTTGCAGGGAATATCAAGAATTTCAAGTCCTTTTGAATGATAATCTTTGTACATCTGTTCTATCGGTGCATATTGCGGAGTAAAGCCACAACCTGTTGCAGTGTTTACAATCAAAACAACTTTACCTTTGAAATCTGCCATCTTAATTTCTTCACCTTTTGCCGTTGTTACGGAAAAATCATAAAAATTTGCCATTTGCGGTTCTCCTTTTTCTTTAACATTTTTATTGTTTAAAGAATATATTTCTAAAACTGCCAAACATAAAATAATTAATGCAACTAAAATTTTTTTCATATTGATATTATTTATTTTGTTACCATTAAGGCACCCATATCAAACACTTTTTTGCATTCCAAAGGAAATATTGTATCGTGTCTTTTCTGTTTTGACTCTGCATCAAAAAAAGACCAAGGCCAATCTGTCTTACCATAATCTTTAAGTTGAAGAGTATCTCCGCTTACAAAAACTTCCGTCGGACCTACAAAACTATTAAAAACTTGGCGATAATTTTCAATTAAACCGCTGTATGCCGTATCCGGTGCATTGCTTGTCATAATAAGCAAAACAGGAATTTTGTGATTATTACAACACGGGGTTTCTGTATTATAAGTTAAATTCTGAAATATAAGTCGTTCATAAAGAGCACGAAAAGATGCTGTCATTTCACTAAGATAATTCGGTGAACCTATAATAAGTCCGTCGGATTCTCTAATTGCATTAAGTACTGGAGTTAATCCGTCTTGGCAAATACAACGGCCTTTATTTTTTTCTTTCTTGCAACCGAAACAAGAAATACATCCTGTATATTTTTCAAGTCTGAACAAATCAAATTTTTCTACTATAGCTCCGGCAGATTGTGCACCTTTTACAGCTTCGTTAATCAATG
>JAGCCP010000042.1 GCA_017651625.1 Candidatus Ruminimicrobiellum bubulum | reverse complement strand
TATCCCTTCCTATTCCTTATTGCTATCACAAACACAATGAAGAATAATAGGCCTATGATCGTACTTACACTACAACACACCTTCACATTGTTGTATAACCTATATAACCTTTCCGCTATCTTACCTACAGATAACGTTACTGCCTCATCTTCCTCATTATATAACACCAACTCCTTATACTGCCTGCTCTCTATCTCTATTCCGCTGTCACTGCTCGTGTTTACAGGCATTTCTTCTTTGTTCTGTCCGCTGCTTATCGGCGCTTCCGCTCCCATCTCGCCCAATCTTAAATATTTATACAAGTCTTTTGTTACTTTGTTACTCATCACCGTCAGCGTATCGGTGCAACTCTTGAACGTTTCCACTATCACGTTGTTTACTACCACTCCGATTATCGCCGCTATGCTCTCTTTATTCTCTATCGATTTCGGCATAAATCCGTTTATTATCATGCTACAAAATATTAATACTGCAAGAGTACTCTTAATTACTCTTACAGATAATAAAACCTTTATTGATTTTTTATTAATCAATTCTTCCATTTAGATCCCTTATTTTTTTGCTCCAAAATCTTTATAAAATTTATAGTCCATTTTTATTATTTTTTCAATATATTTTTTATTCGCCAATATACTATTTTAAATTATAGCCTTTTTGTGAAAATTTTTCCTTAAAATATTGTAAAATTTTTGTGAAAAATTTTAAATATACGCATTTAAACAATCTAAATACTATGTACATACTACTATATTTTTTTTATTATAATATTTTGTTATAATATTCCGTAACTTAACATATAGGTAAAAATTATGGCTAAACAAACAAAAAAACAGTTAGAAGAACATAGAAAAAGTAAACGATTATTATTAGGTTGTATATGTTGTGCTATAGCTTTTTTCTTACTTTATGCCTTAATATCGGCAAGTGATACCGGCATAATAGGAGAAGCTTTATCAACCATAATGTTTAGCTCTTTTGGAGCTTCTTCATATATAATTCCTATCATATTACTTTGGTTTGGTATACTTTATTTTATAACTTCTTCGATATTAAGAACAAGAATAGACTTGGCATTAGCGGTAGTTTCAGTTACATTATCATCCATATTGTTTTCATTGATCAAAAATATTTTTAATTTAAAATTTCAAGATGGTGGATGGTTAGGTAATGTTTTGTATCCTTTCTTTTTGAAATTTTTCGGCAATTGGGGTTCTATAGCTATAGTAGGTGTACTTTTTATATTTTTTATTGCAGCATTTTTCAGAATATCATTAATAAGGATTATTAAATATGTGATAAAATCCACAATTGAAGATATCAAACAATGGTATGAATACAGAAAAGCAAAAAAACAAGATAAACCTACAATTGTTAATAACAGATCCAGGAAAGAACAAACGGAAGAAGAACCGTTTGAGCAAACCGAAAAGCCAAGAATAATCGATAGCAGACAAAACAATAAAAAAGATGATGAAGATGATTTTGTTCAAGAGCAAATGAAAGCAGCTAAAGTACAAGAACAAAAGAAGATAATAGTACAAGAAGAAGAAAAAGAAGATGTACAAGATGAACAGGTACAAGAATCGGAACCGATAGCAGAGCCAAAACCCATAGTTCAACAAGAAAAAATAGATACAAAAACATTTAGTTATACTTTGCCTCCGGTAAATCTTTTAAGGGAAGGCTCTTTAAACACACAAATAAACGAATCCGAACTTCAAGAAAGAGCCGAAGCTTTAAGAGAAGCATTAAAATCTTTTAAAATAGATGCCGTTGTACAAGATATTATTCCGGGTCCTGTTATTACAAGATACGATATTGTTCTTGCTCCCGGAGTAAAAATGCAGTCTGTAATGAACATAATGGACGATATTTCTCTTGCAATGAAAACTGCAGCTATAAGAATTGAGCCTGTACCTGAAAAATCGGCAGTAGGCATAGAAATTCCTAACCCTAAAGCATCTCTTGTAAGTTTAAGAGATATTATTGATACAAAAGAATTTAACGACTCAAAATCTTTATTAACTTTAGCTGTAGGAACAAAAACCGATGGCAGCGGATACATATCCAATTTAGCAAAAATGCCTCACTTGCTTATTGCAGGTTCTACCGGTTCGGGAAAAAGTGTCGGTGTACATAACATTATTTTATCTATTCTTTATAAAGCAAGACCCGATGAAGTTAAATTCATATTAATAGATCCGAAAAGAGTGGAAATGACAGCATACAAAGATATTCCGCACTTATATAATCCATGTTGTATAGCTGAAGATGCCGATGTTATTACAAGACCAAACGAAGCTTCCGATGCATTAAAGAAGTTGGTTAAGGTTATGGAAGGCAGATACGAAAAATATGCAAGTAACATGGTTAGAAACATTGAAGATTATAATACCAAAATGGCTGCAGAAGGCGGCGATAAAGATTACTATATAATTGTTATTATAGATGAGTTGGCAGATTTGATGATGGTTGCTTCAAAAGAAATCGAAGATTCCATTCAAAGACTTGCACAAATGGCAAGAGCGGTCGGAATACATTTGATACTTGCAACACAAAGACCTACGGTAAATGTTATAACCGGAACGATTAAAGCCAATTTCCCGGCAAGATTATCGTTCCAAACGGTATCTGCGGTAGATTCTAAAGTTATATTAGACAGTATCGGTGCCGAAAGTTTAATAGGAAAAGGAGATATGTTATTCTTACCTCCTTCCGAACCAAGACCGGTAAGGCTTCAAGGTGCATTTGTTTCTTCAAAAGAAATAGAACAAGTAGTAAAATTCATAGCAGATCAGGATTTCCCGAAATTTTATGAGCCGCCGGTTACCGAAGTAAGCCAAGCGGCAGCAGCTACGGCAGCAGATAAAGCAGAAAAAGATCTTATTCCGGCACTAAAACTTATTCTTGAAAGAAGAAGAATATCGCAAGATTTATTAAAAGCTCAATTCGGAGGTTCTGCAAGAGCATCAAATATATTGAGTGTGTTGGAAGTCAGAGGCTTTATTCATAAACCGGAAGGGACAAATCGTTGGGAAATAAACTACAATTTAGTAGAGGATTATTTAAGAATAAATGATAATTAAAAAATTTGTATCAACTATTGTTATATTATTTATCTGTGTATCTGCAGTTTTGTGCGAAGCACCGGAACAACAGAACATAGACACCATTTTATCAAAGTTGGAAAAGCAAGATTTAGCAATAAAAGATTTGCAGGCGGATTATACTCAAACATTAACTTATCTTTCCACTGATGAACAGTTTGTATCAGGCGGTGTGTTCAAACATAAAAAGCCGAATTATATTTATTTAGGACAAACAACACCGACAAAACAATATTCGTATATTGATGGTAAAAACATTACAACTTTTGTTCCGGATAACAGACAAGCCATAGTGGAAAAATGGAAAGATGTTATAAATAGTGACATGTTATTAACTTCCGTTTTCAAGTTTATGCAAAATTGGAAAACATTGAAAAAAGATTACATTATAGAACTTAAAGAAGAAACAAAAGTAGATTATTCTTTTTCCATAAAGCCTATTAATGCAAGAGAAAAGTGGACTATGATTATTACCGTAAGTAAAAGTTCATCGTTAATAACAAAAACTTCTTTCAATAACGACAACTTTATTGTAGATGTAAAATTAACTAACTATAAAACAAACAATAATTTTAAAAATGACATATTCAAATTCACAGCACCGAAAAATGTTGATGTTATAGAACTTTAGAGGTTTATTATGAGCGGTCCGGGCAAAGTTTTGCAACAGGCAAGAAAGAAAAAAAGATATTCTATAGATAAGGTCCACAAAACCACCAAAATAAAAAAAGAATATATCGAAGGTCTTGAAAATGATAATGTTTCGGCTTTTCCTGCCGAACTTTATTATAAAAACTTTTTAAAAACTTATGCACAGTTTTTATCGTTAGATGCTGCCGAACTTATGAATTTGTATGAACAATCTAAATCGGAGCAACAAGATGATTTGTTCAAACAGAGCAATGATAATACGGAAAACAAGTTTACAGAGTTTTTTAAAACAAATAAAAAAATTTTTATTTATATCGGATACGTACTTGTAGGTGTTATTGTAATATGTTTAATAATTTTGCTTATTCCTACTAAAAAAACAACTGTTTCTGAAGAAACCGCTAAACAGGAAATAACACAAAAAGAACAAAAAGTTGTATCTTCTTCCAATCAACAAACAGAACAAAAACTTTACATAAAAGCCGTTGAAGACACATGGATAAAAGTTATCGGCGATGATAAAAAACTTTTCGAAGATATTTTAGGCAAAGATAAAACTTTCGAAACAACAACGAAAAACGAGTTTACAATTAAAATAGGAAACATTGACGGAGTAGAAGTTTATTTTAACGATAAACGCGCGGATATATCCAAAGGTGCATCTAACGCAAAAGTAAATACAATAACACTAAAAAGAGATTAATATTGAAAAACAATAAAGTAGCTCTCATCACATTAGGATGTTCAAAAAATACCGTTGAGTCTGAAGCTGTAGCAGGTTTGTTTTTGCAAGAAGGCTACAAAATAACAAATGATTTATCCCAAACGGATGTTATTGTTATTCACACCTGTTCGTTCATACAAGATGCACAGGCGGAATCTCACTATCAAATACAACAAGCAGGTCTTTTAAAACAGCAAAACAAAAATTTAAAAATATTTGTTACGGGATGTTTGGCTCAACTATTACAAGATAAAATGAAACAAGACTATCCTTTTATCGACGGATATGTCGGTACAGGAAATTTTGACAAAGTAGTAAAACTCATAAAAAAAGATAAATTCTTCGCAGATACAACTTGTGCCGGAGGAGTAAATATTTTTAAAACAAGAGTATTATCTACAAATTCCCCTTCTACTTACATAAAAATATCTGAAGGTTGTAACCATAGATGCAGTTACTGTATAATTCCAAATTTAAGAGGAAATTTTGTAAGCAGAACAATAAAATCCGTAACAAATGAGGCAAAAGCTCTTGCCGATTGCGGAATACAAGAACTTAATGTAATAGCTCAAGATACTACTTCTTACGGAATAGATTTATATGGTAAACTTTCTCTTGCAAAACTATTAAAAGAGATTTCAAAAATAAAGCAATTGAAATGGATAAGGTTGTTGTATGCTTATCCGTCTACAATAACAAAAGAACTTTTAGAAACGATATCGCAAACGGAAAATATTTGTAACTATATCGATATTCCGATACAGCATATAAGTAACAATGTGTTAAAGAACATGAAACGTCCAAAAAACACAAGAAAAATTATAGAGACAATCAAAAAAGATTTTCCCGATATAACATTAAGAACATCTTTAATAACCGGTTTTCCCAACGAAACGGAAACGGATTTTAAAGAACTTTTATCGTTTGTAAAACAAAACTATTTCGAACATATAGGAATATTCGGTTATTCGGACCAAAAACTTGCACAGTCTTATAAAATAAAGAACAAAATTTCTCAACGAGTTATAGAAAAAAGAGTGCAACTTCTTGCATCAGCACAATTTAACAATGTTGTTAAAAATAACAAAAACAAGATAGGTAAAACTTTTGAAGTGTTACCTGAAACTATATCGGGGAATAAAGTTTATTGCAGAGCATACTTTCAAGCACCGGAAATAGATAACACAATTATTGTAAAAAACAACAAAAATATACAGTTAGGCAAATTTACAAAAGTTACAATAAAAGATTTCAAAGACTACGATTTAATTGCAAAATAATGTATAATTAGTTTTTATTTAATTGTAAGGATTTATTTATGAATTTAGCAAACAAATTGACAGTTCTCAGAGTTTTACTTGTACCAATATTTATTATTCTTGTAATAATTGATTCTTTTTGGGCAAACATTTTTGCTTTGTTTGTTTTTATCGGTGCATCAATAACGGACTATTATGACGGTGTTATCGCAAGAAAACAAAATATGATAACAACTTTGGGAATATTTCTTGATCCGTTAGCAGACAAACTTTTGGTAACTTCAGCATTTATTTTGTTTGTGGGAATTTACACTTTAAATGTTCCCGCCTGGATGGTAATTTGTATAATTTCAAGAGAGTTCATTATTACCGGCTTAAGATCT
Source organism: Candidatus Ruminimicrobiellum bubulum (assembly GCA_017651625.1). Taxonomy (GTDB): domain Bacteria; phylum Elusimicrobiota; class Endomicrobiia; order Endomicrobiales; family Endomicrobiaceae; genus Ruminimicrobiellum; species Ruminimicrobiellum bubulum. The sequence goes on along the minus strand of JAGCCP010000042.1, from coordinate 21,570 downwards.
ATAGCGGCTTCAAAAAACATTATTATTCCGGCAAACATGGCAGGAAAAGTAAAAACCACTTCTCAAATGATAGCTATTATAACAATACTTGTTATTTTAGTAGTAAATTCCGGTATTACAAAGTTCTATTACATTACACCTTACGAACTGTTAGAAGCTACGGGTTGGCAACATTTTGCAGGTTTAATATTGATTCATGCTCCTTACTGGTTAATGTTAATAGCAACAATATTTACATTGTATTCCGGAATAAGTTATTTAATTTTACATAAAAGTATTTTTTCAGAACAAAGCAAATAATATGTTGAAAACGGAATTTATCGTATCAGGCGAGTTTCAGGTAAACTGTTATGTAGTTTACGATGAAACTTCTAAAAAAGCAATCATCATCGATCCCGGTCAAGACGGGAGAAAAGTAATCGACAAAATCGAAAAACTTAAACTGAAGCCTGAACTTTTAATAAACACTCACGGACATTTTGATCACACTCTTTCCAATGATATGATAAGACAAAAATACAATATTCCTTTAGCTATTCACAAAGATGACTTGGAAATGCTTTCAGATGCAAACAAAAATTTTTCAACGATTGTAGGCAAACCCGTAACCATAAAAGAAGCAGAAATTATATTTAATGAAGAAGAAACAAAAGAAACTTCGTTTTGTAAATATTATGTTATTCATACACCGGGCCACAGTAAAGGTTCAACATGTATTTTAATAGATAACATTTTGTTTGCCGGTGACACAATTTTTAAAAATTCTATAGGCAGAACAGACTTGTACGGCGGTGATTACGATGAACTTATACAATCTTTACAAAAAATAAAAAAGTTCCCGGAAGATACAATTATTTGCCCCGGACACGGTCCTTTTACAACACTAAAACAAGAATTAAAAAATAATCCGTACTTAAACCAATAACATGCAAAGAGTTGATGATTTTATCAATTATATTTTAATAGAAAAAGGCCTTTCTAAAAACACTGCTCTTGCTTACAGAACAGATCTTAACACATACCTGAAATTTCTAGAAGAAAAGAAAATAAATTACGAAGACATAACACATTTGGAAATAACCGATTTTTTGTGGCACCTTAAAACATCCGATTTTAAGCCGAGAAGTATTTACAGAATGATCGAATCCATTCGCCAATTTTACAAGTTTCTTATTGCGGAAAATCTTATAAAAACTGATCCGACAATATATCTTACAGCACCTAAAGTTCCTATGATTTTACCGGATATGTTAACCGGTGAAGAAGTTACAAAATTATTAAATTCCGTTTCCGGAACAGACAACCTTTCAATAAGAAACAGAGCGATGCTTGAACTTTTATATGCTACCGGCTTAAGAGTATCCGAACTTATCAGTTTAAAATTTTCAAATATAGACATAGAAGAATGTTTCGTAAAAATTTTCGGTAAAGGCAACAAAGAAAGATTGGTTCCTTTCGGACAAAAAGCACAATTGTATTTAAAAAGATATCTTAGAGTAAGAAAAAATACAAAATCAGAATATTTATTTTTAACGAGATTAAATAAACCTATATCAAGAGTGGAATTCTGGAGACAACTTAAACAAATTGCAATACAAGCAGGGATAATGAAAAATATTACCCCCCACACTTTAAGACATTCTTTTGCAACACATTTACTTACCGGCGGAGCAGATATAAGATTCGTTCAAGAAATGTTGGGACACAGTTCCATTTCAACAACACAAATATATACTCATATCAGCCAAGAAAGATTAAAAGAACAACATAAAAAGTATCATCCGAGAGGATAAAAAACGACAATGTACAATTTATAATGTACAATGTATAATTAACGACAAACGACAAGAACTGAAATTTATAATCAATAGTTTTTTACGTTTAAAAAAACTTCTTATTTAATAAAATTGCTTTGCAATTTTACCGACGTTGTACATCCTACATTATACATTCTGCATTGTTTTTTATTCGAGGTTTTTAAAAATTTTATCGAATTCTTCGAGGGTTGTTATTTTGTTGAAACTGTTCCTTATACTGCAAGCATTCGGTAAACCTTTAATATAATAAGGTGCAATTTTTCTTAATACAACAAGTCCTTTTTCTTTACCGTAATATTTCAAAGAATCTATTGCATGTTGTCTGAACCATCTTAATTTTGTTTTTATTGTTGACGGAGGTGTCATTTCTTCTTTATCGAAAAAGTATTCTATTTGTTTAAATATATCGTAGTTACCGATTGCTCCCCTGCCTATCATAAGTCCGGAACAATTTTTTATTTTCAAAAATTTTTCCGCTGTTTTTATATCAACAATTCCACCGTTAGCAACTATAGGAATCTTTGCATTTTCACAAGCCAAAGCAAATGCTTCCAAATCGGGATCTCCGCTGTGAGCAAACTCGGCATATCTTGCATGAAGAGATACCATTTTTATTCCGCAATTTTGTGCTATTTCGATAATTTCCGGTGCAACATTTTGTCCTTGCAACAAACCTATTCTTGTTTTTATCGTTACCGGAACCGATACCGCTTTTACTACGGCCGTTAACACATCTTCAACTTGTTTAGGATTTGCAAGCAGCCTTGAACCTGCACCGACTTTAGTAATTTTTTTTGCCGGACACCCTAAATTTATATCTATAATTTTGTATCCTAAATCTTGAACTCTTTTAGCACATTCCGACATAATTTCCGGTTTAGTTCCGAAAATTTGTGCGGCAACGATATCTTTTTCTTTATCGGATGTGGTTAAAAGTTTATAAGTTTTTTTATCCCCGTAAACCATTGCGGTTGCAGATACCATTTCGGTAAAAACAAGTCCCGCCCCGCCGTCAACAGCTAACTGTCTTAACGGTAAATCCGTAATACCTGCCATAGGTGCAAGCATTAAACAATTTTTTAATTTAATATTCCCGATGGTAAGTTTTGGAAGTTTTAACATGATATTACCAATTTTCAAGTTCCAAAGAAGGTTTTATTGAAACAACATTTTTATTAGGATAAACATATTTTTTCTTTAATGCTTTATGATATGCAACATGAGCTATCATAGCGGCATTATCGGTACAAAAAATCGGCGAAGGTAAAAACACGTTTATTTTGTTTTTCTTACCCTCTTTTTTAAACATATCTCTTATTAAACTGTTACAGGAAACACCGCCGCCTAAAGCTATAGATTTTAATCCGTACTTTTTTGCAGCTTCAATTGATTTTGTAACAACAGTTTCGGCAACAGCTTGTCTGAACGATGCACAAATATCGTTAATTATATTTTGTTTTTTTATATCAACTTTTTTTGAATAATTCAGTACAGCGGTTTTTATTCCGGAAAAAGAAAAGTCCCAAGTACCTTTCATCATAGGTCTTGTAAAATGTACGGCATCATTATTGCCTTGCTGTGCAAACTTATCGATTATCGGTCCGCCGGGATAAGGTAACCCTAAAATTTTTGCGGCTTTATCAAATGCTTCACCGCAGGCATCATCTCTTGTACCGCCCAAAAACTTATATTTACCGTAATCTTTTATTATTACAAGTTCAGTGTGCCCGCCTGAAATAACAACCGCCAAAAACGGAGGTTTTAAATCTTTATTTTCTATTGCCGCAGAAAATATGTGTCCTTCTATATGATTTATCGGAATTAACGGTTTTTTATAAATATACGATAGTGTTTTTGCCGTCATTACACCGACAAGCAAAGAACCTGCAAGACCCGGCCCGTAAGTGCAAGTTATATAATCTATTTTCTTGTCAAAATCTTCAAAAGAAATATTTGCTTGTTGCAGAGCTTGTTCAACTACAATATTTACATTTTTTATATGTTCTCTTGATGCAAGTTCCGGAACAACACCATTATATTTAGCATGAATTGAAATTTGAGATGAAATTATATTTGATAAAACCTTGTTTCCGTTTTCTACAACGGAAGAAGATGTATCATCACATGATGTTTCTATTGCTAAGATTTTCATTTGTTTGTTAATGTTACAATAGAATATGTTCTTTTCTTATCATAAAAAGAATATTCGTATGAACCATCTTTGTATTTTGTTCTGGATAAATCTATTTTGAAATTTCTTGCTATGGTTTTAAATATAGGCTCAAAATTTTCCGCTTTTTTGTTGTCCGGTAACTTTATTGTCTTATGATATTCGTTACATAAAACTCCGCCTATTTTTACTTCTTTTACAAACTGAGCAACAACATTCTCTTGCTCTATTCCGTTTGATGTAAGCGCGGTAACAAGACTATTATCCAAAGGAATATCTATTGCAGTAAGATTTGTTTTATTTGCAGCCAAATAAGAAAAGCCTAATATTATACCTACAACAAATAATATAAACAAATATACTTTTATTAAAAATTTACTTTTTTTCTTTTTAGTTTCTTTTGCCATTTTTATTTTTCTTTTACGGATTTATCTGTTTTCTTGTCCGTATCATTTTGTTCCTTTACATCTTTTTCTTTAACATCTTTTTTAGGAAAATCCTGTTCATATTTTGAAGGTTTTTCTATATATTCCTCTACTTTGCCTGCCTTTATAATATTTATCGCTGTTTCCAACACTTCATCTTTAATTTCTTCTTTTTTATCTTTACCTTTAGGGTTATCTTCACTTTCTGCCTGCATATACAATTTACCTTCCGTTTCCGGAGATACTTCTATAAATATATCGGGAGTTATACCATTCTTTTTATCTTTTTTGTTATCGGAATGAGATATCATTCTGCCGGACGGCAAACAATATTTTGCTATAGTCAATCTTAAAGCACTTCCGTCCGATAACGGAAGAATTGTTTGAACCGTACCCTTTCCGAAAGAGTTTGAACCTATAACCAATGCTCTTTTATAATCTTGTAATGTACCGGTAACGATTTCAGATGCCGAAGCAGAACCTCTGTTGATTAATACCACGATAGGAATATTGGCAAATTCAGGCTTTTTCTGAGTGTAATAATATTGTTCCATCGTTTTATCTTTACATTTTGTAGACACAACCAAACTGTTTTCTTTAACAAACAAACTGCATATATTTATTGCAGAATCCAAAAGACCGCCGGGATTATTTCTCAAATCAAATATAAATCCTTTAAAATTTTCTTTTGCTAATTCTTTAAGCATACTGTTAACATCGTTATAACTTTGTGCATTAAACTCGGATAATCTAATATAACCGATGTTGCCGTCCAACATCTTTTTCTTAACTGTTTCTATTTTTATTTTTTTTCTTATTATTGTAAATGTAAGTTCTTCTTTTGTGGAAGGTCTGTATATAGTCAACACAACTTTTGTTCCGGGATTTCCTCTCATAAGTTTTACTGCTTCGTCACTTGTAATATCTTGAGTGGACTTATCATCTATTTTAATAATTTTATCTTCCGGCAAAATTCCGGCATAATATGCGGGAGTATCCGGCATTGGAGTTACAACCGTAAGTTCGTTATTTTGTATTGTTATTCTTATTCCTACTCCGCCAAAAGAACCTTGAGTTTCCGTCTTCATATCTTTATAATCTTTTTCGGTCATATACTGAGAATACGGGTCCAATGTTCTTACCAATCCTCTGATTGCACCTATTACCAAATCTTTATTTTCTCTTTCTTCAACATACTTGTTATCTATTATTTCCATTATGTCTATCATTTTTCTAAGTTCATCGTATGTCGTATCCGATTTGGCATACACATTACCGAGAAAAACAAAACAAAATAAAGCTATCATTAAAACTTTAATTTTATTTTTAAACATTTGTTCCCCTTTACCCACAATTATAGAATTTAAATACTTCCTTTCATTATAGCATTTTAAAATTTATTTTTTCTCTTTTAACCACAATAACGGATTTTCGGCAACATCCCCCTGTCTTATTTCAAAATAAAGAACAGATTTATCTCCGCTACCTAATTTTGCTATTTCCTGTTGTCTTATAACTTTTTGATTTTCTTTCACCAATATTTTGTTTAACTGACAATAAAAACTGAAAAACACACCTTTATGATCCACTATAACCATGTTACCGTAACTTCTGAAATCTCCGGCAAAAAGAACTGTTCCTTCATCAACAGCTTTTATTGAAGCATTATCTTTAGCTTTTATTTTTATTCCGTTACTTATAACATTTGTATCTAAATCCGGATGTTTGTTTTTACCGTAATTTAAAATAATTTTGCCGTCGACAGGCCACGGTAAACTGTTTTTTCTTGTATTGGTAGTCGGTGTTTTTCTTGTTTTATCCTGATTTTTGCTTGCTTTAATAAGTTTATCCACCAATGCTTTCAAAGCTTTTTCGGAATTGTTCATTTCTTTTATTTCTTGTTCGGCTTTAGCTCTTTTACCTGCAGTAGTTTTCAACAAAGCATTTTTATCTTTTTGCAGTTTTTTGTTTTTTTCCATTAAACTCTGTTGTTTGGTTTTTAACTTTTCATACTCTTTTTTTGCACTTGTATATTTGTTTATATCGGATTGTGCCGTTATACTTTTATCTTTTGCAACATGATATTTTTTCGATACGTTTTTTATGTCGGTTTGTTTTACTTTAAATTCCATAGGATATTCGAAATATGACACCAACTTATATTTTGTATAAGACAAATATTTATCGTTAATTATTTGAGCATATTTTTGTTTACTCGTATCCGATTCCGTATATTCATCGGAAGCAAGCTGTAAATTCTTTTCCGTTTCTGAAATTTTTTCGTTTAAACTTTTCAATTCATGTTCATTTTTTTCTATGGATTTTAATATTTTTTGCAGTTCGTTTTTTACTTTTTTTTCTTCTTTAACCAACTTCGTTTTTTCGGCTTTTTTGTTGGAAATATCTGTTTGCAATTTGTTCAATTCTTTTTTTCTGGTATTTAAATCCGAATTGACATCCGTAAAAGAAACATTCACGGAAAACAATATGAGCATTAAAATAATGAGAGATTTTACGATATTAAACATTTGATTCTTTTGTTAAAAGGCTAATCATTGAACTAAGAGGAATTATTATATACAAAACTTGTCCGCTTAACATAAAAATTGTTTCCTGATTAAATATTGTTATTAAGCATATTATTGCATAAGCACAAAGGGCCGATAAGATACCGAACCCGATTTCCATCAATATATCTTTGTATAAATTTTTTATTGAAAAAAATAAGATTTTCAAGACAAAAATTATTATTATTAAGTAGAACAAAATCTTAAAAATTTTTTTATATTTGTTTAAAAGAGCTCTGTTATCAAAAAACATTTTATATGCTTTTTGATCGTAAACGACATCTTCTATATAATCAAAATTTAAAAGATCACTTTTTATAGATTTAAGTTCATTCAAATTGTTTATATTTATACCGTTGGCTAGAATAAAAGAAGGAAACACCATAGCTTCTTTAGGAATAGTACTTTCAAGTTCGGGATTTATATTGTTAAAATGTTCCGAATCTTCGGAACTTACAAGTTCCATATTTGTAAATTTACCGTAATTTGAAATACTGTTAATAATTTCATCCTGCGGATGTTCTTCGGACTCATTAATAAAAATTGCTATTTTTAAACTCGATAAAGATTTAGATATATCGGCCTGCAAATTTATGTAATACTGTAAAACAAATATACATAAAATATTTAGTGCCGTAATTAAAACATATTTAAAAATTTTCGAAATGTTTATCTTCATATATTTTTTTGGTATATATTATATGCTGTTTTTCTTTTTACTACTATATCATACATCTTTTCATACTCTTGAACGGAATTTACCCATGAGTATTGGCTTGCAAAAGTATTTTTCATTACTTCGTTCCACAAAAATTGATTTTTGTATATATCGTAAGCTCTTAATATACAATCAATAAATTTCTCACCTTTATACAAATCAAAAACAAAACCGTTACCTTTTGTATTATATGTAGAAAAATCACTTATTGTATCGGCAAGACCGCCTGTTTTATTTACTATCGGAACCGTTCCGTAAGCCAATGCTATTATTTGGCTAAGTCCGCAAGGTTCAAATTTAGAAGGCATTAAAAATGCATCAACACCCGCATATATTTGATGCGATAACGGTTCATTATAATCTGTACATACACTTACTTTATCTTTATATAAACTTTGCAAATACAACATTCCGTCTTTTATATATCTGTCACCTGAACCTAAAACAACTATTTGAATATTATATTGCATAAGTTTGCCTATAGTATCCATTATCAGGTCAAAACCTTTTTGCATATCAAATCTTGATACACAACCTAACATAAAAGCATTTTCATCTTGTTTAAAACCGCATTTTTCCTGCAAATATTTTTTGCAAAGTTTTTTATTTTCATAGTTACTTACAGAAAAATTAGCAACTATATTTTTATCTGTCTCAGGATTCCAATAAGAATAATCTATACCATTTAATATTCCGAAAACATCGTTCTTTCTTGTTTGCAAAACAACTTCCATGCCTTTACCGGCAGGCCCTTGAATTTCTTTTGCATAAGTAGGACTTACGGTAGAAATTACATCAGTATAAGCAAGACCGGCTTTCATATAGTTGAACGTGTTGTAAAATTCCAATTTGTCACTTTTATAATCTTCCCAGGAAAAACCTGCCAACGGAAGTGTTGATGCGGCATCGTAACTGCCCTGAAAAGCAATATTATGAATAGTGTATACTGTTGATGTATTCCAAAAGAAACCGTCATTTAAATTTGTCGTTTTTAAATAAGCCGGAATAAGTCCGGTATGCCAATCGTGGCAATGAATAATGTCCGGTCTGAACATTAAAGCTTTTGTTGCTTCTATTGCAGCTTTGGAGAAGAAAATAAATCTTTCTCTGTTATCGCCGTAACCTACACCGGAATCATCTCCGTAAACTCCGAGCCTGTTAAAATATCTTAAATTTTCTATAAAATATACGGGAATGTTACCATCCAACATACAAGTTTTTATTCTGAAATTTTCTTGTTCTTTACCTACAAACACAGACAACTTGTACGGAAGAGCTTTTAAATTATATTTTGCTCCGTCTATTAAACGATATTTCGGGATTATTATTCTAACATCATGTCCGCGTTGTTTTAAATATTTAGGAAGGGTTCCTACAACATCTGCAAGACCACCTGTTTTTATAAAAGGAACACATTCTGCTGCAACCATTAATATATTCATTTATTCTGCTTCCCTTAAAAATTTAGCTGATTCTTCAGGGATGGTAGGATTTACATAAATTCCAGAACCGAACTCAAATCCGCTGAATTTTGTTATTTTAGGAATAATTTCTATATACCAATGGTAGTGAGGAATTCTTTCCTGTTTTAGCGGGTAAGAATGAACTACCAAATTATAAGGCATATTTCCTAAAGCTTTTTTTAATCTTCTTAAAACACTTATAGATATTTCGGCAAGTTCTTCTAATTTATATTTATCTTTTAAATTTCTAAAATCTTCGCTATGTTCTTTCGGCAAAATCCAAGTTTCAAAAGGATACCTTGAAGCAAAAGGAACAAAAGCAACAAAAGAACTTGTTTCCATAACTATTCTTGTCCCAAACGTTATTTCTTGATCTATAATATCACAGAACAAACATCTTTCTTTAAAATCATAATATCTTTTTGATATTGTCATTTCTTCTTTAACTGATTTAGGAATAATAGGCAATGCTACTAATTGGAAATGAGGATGCGAAATTGTTGATCCTGCTGTTTTTCCATGATTTTTAAAAACCAGTATATATTCAAATCTTAAGTCATTTTTTAAATCGTTTATTCTGTCTTGTGCAGCCAAGATACTTGCAACAAAATCATCTGCTTTCATATCGTTAACAAGATGCTTTGGACTTTCTATCAAAATTTCGTGAGCACCTACACCTTTCATCTTATCATAAATACCTTCTGCCTTTCTTAAAATACTGCCCTCTATTGTAAGTATAGGTTTATTGTTAGGTATAACTTTTACTTGCCACTTATTGCTGTATTTATCGATTTTATTACCTTTTTGATCGTAACAAGCTATAGGTTCGGGAATAAGTCTTTCTTTACCTAAACAAAACGGACACAACGAATCATCACCTGTATTTTCGTCCAAATCAAACTGAAAATCTCTTGAATCGTTTATTATAACCCATCTGGCCGTTATAGGATCTTTTCTAAGTTCTATCATTATTGATTTTGTATCCTTTCTAAAGCTCTTTGAGCTTCTATTTTAGTAGGTTCAACTTCTAAAGCTTTTTTCAACAACTCTATAGATTTATCTTTATCACCTGCTGCAAAAGCTTTTAACCCGTCATCATAATATCTTTGTGCCGTAACCGAATTTATAGTATCCATAGCCTGTTTTGCTGCCAAATTAGCATCATCGTAAGAAATAGCTTCCTTATACTTTTCATAAGCTTCCAACAATTTTTCTTTTACTTCCAAATCTTTTCCTTCGTTATAAGCAAGCGTTGATAGAGCTTTATTGGATTTTGATAAATACGATTTTATCTGTTCGCTATAAGTATAATATCTGTTTTCTTCAGACATCGCTTTTAATTTCGTAAATGTTTTTACGGCATTCTTATAATCTTTTAATGTATATTGTTCTACTCCGGCATCATAAATCTTTTTCATTTGTGCTTCAAGTCTTTTGTTTGTTAAAATTTTAGATTCATTTTTTGAAGTATTTTTTGTTTCTGCCAAAGCAATTTGTTTAGCGGCATTTATTTGTTCTTCGCATTTTGCAATATATTCTTTGATATCATCTCTTTCCGTGTTTGATAAATATGCGGCATTAAAATAAGACAATGCCGTTTCATAATTCTTACTTTCATATTCGGTTAATCCTTTTTTAAATAAATTGTGAGACTGAACTGCCGTTACTTTATCAACTTTCTTTTGTATAAATCCCAAATATTGAATTGCTCCGGCATTTTCCGGATCTATTTCCAATATTTTATTGAGTTCGTCTTTTGCATATACAAACTCACCGTTATCGTAATATTTCATTGCTTTTACCCAATGTTCCGATATTTCTTTCTGATGTTTTTTTCTGTTTACATATATTTCTTGTTCTCTTATGCTTTCTTCCGTTTTGTTTAAACCTTCGATAGCCTGCTTATTTTTAGGAGATAATAGTAAAGCTTTTTCATAATATTTTTTTGCTCTTAGCAAATTATTTTTTAACAAAGCTGAATCCGCTCTTGCCAAATATTTTTCGGCTTTATCGGAAAAGTCCATATCGTTTTGATACAAATCCTCCGATAAAAGTTTTACATAGCGCTTTGCAGTACTTTCGTTCGGATAAACAGATAAAATATCCTCATATTGTTTTCTTGCCGAAACATAATCCTTCTTTTTATAATCATAATTTGCCTTACTCAAATAGTATCCTAAATAATGTTCATAAGCTTTTCCTGTATCCGGTATTTTCCCGAAATACATACCTAAAGAAAATACATGTTGATCATCATCGCTATTTAGCACATCGGAAAAAGAGTATGCAAGGCTTACTCTATCAAATTCTAAACTGAAACCTGCCGTAAGACCTTTATTAACACCATCTCTGTAATCTCTCCAACCTACTCTTACGGATAAAGGATATATCGGTTTAGATTCAACGCCACAAGCATATCCTAAATCGGTAATCTGGAAATTTTTTACCATATCACCGACTAAAGCTACTTTATATAAATCATAAATATTATATCTTGCGGAAGCGGTTAACATTTGATCTTGGTTCAATGAAAAGCCGTCAAACTCGAAAGCATTACCTAAATTCTTTATTGCAATTGCTCCGGTTAAATCAGTATCTATAAAATCTAAATCGTATATACATCCTATATCAAAACTAAACGCATTTACGGATCTATCAGAACCGTCGTCATTATATGTTGATATATTATAAATTTTAAGCGTGGCACCTACGGAACCTTTTTCACTGGTGACAGGAAATTTTCCTATTATAGGATACACATAATTGATTGCTGCCATTAACATATTTTTGTATCCGATTTCTTGCTCGTTCAAATCTGCGGCAGAAACAACAATAGAAAAGTTTCCGATCTTTTCTACCGGCAATAAAAATCCGGCATTAAACCCGTAGTTGTTACTATATATGCTGTAATATGAAAGCTGAACTTCTTTTGAAAAGTTTTTATAGTTTGAAGCCGGATTTGTAAAAAATCCGAAAACTGAAGGAGACAAAGATAAAATGCTTGCACCTATAGACTGAGAATACGGATCAGGATTTAAAACATAAACAAAACCTTCCGAACTTGCAAATAAAGGAACATACAAAAAAGTGACAACTAATGCAAGCAATATTTTTTTTGTCATCATTTTAATAATTTTCTTATCCTTTTTATTGTTTCCTTCATATTCAACGGTTTGAAAATACAATCATCCGCACCTTTATCAAATGCTTCATCAACCGATATTGCAGTATCTGCAGTTATTAACATAACCGGCGGAACTTCGGAAAAATTTTTACTTTTCTTCATAGACTTCAAAACTTCAAACCCACTCTTGTCCGGTAAATTTTTATCCAAAATAACTAAGTTGGGATGTATATCAACCAAAGCTTCTATACCGCTTTCCGCAGTAGTTGCTTCATAAACCTCAAAACCTTCTTCTTCTAAAACTACGGTAATAGTCTGTAAAAAAATTTCATCATCATCTATTACCAATATTTTGCTCTTCTTATCCATCTCTACTACTCCTTTCTAAAAATCCTTTTCAGGAACCATTATTATTAACATTTTTGTTAACTCGTCCGAAACTTCCAAAGTAACGGAAATACTATCTTTTAAAACTAAATTTTTATCTAAAATTTTATATCCGGGGTAAGACAAAGTCATATCGTAAGTTCCTTTCGGAAGCTTTATATCCAGAGGTCTGAAACTAGACATACCCATATATTTATTTTGTCCGTCTATCGACAAAGAAACAGTCACGTTCTGCATAGGCGTAAGAGAATTTACCAAATCATCACAACATTCCTGAACAAACTGAATTTTAAATACTTTATCTTTTATGTTTATTATTTCCATCAATTTGTCAGCTGTAAAAGTTTCAATATCCAACTTCAAACCGGAAACATTTCCGGTCAATTCCACAATACTTTTCTGTTCACCTTTATCCTTAAATATGGCCGTATAAACAAAAACCGCGGATATAAGAAACAATACCAATACTATAGCGATAAAAAGAGGACTTTTAAAAATATTTTTCTTTGTCGCAAGTTTTGGAACAGGAACAGAAAAACCTCTTTCGAATTTGCGAATCAAAGCCTTTTCTTTATCCGAATTATTCTTTGTTTCATCCGGGAAAACAACTATATCTTCAGTAGGTTCACAATTTAAATATGTACCATCGCTTTGAAGATCATCTTGCACATATACCGATACAACAGTGGTGTTATCTCTTCCTCCGGCATTATTTGCGGCGGTTATCAATTCTTCCGATATCATACCGATATCCGGTTTGTGCAAATTAACAATATCGTTTATCGTAAAATCCGAAAGTTCCCCGTTTAAACCATCGGTACAAAGAACATAAATATCCCCGTTTTTAACAATTTCCGATTTATAATCAACTTTAACGGTTTTACCTATTCCGAGAGCTCTTGTTATCATACTTTGGATTTCTGCCATTTTGGCATCTTCCTGAGTCATCTTACCATCATCTATAAGCTCTTTAATTTTAGAATGGTCTTCCGTTAAAAGGCTAATTTTACCATTTCTTATTCTATATACTCTGCTATCTCCTACGTTGTATATATGAACAAGATTTGTATTTCTGTCAAACCAAACTCCGGCACACGTTGTTCCCATACCGGACAATTTGGGGTATTTTTTTGTTAAGTTATACAAATACCTGTTTGCGGTTTTTATAAGTGCTATTGGTTTAAGTATTGCTTCGTCATAGTTGTAATATACATTTCCTAAAATATCCAAACAATCTTGCTTATCGATTTTATCATACAATGAAAGCATCACATCTACGGCGCATTTACTTGCAAAGTCTCCTGCAACTCCACCGCCCATACCATCACACACAAAGAAAAAATCCCTATTTTGTTTAACACCAAAACAATCCTGATTCTCTGTTCTTACTCTACCCGTATTAGTTTGTGCCGAACTCAATATCATCATAAATAAGTAACCTTAACTTTCTTCTTTGATCTCTTTAACGATGATCTAATCTTAAAGAAGAAGAATATCAATAACAATAATAAACCTGCACCCATTAACATTATTGATTTATCCCTATACTCCTTTAAAGAAAAAGTAGAAGTGTGTTCGGCATTAGCCAAAAACATCGGCCAAATTCTAAGATTCTTTAGTGTTTTTGCGTTGGTGTTAACAATTTGTATAGAATCTTGTAAATTGGTATATAAAATTTCTAATAACTTATCTCCGTTCAAATCTGCAAGAATAGGGCTGGAAGTTATAGCCAAATTACTTGCTTTAATATCTGCCATTACCTCTAACTCTTTTCTCTTAGGATTACTCTTTGCGACAACCAATCTTCCGTCTTCCGTTCCAAAAAGAAGCTCTACAATGCCATCTTTATCGAAATCGTAAGCAACAGGTGAAGATATCAATCTCTTTGATTCCTGCAAATTCAATTTCCACAACATTTCACCGGAATTATAATTTGTTTTTCCTTTCAATATTTGAACCGTTCCGTTTGCCGAAATTACACCAACATCACATATACCGTTACCGGTAAAATCGGAAACAATCGGAGAAGCATTAAACTTCAAATCGGCCGGAGGTACCGGTTCAATAAAGTATGTCCACATAACCGAAAATTTCGATGTGTTTATAGCCGACACATATTGCGGAACATTAGACTGAACAATAACTTCATCTATGCCATCACCATCTATATCTCCGATGGCGGGAGCACCTGCCACAAGATGAGCTTTACCTGTTAACTCAAGTAAATTAATTGTCTTTTTAGTTCTTGTTTTACCATCTATGAAATAAACTTTGCTGTCATAGTTTGCAATGACAACAAAAGGAGAAAAGTCTTTTCTCGTTAATATTACAGGACTTGCATATAAAGGTCCATCTATAAATTCCGTATATTTTGCATAATTGGTATCGAATCCCGGAGAATACAAGAAATGAACTGCCCCGTCTTCCGAAGTAACAACAATATCTTTTTTACCATCACCATCCAAATCGCATGACAAAGGTGTCATTTCAGAAATATGTCCGCCCAAAATTTCTCTTCTTATAATGTTCCCGGTCTGACCATCTATAATATAAATTAAAGATGAATCCGATACTGCAATAATATCGGGAATTCCATCGTTATTAACATCATCAGTAACCAAGGAAGCTATACCGGAATTATATATATCCATAGGTTTCCATAATCTATCACCGGTTGCTCCGCTCCATGCATACAAAAATCCCGCACTTGTAAGCATAGCAATATCATTTTTACCATCGTTATCAAAATCCGCAACTACAGGTGTTGACGTGATATCATAAGAAGAAGTATCTGCTCTTATAGGTATTTCTTTAGACCAATTCATATCCAAAGATAAATTTAATTTGCTCGGAGCAGAACTTACCAAAGAATAAGATGTGTATCCGAAATACAAAGAAAGCATTGATAAAACTACTACCAATATAATCGTAAGCAGTCTTGCCAATTTATAAAGTTTTAATGCAAGTATATGTTGCTTTGAAGGTAATGAATAATCTTCTGAAAAATAATCTACAAGTCTGAATATTGTTCTTCCTATTGAAATTTCATCACCTATCGCCAGCTGTGTACTGTTTAACTGTCCTAATTTTTCTCCGTTTATTGCAACACCGCCGGTACTACCGATATCGGTAATTGTATATTGTCCCTGTACAGCACTTATTTTAGCATGACCTTTTGATACAGTCATATCTCCGGACAAAACAACATCGTTTTCTATACCTCTCGGGGAAAGATTTTCTCTACCTATAAAAGTATCCCCATCGGACTTTAAGAAATATTTTTTACCGAAAAATCTTCCATAAACACCTATTAAGTAATACTGAGGTATCACAACATCCTGTTTACTTAAGGCATCATCCAAAAATAAAATTTTATAGTCACCTATAGAAATTTCATCTCCGAAGTTTAAAGGAGCTTCCGTTATCGAACGAAGATTAATTTGTGTTCCCATTATGGTGTTCTGATCTTTAAGTGTGTACTGATTATTTGCGAATATTATAGTACAATGATGTTCCGAAACGTTTTTATCGGGAACAACAATATCGTTACCTTTTTTGTTTCCTATAAAAATTTTAAGTTTATTTTTTCTGGAAACATATTCCGATATAATTTCTTCTTTTTTCTTAAGTAATAGTCTTGGCATTTATAAGACTCCTTTTATCTTGCTATAAATAATGCTGCAACTAATGATAATCCCAAACTTACCTTAGCGATTGTACCACCTTTTCCTGAACCGGAATCGGAATCGGAACTACCGCCACCTGAAGAACTTCTATCCGAATTTTCCAAGTTGGACAATCTCTTTTCTATTCTTTTTATATCTGCAGTATTCTTATTACTTGTATCTGCAGAAGAACTTCCTACTTTTATATTATCAACTTCTTCTCTTATAGAACTTATTTTTGCATTTATAAGTTTCATTTGTGAACTGCTTAAAGATGCACCGCTATCTGAACTGTCTTTAACTAAAGAGGCATAATTGCTTTGATCTTTTTCTAAAGAATCCAGTCTCTTACCTAAAGTAACATAACTCTGCTGTATTTGAACGAGAGATTTTTTAAGACTGTTAATTTCTTCATTCGAAGGAGCACTTGAAACGGACGATTCCGTTTTTGCACTTGCCAACTTGGATTCCATTTCTGAAAGCTTTTTATTTACGGTATTTATTTCATTCTTAAAATTCTTTACTTCATATAAAACTTGAGCATTGTTTGCCGATGAACCTACTTTTCCGTCTTTTCCCAAAGATGCTATTGAAGACTCAACATTATTAATTTTTGAATTTATTTCATTAATATTATTCTGTAAATCTTTCAAATCGGAAGAAGAATCGCTTTTAGCTAATGTCGTTTCCATATTGCTGACTTTCTTACTTAAATCGTTAAGATTTTTTTGCAAATATGTTACTTCAGCGGAAGTTGCCGAAGATTTTGAGCCTGCCTTTGCAGATGTCAAAGCCGATTCCATACTGCTAAACTTTGAAGTTAAATCGTTCATTTCTTTTTTCAAAGCTGTTACATCGGATGAAGATGCGGTCAATTTTGCATCTGATTTTTTAGCCAATGTTGTTTCTACATTATTAATTTTTGAATTTAAATCAGTTATATTCTTTTGCAAATCTTTTAAAAGAGCAGCCGAAACATCAGACTTTGCTGAAGTATCTTTTGCTATATTTGTTTCCATACTGCTAACTTTTTTACTTAAATCGTTAAGATTTTTCTGTAAGTACGTTATTTCTGCAGAAGAAGCGGAAGACTTTGAATCCGATTTTGCAGATGTCAAAGCAGATTCCATACTGTTAAACTTAGACGACAAATCACTTACACTCTTTTTCAAAGCAGTAAGTTCTGCGGAAGATGCAGTCGATTTTGAATCGTCGCTTTTTGCAACCGTTGTTTCCAGATTACTGATTTTTTTACTTAAATCGTTAAGATTTTTTTGTAAATATGTTATTTCTGCGGAAGATGCTGAACTTGATCCCGCCTTTGCAGACGTTAATGCAGATTCCATACTGCTAAACTTAGATGATAAATCGCTAACACTCTTTTTTATAGCAGTAAGTTCTGTTGCCGTTGCTTTTGAGTCCGGTTTTTTAGCCAATGATGATTCTACAGAACTAACTTTTGAATTCAAATCACTTATATTTTTTTGCAAATCTTTTATTGCCGAAGCTGAAAGGTCCGTTTTTGAAGAGTCTGCTTTTTTAGCCAAGTTTGTTTCAACGGTAGTAACTTTCTTGCTTAAATCACTTATGTTTTTCTGTAAACTGTTTACAACTGCTATGGAAACACCCGAACTTGATCCGGAGGAAGAACCGCCGCCTGAAGCATTTGCTTTAACTTGCGCTTCCAAATTCTTAAATACTTTTGAAGAAGATAACGTGTTATCAAGCATGGTAGGCAAGTTCACTTCCAAATCGTTCATTATTTCAACTATATCTACATCTCCGGAAGAAGATGATGAAGAAGAACCGCTTTTCGGAGCAGAACCTAATTTCTTTTCCAATGCCGCAATTTTTGCGGTAAGAGCATCATATTCTTTTTTAGAAATTACACCCGACGCTGAAGCCGATGATCCCGAAGAAGACTTTTTGTCAAATTCATACAATGCTTGCAATAAAGCACCTCTGGTTACCTGTTCATCTTCAACGAACACAGATGCGCCGTACTTATTTATAAATCTGGGCATTCTACTGCTCAATTCCGTTATAATTGCCTGTAACGCAGGATCGGCAACATCTTTTTTATCAGCAAAAGTAAGACTTGCGGAATTCAACAAAAAGAAAACTGAAACCAAGACACTAAGAAATTTTTTATTCATATTCTACCCTCTAAAAAAAGAAATTAAGAGCAAACTTTGTAGTTTGATCAAATATATTTCCACTGCATATTGCTACATCAAGCTGTAAGAAATATGCATTCAAAATACCGAAATCAAAACCTAAACCGAAATTGTAAGATACGGTTTCGTTATAGTCGGAGGTTATGTTATATCTGTTTTCCAAAGCATAACCTTCAACACCGCCTCTTAAATATATTCCGTTAATGGAAAATGCATCCGAAACAAGTACTTCAATAACACCGAATTCCAAACCTAAATTACCGCCTAGAGGTTCATCTTGTCTTTGAACTAAATCAACTGCACCTGTAAGTTGTAACTTATCTATAAAAGTAACTTTATCGGAAACACCGACTTTTGTTGTCATAGGAGCAGAATCGTCTCCCATACTAACACCTTTTTGGAATATTGCACCGAAATTTATCAATCCGAACTTAGCGGCATCTACCGAATAAATTACACCTACATCAATATCTAAACCGCCATCCGAAACTCCTACTTCGGACATGTTTTTAGTGATATATTTTAAAGAAGCACCGACATATAAACTTGTTGTGGATTGCCACAAAGGAAGACCTGCCGTTAAATAATAAGCATTATCGGTATCACTTATTGTTCCAAGTCTGTTTCCCTGAGAATCGGTATGCTGTATGTTATCCATTTTAGAAGAAATGTAACCTATACCTACAACGGTTTTACCTAAAACATCTGTAAACTTTTGCAAAGGAATAGAAAGTGCAAAAAATTGATGAGTAGGTACAACATCTTTAAGTCCGGGATACTCATCCGAAGCACCCGTTCCGCCCATAGCATACACAGAATAATAATCTTGTATCTGTGCAAGACCGGCCGGGTTCCAATAAATTGCGGAAGTATCGTCTGCAAGTGATGTATAAGCACCACCCATACCTATAGCTTTTACACCAACACTCTTCTTCAAGAAAGCTGCAGCATCCGTTCCTGCAAAAGCATTTGTTACCCCTACAAAAACCAAACAAGCAAAAACTAATGATAATTTATTTATTTTTTTCATATTATTTACCCACTATAGCTAATGCCGTATATCTTCTATCACTTCCGGCAATTATTTCTACTATATAAGCACCTGTTGCAAGAGTTTCACCTGCATAATTTCTACCATCCCACTCTTCTTCATGTGTGCCTGCCGACCTTTCTTCACCATCAAGTAATTTACATACCACTTTACCTGCTTTATCATACAACCTAATGGTAACATTTGATCTATTTGCCAACAAATATCTTATCTTAATTTTTTCTTTGTTAGGATTAAACGGCGACGGATAAGTTAAGATATCCGCAACTCCGCCGGATAAGGCTTTAAAGACTACATAATCTCTCTTTATTGTTGTAGAATCATTATTTTGAGATTTTATTACTAACGTATATTCTTTATTGTTATCAAGTGCTTTAGGAATACTACTTACTTGATTTGCTAAATCTGAATGAATGTATAAAATTTTACCTTCATCTTTTTTATACAATCCATATTCATCTTTTTCACTACTTACTGTCACACTATAAACAGATGTTGCAGATGCCTCATCTTCTTCTTTCTCTACTTTTCCTTCGTACAATGTAATTGTTGCCGAAGTTAAATCTATTGAATAGTTCGTTGTTTCAACTTTCGGATCAATAGTCGCCAATCCTGTAAATTTATCAGGAGATACAATTTCTACACCACCTGCCAACTCTGTAGATATTCTAACCATATATGCTTCCGACCATCTCTTAGGATAGTTTGCCGTTGTCGTACTACCATTAACAGAACTATCATCGTCACCGCCAACTTGAGCATAAACTTTAAAATAATTTATAGGTTCACCTTTACTAAAATAAACTGTTGTTGAAAATGTGACTTCCGATAATTCATCAAAACCTTCATACGGACGTTCTTTAGTCTCTTCATTATAAACATTCCAATCAGGATTATCACCTTGCCAAATTCTATACCTTATTTTTGTTATATTACCGATCTTAGAGTTTATTCTAACTTGTAATTTAACATCTATTTTATTAAACTCATCGTTCCCCGTTAAATTTTCAAAAGTAATATTGGGATCTTGTGTAATGTAAAACAATGAAGCAAATGCCGATTGAGAAGTCACCTCTTTTTCTTCCTTAGTAGCAAAAACCACCGGCTGACCGATAAACGAATACGCATTTGTTCCTTTGCCAGAATCACTTATAAAACTTGATCCATTCAATGTTGTAACAATGTTTCTATCGGCATAAACACAAACTGCCAAAAAAACAGAAAACATTAAAAAAGACAGAACTAATAATTTTTTATTTATCATTGTAAGTTCACCAAAACCAATATGGTCCCTTTTTGAGAATCTGAATTTTCAAGTGCTTTTCCGATAACCGTTCCTACTTTCGGATTGTCACCTGCTTTTTTTGCATACCCCGGTATCGAGGCGGATACAAGCAAATCTCCTCTCTTTATAGCTCCTCCTTCGTTACAAACTTTTGTTGGAACTTTACCGACCAAGGCCAACTTATATCCTTTTTCATCTTGATTCATTAATACACCCGGTTCTGTAGAAATAACTCCCGCAACCATAGTGTCTTCGGCTACTTTTGTTTTTACTATTGCATTGTCTTTTGTCGGATCTATAGAAACAACATCACCCGGAACAAGTTTTTCGGTTGATTGATAAATTTCTGCAAGATCTGCACCATCCCACCCAGACCTCAAAGCATCAGAACCAAGACCAGTAGAGCCATTACCACTAGGACCAAATCGTACCTTTAGCCACGTCTGTGTATCATGTTCTACATCATAACACCACAGAAGATATTTTCCTTTATTATTACCATCATAAGTTGATGGCTTAATAGCATTTCCAGTAGAGACACCTATTGATGTTGACAAGTTAGTCTGCACATCTAAATTTATCCATTTATCCGTTCCGTTCCACACTAATGCTTGTCCTACCGCTAAATCTGTCACTTCTACATATGAACTATATGCTATATCATAGAAATCTGATAAGTTTGCCTTGCTATCGTTTAATGCAGTATATGTCGATGTTATTG
>JAGCCP010000041.1 GCA_017651625.1 Candidatus Ruminimicrobiellum bubulum | reverse complement strand
CCGCCTTCTTCTTTATATAATGCAGAAACCATGCTCGGTACAGCTCTAAATACAACTTCTTCCCATACCGCCGCTTTTTCATTTAACTCTTGATTTTGTTCCTTACTGAAGATACTGTATGGCAAAACATCTATCGGGAAAGAGACATTACTCGGTACGGATTCTCCTTTTTTGTTAGTAGTCATTGTAAAAGTATCGTCAGTACTTGAAGAAGAATGTGAGTAATTAGAAATTATAGAAAACATTTCATTATTTATTTGTTCGAATCTGTCTCCAACAATAGGAACAAACATTGTTGCATTTGATTCAAGAGATCTATTGTTTACCTCATACATATTTCCGATTGTTACACTCGTTTCTCCTTCAGGTACGACAGCTACCAATCCATTATAAAATCTTGAATCCTCTTTATATCCCCCATTATCTTTAGGAATCCTGTAAATATATCCGAATTTTGTTTCATAACCGGCTTCCGCATAAACGGTCGGTAACGAATCTATTCCTGCCTCTTCAAGACGATTATAAAAATCCGTCATTGAATAATAACCTTCACATGAAGTAATACCTATACAAACATTCGACAAATCAACATCATTATTTTTATTATTGTTGTACATTTGCACAAAAGCGGCTGCCAATTCTTCAACCGTAATGTATACACCTTCTTCTATTTCGAATAAATCATCCGCACCATGGGCTTGTATATTTATAAATACTCTTTGATTTGGATCGTTTACGGTGAGATTTGATATCGCATCCAAAAATCCTTTTTTTAATTCTTCGCTGTTTTGATCACTTCCATAATTAAAAAATGTTCTTAAATTTTCATTTTGTCCTATTTTGTTCAATAAATCAACAAAACCTGTCGTACTAAATGCCTCATGAGGTTTGCCCTCTCGGTTAACATCTCCGGCTAACGATAAAACTATAGTATTTTCATCAATAACTACATTGGAAGAAACTTCCTTTATATATTCATCATATGCGGTTGTTACAATATCTATCATAGCATTTAAATCTTCGTTAGACATTTCGAAAGGATTTTCCAATCCATAATGATCACAATATGAGTTTATATATTCTGTAACAGCTACAGCCATCTGATATTTTGTTTCATCATTAGAACCGAAAGATTGATTAAACGTATCATTTGTTAAAACTTTAAAAAATGTTTCGTTTTCACCGAAATCGGTAATAGCTGCAACAATATCAAACATAGAAACATCACCATCTTTCAAGTAATCTTTGTCATCCGCATATTTGGAAATAAAATCAAGTGCCTCTTGTGCTTCCGGTGTTAAATTAAAAGTAAATTCCAAACCGTTTTCCGTTTCGCTTATATTTCCTCTATCATAATATTTAAATAAATCTTGTCTGCCTTCAGTCTCCGCTTTTGCTCTAAACTCTTCATTTTTTGCAAATTCAAACTCCAAAACAACTCTGTCTTTTGTATGATTATTTACATCAAGCATTTCAAATAGTTTTGATACACCACCAACCCCCAATGTATCAAGTATTGCTTTTCTTTGATTTTCATCCTTACAAAACTCTTTAATATTTTGAACATTGCGATCTACGCAATTAAATAGTAAATTTATTTCATCACGTTCTTTTACTTCTTTTAATAACGAATTGTATGTATCAAAATCTATATTTTTTGTAAATGCCGAAAATAACTCAGAAACTTCCGAATTATTCTGATATATCTCAAACATTTTTTCTAATCCGTCAACACCCAATTCGTTAATCAAGGCATTACATTTTTCCGAATCTTCATCCAATTCATCGGTAAACATATCATAATCAACGTCATTACCTGCAATAAACTCATTTAAAGTTCCGTTGTTAAAGGCATTCATAAACTCATCTCTGTATTCTTCAAAAGAAAAATCGGGATTAAAAGCTTTACCAACGACCATAGTATATCCGCCGTCAGTAACCGGTTCCTGTTTTTTAAATACATCCGGTACGTCATCTTGTTGAAGAACAAGGAATCCTTGTTCTTCACCCGAGATTTCAGGTTTATTCGGTTCAACAAATCCGTTCATAAATTCTTCATATGTAATAGGTTCCGTATCAACGTCTTCAGTAATAACATTTCCTTTCTCATCTTGATAACTTAATGTTATTTTCTGTTCCGGCATAGCTTGATTATTGCTTACTAACTCTGCTGTTCCTTGTCCTATCTCAGACATATATTGACCAATTTTTGTTATTTGGTTTGTTGATATATTATGTATTACATCTTTTACTATTTTTTCTATCGTTACTCCCTGTTCATTACCCGACATTTCGTTTGCCTGTGTTACAAATCCGCTATCCGCTTCTTTCCCGTTTATTTTTATGCTTTCTACACTTGCTATTTTCGCATTATTAAATTCTTCTTTATTTACTACATTACCATCTATTTTTAATGTTCTGGTTTCTTCTACTTTTACTATTCTCTCTTTCTCACTAATTACTTTTATTTCTCCGTTATTTTTTGCGGCTTCAAATTCTTCATCGCTCATGTTTTGATATTTTTTTTCTTTATCCTCTGCGCTTTTTTGATTGTTCTTCTTTTGCTCTTCCGTCTGAGTTATCCCGGAATCTTTATCATCCAATGCTTTATAAAAATCTTCCTGTTCCATTGTATTTATTTCATTTTTCTTTTGTTCTAATGCGGTCTTTACTTCTTCCTCGGTTGCATCATCTTTAACTTCTACTGTATATGTATATTCTTCCGTATCTTGATATTCGTATTTTTCTTCCTTCTCTCTTGTTTCTGTCTTTGTTCTTGTTTCTGTTGCAGTATGTGTATTACCTTCTTCATCCTTGTACGTTACATCCACCGTATATTCTACTTCTACTTGGTACTGCACTATTCTTGTTCCTACCCTTGTAACCTGTCTTCTCCCGGTTCTTGTTTCCGTTCTGGCTCCGATTATTTCTATCATCTCTTCCTTACTTATTTCATGGATGGTTCCTTCTCTTGCCTGTTCTTTTAAACCTTCGCTCGCAGTTAACACTCTTATATTACCATCTTTATCTTCAGATTTATAACTTACTCCCGTATTGTTGCCGTTAATATCAATCCCGTTTTCGCCATTTAATACATCTTTTAATCTTGCTTCCGTATACTCTATTTTATCTCCGTTGTGAATATTCGGATCACTTATCGCGAAGTTACCATTTTCTAACTTGCTTACCGTTATGTAATGGTCACCGTTTACCCATACTATCGCACTTTCTCCGGCTATTAATCCATCTATGAAAGTTTGCATATTAATTGCATATCCGAAAGTTTCTTGCCCGAGCTGTTCCGACACTGCTTGAATTGTTAACATACTCGTCATTAATTGTGTGTCACCGGCATTTATTAAATCTTTGTTATTCTGTATAAATAATCCTGTACTTATCTCTACTAAAAGAGCTTGTAATCCGAGTACCCCTTTACTTGTTACATTTAAAATTTCGCTTAATGCAGATACTGCACAATTTATTATACTGCCACCTTGTTCGAAAAAGTTTGCCAACAACCCTATTACACCATCTTTTTCCTCAGCACTCTTATCGGCTAAAGCTTTCTCTAAACCTTTTGTTACTTCCTCTTTACTTACACCACTCTGCCTAGATAATTCGCTTATTATTCTGTTATATTCTTGAGTAACATCCAATTGTTCTTTGTTTTCTTCCTCTATTCCTTTTATATTACTATCTTCTTGCTTTTCTTCTTTATTTATTTCTTTCTGTTCATTATCTTCCTGTTTATCTATATCTGCCTTAACTTCTTGTCTGGATACTTCTCCTATCTTCTCTATCTCTCCTATCTTCTTATCTGTTTCTCCTTTCTCAAACGATTTCTTCCTGTTTACAAGTGCCTGATAATATACTATGTCTCCTTGTCCAGTATATCCTAATACTTGTTCTTTCTCCGGATT
>JAGCCP010000006.1 GCA_017651625.1 Candidatus Ruminimicrobiellum bubulum | reverse complement strand
TGCAGTAAAACAAAAACATTCTATAGACCAAAGTTTATGTGTAAAATGCGGTGCTTGTGTTGCAACATGTAAATTTGGTGCTGTGAAGAGAGGATAATATATGGAAAAAACATTAACTATTAACGGTAAAAAAGTTTCTTTTGATAAAGAAAAAAATCTTTTGGAAGTTATAAGAAAAGCAAATATAGAATTACCTACATTCTGTTACCATTCCGAACTCAGCACTTACGGTGCTTGCAGATTATGTTTGGTAAATGTAGAAAAAAGAGGTCTTGTTCCTGCATGTTCCACTCCTGCAGAAGACGGTATGGTAGTTGTAACAAACAGTAACGAAATAAGAGAATTAAGAAAGATTATAGTTGAATTGTTACTTGCAAACCACGACAGAGAATGTACCTCTTGCCACAAGAGTGAACATTGCCAACTTCAAACACTTGCAAGAAGATTGGGAATACAGACAATAAGATACAAAAAGATAGTAAAAGACACTCCTAAAGATTTCTCAACGCCGTCTATCGTAAGAGATCCAAATAAATGTGTTCTCTGCGGTGATTGTGTAAGATTCTGTGAAGAAATCCAAACAGTAGGCGCAATAGATTTTTCATTCAGAGGTTCACATGCTACGGTAAGTCCGAGCTTCGGAAAAAGTCTTGCATCTTCCGAATGTATTTATTGCGGTCAATGCACAAGAGTATGTCCTACCGGTGCATTAACAATAAAATCAGATGTAACAAGAGTTTGGAGTGCTTTAGGAAATAAAGATAAAAAAGTTGTTGTTGCTATTGCTCCTGCAGTAAGAGCTGCAATCGGTGAAGCTTTCGGGATAGCAAAAGAATCCGGAACGGAAGCCGCAGGTAAAATGGTAACCGCTTTAAAATCTATGGGATTCTTTAAAGTATTTGATGTTTCTTTCACGGCGGATTTAACAATCGTTGAAGAAGCAAATGAATTTGTTGAAAGATTCACAAAAGGTGAAAAATTACCTCAATTCACATCATGTTGTCCTGCATGGATAAAGTTCACGGAACAATATTATCCTGATATGATAAAGAACCTTTCAAGTTGTATGTCTCCTCAGGGAATGTTCGGTTCTCTCGCAAAAGAAATGTTACCTAAGATGTATGGTATAAAGAGAGAGGATTTAATAGTTGTTTCGGTTATGCCTTGTACAGCAAAGAAATTTGAAGCTACAAGACCTGAACTTTCGAAAGACGGTATTCCTGATACCGATATAGTTTTAACAACACAAGAACTTGCAAGAATGATAGAAGAATCCGGTCTTTCTTTTGCAAATCTTGAACAGTCTGCATTTGATATGCCTTTAGGATTTAAAACCGGTGGCGGTGTTATATTCGGTAATTCAGGTGGTGTTGCAGAAGCTGTTTTGAGAAATGTATTATCTAAAGAAAATTCTAACGATACAGATGAATTTGCATTTATCAGAGGTGAAGAAGGTATAAGAGAAGCTAACTTAAAAGTCGGTGACAAAGATTTGAGATTAGCTGTTGTTTACGGATTAGGTAATGCAAGAAAAGTTATAAAACAAATTAAAAACAAAGAAAAGGAATACGATTTAATCGAAGTTATGGCTTGCCCCGGAGGATGTATCGGCGGAGCAGGACAGCCTGTATACGATAAACTTGAAGTAAGAAACAAGAGAACAAAATGTCTTTATGAAAACGACAGTGTTCTTGAACTTCATAAACCGCAAGATAACCCTTATGTTCAACAAGTATACAAAGAAATTTTAGGTGCAGTCGGCGGTAAAAAAGCTCACGAAATATTGCATACTTTCCATGTAAACAGAAGAAGAATAACAGAAAAACCTTTCTTAATTCAAGCTGCAACTGATGCAAACTGTGTTAAAGTAAATGTTTGTTTCGGAACAGGTTGTATGTTAAGAGGTTCTCAAAAAATATTAAAATCCATACTTGATTTTGTTGAATCCAAGAAAATTACGGATAAAGTTGAAGTCAAAGCTTCTTTCTGTTTTGAAAGATGTTCAAGAGGACCTGTAGTAAGTGTAGGTTCTACAGTTATAGAACAAGCTACACCTGAAAAAGTAACAAAAGAAATTGAAAAGAATTTGAAATAATTTCTTTTAAATAAGAAAAATAACCTGATACAGAAAATGTGTCAGGTTATTTTTCTTTGTGTATTATTTTGTATAATAAAAAAATGTTAAACATTTTAACCGGATTACCACAAAACAAAAACAATGACAATGCCGTATGCGTGAAATTTGCAAATAGTAAGGGAACCAAAATTATTTTAGGTTCTTCAACAATGAAAATGTATTGCAGAGAATTGAATATACAACCCGATATTAAAATAAAT
Source organism: Candidatus Ruminimicrobiellum bubulum (assembly GCA_017651625.1). GTDB lineage: Bacteria > Elusimicrobiota > Endomicrobiia > Endomicrobiales > Endomicrobiaceae > Ruminimicrobiellum > Ruminimicrobiellum bubulum. The sequence continues at coordinate 64,969 of JAGCCP010000006.1, read as the reverse complement.
TCCGCAACACAATCCCCCCAATATTTTATAAACGGCATAGATATTTCAACCGAAGGTGTTATAACTTTAAACGAATGTTATAAAATATTGTCCGGTAAAATATCCGATAACAAAGATGCCGTTAAGATAGTACAAATATTACAAAAAGAAAATAAAATAAATTTTATTGTAGGAACGGCGGATAACGGAGAACATCTTTTTTACAAACAAAACAGTCTATTACCAAGATCTGAAATCATAAAAAAAATTATTGAATTATTGAAAGATAAAAAAATTGTAATCGAAAAGTTTTAATTATTTTTCCATATAAACAACTAACTTATCGTATACGAATTTGGCAAGTCTTGAATTATTTGAAACTACATCTATCTTAGATTTATTATCTTCCGTTTCATAAACGAAGAAAGCAACTTCGGTAGAATCCAATGTATATTCGTATATCAAAGTAAATTTGCTGGCAACGATATACATTTTTTTATCGCTTTTAAAATTTGTTTGAATATTATTTTCAAACAAGAATAGGTTACATTTGTTATATGCTTTTCTCGGTTCCAAATCGGAATTTAAAGAAAATCTTCCGTCTTGTTCGGTTTCAAAATTTTTAATTGAATATCCCGCAATTCTTTTCGGATAATCCAACACCGCACAAGAAGACATGACAAAAATCATAGTAATAAGTAATAAATATTTCATAGTGTTAATTATACAAAAAACGGGAAGAAAATTCTTCCCGTTTTTTAGCTTAGAGCTTAAAGCTTATAGCTTATAGCTTATAGTTTAATGTATTTTTTGCTTTGCAAAAAAATTCAATAATTTATAAAAAATTGATTCGCAATCTTTACCGACATTATACATTGTACATTGTAAATTATACATTGTCGTTATGCTGCTGCCATCATAGCTCTGTAATTTCTTGCATCGTTTACATCTAACTGTTTTGTTAATTGTTTCTCTTTATAACTATCACCGTATGTCAATATTATATCGATTATGGAATTGATTGCAACTCTATCATTATCTCTCATGACTTTTTCCGTATCTTGTTTTATCTTTTCCATAAGACCATTTTCACCTTGAACATCTACTCTTTCATTTCTTTCATTGATGTATGTAATATCCACATTATTTCTGTAGTCACTAAGATCTTTATCTTCAATAGCAAAAGGTAATTGTTTATACAACATTTCTCCCAATAAAATTTCCAATTTTTTATCTTTCAATCCAAACTCTTTATAATTTTTGACTAATGCTGTCTTAGCCAAAATTCTTTCTTTAATTATCTGTACAAATTCATTATAATCTTCTTCATTGAAATTTTTATTCTTTTTTATTGCTTTTAATATTATTTTTATTTCTGTATTTGTATCTAAATTCGAAATAGTTGTATTCAAAAATTCTTCTATATCTTTTCCTTCATATTCTTGTAACGATTTAGATTCATCAAGCATCGATAATAACGGCAATTTATTATAATCTAAATTATATATCAAACTCATTATATCCGATTTATTTAATTCTCCTATACCGGTTTTTAACTTTAAATTACCTATCAAATTATTCAATCCTTTATATGCCGTCAAAACATTTTCTCTTTGGAAAGTCTTTGCTAACACCTTAATATCTATCATTATAGGGTTTTGTGAATTTAACAATTTACTTTCTATATCCGTTATAGTAGCTCCATCACTTATTTCTTCTATTTCAACTTTTTCCTGTGCATAATAATCGTGAATGAACATTTTGTTGTCATTGTTTCTAACTATCTGTCCTACTATTCCCATTGCTTTTAAATTCATATCTATTTCGTTGCTGTCTACATAAATTTCTATTCCGTTTTTCCTCAAAGTCATTATTTCTTCCTGCGATAACTTTAATAGATTATATTGATTCATACTTATTATTTTTCTGGCTCTTCCTTGATATAATGCTTGCTTCAATTTTTCTGTATCATCTATACTTTCCAAACTTATTAATGCTTTTTGGCTATACATAATACCAACAGTTCTTCTTAGTTCAATACTTGAACTTACATATCCGTCAATGTATTCTGCACTCTTGTTTTCTAACTCATCATTTCCTACTATAGTGATTCCTCTATCAAAGCTTACACCTTCACCTTCTCCTCTCGTTACACCATCAACTTCTACGGTTACTCCTTCATAACCTTTTTCTCTTATCATTTGTTCTATTGCATTTTTTATCATTTGGCTTTCATTTATAACTGTACTTATCTCTTGATAATCAACTCCTTCTGCTCCGTATACCAATATTCCTTTTTGTCCGACCTGGTATATATATCTTCCGTTTACTTTTATTCCGGTATTCTTTAAGTTCTCCAATCCTGTTAAATCATCAACTATCAAAACAGGCGGTATACGTATTTGGCCATACTCATCCATATACGTGTTCTTTCCGAACATATTTATTGCTTCTTTCAATCCGCTTGCTTTTATATATCTGTAATCTATTGCTATATGCCTTACTATGCTTGCACCTCTGAATATTATTCCTAATATGCTCTTTATTATTTTTGTTGTTATTGTATCTTTTTCCGTTATGTTATATCTATTTGCCAAGCTTGCTACTTGTTGTGCCCCTATTTTACCCGTGGCAGTTTGGTGCAAATCTACAAAATTCGGTTCTGAACTTGCAAAGGATTCTCTGAATGCTACTACGGTTGCTGCTATAAATGCATTTCCGAATCTACTCTGCATTATTCTATTTACCAATCCCATATTTTCAGGAAGGATGGACGAATCTTCGGATTGATTTTTTTCGGCTGCTTTTTTAAGTTCATTAAAAAGTAATTCTGCATAATTTTTACTGGGATCTATGTACGGATCTATTATTCTATCTAACATAATAGATGCGCTCTTAGAACTGTCTACTTGTTTAATTAAGCCAATAAATGTTCTTGCAAAATCTTCTATTCTTTTTAATTCTACAAATTGTTGTACAGATCGATTTGCTGCATGTTCATCACTGTTTTTTATATTATTACTACAGAATATAGGAATCTCAGGAAATCTTGAAAGGGCTTCGGTAGCTGTCTTACTCCTACCTATCTTTACCTGTATTTTCATTCCCGTAACAGGATCTATTAAATCTATTCCAACTGCATTATTATCCTTGGGTAATTGTAATCTTAATTTAACGCCATCTATTTCTCCTGCAAATGTCGTATTTGCAAGATACGTTTCACCGAAATATCCTCTTAAAGATGCTTGAGGATCCCTCAAGCTCTTCAAATATTCCACCAAATCTTCAAGAGATGAAATTTTTTCTTTGGTAGTCGTATCTCTATCAAGATCAAAAGCTCTATTAAGAGCATCTATCAGCATCGGAATTAACACATAATCGTTTTTAGCCAAATTTTCCAACAACTCTTCCGGCTTAAATGTGTTTATTTCTACCTCTTTGCTATCTGAATTTTTCCTTTTTAGAGCATTTTTTGTTCTAGTTGAAAGATGTCCATCCGCATCAAACTCAATTTCTTCTTCCTTAATACCTGCTCTCAGCAATACTCGTCTCTGTTGATATGGTATTAGGAACATAAGTTCTTTGTCTTCTACCAGTTTTTTAATTATAGCGTCAATTTCTGCTTCTTCCATATTACCCAAAGCTTTTCCATATATTTGTTGTATATTCTCTTCATCAAACATTGATAATAATACTTCTTTCTTCCTTTTAAGGTTTAAACCTTTTAGAATTGCATCTATTTCACTTAACATACATTCAGACAATATTCTTTCAACATATGTCTTTCTATCTTCTTCCATAAGACCGATTTTTTCTAATATTTGTTCTAAACATTGTTCGGGTGATAATTTTCGATTTTTTCTAAGCTCTTTAATTTGCTCATTAATTTCTTTCTTTATATCATCCGAAAAAAGATTACTTTCATTCACTATTTCAATAATTTTTTCAAAAGTGAAAGATGCTTGAATCGGTACCAGTTGTACACCTTTTTGTTGTGCTCTTGACTTAGCAAGTTGCTCCATTCTCCTTTCTCTTTCCGCTTCCACTATACCTACAGATTGTCTTGCAGCTAACCTTATATGTGCATCAGAATCAAGCATAAGAGAAGTAATCTTGCCTGCCTTTGCCTCAAAAACTTTTATTCCATAATTGCTCAATTGTTTCGGTTCTATTTTTTTCAAAATACCGTATTCCAAGACTCTAAACAGACTATTTGTCTTAGAGTCAAATAAAATAAGTTCCGCTTCTCTACCCTCTTTTTGGATTGTAAAAGGTTGGCGAGTATAATCTCTGACCATATGATGATTTAAAGATTCTATTATTTTTAATCCTTCGCTAAAATCTAAGAAGTGTCCTTCAATATTTGCTATACCCTGTAAATCTTCCCAATTCGTTACTGTTTCTCCATTCAACTTCACTTCTATTTCGGAAAAAGAATCACGATTAAAACGAATTATGTATTTTTCATCCCCTTTAGATATTGTAATGTAAGTATGTTCATTTTTATTCGGAAGAGCTAACTCTACCGTACTTTTGCCATCAACAGTATATCCTTCCTGTAGAGTCAAAATAATAGTCGAACCACCTTTTCCCCTACGAACATCTTCTATTCCGTACTTTTTAAAGGTTCCTTTTTCTTTTTGATTTTTTGTTTCACTATCTTTTGTACCTGAAATTTTAGCAGATCCAAAACTAAGGAAATGAGTTTCTTTCCCTTTTGTAATTTCAAAAGTTCTATCAATAAAATCTTCTATGTCCATAGCTTTGCCAGCTTCATATACGAAATCTCTTTTTACATGGATACGATAATTATCAACAATTTGCCCTGTTAAAACGGCACCGATATTCCATAATAAGTGAATTATAAAACTTGAAGATATTGTGGTTGCACCAAAAATTGCAGGAGTGACTGCGGTTAACAAAATAGTTGAAACAGGTAATGCGGACAAAGAAAGGAAAGTTGCTGTCAGTCCTAACCCTATCGACAAAGCTCTTATTGTCCAAACAACGGCAATCATGCCGGCTCTTTTTGATGGATCTAAGTCATGCTTATCAACAAAATTCGGTTCCCATAATGCAAAAATTTCTAAAAATGTACCATATACTAATCCGGGGAATGTAAATCTATATTTTTCAGCTTTTTGCTTTATTGCAGTAGATTCTTCTTTCGTTAAATTCTCAACTAATTTCCCGGTTTGTTTCAAATATTGTCTTAAATATTTAGTTAAACCCCTGTTATATAATCTGCTTACAGTATCTCTGGTTTGCATGCCCCAGAAATCTTCCAAATCTTTTTGTCTTTGTATCTCCTCCATTCTTCTTTTTTCTGCCTCGGAAGCCTGTTCATATCTTCTTCTTTCTTCAGCTTTTTGTTGCCTATATTGATTATATTTTTCCAATGCTTGTTCTTGTTCCTGCTCGGTTTTTAATGTAACTTTTGTTCTGTAAATTCTATAAACTTCTTCACCGACTGATATTTTTATGTCATCGCCATATTCCAAGTTTGTAAAAAAACTATCCGTCATATATTCCGCACCTTTATGGGAACCGGAAATATAAGCTTCATACATTAAATCCGAAAGTGATTTTTCTTCAGCTCTGTCAAGTGTTATAGGCTTTGTGGAAAGATTATATGTAGAAAATTCGGTAACTCTACCATTATTATCTTTAGAAATATGTAAAGCAATAGGGTATTCAAATAAGCCTAAATTACCATGGTCAAAATTATTTTTCAATACTTCTCTTAAAGCGAAAAATGTTTTTGCCGCATTTCTCTTTATCCACTCCATATCTCTTTCTTCTTCGGATAAACCATCTTCAATTTGTTTTAAGAATTGTTCTTCTATTTCTGAAGTTTTTGAAAAAGTTGATTCAAACTTACTTCTTGAATCTAAAAGACCATAAACTACTTTGTATTTTTGATATCTCTGCCACAAAGATAAATTCTGTGTTTTGAATCCTTCTTTAAATACATGAATCACCATCAATTTATTGTTATTTATTGCATCTTCTATAGTGGCTAAAATTGTTTTTACATCATCATCCAAGTAAACATCTACTTTTTCTGTAGTACCCGTATCTTCCATTATCGGCTTTAACAAAAATCCTTCTTGTTCCAATTTCTGATGATGTTTTCTTTCATAATTTTCTTTTATTTGTTCCTCTATATCTTCAAATGAAAGATTTTCCGCTTCGCTGCCGACAAGAATTTCCCCTCCGGAAGCATCTGTATCTATCGTCGCTCCCGGTTCAAGTATTATATCAACGATTTTGCCGTCTTCATCGTATTTAATTTCTTGTATTCCGTAACTTCCCATTGACATTGTGATACCTGAATCTCTTCCCATTTGTTGAAAGCCTTTTTCATCAAAATAAAGAAAATGCGTATCGCCGTTTCTTCTCTTAATTGTAACAGTATAATTTATAACAGTATCTATATTGAATTTCTCTTTTACGGAAACACCTTCTTGTTCTTCAGAAAAAATCGAAGCTATTACGGGAGCAAACCTGATTAAAGCTCTACTAATGTCTCTTAATAACTTATGTACGGAATATAATGCATCCTTTATATATACTATAAAATCGCTTTCTCTACTCTTATTTAAACTTTCTAATATCGTATCATTTACTCTAATATCTTCAGAACTGAAATAAAACTCTAAAAATGCTCTTATAACATCCGCGTCAAATTCGAATTTGTCCGCATCCACCAAACTCATACATTTATCTATGGTTCCTTTAGGATCATTTTCAAAGGCAGCCATAAATTCTTCTTTTGTTTGTCCGAGCTCTTCGAATATATCTTTGGGATATTTTGTGAATATTATTCTAAAGGCATTTTCTCTAACGAATTCATAGTTTTTCTCTCTCACATATTTTATAACTGCACTCTTGCTACGATCATATAACACTTTCTTTATAAATTTTTGTTCCATTTCTTGTTTCTTTGCTGCATCTTCTTCACTATCTATTTGGGCTATTTCGGCTAACAAAACAATCACTTCTCTCTTTTGAGACTCCGTCAAATCTATATCTATATTTTCCAACATACTGGAAATGTCCCTTATCTTTTGCGGGAATTGATATGTCCTTTCCGAATCAAAAGACAATTTCGGACTTACCGCTTCAAAGACATCAGCAAGAGAAACTATCTTTGCAATCAGTACTTCTTCTTCAATTTGTTCTATTTCACGTAACAAATCATCAAGTTTTTCTTGCTGAGATTCGGTTAAATCCATATCATTATCTTCCAAAATACTTTTAATATCTTCCAAGCTTTTTGGATATTGGCTTTCCGAATCAAACGATAAATCAGGATTTATTTCTTCCAAAAATTTAACAATTCTTTCAATGTGTTCTTCCTTTTCTTCATCAAGAGAAGAAATTGTTGGTATATGTAAATCACCCACTTCTGTTTCTTTTCCTAAATCATCCATTTTTGTTTTGAGAGTATAACGATGGTGATTCTCTGCGGTATATGATAGCCTTCTCAATATCGAACTTCTTAATATAATACCACCGAAAACAACATGGAACTCCATTATATTTCTTTCCAAACGATCAAAAGAACCTTGCTTGTCAAGAATTTGTAAAGGAACTAAATTTTTGCCTATATCATGCAATATTGAAGAAAGCATTAATTTATACATCATTCTTACATTATTACCTGAAAGCATCTTTGTTCCGATCAAATTGGAATCGCCTACCACTCTTCTTACGTGGATTCCGGTTGTTTTTTGATTGTTATACAAAAACATTAAACTATTCATGAAAGTATTTTCTGCGAAATCCAAGAAGTCTTCTTCTAATGCACTTATTTCTTTGTATGCATCTTCATCATCGGCATTTTCAAGTTTGAAGTTTTCTATATTGTCCAATATAATATCTATTTCTTCAAAGATAGGTAAAAGAGCATCTATCTTATCTATTGTTTTCTCAACTTCTTTTGTATCGGCAAAAAGGAATTCCTTATATATTGAAGGATATTCCTTCTCTATTATCTCTAATTGTTCTTCTAACTCTTGTATTTTTGTTTTATTCTTTTTAGTCTTTCTTTCTTTTTTTATTTTTTCTATCTCTGCTTTTATTTCTTCTTTCCTTGCCATTTCCTCTTTAAGTCTATTAATGAAAAATATTCTTATTTTTTCATACTCTAACAAAGATTCTGCTCTTCTTTCGACTTTTCTTTCTAATCCGAATTTTAAACTAAAAAATCCTTCTTTAAGTTCCGGTAAGTCTTTTTCCACATTAGGATTTTCAATAAGGAGTTTAACATGTTTTATTCTTCTTCGAATGTCTTGAAAATCTATATCTCTTTTCTTTTTTTGTAATAATCCTTTTTTCTTGATTAAATTTGCTACTACATTGTTTATTGCATGTAAAGCCATTGATACTATTGTTGCTATCGCAACGGCTTGGATTGAAGGAAAGAAAAACATTGCGGCTACATATGGTATGGTAAAAGCTATTGTAGGTATGATAAGACCATCTCTATGTTCGGCAGCGATTTTACTGCTCTTATAAAAAATTTTAAATCTCTCTGCATCTTTAGCATCGGAAAATATGGCAAATAATCTTTCTTTTACTGTTTTAAAAATTCTATTTATTTTCTCTTCAACAGTTAAATTGTCATCTTTTACAAATTCCTCAAAATCAACAGTTTTGCTTTTCGTGTCGGAAGATAAAGCTTTAGAAACTTCTTCGGAAGAACTCTTTCCGCCGGAATCTTTTGCTTTCAACCAATCCGTCACTATATGAGCTTTCACAAATATTTTTTGAAATAATGCCAAAATAACTGCAAAGCCTATTTTTGTAAATAAAACAAATCCCGCCGGAGCAAATATCATTGTAACAGATACTAAAACTGTAAGTATAAGTGCAGGAGCAAATCTGTAAAAAAGTTCTTCCCATATCGGAGCATATTTATCTTCTTTAAAAATAGAAGCTTCCGTAACCGGCACGGGTAATACAGATGAAAGTTTTCCGCTTCCCTCTCCTACTACTTGCTCGGACATTTCCTCTCCTTTTTCGGAAATTTCCGGTTGTTGTTCGGTTGCGGTCTGTTCAGAATTTACATAATCATGAATTTCTTTTTTTGTTCTTGCAAGATCCCTTAATATTGTTTTATTAAAGAAAGATGTAAACATTGTAATATTGGAATCTCTAAACATATATTCCGATACACCTATCATTCCCAAAGATAAAACAGGTATCTTACCTTCTGGATAATTTCTTAAAAGTTTTTTTATACCTTTATGTAAATTTCCCTCCATATATTGAAAATCCGTAATTCCGGTTTTCGTTTCAAGACCGGCAGCCGTTATTATTGTAGGAAACGATCCTTCTATTCCTTTTTCCCTATATTTCTCTTCCAATATTTTATATACATTTCTTGCAAAGAAATAAGAGTGACAGCAACTTAAATCTATTGTTATGTTTCTTAAATCTACCGGTTTATCAGTTCTTGTAGCTAACTTAAATAAAGAGTCCGCCAATTGTTCGGGCTTAATTCTTTCCTCTTCATGTCCGGTAGCTAAACCATTATCTTTCGCTTTCGGATCATAAACTAACAAAGATTCTTCTCCTCCATGACCTCTAAAGACGAAATACCCTTTTGTTTTATCGGAAGACATTTCAAATTCTTCTATTGCTCTCAACCACATTCTCGATGCATTAGTATCATTTCCCAATCTTCTGTACACATTTTCTTCGGGAATTTCTATTTCTATTCCCATATGTTTTATAATTTCCCTTAACGTACTTACATTAAATCTGTCTTGATTAAATGCTCTTTCGCTGTTACAAAGTGCATATATTTTGGTGTTTTCATCTATCAATATAATATTTAACATTGCCTTCATCATTCTGATATACATATTTGTAGCTTTTTTCACAAGATTCATAAATTCTTCATTATTAAAATCATAATCTTTGATTTCTCTTCCGGCGCCATCATACATCATTCTTGAAACAGCTATGGCAGAATAATATCTCGCAACAATATTTTCTGTGTCGGATATATTATCCAATCTGGACTCAGTTAACATTCTTTTGAAATCTTTATTCAAAATGAGTTTAAGTGCGAAATGATTATTTTCAACCGCAATATTTTTTAAATCCAAATCCGGATGAATCAATTTATCAAACAAACCTTTATAAATATCTCTATATTCGGGATTTAAAAGATAATCTCTTACAAACTCACCATCATCAACACTATCTGCAATAAGGGCTACTATTTTTTTGTCGAATTCGAATAATTCGGTGTAAAATTTTCTGTCTCCCATAGAAATATACTTAACAAGAGCTTTAAATCTCGGATCGTTAAAATCTTTAACACCCTCCAAATTGTTAAAACTTGTAGATAATCCTTTTTCTTGACAAATAGTCAATATATTTTTTATATCCGAAGAATTTCTTGCATATTTCAAAACAAAAGACATAGCTTTTTCATCAAGTCTAGTAAAATATGAAAACTCAATCGGATCAAGGCCATAAAACTTGTCGGCATTATCAAATAAAAGTTTTATTATATCTGACTTTTGACCAATAAAATAAAACTTTTTACTTGCAATCAGTTTTCTTAGAAATTGAGAAGGATTTTTTGATGTCTTTAAAATACTATCGGAAATATCTCTAGGCAGAGACATCAAATATGCAAAAAGACCTTTTGGAGTATATCGTACATCGTCATAGTTTTCAGAACCTAAAATAGCTTTAAGATCTTCAACACTATAATCTAATTTATCCATGTTATCTAACAATTCTATCAATTTGCTATAATCGTCCAACTCGGAAAGTTCTTCACCATATTTTTCGAATAAAAATGTTAAGTTTTTATCTATATCTGTATCTTCACAATAAAAGAAAAGCTCATTTGCTAATGTCCCATCTATTTTTTCATAAAAGAATTCTAAATTTGCTTGGCTTAAAGAAAACAATTTTCTGAAAGACTTTATATATTCCCGCTCACCATTATCATCCTTATCAACAATATCGAAATCATCAACAAATTTTTCAAAACATGAGAATTTTAAATCCGTATCAAAATAGAATCTCTTTGAAACTTCTACAGCTCTTACTATAATAGACTCCATCTGTTCCAAACTATAATTATATGAATTGAATTTTCTTATAAACATATCCAAAAGACGACTATCTTTTGATAAATCAAAATCAACAGATTTTCTGCAACAAACATTTATTAACAGATTAAGAGCTTTTGTATTATTATTGTAAAATCTATTTAAAAGTTCTCTTCTTCTCTCGGGAGTAACCTTACTCGTATCAACCTCTTCTTCCTCTTTATTTTCTTTAACTGTTTCCGGCTCTTTCGTTTTCTGTGCATCTTCTTCAACGACACTTTCTTCTTCGGTTACTCTTTCATCACCTTCTTTTGTACTTAATCCTTCTTGAGCAAACAAAGCTTCTTGTATGATGGCAGGCATTCTTGAATATACTTCAGCGGTGGTTTCTTTTACTTCAGGCAATCCTTGTTGTTCTGCTACAAAAATAGGTCCGTTACTTAAAAATATTCCGGCATCAACCAAAGCTTTAGCTGCTTTCCACATTATTTCACTTACATTCGGTGCAAAAATAGCTTTGCCACCCTCTTTCGGCAACCAATCCATATCTATCATAAGATCCACTGCGGTTTCTAAAGCTTTAACTGTTATACTTACGTTTAATTGAGACTGTTCATCCGACAATTGTAAATTTTGAAACTCTGTTTCCAAAGCATCTAAATCCACATCTTCCCCTAAAAATTCTTTTAATTTATCAAGATTATTACCTATTAAAGCTTTCAATGCGCCATACAAATAAACTTTTTGTTCTTGATTAGGTAACGAAGATAGAATTCTATATGCCAATGCTTGATGTTGAAATTCTTTACTCTGTTCTTTTATTATTCCTTTATACTGTCTTGTTGCTTTTTCTATTCCTTCAAATATGGATGGTGTTATTACAATGGTATTAACTTCTTTTTGGGCAAGTATTTCTTCCAACTCGCTACTGTGGAAACCTCCGGTTACTGCTATTATTACCTCTTTCGAATCTTTCAATATTTCTTCTTCTTGTCTTACTCTGTCGGTTTCAGATACACTTATTTCTTCACCTTTTAACAAATTTGCTACGAATATATTATTTCTTTGATCATTTATTTTGTAATATTTATTCAACTCATCAAAATCGCCATCTATTTCCCATATTCTGTCTACAACGGCATACTTAGAATACAATGTTCTAAACTGATCATAAGCCGATTCAAAATATTTCCAATCGGCATCCGTTAATTTATATTCCAAATAATCTTTAAAATATCTGCTGAAGTCCGACAAAAAAGTTATTTCATATTCTTCGTTGTTATACGAAAGAGCTTTTCTTATTTCCGAAAGTAATTGTCTTTCTTCAAGAACAAGTTCTACCGTATTTAATTGTCTGTTTATTTCGTTGCTTTCTAAAAACGTATATAACGATTTATATTTGTGTTCTAAATCTATTCCTTCTTTATTGCAAAACATCGTTACAAGTTCCACAACTTTTTGGCTGTCACTTAAATTTTCGGTTTCACTCAATAATTTTGTATAAACATTATACGGTAATTTACTTTTCAGTTCATTTATTACCATCTGTAACTGTTGCGTTACTTCTCTTACATCTATATCTTGAGATGTTTTCCTTAGTGCAATAAACTTCATTATATTAGGATAATCTTCCAATCTTATTGCCGTTATGTTGTTATATTTGTCGGGATTTTCGTTAATATCTTTAACATATTTTGCTAACTGCCTGTAAAATCTTCTTGAATCTATTTCACTTGTTAAATATTTTTCTGTATCTCTGTTAAATCTTTCGTTCCTGCTATTAACATATATCTTTTCCAAGATGTTTATTTCATTTTCTACTTTTGTTATCACATCTTTATATTTGGGTTGGTTTTCTATAATCCATGACAATCTTCTTACATTATCTTTATGAATTTCTTCTTCATCTATACCTTTTAGTTCTACTTCATTATTGTTTGTTAACTTATAATATTCGCTTCCTGTTAATATACCTTCTTCCAACAAACCTTCTATTATTTGTCTTTTTATTTTTTCATCTTTTATTGAATCTAACCAACTTACATCTATATCTCCGTATCCGCCCTCAACATAGATTTTCTTTAAGTTATATTTATCTGCGATTTGTCCGATTATTTTGGCTATGTTTCTTTGTGTTTGGGGATGGCAATGTAAATCTTGTATATTTATTACGGTTATATCACTGTTACCGTCTTTACTTGATGTTATTTTACCGTATTCGGCACTGATGCTGCTTGTTTTGTTAAACACATCTTCATATTTTTGGTTTGCGTTTTCTGCCAAAGGTATGGCATACAAGTTAGCGCCCAATGTAGATACAACAAAGCATATTGTTGTAAATACGGCACAGATTTTTATTAAACTAACCTTTTTCTTTATAAATTTTATTATCATAATTCCCCTTCCTTACAATAAAAAAAGCATATAGCAATATTACATGCTATATGCCTTTTTATACCGTTTAGAGATAGTTATCCCGTCAAATGTGAATAAAAGCCCCAGATACCTCAACAGAAACACGAATACAAACACAAAGAAAAACAGTGGTACCTTAGTGTCTTTTAGAACATAATTTATACTTAAAACAATTACCGACAACACAACTTTAACATAGCTAAAGTAAGTATCGGTAATTAGTTTTCTTTCTTTTTGATTAGTAGCAAAAAATACATTGTTCTGTTGTGTTGGAGCCAATAAGCTTATAACATCTTTTGCTATGTTGTCACACACATTGGCTACAACGTTTTTCGTTTGTTGTAATAAATCGCACTGAACTTTTACAACATCAGACATTGTTATTGTTGCCGTTGTTTTTGTATCAAAATGAAAACTCCTCAGCAGATTTATCGCCGACAAATCTACCATTGAAAAGAAAACAAAAAAAGCTAAAACGCACTTTAAGATGCTTTTCATACATTCTAATTATAGCACTTGAATAAAATAACCGCAACAAAAAAACTACTTTTTACCGATTTTTCACAATTTGCCCGTTTTTTTGACAACACACCGAAATATTATGTAAAATCAATAATATTTTAAGAATAGGAGTAATAAAAATGGCTATAATAAAAGCATTTAACGGTGTTAGATATTCTAAAGCAAATATTACGAACGAAATTTGTCCTCCTTACGATGTAATAAGTGCGGAAGAAAAGAAGAAATTAAAAGCTAAATCAAAATACAATATGGTTCAATTGGAACTTTCGGACCCAAAAGGTAAAAGGAACAAGTATGCTCAAGCAAATGTTTTGTTCAAAGAATGGTTAGCTAAGAATGTTTTGTTGCAAGACACAAAACCGGCTCTTTATTTCTATGAACAAGCATTTGTAGACCATGGCAAAAAAATGGTAAGAAGAGGATTTTTTGCAGCATTAAAGATAGAAAATCCGCACGGCGGAGCAGTAAAAGCTCATGAGAAAACTCTTTCAAAACCGAAAGCAGACAGATTAAGTTTGTTAAAAGCCGTTAAAGCAAACTTGAGCCCGATTTTCTTGTTGTTTAATGATGACAAGAAAAAAATCGTTAATTTGTGCAAAAAAATATCGAAGAAAAAACCAACTTCAGTTGCAACAGATAAAGAAAAAACCGCTCACAAATTGTGGGTTATAGATGATGAAAAGATTATAAAAGAAGTAGAGAGTTCATTGAAAAGCAAAAAGACATTTATAGCTGACGGTCACCACAGATACGAAACATCTTGGAACTATTTGCAATATATAAAAGGCAAAGACAAAAAGTTTTCCGATAAAAATGAATACGGATATGTTCTTGCATATTTGTGTCCGATGGAAGACAGCGGTATTTCAATATGGCCTACACACAGAGTTATTGAAGAACCTAAAAATCTCGAACAAAACATTGAAAAATATTTTAATGTTTTCCCTCAAAAAGATTTTTATAAACTTCAAAAAGCAAAAGTTCAACCTATCTTGTTGTTTAAAGACGGCAAATACAGAACTTTAGTTATAAAGAACGAAGCTTTATTGAAAAAAGCTATGCCGAAAAATTGTTCAGCTTTTAGAAATTTAGGTGTTAGCATATTACATAACATATTGATACCTAAGGAACAGGTTACGGCAGACAAATATGTTTACGTTAAAGACGAAAAAGAAGCTGTATCTCTTGCTAAGAAAACGAAAAAAATTGCAATATTGGTTCCTGCAACGCCGGTAGAATCAATAAAGGAAATTGCATTGAACAATGAAAATATGCCGCAAAAATCTACTTACTTTTTCCCGAAATTGGCAAGCGGTATAATAATACATAAATCATGTTAAACATAGTAGTTAACATTATTTTATTTGTACTGTTGGTAATTTTATTGTATATAGGTTTTTATGCAGGTATAATAAAAAGTTTTTTTGCGGTCGCAGCAGGATTTTTTGCCATAGTGTTGGCAGAAAATTATCCGTATCAGTCCGGCATAAATTATTATTTTATTTTTGCGGCTGTGGCAATTATAATATTTTTAATCGGTCTTTTTATATTCGGAGTAGTTAAATTTTTCTATTTATCTATATTTGATAAATTAGCTGGAGCTTGTTTAGGAATTTTCATATGGCTTGTATTATCGGCAAACGTTGTAATACCGGCTTTTAGCAATTCAATAGATAAAACAGATTCCCAAACAATCTCTTACATATCGAATTTATCGGAACAGGTATTACCGATATTCGGTAACTATGTCCCGAATTTTAAGTTTGATAAAAAGTAATACATTTAATTTTAGGAGAATAACAGTGAAAAAATTAAGATTAGGATTTCCAAAAGGCAGTTTACAAGAATCAACAATAGAGTTATTTAAAAAAGCAGGTATAAGAATAAACGTTTCTTCAAGATCTTATTTCCCTACATGCAGTGACGAAGAAATAGAAGTTATGCTTGTTCGTTCACAAGAAATGGCAAAATATGTTCAAGACGGTGTGTTTGATGCAGGTCTTACCGGTTTTGATTGGATATGCGAAACAAATGCAAAAGTTAAAGAAGTTTGCGAGTTGAGATATGCAAAGTCAGGTTTCAGACCTGTAAGATGGGTATTGGCAGTACCTGAAGCATCAAAAATAAAAAGTGTAAAAGATTTGCAAGGCAAAAGAATCGCTACCGAACTTTTAAACTATACAAAAAAATATTTTGCAAAAAACAAAGTTAAAGCAAATATAGAATTTTCTTGGGGTGCAACGGAAGCTAAAGCAGGTAAACTTGTAGATGCTATCGTTGAACTTACAGAAACAGGATCTTCTTTAAGAGCAAATCACTTAAGAATAGTTGAAGAAATTTTAACTTCAACAACAAGACTTATTGCAAACAATTCTTCTTGGAAAGATTCTTGGAAAAGAGAAAAAATCGAAAATCTTGCAATACTTTTACAAGGTGCATTAAATGCGGAAGGTATGGTTGGTTTGAAAATGAATATACATTTCAAGAAGTTGCCTGTTGTTGAAAAAATATTGCCTGCATTAAGAAAACCTACAATTTCAAATTTGAGCGACGGTAATTGGATAGCTTTGGAAGTTATCATCGAAGAAAACATAGTAAAAAAAGTTATTCCTGCACTTAAAAGAGCGGGAGCGGAAGGGATTATTGAATACCCATTGAATAAGATTATATACTAAAAATTGCTAAAGCAATTTTGAAGTATGGATGCATAGAAGTATAGATGCATGGAAACGACAACAACTAAAGAATTAAAAGATTAAATAATAATAAAAAAACGGGAAGAGATTTCTTCCCGTTTTTTGTTATTATAAATTACATTGCAATTACATTTTAATATAAGTTATAATATTCTTTGCCAAATTTGTTAAATCAAAAACAAATTTAAAATTTTCTTCACGAATTTAATATTTACAGATGCACATAAAAATTTTATTGGAGGACACACAAATGAAAAAACTGTTACTATCACTTATTTTAACTCTTTTTGTATCTACAACATCTTTTGCGGATATGAAAAACGTGTTTAAACACATACCTGAAGGTGAAACCTTAATAGCGGAGAAGCAAACCTATAGTGATTTTTCCACGGATGATTATCCTGGAATATTCGGAGTTGAAGGAACTTTAATATTAAACAATGTTACTTTTAAAAATAATGATTCTTTCGCGATAACTGTATCTGAAGATGCTTTTTTAAAAATAGGTGACGGGTCTTCTTTTACATCGAATACGGGAGGAACCATTTGGAGTAAAAAGGGGTATACCGTAATAGGAAACAATGTTGAATTTAACTCAAATGCAGATCCAAATTATTATATGGGAACCATAGTTAACGAAGATGGAACACTTTCAATAAAAAACAATGTGAAATTTTTAAATAATTTTAACTCATCTGAGATGTTTGGTGGAGCCATAGAAAATTGTTTTGGAGGAAATACACTTATTTATGCGAATGCACAATTTATAGATAATGGAGCACTTAATGATGGCGGAGCAATATATAACGGCTTTTCCAATTCCGATAACGAAAAACCTGTACTTGATATATACAAAGGTGCACTGTTCGATTCAAATGCGGCAAAAAGAGGCGGTGCAATATATAACGATGGTGTTTTGACAATAGTAGGTGGAACAAAATTTGTAAATAATACCGCAACCGATTATGGTGGTGCAATATATAATCATGGCGATTTACAAATGTGGGCAGATTGTGAAGATATAGTGTTTAACGGAAACACCGCAAACGGAGTATCCAATGCAATACATGACAATGAAGGAACTATTACTTTAATGTCGAATTATGGTTCAAATATAATATTTAACGACAGAATAACATCTGAAAATGAATATTCAGAAATATCTATAGAAGGTCTCGGGAAAACGATATTTAATGAGGACATGTCCGGATATAATGGAAAAATATACTTAGAGTCCGGTAGTACGCTTCAATTGGGATACGACGGAAAAATTTCTAACACAAGTTTGAAATCAAACGACGGAACCTTAAATTTAATAAACGGGAAAATAAACGACAGTGCGGATGTTAGTCCTACTTTTTTTTCCGGTTATGCATTCTTGGAAATAGATGCAACTTTAAGCGGAAACAGTTCAATCGGAGACAAATTTGCTCCTATTTCTGCAGATTTCCACAATGACGGTAACAACTATTACTACTCGGGAGTAACATTAACAAATGTAAACATTACAAATAATTTAATAACCGATAATACGGGAACATTTACTGTGATATCTACTTCAAACGGTCCTTGTCCAAACCTTTATGCAGATTTAAAAGTAACTCAAAACGGAAAAACAATAAAATTTACGGAAAATCAAACTTCATTAAATGATACATTAAATGATACAGATATTGACTATGAAATTTTACCGCAAGCACAAACATTTGCACAAGTTATAAGTGACGCAACATCATACAAAGTATACAATTTATCAAACAACGAAATGTTGTCTCAAAAATTAGGAAATTTAGAAGGCAAACAACTTATAATAAACGGAAACGGTTACGATATAACCTCAAACGGCAAAGAAGGAATGTCTGTATATATCGACACGGATAACAGCTATGATGAAAAAACATTAAGATTGGAAAATATCAAAACAATATCCGGGTTTTCCGGATACTATGGTGCAGTAGTTGATAATTACAGTCTTACCAAGATCGGTTCAAACATAACATTCGAAAATAATACCGTCCTATATGCAGGAGGGGTTTTTTATGGTAATAAAAAATCATATATGCATACAGGAGACAATATTACTTTCCGTAACAATACCGCAAACTCTGGCGGAGTTTTACAAACTGAGCAAGATTCTGTTACAATATTCGGTGGAAATATACTATTTGAATCTAATACGGCCGATAGAGGCGGTGCAATTAATAACCAAGGGGTTATCGATTTCGAGAAAAATGCAACTTTTATTTCTAACCAAGGATACCAAGGCAGTGCAATATATAATGATAATGATGCCGAGATATTTTTTAGAAATGGGGCAAAGTTTATAAATAATAACAATTCGGCAATATACAATTATGGAAGCTTAAAATTTTTTGCAATGAGTGAAGATATTGAATTTACAGGAAACGATATCGCAATATTTAATGTTGGCGGAGGGATGGCTTTTGTAACCGGTGCCGCAAATGTAATTTTTAACGACAAGCTTGTTTCTTATGATTCTGATAGCGAACTATGGTTTGACTCTTATGATTATGTTATTTTAGGTATATTTGACGATTTTTCGAAAATAATATTGAATGCGGATATGTCCGACTACACAGGAAAAATAAATATTAACGGAGCATATGTGCAATTAGGAGAAAACGGAACTTTTTTTAATTCAAACTGCACCTATGATATTTCCGGTGCAACAATAGATTTTGCAAATTCCGTAATACAAGATTATGAATTTGCAAACAGTTTGAAAGTGACTGATACCTTAAATTTAAAAATTGATGCCGATTTAAAGAATGAAAAAATGGACACAATAACGGCAAACAATTTTTCTGGAGACGGAAAAGTAAATGTAACAGCAATCAATATTACGAAAGATTCTGACAAAAAAGAAGAAATAAGTTTAGATTTTATAACAGGAAACACTTTAAAAGGTATCGTGAAATCTGTAGATAAAGCATATTCGGTTATGTATGAATATGATGCAAGTTACGATAAAGAAACCGGTAACATGAGTTTCGTACGAGGCAAAGAAAATCCTATATCCAACGAATCTGCAGTATCGGGATTGGCCGGCGGATATTTATCGCAAGTGACTGTAGCAAACCAATCGTTTGCAAACATAGATAACAAAGTTTCACAAACAAGAGCAGCTGCAAAAACACCGTTATATGCTTCAGCAAACACCAACCAAGTTTTTGAACAAGGCGGAAGCATTGAAAGAGCTTTATGGTTAAGACCTTATGTTGTAAGTGATACTGTTGATGTAGGTGCCGATTCGAAAGTGGATAATACAATGTACGGAACTCTCGCAGGAATAGATTTACCGGCAGGAAAAGACAAATTATTATCTTTTTATTTGGGATATACAGGAGGAAAACAAGAATTCAATTCCGTAAAAACAAATCAAACAAACTACATGTTAGGTGTAACCGGAACATTAATAAAAGACAAATGGTATTTAGGTGCAACTGTTAATGCGGGAACCAACAAGGTAACTGCCGATAACGATTTAGGTTCGGATGATATTGATAACATTACTTATTCTTTAGGACTTAAAACCGGTTACGATTTTGATTTGGGAAAAAATTTCACCTTGCAACCCAATATTATATTGATGTATATCGGTTCAACTTCAAACGATTTCACAAATGTTCAAGGTAACAAAATAGAAGACGATGGAATAAGCAATATATTAATTCAACCCGGACTAAGATTGGATTTAAGTTTAACAAACGGATGGGCACCATACGGATTATTTGATATAGCAATAAACACAGGTGAAACATCAACAAAAATAAACGGAAATAAAGTAAAAAGTTTGGAAATGGATCCTTATTTCGAGTATGGGGTCGGAGTAAGTAAAGATTTCTTGAATAGTCCTTGGAGCTGTTACGGACAAGTCAGCGGAAAGAGCGGTTCAAGAAGCGGAGTAGGATTTAATTTAGGAATCAAATACGCTTTCTAAAAGCAAAGAACTAACAACAAAAAAAATGGGAAGAATTTTCTTCCCATTTTTTTCTTTTTACTTCTAATCTTTTAATCTTCTGTAGTTAAAGTCTTACATCTTCATATTGTTCATATTGCGCGGGAGTAAGTATTGTTTGTATCTGTTTTTTCGTATTTTGAGTAACTCTGAATATGTTCATCGATAACTGCGAAATTTCGTTTTCCAAACTTGCTATTGTTGCTTCATCCGGTTTTGCTTTACTTTTTTCTTTTTCCAAAGCAGTCGTTTTCGAATCTTTTTCAGTTCTTAACTTTGCAATATTATCTTTATTTTCATCAAACAATTTTTGTAATTGGGCTTGTTGTTCTGCCGTAATGGTTAAATCTTCTTCCGGTTCTTCTTCTTTTTCTTCAACAACAACCACTTTTTCTTTTTTCTTTTTAGAGGTACTTGCGGCAACTGCTATAGCCGTTAATGCAGAAAAACCTAAAAAGGCCCAAAAAGCATCTCTTGTATAATAGTCACCACCATAATAATATCCGTGATAATTATGATGTCTGTGATGACTTGGACGGCTATGATGACCGGGATGACCTCCCGGACCACCATGATGACTGCTGCTATGTGCAGGTCTAGGCGGTGTACTGCCATGACCAACTGCAAAAGATGATATAGGTAATGCAATCATTAAAAACAAACATATTATAATTTTTACACTTTTCATTTTATTTCCCCCCTTTGTTATATTCATTTTATAATATTTGGACAAAATAAGCATCAAAAAAGTTTCATAAAAAAAGCGAAAAGATTTTTTCTTCTCGCTTTTTATTGCTTTTTACATATAAATTCTAAATTAAAAGGAATATTTTGCACCTATATCAAATCCTATACCTTCTTTAGAACCTGTTGTTCCTATAACCTGAACATACCCACTTAACGGAAGTTTATTAAATGCTTTTTCTATACCGATACTTGCTTCATAATATGTATCAATTTCCAAATCTGGATTATTTCTATCTTCAGTGTTCTTTGATGAAACTTTACAATCATTGAATGCCGCAGATACTACTGCATAAGGTGTCCATCCGTTTATCCAATCAAATTTAGCTTTAACGGCAGGTTCTATATGAAAAAATTTTATATTGTCCGTATGTGAATTAATGTTAACATAGTCTCCGACAAATCCATCATCAAACACAAAAAGATTTATATCTTTTGTATCCATTCTTAAATAAATCAACATCAAATTCGGTTGAATTATAAAGTTTTTACCTACTTTGATATCATATCCGCCTTTTACCGCTACGGAATAATTTAATGTTTCAGTATCACCTGTATTGGTTTCGTGGTTTAATTCTAATTGATTTTTGGCAATATTTAATCCGGCTTCGACAAAATAAGATTCTTTTGTCCACATACCGCCTAAACCGAAAACAAAAGCTTTTTGAGACATACTAACATTTGTAGATTCTCCACCACCAAATCCATCCGGGCAGTATTCTTGATATTTTTGTTTAGAACCCATATAACCTAAATACACTTGTGCCGTGGTATTTTTATTTATTGCTAAATCCACTCCTGCTATTGTCCCGTACACATCGTTATCGACTTTTCCTTCTATACGATTGTAACCCTTGGTTTCAACCTTTTCCGTGTTACCGTAAACATTTAAAAAAACACCATCCAAAATACTTTTTTTATCTTCCTGTTGTTCTTGTGTTTTTATTCTTGTAAGTTCCATATTGTTGAACGAGTTTTTAGTTACATTTGTTTGATTGGAGTATGCTCCGGATAATGCCGCAACAGGCACTTGTTTTCTCGGAAATGCACCCATTGCAAACGATGATACTGCAGATAACAACATAATAAGACTTACCGACAAAAAAAGTTTTTTCATTATAACGACTCCTTAAAAAACATTTATCATTGAGATTATAACATATATCGAAATATTTTGTATAATATACAAACTATACATATTTATTTTAGGAGAAATAAAATGAGTATCAGGGTACGTTTTGCACCTTCACCTACAGGCGATTTACATATAGGCGGAGTAAGAACTGCATTATTTAATTATCTTTTTGCAAAAAAAGAAAAAGGAACATTTATACTTAGAATAGAAGATACGGATGAAGCAAGATCTACGGATGCTTCAACGGGCATTATTATAAATGCAATGAAATGGTTGAAACTCAACTGGGACGAAGGTCCGGGAAACGAGCTTGAAAAGTATGCTCCATATTATCAGATGAAAAGAAAAGAGCAAGGTATATACCAAAAATATATAGATATCTTGTTAGAAAAAGGTTACGCATATAAATGTTATTGTACCCCGGAAGAAGTAGAGAAAATGAGAGAACAGGCAAGACTTGCGAAACAGCCACCTAAATATAACGGACATTGTGCAAATTTAACTAAAGAACAACAGGAAGAATACGAAAAGCAGGGAAGAACAGCGGTTATAAGATTTAGAATGCCTAAAGAAGGTAAGATAGAGTTTGACGATATCGTTAGAGGACACGTAAGTTTTGAAAATGCTTTACTTGACGATTTCGTTTTGATGAAAGCTAACGGTGTTCCTACATACAATTTTGCTTGTGTAATAGATGATCACTTAATGGAAATGTCTCATGTAATAAGAGGCGATGATCACATTTCAAATACACCCAGACAAATTCACATATTTAAAGCTTTAGGTTGGGAACCGCCTACATTTGCACATTTATCCATGATACTTGGTTCCGACGGTGCAAGACTTTCAAAAAGACACGGACACACTTCTGTTCTCGAATACAGAAAAGAAGGTTATTTACAAGATGCTTTAATAAACTATTTGGCACTTTTGGGTTGGTCAACCGAAGACAGCCAACAATTATTTTTCGGTAACAGTTTAATAGAAAATTTTTCTTTGGACAGATGTAATTCAAGCCCTGCAACATTTGATCCTTCAAAGTTGTTATGGATGAACGGAGAATATATAAGAAATAAATCCGACCAGGAAATTTATGATTTGTTTATAGATTGGATAGAATATACAAACCAACAGGATTTAATAAAAGATTGGGACAGAGAGTTACTAAAAAAAGCAATTTCTTTGGAACATGAAAAAATAAAATTGTTAAAAGATATTCCGGGACTTGTAGATTTCTTCTTTAAAGAATTATCTTTTGATGAACAAGCAGTATCAAAAGTTTTGTTATCCGAAACTAAAAAAGACAGTTCTAAAGTTGTATTGGAAGAAACATTAAAAAGATTACCTAACCAACAAGATTTTTCACCGGAAGCTCTTGAAAAATATGCAAGAGATTTGGCGGTAGAGTTAGGTTTCAGTAACGGTAAAGTGTTCCATCCGATAAGAGTTGCAATTTCCGGAAGAACACAAGGTCCAAGCCTTTTCCATATGATGGAAGTTATGGGAAAAGACGAAGTATTAAAAAGAATACAGATTACAATTGATAAATTTTTTAAATAAAGAGGTACTTAAAGATGGATCCTAAAGAACTTAATCAACATTTATTCAGTTTAATATCTATGTTTGCTTCCGCATGTTGGCAACAAATGGGCAAAATCCCAAGCCAAATCGACGGAAAAATGCATAAAGATTTAAAATCCGCACAAGTAACTATCGATATGCTTTTGATGTTAAAAGATAAAACTAAAGGCAACTTAACTAAAACAGAAGAAAAATTGTTGGAAGATACAATTTCCAATTTGCAAATAAACTATGCTGACGAAGTTGCTAAAGGTGATACACCTAAAACAGAAGAACAACCAAAAGTAGAAGAAAAACAAGAAGAAAAAAAGTAAAAGCAATTTATAAATAACGATAAAACGAGAAGAATTTTCTTCTCGTTTTTTTTATTAACATATTGGAAAATCAATATAAAAATTATAAAATATTCAAGATATGATAAAGGTTGAAAATTTATATAAATCTTTTGAAACTAAAAAAGTGTTACAAGGTGTAAGCCTTGAAGTTAAAGATGGTGAAACACTTGTTATCATAGGCGGATCCGGAACGGGAAAAAGTATTTTACTTAAAAATCTCGTAGGACTTATAAAACCGGATTCCGGTAAAATTATTATCGACGGCATAGATGTAACAAAAACAGATAAAAAGAATCTTCGTGAGATTCAAAAGAAGATTGGGTTTTTGTTTCAAGAAGCGGCGTTATTTGATTCTTTGACAATAGAAGAAAATGTTTCTTTCGGAATGAAAAATCTTACAAATTTATCCGAAGAAGAGATGAAAAAAAGAGTTTCTGCTTGTTTGAATATGGTAGGATTAAGTTCGGATATAGAAAAATTAAAACCGTCCGCTCTGAGCGGTGGTATGAAAAAAAGGGTTGGACTTGCAAGGTCTATAGCTTATCAGCCGAAATATATTTTTTATGATGAGCCTACAACCGGTCTTGACCCGATAATGTCCGACGTTATAGGTGAACTTATAATTCATTTAAAGAAAGAATTAAAAGTATCATCTATTGTTGTTACTCATGATATGAATTCCGCTTATAAAATAGCGGATAGAATAATAATGTTGTATTTGGGTAAAGTGATTTTTGAAGGAACGGTAGAAAAACTAAAACAGACTATTGCTAACCCTAAATCGGTTAACGATAAAATGTTAAAGCAGTTTGTTGACGGTTCAAGTGTAGGGCCGATACCGGTTGAAATGTCTTTTACGATGCATTAGTTAGAAGAATAGAAGAATAGAAGATTAGAAGAATGGAAGGCAAAACAGAAAATTAAATAATATCAAAATTTGCGAAGCAAATTTTACATTTGAACTTCCAATCATCCAATCTTCAAATCCTCAAATCTTCGGCAGTTAAACTATAAACTATAAACTATAACAAGGGGTTCTCGTGTCTAACGAATTAAAACTTGGAATTTTTGTAACAATAGGTATAATAGCTGTTCTTATAACAATAATGATGTTGGGCAATTACAGCTTAACATCAAAGTATATTGTTAACACTTATTTTGAAAATACTGCCGGTCTTCCAAAAAAATCTAAGGTAAAAATTTCCGGTGTTGATGTAGGAAATATAAAAAATATTATTTTGGAAAACGGTAGAGCAAAAGTAGTACTTGTTATAGACAGAAAAATAACATTGTATTCCGATGCAACAGCAAAAATAATTTCTATGGGTATAATAGGAACAAAATATATAGAACTTACTCAGGGAACTCCTACAAACAGTGTTATAGAACCCGGAGGAACTGTTAATGCCGCAAAGACAGCATCTCTTGAAGATTTGATAGAAAATGCAGTGAAAAAAGTTGATGAAGTTTTGGGTAATGCTTCCAGCGGCTTAAACAAAGATTTCTTCCAAAATCTTTACGATACAGTAGAAAATCTTAAAAAAGTAAGTAAAACAATTTCAGATAAAGAAAAACAAATCGGACAAGTTATTGATAATTTCAAAAACTTTTCTTCCGACTTGTATAGTATAACTCAACAGAACAAACAAGATATAAGAGATATTGTTCTTGAACTCAAAAAAGTTTCAGAAAAGATTAATGAGTTGGTAACAAAGATAAGCGAAGGTGACGGAACAATTTCCACATTGATAAACGATGAAGAAATGGCCGGCGAAATTAAAAATACCGTTAGTGATATTAAGGTTACTGTTGAACAGTTACAACAGTTTGTATCCAGAACTAAAAAACTTGAAATCGATTGGGAATACATGGGTAAATTTGATACAAGAAACGAAAAATATCGTAACGATTTCGGTATCAGATTTAGACCGACAAATCATAAATTCTATTATATCGGTATAAACAATATCGGTAATTATACAAACGAAGATGATGAATTTGAACGAAACAACATGAACAAGATTGATGCTCTCATGGGCTTCAGATCGGAAAACTTTGAAGCTTATGGCGGTGTTATGAGAAGTAAAGGCGGTGTGGGTGTAGGTTGGTCTCCGTTTGATAAGATATATGGTCCTATGAGAAGACTTTATATTAATGCAGAAGCAATATTCAGAACAGAAACAGCCAAGAAAGATGATCCCGACAGAGATAAGCCGAATATTGTGCTTGGTGCAAGACTCGGCATCTTCAACTGGTTATATGTCGGTGTTCAAGTTGAAGACACACTTACAAAAACAAACGTTATGCCGTACATTAAACTTAAAGTTACCGATGAAGATCTTGCAAGTATATTCGGTGTTGCAGGTATAGCGGCGGCAAGTTCGAAATAAAAAATATGAAATCTAAAAAAGTTAAAACAGTATTTGTATGTCAAAGTTGCGGTTATGAATCTCCGAAATGGTTAGGAAAGTGTCCGGGATGTTCAAAGTGGAACACCTTCGTAGAAGAAAAACAAGAACCGATTTTATCTTCAAATCAATCAACAAGACAGTTAACAGGATTTTCTTCAGGCACGTTTCCGTTAAACGATGTTGCGGTTAAAAGCTTTGAAAGAATAAAGACCGGAATTAAAGAATTCGACCACATGATAGGCGGAGGAATCGTTCCAGGTTCTTTAACTTTGCTTGGCGGTGCACCGGGCATAGGGAAATCCACATTAATGTTACAGATTTCCGGAGCTCTTTCTAAAGTAGGAACAGTATTATATATATCGGGAGAAGAATCTCTTTCACAAGTAAAATCCAGAGCGGAAAGATTAAATATTTCAAAGGATAATATTTTTCTTGCTTCCGAAACAAATCTCGAAAATATAGTTTCGGCTATAAATAAGATACAACCGAAATTTTTGGTTATAGATTCAATACAAACAACTTATCATCCGGAATTTACGTCTGCTCCGGGATCGGTAGGACAAGTTAGAGAATGTTCGGCGGAACTTTTAAGAATAGCAAAATCTCAACATATAACGGTTTTTATATTGGGACACGTAACTAAAGACGGTGATTTGGCAGGTCCGAGAATTTTGGAACATATTGTTGATACCGTTTTATATTTTGAAAACGAAAAGCAACAAATATATAGGATTTTAAGAGCATATAAGAACAGGTTCGGACCTACAAGTGAAATAGGAATTTTTGAAATGAAAGCTAACGGTCTTTGCGAAGTTGCTAACCCTTCGATGATATTTTTAAGTGAAAATTCCAATACGGTTGCAGGAAATGTAATAACAACTTCAATAGAAGGGACAAGACCGTTACTCATAGAAATTCAGTCTCTTGTTGCAAGAACAAATTTCGGATTACCGAGAAGAATGGTTTCCGGATACGATTTGAACAGAGTAATAATAATTATTGCCGTTCTTGAAAAAAGAATTGGTATACCGCTCGACAATCAAGATGTGTTTATAAATGTTGTAGGCGGTATAAAAATAAAAGAAACAGCATCGGATTTAGCTATAGCATGTGCAATAGCTTCGGCAAACAACGGAGTTGTTTGTCCCGATAAAACGGTTATTTTCGGCGAAGTAGGACTTGCCGGAGAGGTAAGAGCGGTATCTCAAATAAGAGAAAGATTAACCGAAGCCGAAAAGTTAGGATTTAAAAAAGCTATAATACCTAAAAGCAATTTAAAGAGTTTAAATTATAAAGGTAAAATTGAAATTATCGGTGTAACAAATGTTCATAGTGCAATACAAGCAATACGATAATTTTTAGGAGATATAAAATGATAAGATTTTCAACAGCAGGCGAATCACATGGTCAGGGAATAGTGGCAATACTTGAAGGTATTCCTGCAGGACTTAATATAAACACCGAAGATATAGACGTAGATCTTGCAAGAAGACAAAAAGGGTATGGAAGAGGGCAAAGAATGAATATAGAAACAGACCAGGTTCATATTTTGTCCGGAGTAAGATATGCAAAATCTATGGGCTCACCGATAACTCTTTTTATTTTTAACAGAGATTGGGAAAATTGGCAGTCGGTAATGTCACCCACAAGTGTAGATATTGACGGCAAGCACTTAAAAAAACCGAGACCCGGTCATGCGGATTTGGCAGGTCTTATGAAATACGGTGTAGATGATTTCAGAAACATTTTAGAAAGAGCTTCCGCAAGAGAAACCGCTGCAAGAGTTGCTGTAGGTGCTGTTTGCAGAGAATTATTAAAAGAGTTCGGAATAAATATTTATTCTTACGTTGAAACTATAGGAAAAGTTTCGGCAAAATTGTCGGGTATAGATAAATCACAAATTCAACATTTGGCTGAAATGTCTTTTGTAAGATGTCCGGATAAAGCAGCATCAAAAAAAATGATTCAAGTAATAAGACAAGCAAGTTCTAAGGGTGACACTTTAGGTGGAAAATTCAGAGTTATCGCTGAAAATGTTCCTATAGGATTGGGAAGCCATACTCAATGGGATTTAAAACTCGACGGAAGACTTGCACAAAGTTTAATGTCTATTCAAGCAATTAAAGCAGTAGAAGTCGGTATGGGTACAAAATTTGCAACAACTTTAGGTTCTGCTTCTCACGACGAAATTTTCTATTCAAATAAAAAAGGTTTTTACAGAACTACAAACAGGGCAGGCGGAACCGAAGGCGGTATGACTAACGGAGAAAACATAGAGATATCTTGTACAATGAAACCGATTCCGTCATTATCCAAACCGTTAAAATCCGTAAATATAGATACAAAAAAAGTTGAAAAAGCAGAAGCCGTAAGAAGCGATGTTTGTGCCGTTCCTGCAGCAGGTATAGTAGGAGAAGCCGCTGTTGCTTTTGAACTTGCAAGAGCAATGGTGGAAAAGTTCGGCGGAGATTGTTTGGAAGACATGAAAAACAATTATAAATCTTATGTATCAAGGATACAAATAATATAATGAAAAATATTGTTTTGACGGGGTTTATGGGAACAGGCAAAACAACTGTCGGACAGTTGTTAGCTGAAGAATTACACAGACAATTTTTTGACACGGACCAAATAATTGAAGAAAAGTTAGGTGCATCGATAAAAGAAATTTTTAAAAAAATAGGTGAACCTAAATTCAGAGAATTTGAAACCGAAACTATAGCATTAATATCTAATCTTGAAGATAGTGTTATTTCTTGCGGCGGTGGAGTTGTTGTTAATCCGGCAAACGTTAAAAATTTAAACAGAAACGGAATAATAATAAACTTGTATGCATCGCCCGAACACATATTTAAAAGATTATATGAATACGATACAAGACCCTTAATAAAACAAATGACAAATCCGTTCGACGGAATAAAAAAATTATTGGCTCAAAGACAAAAGGCATATCAGCAATGCGATTTTGCAATAAACACGGACAATTTATCTCCGGAACAAGTTGTAAAAAAAATATTGGAACATAAACTCGTAAAGGATATTTTAAAATGAAAATTTTTATTAAAAGTATTTTTATATTTACTTTATTTATATTACCGACTTTCTGTTTTGCGGAGAACGAGAGTACTGTTCAAAAACAAGATGACACACCTGTAACAACAATAGACAGAGAAACTTATCAGGTTCAAATAAAACAATACAATAAAAATTATCCTGTAGTTTTATACGTAGTTTTTAAAGAAGGTACTCCGGTAATTGATGACATTAAAAAAATACTAAGAACTGAAATTGTATCTTTAACCAAAACTAAAAGAATCGAAAATGATATTATTGCTTCAGCATGGTTTGATGATCAAATATCAGACAATTTAGAAAAAATAGAACTGGCAAAGAGTTACGGTGCATTCGTTAGAATCTACGATAAAGAAAGAAAAAGAGATTTGGGAATTGTAACATTTCCGGAATATTTAAAACACCTCAAAAAGAAAAAAGAAGATAAAAACAAACAAAAACAGGCTGCTTAAAAATAATTATTTATTTTAATACTAATAAATAATTTCTTCTTCTCTTCTGTTTCTCATACCCTTTGAAAACAAATAAATAAACGGAACAAAAAGCAGTGCAAGGCCTAATGCGAATGTAAGACCTCCGCACACCGCTATAGCCATAGGTTGGTTGGTTGTAGCACCTTCACCAAGACCTAAAGCCAATGGAATAAGACCTACAACTGTTGTTAATGTTGTCATTATGATAGGTCTTAAATGATCTGATGTAGTTGAAACTACCATTTTCTTTAATTCAAGCATATCCGTATATTTTCCCGGATCTTTAGCAAGATGGTAGTTATACCTATCCACAAGCAGA
This sequence comes from Candidatus Ruminimicrobiellum bubulum, assembly GCA_017651625.1. GTDB lineage: Bacteria > Elusimicrobiota > Endomicrobiia > Endomicrobiales > Endomicrobiaceae > Ruminimicrobiellum > Ruminimicrobiellum bubulum. The sequence continues at coordinate 34,224 of JAGCCP010000006.1, read as the reverse complement.
ATAGAAATATTAACAACGTTACCCACCAACATTATTATGCCCAACATCGATATAGAGTTGATTGATTGTCCGGTAATAAGTAAAGTTAATAAAGAACCTATAATACCTAACGGAACAGCGGTCATAACTATTACAGGTTGTAATAACGATTCAAATTCCGATGCAAGAATCATGTAAATAATTATAACACCCAATATCAATGCAAAAGATACTTGAGATAAGGCTTCTTTCATTGCAAGCATTTCTCCGGTAATAAAAGCATTTACATCTTTATTTTCGTATCCGTCATCCAACAATTCCTGCAGTTCCGCAACAGCTGAAGTAAAGTTTCCTTTAACGTTTGCCGTAACAAGATACGTTCTTTCCCCTTCAATTCTCTTAATTGCAGGTAACGTTTTTACAAAATTTGCTTGAGCTATCTGTTTTAACTGAATTGTCATACCCCACGATGAGTACGCGGTCATTTCCAAAACTTTATCCAAAGTATCCCTGTCTTTAGGTTGCATTCTTACTCTTATATCCATTTCATCATCCGGAAGTTTCAATTTTGTCGCAACAAAACCTTTAATACCGGCAAGTGTCATGGCAGCAATATCCTGTGTAGATAAACCGAATAATGATGCCCTTTCTCTGTCAATTGTAAGTCTTAGTTCTGGAACTTCATCGGACGGATCTACTTTAATACCATAGAATTGCGGCATATTTTCCATTTGTCCTTTAAGTTTATCTGCATACTCTCTAAGTTTTGATAACTCTTTACCTTTTAATTCTACAGTAACACCGGCAGTTGAACCTATACCGGACCCAAACAAACCTTGTTGAGTAATAAATTCAACATCGAGATCTTTTATATTCCATTTCTTTATTTCATCACTTAAATCGGAAACTATTTCGTTCGTAGACATTCCTTTTGAAGTTAAATTTGTTATTATTCTTGCCTGATAGCTTCCGGATGTTTCTATACCTCCTCCATTGTTTTCTTCTCCTGTAGAACCTACCGTTGTGGAAACATCTTTTACTTCATCGTATTTAGAAATTGCTTTTTCTATTCTTCTTACCACAGTATCGGTAATTTCAAGAGGAGTATCCGGATGCATTGCCACATTTAGCACAAATCTTCTTTCATCGGATTTTGCCATAAATTCTTTAGGAATGAAATAAGCTATCATTGCACCTAGTAAAGCATATAAAAGGACAAAAGTAAAAACTTGTAATGCTTTTAAATTCAATGTAGATTTTAATATCGGAACAAAATATTCCTGTATAGCTTTTCTTCCTGCGGTAACAGAAATATTTTTAACATTTGCCGTAAGAGAAAGACGCGGAACCAAAAACATAGCCGAAAATATAGATGCTATCATGGCATAAGTAATGGTAAGCGCGAGTTGTTTAAACAATTGTCCTATCATACCTGCAACGAACACAAAAGGTATAAAGATTGCAATGGTAGTAACTGTAGAACTTAAAATAGGAGCAAGAAGTGTAGACGACGCTTGATAAATACACTCTTTTTTAGGCAAATGCTTATTTCGGTGCAGTGCCATCAAAATATTTTCTATAACAACGTTACCGTTATCAACAACCATACCGATACCGATTGTTAATCCTCCCAAAGACATCGAGTTAATGGTTATTCCCTGAAAATACATAATACTTAACGTAACACACAAACTTATAGGAATTGCGGTATTGATAATTGCAGAACCTACAAAACTTTCCATGAAGAAATACAACAAAATAAATGTTAATAATATACCTTGCAAACCCGACTGATAAATACTATTCAACGACTGTTTAATAAATATTGATTGATCGTAAATTACTTTTATATCGACATTATCCGGAAGTTTTTCTTTAATATCTTCCAATTTATCATGAACAACTTTAGACATATTGATAAGGTTTGCTCCGGACTGAGGATACACACCGATAGAAATGTTGTCCTGTGAATTGTATCTGGACATACCTTTTCTGTCTTGCAAAGATTCTTTTACATCGGCAACATCTCGCATGTAAACAATTTTTTCACCCGTTTCCCCTTGATAAGTTCTATCCCTTCTATACCTTGCAGGACCACCTCGCTGATCTTGTTTGCCGAACGAAAGATTCTCTATATCTTCAATACCTTTAAATTCACCCACGGTTTTAACTATATATTCGTGTTTTTCTTCTTTGATTGTTCCGGCAGGATAAGTAATGTTTGCCGTTTGTAAAGATGTGATAACATCCGTAATTGCCAACTGGTTTGCAAGAAGTCTTCCTTTATCTATTTCCACCAATATTTCTTTTTGTTCTCCACCTTTTAAATCTACTTTTGCAACTCCTTCCAGCCTTTCAAATTCATCCTTAACATTTTTTTTCAACATATGTCTTAAGTCGGCCATTTCCATCAAAGTAGGTTGTATATCTTTATATGTGGCAGACAAAATCATCGCTTCTACCTGCATAGGATTATATTTCAACACAACAGGATCAAGAGCATCTTTAGGCAAAGACTCTTTTATCAAATCTATTTTTTCTCTTATATCCATTGAAGCAAAATCCATATTTGTTCCCCATAAGAATTCACACGAAACTATAGATACTCCTTCTTTGGATATAGATGACACCCTTTTAATTTTTTTAACCGTTCCGGCAGACTCTTCAATTAATTTACTGATCAATTTTTCAGATTCTTCCGGACCCGCACCTTCATATTTTGTAACAATAGTGATCTGCGGATATTCCATGGCAGGAAACAATTCTTGCGGTATCCTGGTCCATGAAATAACACCCATAAGAATTACTGACAAAAATATCATAACAGTTGTTACGGGCCTATCTACAGGTAATCTTAATAAACTCATATTTTTTCTCTCTTATATTAGCTTAAAGCTTAGAGCTTACAGCTTATAGTTTTTGTTTATCAAAAATTGCTATACAAATTTTACCGACATTGTAAATTGTACATTATAAATTATCGTTACTATATATTTTCAAAATTTTCTTTATCTCTCTTAAAAAACTTATTATATATCTTATTAAATAACTTGAACAAGGGTTTGATTCCGAGTGCTTGGAAAAACTTATAAAAACTGCTTTTAGGTCTTTCCAAAACATAATATGCGGTAGGGATTATAAGCATGGTAAGTAACGTTCCTGTTATCGTTCCGCACAAAACGGTAAGTCCTAAAGATCTCCACATAGAAGCAGATTCATCTCTACTTAAAACCATCGGTAAGAGCCCCAATGTTTTCATAAGCATGGTTATAAGTTCCGGTCTTAATCTTTCTTTACAACTCTCAAAAATAACTCTTAATAAATTTGTCCTACCGATTCTTCTCTGGTTTATTTTATCAACAATAATAATCGAGCTGTAAACAATACAACCGAATAAAATCATGATACCTATCCACACACCCAAACTTATAGGTTTTTTAAATATCCATAATGAAAAAGCAACTCCTATCATACTTAACGGTAATGCAAACATTATTAATGCCGGCTGCATATAAGATTCAAAAATCGATGCAAGAACAAAAAATATAAGTATAACCGTAAGTGCAACAGCCAACATAAATGATCCTCTGTTTTTAACGGTTTTTTCATAATCACCCGATATATTGAAAGAATAATCTTGAGGGAATGCAACACCTTTCAAAGTTGCTTTTATTTTTTCGGCCGCGGTTGTAAGTCCTATTTTTGCTCTGTTTGCACTTATCTGTATAAATCTCTTTTTGTTTTTCCTCCATATCTCTTGATTCGATTTCAATTTGCTCATGTCTGTAACCTGACCCACATAAACAACATCTTTTCTCGGATTAACAACACCTATAAACGGTATTTGTTCTACATTTGTAATACTGTCCGGATAAAGTCTGCATATTGTTTCTATCTGTTTACCTTCCGTTCTGTATTGTGTAGCAATAAGACCTCTTAACTGACAATGTAAAGTGTTACTGAAATAATAAGTCGTCAAACCAAAAATAGCCAATCTATCATAATCAACAGTAAGTATAACTTCCGGTTCATCTTCTCTCATTCTTATTTTAACATCGGTAAGACCTTTCACCTGCTGCAATCTACCGGATGCGGAGAATGCAAGTTGTTTTAAAGTATCATAGTTCTGCCCGTAAAAATCCACATATATTTCTTTTGAGGCAGAACTTTGCGAATCCTGAAAATATACGAATGCCGGAGAAAATTCTCCGAATCTTTTTCTAAACTCTTCTTTAAATTCTTCTGGTCTTTCATAAACGGTAACTTCAACGAAAGTATGAAGTTTTTCTACTTTCGAAGAAACTCTTTCCACCCAATCATGGTAACTCATTAAGGCTTGTTCCATTTTTCTTACAACTTCGTTTGAAACTTCTATTCTTGTTGCGGGCGGAAACTGAACACCTATACGGAAAGTGTTAACACTGCCGGGATCCATAAATTCGGAATCTCTCGTCATCATTATTTTTGCCGACAATAAAAAAAGTACCAACGTAAACAGCCAAACATACGTTTGCCATCTAAAACAAAACTTTAACATTCTTCCATATATATGTCTTACTTTTATGTACCATCTCTGGAAGTCCAAATCAAACTTGTTTTGCCATCTGTAAATTTCCGTAGGAATAAACATCATAGTAGCAACAACGGAAGCTACCAATGCAAAAGTTATCGTTAAACCGAACGGAACATACATTTGCCTTATTTCCGGTTCCAAAAATACTAATGGTAAAAACACGATTATAGTGGTAACGGTAGAAGCAAATATCGGTTGCCACATTTCTGCTGTTCCTTTAACAACAAGTTCGGCTTTTGTCGCAAAAGATTTTCTGTGATAATGAAAAGCTATATTTTCCAACACAACAATAGAATTATCCATAACATTTGCCATACCCATGGCAAGACCGCTTAAAGTCATGATATTAAACGTCTGGTTTGTAAAATATATCAGTATTATCGACATAAATAAACTTAACGGCATTGTTGTTGCAACTATAAAAATACTTCTTATGTTTTTCATAAAAAGGAACAATACTCCGGCAAGTATTATTCCGCCCAGAACAAGAGCTTCAACGAGTGACGAAATTGCTTTTTGAATATACTCCGCATCGTTTTTAACAACGGTTATATTAATATCCGGATCCAAAATATCTTTAAATTTATCGACTATTTGCAGTGCTTCTTTTGCAACGGTTATAGTATTTGCCGTGGATTCTTTTTGAATATAAATAGAAACCACATCTTGAACGTTAAGTCTTGAATAGGATGTAGGTTCATAATAAGAATCTCTTATCGTGGCTATATCTCCGATTCTTACAATAGATCCGGAAGCAGTTATTGCGATAGCGGTATTTTCTATTTCTTCTATATTGCTGTATTCACCGGTGGCTCTTATAACGAATTTATTAGTGTTTCTGGTAATTTCTCCTGCTGAGATAGACAAGTTTGCAAGATTGATTTTTTGAACAACCTCAAGAATAGAAAGTTTATATCCCAAAAGTTTTGCATTATCCATTTCTATTAAAAACTTTCTTTCTCTTCCGCCTCCGAATTCAACGTTCGCAACACCTGCAACTCTCATGATTCTTTCTTTTAATTGCTCTTCGGCAATTTCTCTTAACTGTTCCGGAGTTTTTTCTTCCGAACTTAAAGACAATATCAATATGGGACTGTCCGATTGTTCGAATTTTGCAATGATAGGTTTTTCCGTTTCTTTCGGCAAATTGTGTTTTATCATTGCTATCTTTTCTCTTATATCAATAACAATAAAATCGGTATCAATATTATGATGAAACATCATCATTATGTTTGATTCCGATTCTTTAGATGAAGAAATCATTTCTTTTAAACCGTTAAGTTCAGCAAAAACTTCCTCCAACGGTTTTGTTACATACTTTTCAACTTCACTGGCGGCAACACCGCCTCTAAGTCTTGTGATTACACTTACCAAACCGGATTGTGCGCTCGGATTTAATTCTACTGGGATTCTGAAAGTTGTGATAGCGGAAAATAAAATCATAGCAATAACAAGCATTAATGTTGTTACCGGCTTTTTTATTCCGAATTCTATCATTTATTATCCCTTAAAATGCAATTGACGTAGGTAAACTTTTATTAGGTTATATTTTTATATTATTATTTCGGTGTTTCAATCGTATCTTCTATCGCTTCAAGGAATTTAACTTTCATACCATCACTTAATTGACCTTGAGTTTCCGTTACGACAAACTCACCTATTTGAAGACCTTGTTCTACCACGGTTTTATCCGTTAATCTTTCCCCTAACTGACAAGGTCTCATAAGTATAGTTCCTTCACCGGGAGTTCTGTAATCCGGAGAAACAACAGGAACCAAAAATGCACTTTCTCCCAAAGAAACAATACTGTCGTTGGGAACAAGCATAACGTTTTTCAATTCTTTAAGTAATATTACACCTCTTCCGAACATACCGGATCTTAATTTTCCTTCATCGTTTTCAACACTTACTTTTATTGTTGATGTTCTTGTTCTTTCTTTAACGGTAGGTGCAATTTCCGTCAATGTTCCTAAAAATTCTTTCCCGTGATAAGAATCACAATTAATTGTTACCGACTGCCCGACAGCGAGTTTATGAACATCTTTTTCAGGAACATCTACTTCGAAATTCGTTCCCTTATCGCTGATAAATTTTGCAATAACATCTTGAGGTGTAATATAGTCACCGGGTTTTATTATTATCTCTGCCAAAATACCATCACTCGGTGCCAACATATTGGTCTTTGCCAAATTAGATTGAGACAGTTCCACTTCGGATAAAGCAGCTTTTACTTTTGAACGAGCAGATTGTATTTCATATTTTGCTTCATATAATTTACTTTCCGAAAGAGCTTTCATTCTATACAACTCTTCGTAAACTTTATATCTTTCCATTGCGGAATTATATGCTGAAACTTCACTCTTATATTTACTTTGAGCATAATCGGCTTTTGTCATCGCATCTTTAGGATCCAAGGAACAAATAACATCACCTTGTTTAAGTCTTGCTCCCTCTTTATAATTGTAAGATGCAAGTTGCCCGTCGAGTTCAAATCTCATTTCATTTTCAACGGCACCTTTTATCGTACCCATTACGGTATAAGTGTCTTTATAATCTTCTCTTGTAGCTTTTTTAACTTTTACAGTTATCATATCCTGCTTTTCTTCAACAACTTTATCTTTCGCAAAATAGATAAAATAAATTAAAATGCCCAAAAGAATAAGTCCCAAGCATGCAAGAGTAATAATTGCATTTCTTTTGAATCTAGGATACTTTTGTGATATTTGGTTATACCTGTAAGTTACACTTTCTATAAACTTGTAATATAAATACTTGAAATTCAAAATATTCCTCCAATATTATCTTAAACTCATTAAAGTAAGTTTTTCCAATTCGACGATTGCGGCATGGTTTGCATAAAGAGCTTTAGCAAAAGCCGCTATAGCCTCGGCATAATTCCAACTTTCCTCCATAAGAGCTACCGTCTGAATTTCGTATAAATCATTTCTTTTCTTCATAAGTGCAAGTTTTCTTTCCTTAACTGTTAATTCGTTTCTTGTTGTTCTTGCATTATTCAAAGAAAGAATATATTCATTGTATGCTTTTTCAACTGACAATCTGCTGTTTTTTAATAAATCCATCAATTCGGCATTCAATTGTTTTTGAGTAACAGAACTTTCTTTGGCATCTATAAAATACTGAATATCATCCAAAATACCCAATTGAGCTGAAAAAGCGTCGACTTCCGTTCTTTTACTTGCATCAACAATTGTTGTAGGATCTGTTCTTTCCATGCTATAACTTGCCGCAAGAGAATTTCCCCACAATCCCCATGCAAGTTTTGCCGCTATATTCCATTGAGTGGTAAGTTCCAACGGTTCGGTAACAAAAGCCTCACCGGTTTTACCATAAAATCCTTCTAAAAACAACTGAGGATGTACTTTCGAGTTGCTTATCTTTATTCTTTGTTCTGCCATTTCAAGTTGCAGTTTTGCAAGTTGTACATCAAGGTTATTCGACTGAACAAAACTTACACAATCCTGAGCGGTAAATGCAATTTCAAATGCATCCGAAGGCAGTTCATCCGAAACCGTTGCCGGAATTTCTTCCAATGTATTAACACCTACGGTTTCTATCAATTTCTGTGTAGAAAACTCAAGATTTATTCTTGAAGAACTCAATAAATTAGCAACCTTATCTCTGAAATTTTCCGATTCCGCCAAATCCAAATTCGATATGGCTTTTGCTTTATACTCTACTCTTGTTTTTAAAAATAAATTCTCGACTTGCTCAAAAGCTTTACTCAATGCAACATATTCCATTTTTAACGTAAGATATTCGTAATAAGCAAGTTTCACGTTTGCATACAAATCTTCTTTTGCCTTCGTGTAATTATACTTCGCGGCATCTTTCATCATCTTGTTGTATTTATAATTTGCCTTATTGCTGCCACCCGTATAGATAGGCATTGAAGCCTTTGCACCGATACTTTCCGATTTGTATTCTTGTGTACCAAGCTCTCGATACAAATAAGTTTTACCTTTCGATTGTTCGGCTTGCAAATAAAGTTGCGGAAAATACGAACGTATTGAACCGACTACTCTCAACTGAGCCAAGTCCACCTGTTCTGCAGCCACTGCTATTTTTTGATCTCGTGCCTGTGCAAGCTTCAAACATTCTTCCAGAAATTCATCCATGCAAAAACAAGGCTGAGAAAACAAAAAACCTATAATAGTTAAAACTAATATTTTTTTTATCACAAAAGTTCCTTTTTCTATCCTTAAAAGTATATAAGAAAAACTTAAATTTGTCAACAAAAATCAATAAGTTTTGTCATTTTTATATTTTTTAAATATTTTTTTTCTGTAAACAAACAAAAATAGTATTATAATCGCCAAAGTAATAAAAACAACAGGAACTATATATTTAGCTACATAATTTTCGATTATATACTCGGCATACGGTTTTCCGCACAACAAAACACCGACAGCAAGCATAATCCAAGATAATATATAAACTGCAACGGATAAAACATAAAAAAACTTTTTACCGGTTTTTTGACCATAATAACCGCAAAGCAAGGCACCACCCCAACCGAATGGTACATTTATCAAAATTAAAACGATTCCTATTATTTGTTCTATCGTCATTTTTCTTTTTTGTGTAAAAGAATTTCATCTAAACAGGAAATATTTTGTTTTATTCTTGCAAGTAAATTTTCGTATTCAACCAAATTAGGATTGTACTTTAGCAATTGTTCGAGCCCGGACACAATATCTTTTTTTATGTCACCTGTTGTTTTTTTAACTTTCGGAATTGTATGGAGAATACATAAATTTCTTGCTTTAGACGGTTTTATTTTTATTAAATCGAGTTCTATTCTTTTTGCGATAAAATTCAGTATATCTATTTCATCTTTTATGTACTCTTCGTTCTTTAATGTATTTATCAAATCTTCTATGCCGAAATATAGTATCGGATCAAAATCTATTTTTTCAAATCCGTCTATCGTTTTTGAAATTTCCTTAAATTCGGACAACATTTTTTTTCTTAAATCGGCAGCCATGTTTTTATCGGCTTGAGGATATATATAAGCAATTATTTCATTTTCTAAATCTTGATAAATAAAGAAATGTTCATGATAAAAAACTTTATGACATTTAGGACATTCAACCGTGTTAAATCTTCCCGATAAAATGACTTCTTTTAAATCGGGATCATCAAAAACATTTACGGCTTTCCAAAGCTCGGCTTCGAAAGTTTCTCCGCAACTACATTTGATTTCACAATTAGATAATATTGACATTTGATATATTTTACAAATTTTATACCTTGTTTTTCAAACGATAAAAAATTATATATTCATCTTCAAAAACAATAAAATTTATAGAGACTTGACTAAAATACAAATGTATATTATAATATTGTATAATATTTGATATTAACATGGAGGTTATATGAAAAAAGAACTCACGGAAAAACAAGAAAAAGTTTTGGAATTTATTAGAAAGTTTCACACTAATAACGCCATGATGCCTACGGTTAGAGAAATTGCAAAAAATTTTAAGTTGTCCATAGGCTCGGTCCAACAACATTTAAGAGCACTTTTATCAAAAGGTTTTCTGGTAAAAAGAGGATCTTTATCGAGAGGAATAGATTTTCCTAACAGAAAAACATTCACGCCCGTAGCAATTTTGGGCTCAGTACATGCGGGAACTTTTTTGGAACAAATCGAAGATGCGAGTGATTATATTTACATAAATACGGATATCACAAGAAATAAACAATGTTTTGCTTTAAAAGTAAAGGGCGACAGCATGGAACCGTCGGGAATCGTTGAAGGAGATACAATCGTAGTTTCTAAAGGAGAAGCACCGTCCAACGGAGATATTGTTGTAGCTTTGGTAGATAACGAATCAGCCGTAAAAATGTTTTTCAAAGAAAAAGGTAAAATATTTTTAAAATCTACAAATCCTAAATATCCTACACTAAATTCCGATGAATATGATATTGATGTAGTAGGTAAACTCATATATTTAGTAAGACAATATAAAGGATAATATGAAACTATTTTTTTATTTTTTATTTGCAATTGATATTGCTATAGGAATAATTTTATCTCTTGTTTTAAACATTATTGTAGGTATAACAACCGCTTGTGTTTTGTTATTTATAAACATCGTCACATTTGTTGTTATTTTAAAAATAGAAAAGAAAAAACAAGAAATTTCTAACCAAAAAGAATAAAAAATTTTATTAAAATAAAAAAGGCAGATGATTTTTTCATCTGCCTTTTTTATTGCTATTCTTAGATTATGCCGCCGCAGCTATTGCATGAACATTTCTCATACTGAAGCTCATCATAGGTGTTTTGTATTTCTTATCTGCTCCGGCCAGCAATTCCATTACATCTTCTATTTTTGCATCTTTTGCAAATTTAATATTCTTATCTACTATTGTGTTTTGTAATTTCTTTACATCTATTACAAAATCTTCGGCTTTTTCATCAGATACTGCAGTCTTTACTCCGTCCTCAAACATATGTACTATCACATTCTGATTTACTGCTTTACTTACTATCAATTTAGCCATTATTTCTTCTTCGCTTGCATTTGCCAACCAGCCTGTTTCTTGTTGTCCTGCTGTTATCAACAAGTCTCTCAATGTCGTTACTAACTCTATTTCTACCTTCACTTCGGCATCACTCAATTTTCCTTCTTTTCCTAACGCTACTGCTTCGGTTATCTTTCTGGTTGCATTTTGTATTATTTTCTGTTTGTTGCCTAAATCACTTTCTTCTAATCCTATGTATTTCAACATACTGGTAGCATCTTTGTTCCATATTGATAATACGTATTTCAATGCTTTGTTCAATTCACCTGGTGCAGTTACTCCGTCTATTATCTTCTCCAACATCTCTTTGCCGGCTTCATATTTCTTTGATTTAGTATTCTTGAACATTTCTCCTATTACTTCTTTTACTCCGCTATCTAAGTAACTTACTCCTTTTTGTCCCGCTTGTGCCAACATCAATCCGGTAAATCCTTCTTCTTTAAAGAATGCATCTATTGTTGTTGTCTCTACTATTTTTTCTCCGTTTTCATTTGTACTTGTGTACGTTAAGTATCCTCCGTCTATTTCAGTTACGGTCACTACATGTCCTGTTTCACTTCCGGCATTTTCTTTGTATGATATAAATGCCGATGGTATAACTACTCCGCGTAAACCGTCAAACGCTTCTATCGTCTTTTCCGTATCTATTTCTTCACCTTTCGGTGTAGTTATAGTATATGATACAACTTTCTCTTTACCCTGTTTTCTGATTCCCGTAACTGTCAAAACTTCTCCTGTTTCCGGCATATAAACAGTAAGTTGTTCTTTCTTAAGTTTCTTCGAATCAAAGCTTTCCAAATCAACATCCTGTTCGGATAATGTTGCATAACTTAATCCTGTCTTCTTTCTCAATTCACCTAACTCCGTTCCTTCAAAACTTTCTCCTACTCCTGCAGCTTTCAACTTATCTTGTGCATACGGATTTGCTCTCAATGCAGCTTCGGTTAACGATTTTAACGGTATTATACTACCCATTGTCTCTGCCGCAACTTCTACACAATCCACCTTTTCTCTATCGGTTGTAACTTGTACTTCTTCCAATACAGGTTCTATCTTTTCTCCCAACACTTCTCTTCTTCTACTTTCTTCTTCTTTTGATTCCTCTATTACCAATACTATCTTTTCCGCTTGTTCTTTAGTAAAGCTTTGGTCTTCCATTGCTTTTTCTATGCTTCTTTCTGCTCTGTCGCTACTTAATACTTCTACTCTTACTCCTTTTATTACATCTCCGAATCTTATATCTGCCATCAGATCTTTATAATTACCCATAAACATCTCATACTTGTCACCCAATATAGCTCTTCTCTTATTTTCAGTCTCTGTTGGTTCCACTTTGCCATCTTTCACTACTTCCGTTGCTTTCATAAAGTCTTCTGCTCTCATATTATTATAATATCTGTTCTTCTGGCTTTCACTCTTCATTACCGTATCTATCTTATTCTCTGCTACTCCTTCTCTGAGCAGATCTCTTACACTCATTCCACCTATTATATACTTTAATAACATCGCATCATCTCCGGTTACTAATTCTCCTATTCTGGCATCTATCTTAATTTGATCTGCTCCGTATTTCGCTTTATCCTGTTCACTTAATCCTTCGTAAGCAGAAACCTTTAATCCTTTGTAACTTGCTGCTTCTACTTTTCCGTTTGCTTTTTCTATCAATGTTTTTGCTGTGTTACTATCTACTTCTTTCATTACCAATTTATCCATCGCTAACTCTTCAGGAACTTTCACTCCGGCTCTTATTTCATCTATCTTCTTCTCTATTGCTTTTCTGTTCAATCCAAGGTATTTATATAAATTATCCTTCTGTTCATCGGTCATTCTTTCCATTAAGTCTTCGAAATCTCTTATACTCTTTCCTTTCATTGCATTAACTATTGTCTTTTTCGTTTTTCCTGCTTCTTTCATTAATCCTTCTATATCTTTTGCTTCAAAACCAAGAACTACTAATCCTTTCACTTCTTCTAACACTTTATCATTATCTATTATTGATTTTATCGGTATATCACCGGTTTCTATACCTTCATTATTCAACTCTTTGACTCTCCTATCGTATAATGCATATCCTAAATATCTTGTTGCTCCGTTTATTATTCCGGCGATATCCAAACCTTCTCTGGTAGCTATCTCTTGTGCCATATTCATCGTCAATATATCTCCGAATTTTGTTACTTTCATTTTCATCTTATTTTCGTCATTAATCAACGGATCTACATTTATTAATTCCGATATACTCATTTCACTTATTACCGCTTTCTCTACATCGCTGCCATATTTTTCTTCCAATTTATTCTTGTTATCTACAACATTCTCTAATCCGAATGCAGTCATCGCTACATCGTATTCCGTTCCTAATGCTCTCTTTACTTCTCCAACTTTCTTACCGCTTATTATATCTTCTATCGATCTTCCGCTTAATATATCTTCTGTTGTTATTACTCCGCTATCTACTAATGACTTTATTCCCGCAATATATTCAGGATCGGATAATTGTTCTACTGTAGCACTTCCTGCAAATCTATCTAATACACCACCAACTTGGCTTGCGACTTCTTCATTGAATTCTTTTATTCCCATGTCTCTATCAGCCATTCCTTCCGCTATTGCTGTCTCTATATCTCCCTGTACATATTCTCTCAACCCGCTGTAAGCTTCTTTAGCACTATCATAGTCTAAACCTATCAAGCCAAAGAACTCTCTCGTATCTTTCAAACTCAATTCAGAAGATACTTGTGTATTCATATAGTCACTATACGTCATATTGCCATACTGATTCTTTAATACTTCAGTATAATCTTGTTGTCTCAAATTATCTTTAACAAATGAAGGTTTAGATAAATCTTCCATACCTACTTCATATTCAAATGTAAGATCTTCTCCGAACGTTCTTACAACTTCCGAATTTGACATCCACAATGTTATTGCATTTTCGTTACGTTGTACTTGTTCTGCATCCAATCCGGCCATTGTTAATAACGGGCTTATAGCTTCAATTTCTATTCCTTCTCTTCTCAACTGTTCATTTGTAAATCCCTTTACGGAACCGATTATGCCTTGTCTGGTTGTCCCTGTACCAATTGTTATTAAACCTTCTCTCACAACACTCTTTAAACCGCTTCTAAATGTCGGATCACTTAATTCTCCTATCGTAAAGGTCTTAGCCAAATCTTGAGCTTGTTCTTTTGTTAATCCTTGTGACTTGAAGAAACTTACCATTTCTCCGTAATGGCCAGCTAAATCTATGTCATGTTCACTCTTTGCTCCATCATATACTATTCCGAATGCTCTTAAACTATCTTTACTTGCGCTGTTACCTATCTTTGTTACTCCCATTAATTGTTCATATGTCTTTGCTTCTATTACTTGTACATATCCTTCACTCGGTTTTCCGTCTTCCGTTACATATACATCCTCTCTTCCGAATTCTTCTCTCGTCAATAATTCGGCTACACCCAACTCTCCTCTTGTCAACATAGATTTATACTTATTCAACAATGCTTCGGAATCTTGTGTAGGATATAAATATGCAAATACTAATCTTAATTCTTCATCTATCTGTTCTTGTGTCGGTTCTGCAACATATGCATCTGTACTATATACAGCAACTGCCGATTGATATGCATAATCAGCTATGGATGATAATGTCAAATCTTTGTCTTCAGAATCTATACCGAAGAACTCTGTCCTTGCTGCTTGTGTTCTTGCTTGTTGTTCTTTTATTGTTGCAAAGATATCTTGTGTTTGACCAAATATCTTGTCTTTTATTCCGCTAATAAATTTCCATATTCCACCTTTTTCTTTATTAAAGCCTAACAATCCGGTTATCGTACCATAACCTGCATTATTAAATCTCTCTTCACTATCATCTAAACTTAATGCACTTGTTATATTTACAAATTTCGGTATATCTCCTAATTTCATTTCACCAAATAATTTGGCTCTGTCTTCCGGCTTCAATTGATCTGCTACTTTTAACATATTTGCTATCGCGGCTTCCGTTGCTGCTGTAACAGTCATTCCGGCTTGTACCATTGCCGCTTTAATTTCTGCAGGTATATTTGCCAAACTATTTTCCGTTTCAATTACATCCGCTTGTTGATTATAATATCTTGCCTCCGTCAATTGCTCCTGCAACTGTGGCATTTGTGCTATCGGTGTCAAGCTTTCAATTGTTGGATTAACTGTATTTTGCAATGCTGTTACCAATTTTTGTATTTTCCCTAATGCTAACTTATTAGAACCTTGACTATCTACAAATTTCTGATATTCTTCCTCTATATCTGCATATTGTTCTCTAATGGATCTAAAGTAATCATTATCACTTGTTGTTCCTTCCACTCTGTTGGCAAATGCTATACTATCCGAATGAATTTTTAATCCAAATGAACCTAAACCTGCAGGATATGTAAATGTATACATTTGTTTAAAGTCTTCTTCACTAAAATGTGTTCCTTTATCTACAAATGCCATTCTATCTTTAAATCTCTCAAGTTTTGTCATGTCGGTGTATCCCTTATTCCATATAGAGTCCACAGCATCCGCTTTTCCGTATACATCCGCAGATTTATCAAAATCTATTCCTAATACACCAAACAACCAAGCAAAGAATTTGTACCAATCATCATCTCCGGTCAAAGTCTTTATTAACATATCACCTTTGTTAGATAAAACTTTAACACCGTCCTCATTTGTATATACATATCCTCTTTCCACCGCTTCATCACTTCTTAAGTATTCTTGTTCCTGTTCACTTAAAGAAGAATTTTGTGCTATTGCCTGATTTACGGTAACTTGTTGTTGTGCCTGAGCATTAGTACTTGCCGTAGGTAATACATTGCCAGCCAACTTTAATAATGTTTTTGCTATATCCGTTGCAGGACTTACTCCAAACATAGGATCAACATCTCTTGTTGCTCCTGCAAAAGTGTTATTAAAGAAGCCTTGTGTATTTTCCATATCGGAACTGTTATTCAACATACCAAATACATCATTATCTTTTGCCGTTTGTGCATCTTGCAATCTCAATTCAAATTGGAATCTTAACATTTGATCACTGACACCTTCCGCGGCTCTACCTAAATATTCTATTGCCTTATCTAATGCATTCAAGTAAGTCTGTCTTACAGCTTCTATAGGATTACTATAATTTTCCATATCCGTAGTATTCGTAAACGAACCGAACAAGTTCGATTCGTCGTGAGATATTACATCCAAATAAAGCGCATGTAAGAATTCATAATCCTTTATATTTCCATCTTGTTGTGCTTTTGTCGCTGCTTCAGCCAAAGCCTCTTTTACCAATATGTACATTGCTTCTTGATTTGCTTTAAACATTATAGATTCTGATTTCAACTGCATGGATTTATAAACGGAAACTATTTCCAACAAATCAACCGCACTTATATTATCACTATATAACAAGTCTTGATATCTTTGTGCTGTTTCATCACCTAATCCGTCAAACAAGTTAGATTTTCCTGTTTGATTTTGTTTGTACCACTGATCTATTGCTCTCATTTCTTGTATCGTATCATTCAACGAAGATTCAATAGTATATATCGTGACAGAACATTTATCTTTACCGTATTCTTTGTTTCTTCCCGCTCTTCCTATTGCCTGTAACAATTCACTGCTCGGGAAATTTTGACCATCTAACAATATCAAATCTATACTTTGCCAGTTTATACCTCTCAATGCATTTTCATTACTGAATGTCAATTTACCTTTATTCTGCGTCATCTTTTGAATTTCGTCAGCATTGGTTCCGGCAAGTTGAGAATCTACAATTTGTATATTGCTTGTATACTTCTGCATATCGGAATAATTCTCTGATATGTAGTTCAATACTTCTGTCATTGTATAACCATTAGTAGCATCCATTATTTGTTCATACGTAAATTGTTTACTTGTTCCCTGTGATAATTTGGCTAAAGCTCTAACCATAACTTCTAAGTTATATGACATATCCATTGCACCGAATAATAAACCTACGGTATTGTTACCGGAATCTTTAACTACATCACCATACTTGTCTAAAATTCCGCCATTTGCTAAGAATGCGGCAGCCGTTTCAACATTTTCTGCTATTATTGCTTCTCTTGAAGAGTCTCTTTCAACATTAAATCTATCTTTTAACTGTGTTTTTGTTGACTCTATTGATGATGCTTCAATGTCTATTGCTTGACCGCCAAATATCGTGTGAGCAACTTCTCTTGCAACATCAAGCGTTGCAGAACCACCGCAATTCAATGTATTTGCCTGGCCTCTGCTGAATATTTGAGACAAAGTAGATTCTCCGGAACTTACGGACATCTTAACCTGTGTTACATCGTATTCACCATATTTGAAATCTTTGAATTTCATATCGGTAATACTCTTTCCATCCAATTGCATTTGATTTTGTATCTGCAATGCAACTAATGCGACATTGTATGCACTGCTTTGATCAGTAGTATTTTCCTGTAAAGTTCCGGCTTCGATGGAAGCTGGTTGTCCGTTAACAAAAGCTACCGATTCTTGTCCGTTTGCTTTTCTTGCCATTTGATACATTGCTCTCATAACATTACTTATTAAGGCCTTATCGACGTCGGAACCATACTTATTATCTATCTCAGATTGTAATTCGTTGCTGCATATTACTTTTCCGTCTTTCATGGTAAACTGCATTCCCGCAAGATCGGTTGCATCAACCACGGCTTCAGTATTAATACCTTGCAAGAATTGCAACATTGATACGGATTTCTTTGCGACATCCAAAGGAACGGTATCATTACCGGAACCTAATATAAATGCAACTCTGCTGAGAGCAGCAACATCGGCCTCATCGGCAACTCTCATAGACACATTGTTCAATGCTGAATTTAAAGTCTTAGAGTCTTCACCTTCTCCAACTCTTGCCTGCAATTCAACGAAACCTCTGGTTCCTGTAGCATAAGCAACAAGTCTTCCCTTTGCCCCGTTTGCAATTTGCGCCGTATATTGATCTGCCAAACCTTTGAAGTCATTATTATTGTAGTAAGCATTACCATCAACTTTTTCCAATCCCAATGCTTTCAATAATATCGGATTTTCCGCATGTGTATTACTTATAAACTGAGCAGCATCGCCAGGTTTTGCAGCTAAGAATTCAGAAACTCCTGCTTCTCCTGTTGTATGGAAATACATGTTCATTGTCCATGCAAATACAAATGATTTACCGCCACCTGCAGACAATGCCGAAACTCTACCCAACAAGTTTTCACATAACATCAAAACTTGTTTTACCGTACTCTTACCTTTTGTTGCCGATTGAGATAATATTCCGTTACCAAAATCAACGTTCATTATATTATCTTCAGTTATAGCATCTCCTTCATGTACAACACCATCTTCGTTTCTGGTGTTTATATTGTTGAACGTTTCACTATTTGATGGAGGTATTCCGTAAGCTATTTCTCCCAACTTCAATGTCAATGCTAATTCTTCTGCAAAACTTAAATCACTTTCTTTTGCACCATCTCTTATCGATTGCGCCATAGCATTTCTCATTTCTTGTGTTTGTTCAAAACCCATAGATTTTATTATTATTCCGGTTACTGTTGTTTTTACCGGTCCGGCTTCCAAATTACCATAATTTTCGATATTTGCTTTTGCCGTTTCCAAATTCTTCTTTGCATCTTGATAATCCTTACTTTCTCTTGCTTTATCGGTACTATATTCTTCGTCCAATGCTCGTAATGATTCGTCTATATCTCTCAACACTTGATCTTTATTTGTAGCTAAATATTGTTGTATATACCCATCAATTGCGGTATCCAACCCTGCCCAATAATTGTTGTAATAAGATTCAAACAACTGGCTTATCTTAACCATGGCTTGTTTGTTAAGTTCCTGCATCTTTACAGGATCGGAGTAATCGTCATTCGATAACAATTCAAATATGTCGATGATACTTTGTAATTCTGCTTTCTTGGACTCGTCAGTTTCTGCTTTAAGTTGTTCGTTAATCTTATTTATTATTTGTTCGCTTACTCTATTGTTTACAATTCCGTTTGCCGCAGAAGAAACATAATTTAACAATGCATTTGCATCAACATTGTCTAATGTATCTTTTGCTTGTTCGGATACTTTATCATTTGATAATAAATCTTTAACCTGTTCAGATAATTTTTCTAATCTCTGTTTATACGTTTCAACTACCAATCTGGCACTGCTGCTCAACATTTGTTGCAAATTAGCCATCTGTGTATAAATATCTTGCAAGTTTTTCAAATAATCCGCTCTTTCCGTAGCCGTTGTTACTTCATCATTGAATTTTTGTTCACTTGCAGTCGTAGTATCGGCTTTTGAAACCAAACTGTTTATATCGTTTATCATTTGAACAACTTCATCAAACGTCATTTCTTCAACATTTTTGCTTTCAAGCAGATCATTAACACTTTGCTTCAATGCTTCATTTTCTAAAGCATTTACTTGCGTTCTTATATTATCCAACTGTTGTCTAGCCTGAATTAAATTATTATTTTGCAATTGTGTTGTGTCTGCATTTTGCCAATCAAACTTAATTTGAGCTTCTATATTGTCATAATTATGCAACTGTTGTACCTGTTGTAAAGGAGACAATCTGTTTACGGATGATGCAGAGCCTGAGAATAACGATGACGATAACAAATTAGTTCCAAAAAGTGAATATTCAAGAGAAGACAATTTTAAGTTGTTTAAAATAGGTCTAATTCTTGCATTCTGTCCGTTTGCCAATGCATAATTATCCATATTTTCCAATGCTTGTCTTGCTTGTGCCAAGGATTGTAAATAATCCGCACTAAATGCTTCTCTTAAACTTTGTCTTATATCACTCAAAGATTGTCTCTGTTGCCTGTTTGTTTGAATGAAATATTGTGAATTGTCGGTATTTACCAAAAGTCTAAAATCTAAAGCGTTCATCTGCCCGTCTAACACTTGTTGCGACAAATTCAACAACATTTGTTCCGAAGTTGTTAGAGCGCGTTGTTCTTGTGCTTCTTTTAATTGATCGTTGATAGATTGTGCAAAATTAATATCTATCTTATTTTGGATTGCAGTTGCATTGTTTGCCAATGTTTCCGAAATATTTTCTATTGCAGAAGTAACACCTCTAACACTATTCATTAATGATTGAGTGAAGTTGTTTAATGCAAAAGTGTCTGCCACTGTTTGTCTTGAAGCATTTGAATCACCGGATGTTATTGCTTCTGTTTGATGTTGCAAAGCATCAGCCATTATATCCACAATTCCGGACGCATCAGTTCTTCCGGAGAAATAATCCATGAAGCCTCTTCTCATATTAGCAATACCATCGGCAAGATTTGCTGTTGCTCTTAGTATGTCAATTGTAGGACCGCTAACTGTTGGTGTTTCATTATCATTTGTTTGTTCATTATCACTTGCCTGTTCAGTATTTACTTCTTGTGCACCTTTAGCAAGCAATTGTCTGGCAACATCTTCAGAACTGATATTTTTTACATTATCACTGTTTATTACACCGAGATTTACGGCAACGGCATTTCCGTAAGCAAAATTCAACTGGCTTGCCGTACCCATACCGTTCAAGTTATTTCTTCCCAATAATATACCTTGATTTAACTTTCCTAATGTCTGTTGTAAGAGTTGTCTTGCTGTTTGAGTATCTACGGTACCATTTCCGGTAAAACCGTTATTATTTGCTGCATTTAAAGCCATTTCTGCAAGAACTGCAGTTCTAACATCTTTATTTGACATACCATAATAGAATACGGAACCTGTTCCTGTAGTATGATCCGTGCCGGTTTGTCCCGCAATTTCACTATGAGCATCAGTTTGGAAAGTATTTGCACTAAGACCAAGTCTGCCCAGTTGATGATTAACAGTATCTTGGAATGTAGCAGGATTATAATTTCCGGTTGCTGCAGCATCAGCTATAGCATCTATTACACTGTCAACTGTCTCAGAATCGGTTTTTGTTGAAGACAAGAAATCAACAGAATCTGTCATATTAACACCGTCACCGTCAAACAATTCTTGAACAACTTCCGCTGCTTGACCATCTACACCTAAAACAGGCAATATTTTGCCGATTCCTTGTTCTTTCACACCTTCTTCCCATCCTGTCTGTAGAGTTTCATTAGGCATCATATCACCAATTGTATTCATATACTGCATTGCGGTTCCTACACCGGGCATATTTAGCAATGCTGGGCCCAATATAGGCTGTAAACCTCCCGTTGCAAGACTAAATGTCCACATATTCGGGGTTGAAATCATTTGTTCAAAACGTTCTCCGGCTTCACCTACTTCATCCGTTCCATACAAACCAATCCATGTTGCACTATCCGATAAATCTTTTGCGGAAGAGAAGAAATGAAGTCCTGAAAAATCATCTATTTTATCCAGTACGGTGGCATTATCCGGATCAACTAATTCTCCCTGTTCGTCTCTTTCGGAAACACTGTTTCTTAACATTCTACCGCCGGTAGCTTGATTCATCATTGCCAATCCATACGTAAATCTTAAGTTGAATGCTTCTATTCTGTTTATCATTTCAAATGATCTGTTATAAAGTGTTACAGGGTTCAAATTGGATAATAAGGTTGTTAATGTTTCTTTAGAATATGCACCCAACAACGAAGCATTGCTTACACCCATACCACCTGCAGCACCTATACCAAAACCTATCAAAGGATTTAAGTCATCTGTCAAACCTGTAGCATTGGTTAAAGATACAACGCCATATCCTGCCAAACCGCCAAGTCCTGCAGAACCCCATGTTTGAAGAAGTACTTTACCGCTAAAGTGCCCGTCGTGAATACCAAACATAGGTGCAATAGTATCTCTTATAGGATTCAACAATTTTTCTTTTGTTGTCAATTCCTGCTCAACTTTACCGCTTGCAGCCATTTGCGCGGCTCTTTCTGCTTCCTGTGCAGTTCTGCCTATACTCATCAAAGGATTTATTAAGTTCATAGAAGTAAGAATAGACAATGAACCTATTACACCTTTTGTATCTCCTTTTCTTAAACTGTCATATAACGAATGAGACATATTTACAGTAATATCCAAATCTATTAATCGTTCAGCAACATTGAAACATTTTTTAACTAAACCGCCTTCTCCTATAATTACTTTAGGTATAAAGTCACGAGCAAGGACCTCACCGGCTGCAGACCAAGATAAACCTAAGCTGAGTCCCGTAAATCCTCCGGCTATAGCACCGGACCATGCACCGGACCAGCTCCAACCGTTACCTCTTATCCATCCGGATGCTCCTCCGGCTAAGAATCCGACACCTGCACCGATGGCCATGGATATAGCTATTCTCTTTGCAGCTTCCCTTGCACCAATCTTAAGCACTTGTTCAACACCTTTCATAATGGTTGAACTTCCTGGGCCTGCCAATACATTAATAGGCATCATTATAAGAGCAACAGCGCAAAGTCCTATTTGGAATGCCGCACTTTGTCCCAAATCAATAGCTTCCCATGCAGCTTGTGCCGCAGGCAATACTACCATTGCGGTTGATATTGCAGAAACTGCCAATGTTGCCAAGAAACCGGCTCCTATTGCAATTCCTGCCGCACCTGCCGTAATAATAGTTAACGCTGCCATTCCTACTACAGCTGCAGCACCTATAACATAACCTTTATTATAATCCCACCAATTATATTCACCACCGCTACCATAATATTTCTTTGTTTTTCCGTTTTTATCCGTTTCAAAACGTTTTGTAACACCACCGCTTGTATCAAAACCTATTACAACTTTTTCTTGTGTGCCATCGGAATTATACGTGATAGCTGTTTCGGTTGCACCCGTAAAATCTCTGTTCCAACCTTCTATTGTAATATCTAACGAATAAACAACATTACCCATCACTTTCCCTGTTTGTGCATCAACACCATAACCCGTCCACATGTTATCTTCAACACTGTAATTGTCATAAATTCTATACTCTGTTTTTGTTTCACCGTTAACAAGAGTTTCACTCTTGTATGCATGTTTGGTTATATCATATTCCAATCCAAAAGTTTCAAGGTTTGCAAGCAATCCTGTTGTGGCAACATAATTCAAAGAATTTATCGTACAAGAATATTGTTCCGTCAATCCGGCATATGAGTAATCAGTAAGTTGAGAACTATACCCTACAGTTGTGTACGAACCATCGGAATTTGCAAAAGAGAAGCCTAAAATTGCCCCATAGAAACCTTGATCTGATGCCGCGGAATTATCAGTACTGCCAATTTCTATAGTTCTTCCACTCTCAAAATAATTTGCCGCATTTGTACCTCTTTCTTCAAACACCTTATTTATTTGTTGTTTAGTTATAATTAAATCAACATCAGATTCTATAGCTCTTCCGCCTATTCTAGATGTTGCTACATCGTAGCTTTCAGATTTCAGGAAAATATCCCCATAAGTGTCCTCACCATATTTATTATCTGTCTTTCTTAAACCAAAATAATAATTATTACTTACAATATCTCCGGTTTCATTAAATGTTAAGAATGTCTCAGGCATCGCATCTCCCATTTTTTTCCCATAATCCAGTTTAAACGATACCATCCTTGCTAAATAATGTCCGTCACCATTGGAGTTGGACATATATGTATAGCTTGATTTTGTAGTATAACTTTTATCTTTATCAACTTTAGAGTCTGTAGTTTTTCCTTTATATGTAGTGTTTGTAGAAACTACCTCTCTGTTGTACGTTGTTCTTTCTTCCCCATCATTTTCAACAAAATATTTATTTATTGAACCATCGTACTCTCCTAAGTCTATTCCCAAATTTTCTAAAGCTTTTGCTATTGGATAATACTGACCAGAGATAGCTGCATCATACAAATCTGATTCACGATACTGCTCATAAGAATCTTCATCTTCAGGATCTAAATTATTAAGCGTACAGAATAAGTTGTAGTAGCTATGATCCCCTACCGACACCTCTATTGTTCTTTCATCAGTATAAACAACAAATTCCTCAGAAACCGTTAAAGTTTGTTCATTACCTATGCTCTGGCTCCTATAATATCTCTGCTCTCCGCTAGCAACATCTACCCAAGATGTAACTTCATAATTATCAGCCCCGGTAACTGTAATGATATCAACAACTACCTCATTTTCAATGGTATCAATTTTTTCTCCGTCAGAATTATAATAATCGCTCAAATACCTATTGTCGGTATCAACCGGCTTTGTTATTGTACCACCTACACCATATCTATAATCAATAGATACATCTCCTCTATCTATATGAGAAGAATCAACATAATTCGATACTCTTTCATTCGTTTTTAAACCATCGCTGTTTCTTATAGTAATTACATCTCTTGTCGCTGTCCCACCGAAAACATTGAACGTATTATTACCTTCGGCAATTTTGGTTATGGTTCTATTACCATCAGTATTGGAATATACCGTATAGTATGCTTCATCGGTCTTTGCACCGGTTTTATAATAATCATAACCACCGCTTTGATAATAATTTCTGTTTGTTGTATGTGAAAAACCGTTACCGGCAACATCATATCCGGTAAACGATTCCGAAGATATAAACGGCATCACATCGTTTTCACTATAAATATCAATATCTCTTTCTATATTTGCAATAGTTAATGTGGATGAACCTGTAAATCTACCATCACTACCGTTGGTTCTTACTTCGGAAGGAAGTTTCGATGTATCTACTTTATAAGTTGCATCTACGGAAACTGATGCGGAAGGCTTTCCGTCGGCACTGAACATAAAATCTTCCACTCTATAATTTGTTCCGTACGTCATTGTTCCCTCAAGACCTTCACCTGTACATTGAGAAGGCTTTGCTGATCTTGCAGCATTAACGGCATCTCTGCTCCATCTTGCCAATAAATCTGCATCTGTAACATATCTGCCGCCTAACTCAGCACCATCTACATTGGCATTCTGATCAAATACGGCAACAATATCACCGTTAGAGTTTTTCTTTGTAGCATGCGAGAACAAATCTCCTCTTGTGCCTCCGTTATTTGCATTTATTTCCGCACCTAAATTCAATGTACTTCCGGATTTAATATGTCCTCCTTCCATATCTATTCCTTCTACATTGCTTAAATCAGTACCGTTAAAGTTTGCATTAAACTGATATACTTCACCGGTGCTATTATCATATTCATAACCAATAAACGAAAGTGAAGCGGTTCCGTCATTAACCGCATATCTTACAGCTCCGTTTATAATTTCAGTTCCGTTTATAGATTTACTTCCGGTATCTATAGAACTCCATATTTGATATTGTCCGTCTTTTCTTCCGGTTATTTCGGCAACGGCATAATCTGAAATATCTCTTCCGGTTAATGTGTAATCTGTCGTATTTATATTGAATGTATCTATACTTATATTTGCAAGTGTAGGATATGCTGCACTGCTTGGATTATTGTTGTTAGGATTACTTGGTGTTACCGGTAAAAGCATGAAATCTGTCAATTTATATTTATCTGTTTGTCCTTCAAAAGGAGTTCCTCTGTTACCTACGGATTGAACTGTTAAAATATCACCCGATATAGTTACGTTTACATCCAACAATTCTCCCGAAGGTTGTTGAGATTGATATCTGCCAAGCTGTAAATCCGTAACATAATTATTATCTTTACTTTGTACAGGTAATCTTCCGCGAACAACCTGGTCATCACCTTGCCCGTAAGTATATATAACATTATCTCCTCTTACGTCCGATTCGTAAGTATAAACAGTTAAATCATCATCTCCGGCAAAAGTTATCTTTGTAATAGGTTTACCGCTGGTATTAACTACCGAGCTTCCAGTATTACCTACAATAGCATCTCCGGAATAATTATTCGCAACATCTCCATGTGTAACTGTTCCGCCGGTATTTCCTGTATTCGAAAGATTTGCCAATAAATAGTCATCTCCGCCGTTATATGACATAACCACACCATGCCCTTCCATATATACGGTTTCCGGTGTAAAATCTGTTATTCCCAAAGAATTATCAACATCATATTTCTCGGAAAATCCTGCAAATTGTCTTGTATGCTCATCAAAACCGGCTGTAAACGTTGTCGTTACGGAATTTATTCCGTCTATTCCAGAAACTTGAACAGTCTGCGTAGCCAAGAAATCTTCCGAAGCAGTTACTCCGGAAACTGCTCCTGTTTCTCTGTGAGTTGTTTGATTTATTTCATATACCAAGGAGAAAACACCGTTTTCAATTGTCACACCTTCTCTTCCCGACATGTATTCCGAAGGAATTTCTCCCGATTCAATATTCAATAATGAGCTTACAAAGCCGGCTTCAGTGAAGGATCTTACCCTTGTTTGTCCCGGTACAGTTTCTCTTTCATTTGTTTCCGGATTCCATTGTGTTACTTCAGATGTAGCAGTAACAACTTCAGCTGATCCCGAAGGTATAGCTCTCGCATCTACAACACCATCGGAATCTACTGTTACATGTAAACCGCCGTTATGAAGTACTCCGTAAGCACTTGTTGCTCCTTCTGCCCATGTTACATCGGAGCCTGAATTCATTGTATTATTGACATTAAACAAACCTGCCCAACAGAAATTTTCATCCAAACTTCCACCGGTAGTTTCATCAATACCGGTTACCGTTCCCGTGAAAACATTATGAGAATCTACATCACCTACAAAAGCAGGTCCGTCATAGCTTTCGGAACCGGAACTTTGACTCATAGGAGCAGAGCTGGATTGAGCCGTATTTAGTTTAACACTATTCTCATTGTTAAATACCATGGTTCCGTTAGATACTGCTATCATTGGAGTATCTCCGGAAGCAAAAAGAACAACTTCAGATCCTGCCTCATAATAAAGTTCTGCTCCGCCATATTCTCCGGCATACATTTTCTTTTCTAAATAGAAATCATTACCGCTAACGCTTAATTCTATTTCACCGGCACCTATTTCTATTGTTTCCGGTTCACTATCTGTCATAGAAGACATCAACAACGGATTACTTAAATTATACTTACTTACCGCTTCGGTATTTGTTACAGTTGTACTACCGAAAAATTTATTAAATGCAGTTTCAATGTCGAGTCTTTCACCATTACCAAAGGTAATATCCTGTCCGTTTATATCTCCTATATCTTGCCCGCCGACACTGTATCCTTTAGGATATTGATGATTAAATGTGGCATTTAATTCATCGTTTCTTACAGTGTAAACAAGATCATCACCTTCTAATGACACTCCTATTTCGGCATCAGACGGATCGGACATTGAAAAATTGCCAATTGACACAGGATTTCCATCCGATCTTCCTCTTAATGTTACAAAATCTTCTCTGGGAACACCCTCGTATGATGCAGCACCGGAATATTTTTCACCTATAGCTCTCATACCTTCACCAAAACTTGAAACAATATCTCCGGATAAAACAATTCTAACACTCGGATAGTTTATTCTGGCATCCATTCCATAAACATTACCTATAGTTTGTTCAAGATCCTGCCTTGAGTAAGAATATGTTGCATTATCCGTTTGTGCCATCCACTGACCATCAGAATTCATTTTGTATATTCCGGTAGTAGTACTCGTAACTCCTAACGGAGTATCTATTTTTGAACCTTCCAATGCGGTAGTACCATTACCCATAGCAACATACTGACCGCCTCTCTTTGAAATGAATGCCATATCATCACCGGCACTTGTAATGGTAGTCTGTCCAGGGACACTTCTGTCTATTATACCTTGTGTCAATACAGGATTACCTGCAGCACCCGGCTGACCGCCTCCGCCATTTTGTTCTTCGGGATCATTGGCAACAAAACCGCCTCTAAAGCCGAAATCCATTGTAGATACTGCAAATTCACCTACCTCATTTTTACTTAAAGATAAGTTCAAAAATACTCCGTCATGTTCAACACCGGCATCATCCACACATGTACCGGATACTCCGTTATCTGCGGTAGTATACTTTTTAGTACCGCTTTCAAAATCCACATCGGAAACGTACGTCGCCTCCGTACTATCTGTTATGGAAACACCGGATACACCTACAGTAGATACCTGCCAACGACATTCAACATCAATATTTTCATCCAATGTCGCACCATTTATATTTCCAAGTAAGCCAAAATCCTTTACTTTTCCTTGTGAAGTATTAACAAGATAATATCCGCCTTCTAAACTCCCGTCTATTTCCGCATTTGCAAAGAAATCTTCAGGAGATTCGAAACCGCAGGCAATAATATCTTCTTCAAAACCGTCGGTACCCATTGCGGCAGTTATCAAATAATCTCTTAAATTTGCTTCAGCTGTTGCTATTGCATCAGGATCTTTTGATTCCAAAGCATCATAATAAGCCTGTTCCTGCGGTGATACAACTCGTCCTAACATATCCATTGAAAAACTTCTGCCGTTTATGGTATATCCCGCATTTTCAGAATACGAAAAACTAGATATTTCATATGTGTTTTTATTAACAATACTTATAGACTGCGTTCCTTCGTTCCATACAGCAAGTTCATCACCCGACATCAAAGGAACTTTGCCTTCGGTTAAAACATTACCCGAATGTGTAACTGTTTGTGTAAATGTATCACCTCCATTGTCAACAGCTTCTATTGTCTCAACCGACAAGAATTCTTTATCTTCGTAAATGCCTGATGTCGTTGTTACTATCTTTGCCGGATCGCTATAATCGGTTACTTCCGTATATGTACCTTTATTGTCAGGATAAGTTCCGGCAATTGTACTTGTCAATAAATTATACTCGGAATCATAAACATCGGTTCTTGTTTCATGTTCACCTAAAGCCTCTATTTTTTCAAAAACATTTTCTTCGCTGAAGCTTATTATTTGGCTTCCTTCGGAATAAGTTATGGTTGTCTGTTGTGTATCAGGATCATAACTTTGTGTATATTCGCTAAATATCTCTTGATCTCCGACATTTCCAGTAATTCTTGTTGTCACGGATCCGTCAGAATTTAAGATGGTCGTTTCTCTACAATTTTCTATAGAGTTTTGTCCTTCCTTATATTCAATATCTCTATAAAATCCGGCTTCACCCATACCTGTGTTACTATATACAGGATCCTGTCCTGTCCCATCCGGATTTAACATTACGGTTTCTTTAGTTCCGTTTATCCATGTATATTCAATACCATCATGTGTGAAAGTCTCATCGCCGTTATGATATATATAATATCCGCTACCTTCATTAAATTTCATATCTATCGGATTTCCGTTTGCATCCAACGTGTATTCTTTGCTTGTTCCGGTAATCCATCTTAAGTCCGTAGGTTCTCCTGTACTATCATCCATTACTCTACTGCCACCCGTATATGTTCTGGTCAATGTTGTTCCGTCTTCCGATTGTACATCTGTATATCGACTAAATAAAGGTTCACCTGCAGCATCCGTACCACTTATTGTTGTTGTCGTGCTTCCATCAGCATTATATACTTTTGTTTCCGTATAATTTGTTCCTGTTTCCGAATTATATTCTATAACGTAACCGCTACCTGCAGAATATTCCATTCCCGTAACGTGTCCGTCTTCTCCGAATGTATATATCTTTTGACTTCCCGGCAACCATGTTGCTCCCGTAGCTTCTCCGGTAGAATCGTCCATTACTCTACTGCCTTCTGCATATGTTCTGGTTAAAGTTGTTCCATCTTCCGACTCCATATCAGTATATTGACAGAATAAATCATTTCCTTCCGAATCTGTTCCTTCTATTGTTGTTGTCGTGCTTCCATCGGAATTAAATATATTTGTTTCCGTATATGATGTTCCACTCGGAAGTGTTACCGTACCATAATAACCTGCATCTCCGTCTTCATTACTATATGTAGGAGCTTGTTCCGTACCATCCGGATTTAGCAATCTGGTTTCTACCGTTCCGTCAAGCCATTTGTATCCTGAATCCACATAAGTTTGTGTTGCAGGATCATATTTCATTACAGGCTCATCGGCTCCATGAACCGTATAGTATCCGGCATCTCCGTTTTCGTTACTATATGTATGTCCCGTAGGTGTTCCGTCATCACCTATCACAATGGTTTCAGTTGTTCCGGGTATCCACATATATTCAGTATCTTCCCATGTTCCGGTATTTGCATTGTATTCCTGTACAGGATCATTTTCACCGTATACTCTATAGTAACCGGCATCTCCGTTTTCGTTACTATATTTAATGTCTGTAGGTGTTCCATCGAGACCTATTATTACAATTTCTTGAGTTCCTTCTACCCATTTATATCCTGTGTCTATATAGGTTTCCGTTTCCGGATCATATTTCATTACAGCTTCATCGGCTGTATGAACGGTATAATAACCGGCTTCACCGCCTTCGTTATCATTGGTATATCTATATTCGATGGGGTATCCGTCTTCCCCTATTATTACAGTTTCTCTGGTTCCTTCCAACCATTTGTTTCCGGTGTCTACATAAGACTGTGTTTCCGGATCATATCTCATTACAGATTCATCTGCTCCATGTACTTTATAGTAACCGGCATCACCGCTATCGTTGGTATATCTGTATCCGGTAGGTGTACCATCTTCTCCGAGTATAACTGTTTCTGTTGTTCCCGGTATCCATGCATATTCTTCACCGTTAATAGTAACCGTCTCACCTTCTTCATGTACTTTATAACATCCGGCATCTCCGTTTTCGTTACTATAAACAGGATTTTGTTCTACGCCGTCAGGACTTATCATTATGGTTTCTCTGGTTCCCGGTATCCAAGTATATTCCTCACCGTCGAATGCAACCGTCTCATCCGCACCATGTTCTATATAATAACCGCTATTTTCAGACCATGTTTCTTTACCGTCTTTCAAAGTTACACTTGTTCCTTCATTCCATTTTGCACCGGTAGGAACATTTTGCCTGTCTAATACATCTCCTTCAAACGTTCTTATTGATACTGTTTCACCATCTTGTACCACAACAGAATCCGTATAACTGCTGCTAAAATCTTCTCCGTTATACTGTCCTACCACGGTAGTTGTTTTTATTTTATTTTCTGCATCATATGTCATTGTTTCGGTGTAAGTTAAATCTCCTAAATTTACTGTTGTAGTATATCCCGAAATTTGATCTCCGTCATAAGTGTAATCTGTTGTAGATACTATTTCATTTGTGGTAAGATCTGTTACGGTTTGTCTTATTAATTGTTGATCACTGTTATAAGTTTCCGTTACACCAGATAAATCAACTACAGTGCCATCGGTTTCGATATAACCTAATCCTTCGCTATAACTATATGTTGTATTACCATCATCGGATATTGTTGTTGTTATTGTTCCCGAACTTGCCCAATTAATACCGGTGGAAGGATCTACTCCTTCTGTCACTCTCCTTTCATATGATAATCCCGTGTAAACTAATTCCAATGCGCCATCTTCACCGGCTGTTAACGTTACTTCTCCTGTCAAATACTTTACATCATCAACTTCCTTTCCTGCCAAATCAAGTGTATATGAATCACCGCCGGATTCTAACAATCCTGCTGTAACCTCTGTCAATATACCTATATTTTGTGCCTTATTGCCATCAGTATCTAACAAATCCAAAGTTACCGAAGTACTAACTTCATCATCTCCGCTACCGCTTGTATATGTTAAATCAAATGTTTGATCTTTCCCGTCATATGTAACAGCAAAACCATCCCTTATACCATCTTCCGTAGTCATAACATCCATAACTTCTTGTAATCCTTCTATTATCTCTTCTGCATCTTCTAATTTTATATCTCCCCTGTTCTCTATTTCTAATCCGGAATCTTCCAATGCATCCAAAGCTTCTCTTCTCTGAGCTGCATCTTCAGCGGTATCTTTAGCTTTATATTTTTCACCTGATAATTCTTTTTGACTTAAAGTCGTTCCATCATCTTCAGATATATCTCCGGAAGCCAACATCACACCGCTACCGGTTTCCCATCCGTATCTTGAAGACAACTCAGCCTGTGCCTCTTCTAAACTATCAAAAGTTTTAGTTCCACCATAATTACTATCATTCAATGTTATCTGTTGTGTACCGTCATCAGATGTAGTTGTTCCCAATGTTACTACATGATTAGGTGTTGCTGTATATTCATCTGAATTTTCAGCATTTTTCTCATAATCGGAATCTACAAACAATACAACTTTTCCGTTATCTAAACCTTGTTGTAAACCTGCCGACGTTACATTCTGATAACCGGCATAATCATCCCCCAATACTTGTTGCACTGCTGCCAACGAATTACCATCGGATGTATCTTTATTACCCAAGAAGAAATCTGCTATATTTAATGAAGCTTGTACAAGCCACGAGTTATTTGTTCCCGTAACATCTGCAACAGCATTTGCCGCACAATTTACATATCCGTTATTTGGCAGTAACCCTGCAGCAGCACCCACTATTCCTGCTCCAATACCCGTGAATCCCATACCTGGCCCGCCGAAAGAACCTATCGTACCTACCGCAGCACCGGCTGCTCCGCCTATAGCTGCTCCTGTTGCCGCTCCTGCAATAGCTCCGTTAACAGCTCCGCCTATTCCACCGGTTATTGCTCCCGCAATTGCCCCGGTAACAGCTCCTACTACTCCACCAAAGAAGGACCCAATTGCTCCTCCAAACACACCGCTGTTATTTGTACTCGGCGTACTTATATTTGGAGATGACGGTGAAGAAATATTTGGCGTACTTATACTTGGGGTACTAGCTGCTCTGCTACCACCGCCACTGTTACCACCGGATGAACTTCCTCCGCCAAACCATGATGATACCGTACTAGCTACTTTATTTACGGCTCTGGTAAACCAATTACCGCCCGAAGAACTGCTTGAACGAGTTGTAGTCGAAGGACTTGCATGTGTTACTTTTCCTGCAGCATCTTCTACTAATCTTGCACCCAATATTTCTTTTTGTTCATCTTTTGTTAATGCTTCTCCGTTTGTTATATCTCCTCTGGCAATCATTGTTCCTGATTCCCAGTTGTATTCTGTCTTTAAATAGTCTCCAAATTCTTCTTTTGTCTTTGTTACATCTCCTTTGTTAGGATCTTTTATTACGATATTATCGTTTTCATCTTTTTCTATGGTTATGTAATGTCCTACATCGTTACCCTGTTCATCTTCTGCAGAAACTCTCAATATCACCGCACCGTTTTCCAATCCTTCTTCTATTCCTTGTGTCCCTGTTGTTTCATATGCATCGTAAAGACTTACATTTTCTTGTTGTGCATTATCACCTTTTCCTTCCGATTCGCTGTCTTGTTTCAAATTATTATTCAATGTTTCTACAACTGCGGCAACGCTGGTTTGTTCTTCTTCTTTTTCCGTTACTCCGTTTGCTATATCTGCTGCCGCATTCTGTATTGCTGCTACTCCGGCTGATATCATCTTGCCTGCGGCGCTCAGTGCTTCTGATACTGCTATTGCTGCACAATTTATAACCGTTGAAACAGCATCATCTTTTTCCGGATTTACTAATCCCGCTACCGCTTCCGCTGCTCCTTCAAAAACATTTCCTATAGCTTCCGCAGGATCTGCTAAAAATTCTTTTGCTCCATCAATGATGGTATCAAACAAACCTTTGTTTTCTTGTACCGTTTCCGTTTCCGCTACATTGTCTATTGTTGTCGTTTCTTCAACTTCCGTTGCAGTATTTGCAGTATCAATATCTGTTGCTGCATTAGTTGTTTCCGGTGTTCCTTGAACATTAGTTTCATTATTTCCGCCAAACAGATTTCCTATTGCTTCTACAGCATTAGATGCTAAATTCTTTGCCCCGTCTATAAGATTTCCAAAGAATCCTTTATTTTCTTGCGCTACTTCTGTCTGTACTGTTGCCTCTGTCTGTATCGTTGCTTCTGTCTGTGTTGCTCCTTCTATCTCCGCTGTTGCATCAACCTCCGCTGTTGCATCAACGTTGCTCGTTGCATTAACAGATGTCGTCTCTCTCTGAATTCCTTCCTGAGCACTTGTTGTATTTTGTTGTACCGATTGTTCTTGATTTGCTACCTGTTCCTGTCCTCCTGCTTTCATTATCGCATTATTTATTACTTCTCCCGTCGTTGCTCCGCTATTATTATCCAACGATTCATTTACTTTGTCTACAAATTCTCTACTTACTTCTTGTCCGTTTACCTTTATGCTGTTTATTCCTACTACTTTTC
>JAGCCP010000040.1 GCA_017651625.1 Candidatus Ruminimicrobiellum bubulum | reverse complement strand
ATTTATAGATGTAACTCAGAAATATGTTACAGGTTCAGTAACAGTAAAACTTTATAAAGGAAATATGCAGGTTGTTTCAAGAAAAGCAAAAAATCCTTTATATTGGGAAGAGCTTGCAACATTTGATAAAGACGAAATTTATAATCAAAAAGATGCAGAAGGATTCATCAATTTGTTCGGATTACCGACAAAGGTTCAAGCTTTGATGAGAAAAGGAAAATAAAAATCGCAAAGCGATTTTTATAGAGGTATAGAAAAAAGCAAAGACAGAAAAGAATAGAAATAAAAAAAGAGCAGAGAAAAAATCTCTGCTCTTTTTATTTTTTTACTTCTGCATATCTCCAACGATATCCACCAGCAGTTGGTCTTTGTCCTTTACACACCATACTTATATTTGAATCATTAATTTTCGTTTGTCTTGATGCTTCAGAAATGGAAATAAAAGTTTTTATAATTTTCTTCGTATTAATATCTATCATATTCACGGACTTCCGCTTAAATTTTGAATTTTTTTCAATACCACATTTTGGGCAACCAGTTCCCTTTGTTCTGCTTCCTATTCTTGATTCATATTCATATCCACATTTTGAGCATTTCCACCAAACTTTGTGATCAGAACCGGATCTAAACATATTTGGTGTCAAACTACCATTCTTTGTTGGGTGCCATTCCATAGCAATTTTTGGATATTCTTGTGAGAAAAAATCTTTTTTTAATATTTGTCTATATTTTTGTATTTCAAATCTATCTCTTTTAATGTTAACATCAAAATTACATTTTTTAGAAAAATCAAGAAAAGTAATAACTTCTTTTATTACATTTTTAAGTTTTTTATGTTCGTATAAATTCTCAACACTCCACATATAATCAGCAATATTTGAACCAAGAGGAGGTATTTTTTCTCTTAATCTTATTAATTTAATACCATGCTCTTGGCATATTCTATATTTTTTCTGCTCTCTAGCTAATTTATTTTCTTTATGCCATGCTTCACCATCATATTCAATTGCGTATTTTATTGAAGGTATATAGATATCCAACTCCATTCTTCCTAAAAAACTTTCAGTATATCTATTTATTGCATCTGGATATAATCTCTTCACATAATAAAATACTGCTTGCTCTGCAAAAGATGTTTGCCTTCCACTATTACATATTGGGCAATTAGTTCCGTGTACTCTATGCAAAATACTTGCCTGATATTCGTGATTATGTTCACAAATCCACCATACTTTTTTTCTTGTTCCTGGTAGAACATCATATGGTGTTAAAGTTCCGTTTTTTGTAGGATGCCATTGCTTGGCTAATTCCGGATATTTAGTTATAAGCGAACTTGTATCTTTCACTTTTGAAATTTTATGATTTGCACAATATGGACATCCTCTTTTTAAAAAACTTCTATTGCTTATTCTAGATTCCCATTCATTTCCACATTTACTACATTTCCACCATACAGATTTATTGCTACCAGGTGTAAATTGTTCTGGTTTTAAGTCGCCATTTTTTTCATAGTTCCATTCTTTAAGTAATATTGAATCCTTGATACAACCACTCTTTTGAAGTGAATGATTATGCTTTTTGCGACCACGTTCTATAGTTGCACATTTGGGGCACCCTGAACCTTTTGTTCTATTTTTAATTGCAGTTTTCCATTCATTTCCGCATCTTAAACATTTCCACCAAATATTTTGCAAACTACCTGAAACAAAATCAACTGGTTTTAAATTCCTATTTCTTTCATAATTCCATTCTTTTGCAATATTTGGATGTAAAGTTTTTAAATCGTTATAGCCTACTAATAATTTTCTATTAGAACAATAAGGACAACCGTCTCCGTTTACTTTTTTATCTATCGTTTGTTGATATTCATGACCTTTAGAGCATTTCCACCAAATTTTTTTGTTGCTATGTAATGAAACTTGATTAGGTTTTAAATTCCCATTTTTGGTTGGATGCCATTGTTTGGCAATAAGTGGTCTTAATGTCTCCAAATCGTTATGTCCAGGAAGAATTCTTTTATTAGAACAAATTGGACATTTGCTACCTTTACTTCTATCACTTATCATTTGTTGATATTCATGTCCTTTTGAACATATCCACCAAACTTTTTTATCGCTGCCTGGTGTAAATTGTTCAGGTGTCAAATCGCCATTTCTCTCGTAATTCCATTCTTTAAGCAATATCGGATTTGTTATACAACCATGTTTTTTTAAATAAAATTGTTTTCTGCTTTCAGTAATACATTTTGGACATTTTGCCCCTTTTTGTATTCTGCTATGAATACTTGTATTCCAAACATTACCACATTTACTACAGGTCCACCAAAATTTATTTCTGTCTTTTGCAAAAAATTGACTTGGATTTAAATTATTATTTTTTTCATAATTCCATTCTTTTGCAATATCTGGATATAAAATTGTGAAATCATTATATCCTGAACGAAATTTATGACTGGAACAATATGGACAATTATCCCCTGATCTTCTTTTGTTTATAATCATTTGGTATTCATGACCTTTTGGACACTTCCACCATACTTTTTCATGACTACCGGGTGTAAACTGTTCTGGTTTCAATTCTCCATTCTTTTCATGATTCCATTCTTTAGCTAAATTAGGTAGTAATGTTTTTAAATCATTATAGCCCGCAAAAGTTCTATGTCCTGAACAGTACGGACAATTATTACGTTTTGTTGTTCTATTATGTACCAAAGCTTGATATTCATGACCATTTGAACATATCCACCAAATTAATCTATTACTTCCCGGTGTTACTTGATTAGGTTTTAAATTTCCATTTTTGGTCGGATGCCATTCTTTGGCTATTTCAGGATAGAAAGTTTGTAAATCATTGTAACCAATTAAAACTTTTTGATTCGAGCAATACGGGCAATTTCTTCCATTAGCTCTTTTAGATATAGCCATTTCATATTCATGTCCTTTAGAGCATTTCCACCAAACTTTTTTATCACTACCACAAGTAAATCGTTCAGGTTTTAAATCACCATTCTTTTCATAATCCCATTCGGACATTAGTAATTTATTATCAATAATGTAAGACTTTTTTTTCATATACTAATTATACATTATAAATCGACATATTCACTATACATATTTTTCCTTTACACTTCACCTTAATTATTATAAAATAGATAAGTTAAAAAATACCAAAAAAATCACGAAGTGATTTTAAAGACTAAAAGGTTTGTCAGTGAGACGAAGATTTTTTGAGTCGAAGTGTATGTCTTATAATACATGAGACTAAAAAAATCAAAGTCGCAACTAAAACATTTTAGCCGATATAGAGGTTTTAAAATGAAAAATTTTCAACAATTTATCGGTTCATTTTCTTTCGATCAAAGGTTGGCAGAAGTAGATATTGAAGGTTCAATTGCACATGTGCAAATGTTGATAAAAACAAAAATCATACCTGCTTCCGACGGTAAAAAAATTATTTCAGGATTAAATTCCATACTTAAAGATTTGTCTAAAGGGTGGACTCTTCCCATGGAAGAAGATATCCATTTTGCAATAGAAAAAGAACTTATAAGAAGAATCGGCGCTATCGGCGGTAAAATGCATACGGCGAGAAGCAGAAACGATCAGGTAGCTACCGATTTAAGACTTTATATAAGAAAAGAAATCTTATCCATATTCGACATGTTAAATGCTTTTCAAAAAGTGCTTGTACAAAAAGCAGAAAAAAATATTGATGTTATAATGCCGGGCTATACTCACTTACAGCCTGCACAACCTATAATCGCTTCTCATCATCTGCTTGCTTATGCTTGGATGATACAAAGAGATAAAGAAAGAATTATAGATTGTTTAAAAAGAGTAAATGTTATGCCGTTGGGAAGTGCCGCACTTGCTGGAACTTCTTTTAAAATAGACAGGAATTATACAGCAAAGTTATTGGAATTTTTCAGACCTTGCGAAAATTCTTTAGACGGTGTAAGTGACAGAGATTTCTGTGCGGAATTTATTTTTGATTTATCTTTAATTTCCGTTCACTTATCCAAACTTGCGGAAGAAATTATTACCTGGTCTTCGGTAGAATTTAATTTTATACATATAGACGATATGTTT
>JAGCCP010000039.1 GCA_017651625.1 Candidatus Ruminimicrobiellum bubulum | reverse complement strand
TAAGTAAGGAGACAGAAGAAGGAGTAACGTACAGTTACAGCATAGCATACAAGGGAGATATAGGGTACAAAGAAACAGAAGCATTAAATATAAAGAGTGTATTGAAAGAAGCATATGACGAAAGCACGGCAAAGAACAAGGATGAAGCAAGTGTTATTATGAAGATAGGAGATAACGTAAGTATAGTAACGAGCAAAGGAATAACGTTTAACGGAGAGGACTTTGACGGATATAAAGGATACAGTGAAGATACGAAGGAAACATGGACATTTAGTGATGCAAGCAAGAACACGGCAATAATTGGTGATGAAGCCGGTAATACTTTGTATATTAGTGGTGTAGCGGTAATTGGTGATGGAAGCCAAGAAAATCCTTATGGAATGAAAACGGTAAAAGGTGCAACGATACAAATATCGAATGAAGATGGCGGTTATACATATAGTTATAGCGGTGAGTTAAAAACAGAGTTTACTTATAATGGAACAGGAGAAGCACCCAACATAGGAACAATATTGGGAGATACCCAAAAAGGCAGTATTAGTGTAAGTTATAAAGCGGAAAACGGGGCAATATATAGTTATAGTCAAGACTATAATTGGGAAGGTGAATATGATCCTACGAAGAAACTAAACATAAAGGATGTGTTTGTTTATGATGCAAAGGCAAATGGTAGTGCCAGTGTGATGTTTGAGATAAGTGAAGGTGTAAGTGTTGCAACAAGTGTAGGCGTAAGCTTCAATGGCAGTACCGGTAAATTCGAGTATACTGATAAGACAAATTCAGATGTTAATATAGAAAATGTAACAATAGCACAATTGTTTGCTAATAGTGCAGAAAATACCGTGATAATCAATAAGCCTAACGGATTAAAAACTTATATTACAGGTGCAAAAGTAATAGCTGCGAATGTAGGAGATGAAACAAAATATTCTGTTCACTATATAGATAATAGTACTATACAGGATCAAATAAGTAATACGGATACAATAATAATCAACAATTTGAGTAAAGACATAAACGGATTAGAAATAACTGCAAATTGGAAAGATACTGTATTTAAAACAGATGTTGATGATGAAACTAAACATTTATATGTAACGGATGCAAGTATCAGTTATAGCCATAAGATAAACGATAATGTAACTGTAACTACGACCAATATAAATATAGGGGATGCTTTAAATTCCGAAGATATAGATTTAGGTAAAATTTTCGGGGATGCAACAAAGAATACAGCAATAATAAAACAGAATTTCGGCCCTGGAAACGATGCTACACTTTATGTTACATCAGTAGAAATATGGGATAAAGAAAAGAATACTTTTGCAGACACTTTCACGTCTACATCTTCGAGTATATTATACACATATTGGGATGCGGAAAGTGGTAAATTTGCAAATGATACGTCAACCAATATAGTTGCTCTTTATCTTGATGCATCAACTTTCGAATTTACCGGAAGTTTTACCGGGAAAGATTTTAAAGTAGAATGTGGAATATTAGAAGACTTGGCAAAAAATGGTAAAATTGAAACTTTCTTCGGATCTGCAGAGATAACTAATGCTAATAATAGTCCCGATGCGGCAATCATTTACTCCAACGGAGCATGGATTTGTCAAAATGGTGCAACTTTAAAGATAACAGACAGTGAAGTAGATGTAGAAACTATAAAAGCTCTTGCCGAAAAACAGGGATTAGAAATAATAACAGATATAAGTAATTTCAAATTTGAAAGTTTTGAAGGACAACAATTAACTTATATACCCGGTAATGCTGAAACCGCTTTGAGTTATTTGTTAAGTATCCAAGAAGATAATATAAAAGAACAAGGAATAAATTTGGTTGTTTCAGGAGAAGAGTATACAACATCTTCCGGTATAACATTGGAAGCAGGTTCTGCATTTAATTTAGGATTTAATGAAAAAGGATTAGTTGTGTTAAGAGCCGGACATACTGATGGAAATGGCGCATTCTTGTTCGGTGACGGGCAAGATTGTGCAGGTTCTTATACTCTTGGTCAACCTTGGAAAGCTGTAAAAGATGGCGAAGAAATTGATGAAAAAGATTTTAGTGAAAGCTTTAAAGCGGGACAATATATAACTGCGGCAACGTTATTGAAGAATGCAGGAATAGAAGGCCTTATCGGAGAGAATATATCATGGAGAGGTGAGACTTATGCTAAGGTAACAATTAGTATAAAAGAAGAAAAAGGAGAGTGCTATTTTGCATTGATGGGCGATGGTTCCACTGTGACAGTGCAACAATATAATTCTAAACATGAATTGGTAGATACGGAGGAAAACAGCACGGGATTAACATCTGAATATAATGGTATAGAATTTACGATATTAGAAGGGGCTAAAGTAAATATTACCGATGATGGAATTTCTATATACGATGCAACGATATATACCGAAGGTATGATAATCGGTGCAAAACCGGATTCTTCCGATGGACAACAACCTTCCGAACAACAACAAGAAGAAAATGATCCGGAAAAAGCATTGCAAATAGATTCTACATTCAAAGGTCTGTTTGTACAAAACGGAGATGATACTACATCCGGAACAGCTACCGGATTGTTTTTCCATTATTCCGATGATACTATAGAACAAGTATTCTCTATGGCAACGATACTAAATAAAGGTTCTATATATTCACCGGGTTCTATTGTAAACGGTCAGGAAATAAAATATGAAACTGTTATGGGTGAAGATGGTAGTTTACAATTGACTGACAATGGAAGTTATTTCTGGATAGCGGATAACTTGGAAAAAGTGGCAGGAGATATAAATCTCTTAGCATTACCGGGTAACCACGGAACAGCTTATGTGGATAGTGAAAACAGATTGCACTTCAATGGTGCTACTTATACTATTGAAGATATAAAGAGTGGAGCTTTAGATGAAGTTATAAATGGTATATTCCAAGATGCTGTTCACGAACAGATTGCTAAAGAAAACAAGAGTGAAGGATACTATTTGAATAGAATGACAGAAGCAATAATGAAAGTAAATCCGGACTTAACTTATGAACAAGCAAAAATAGAAGCGGAAAGAGAATTATTGGGAGTAAATACTTTTATAGGTGAGCTTGAACAACTTACTCCTGACAAATTAGAATTAGTAGGAACAACAAAGAAGGGTCATAAAGAAGCAGAACAAGCAGTTAGTACACTTAATATGTACATTGACCGATATGGTGAAGATACTGTGCTCTATATGATATATCATTGGGGAACAGACGCAGGGGAAGAAGTTACTTGTTGCGGTAGTGCCGGAGCAGCAGCAAACTTCTTAAATTATATTGCATCAGAAAAAAAGATTTCGGGAGATGGTGCAAGTTATACTGATGCATTATTGAGAGAAATATATGGAGTAACAGACGACGGTGATTGCAATATTTGTGAATTTGATGCTGGTGTGTTCCAAGCCATTGTTAAGGGAGCGGGAATTGCATATGATTCCAATCGTTACGCCACAAATAGTGCTCCTATAAGTGCAGAAACGGTCAACTTTGCAGAGGAAATGTTAGATAATGCCGAAAAGATTGCAGAAGAATATTGCCCAACGTCTCCTTGGACTATGAATTCGATGGGTGATGTCAATATATACAGATCAAGAATTGTGCTCAGTGACTCTCCGGATATTAAATCCGGAATATATTCTGAAGTGGTAAGAAATGACGGCTCATTAACATTAACCGGATTTAAGACTGTAGAAGTTGAGGAAAACGGTGAAAAGAAACAGGTAATAAAATTCAATTCTTATGGTATAGATGGTACTTACGAAGGTTTCAATCTTGAAACCGGACAAATGGAAGATATTCATGTTCAAATTTCTCCTACCATAACAATAGATCCACATTCGGGAATGGCATCTGTAGATACAACAGGTAAAGTAGGAATATACGTACATGCAAACGCTGCTATTTCTCAAACAATAGAGAAAAAAGAAGATGTTTCGGGAGGAAATTCATCGGATGCTGAAATAGATACAAGAGTAAAACGTCTTACTTATATAGATAATCCTGACAACATTATATATATCGGAACAGGAGCAGATAATTTCTACTCGGCAATTTATAATCCGAATAAGACTCTTTCTGCCCAAGTTTATGGTAATGGTGCGGTATATACTGAAGGTGTAAGTATATATGGTAACCGTGATAATATTACATTTGCTGATATCATGGAAGCTGAGAAACAAGGAAGTAAGATACAAGGTGCAGACATAGATTTCAACTCGGGATATCTTAAAGTTCAAGGCGGAGAATTCGTCGCTTCTGATAGACTTGCATGGGAATTCAGAGACGAAGCATCCTTCGAATCGTATGTTAAAGATTATATTATGCCAAATTATGAATATGCAGGTTTAACTTTGGATACTCTTATAGATAGGCTTGGCAATGAACTTGATTTTAGTTTCTATGAAGGTAAAGAATGTAATGTAAATCCGTTTGATTATCTTGCTGTAATGGATGACCTTCATGATGAAGACAATACGA
Organism: Candidatus Ruminimicrobiellum bubulum; assembly: GCA_017651625.1. Lineage (GTDB taxonomy): Bacteria > Elusimicrobiota > Endomicrobiia > Endomicrobiales > Endomicrobiaceae > Ruminimicrobiellum > Ruminimicrobiellum bubulum. The sequence continues at coordinate 97,523 of JAGCCP010000039.1, read as the reverse complement.
CAAAAGGATTTGGATTTAGACTTAAAGTCGATATGGGAGAAGATTGTGCCGGTATTGCCGATGTTTCCGGTGTAGCAGATTTGAAGACAAGTGGTGTTAGTACGATAGATTTCTATGCTGAGAAGATTGATCATGGAGATAGAGGAAAACTTGACAATGGTGAAGATATTCCGCTTAGTGGCAGATACACATATATTGAAGATTTTAGAGTATCAGGTCTTTCTGCGGAACATGCATTTGTAACTACTACTTTAAGAAATAATATTGTTCAAGTATCCGGAGAGGATATTACGACAACCGAAGTGAAAGAAGGAGATAGAATTTCTCTTGGTGCAGTTATATATGCTCATGGCAATAATGGCGTAACTCCGACTTTCACTACTTATGGAGCAACATCTTTTTATGGTCCTAATAATCAACTCATTTATTTAGATAACGTATTGTTTACAGGTGATGCGGCAGGCCATTTCATATTGGCAAGCGATGTTCTCTTAAATGGTCAAAATGGCATTAATTATATGAACGATGGAAATCAATTTGTAATAAAAGATATTATTGGTGGTAGTATAGTTCAACTGGGCATGGGTAACAATTTAAATGTGTTGTATGGCTCATCTCATATATACGCTGTAATAGATGGACATTTATCGGATATTAACGGTGGTGGAGCAGGCAGTACTATACCATCGGCATCTATAGCATTATTTGAGGGAACAATAAATGAAACATTAAATGAAGATGATAAAAAAATAACGGAAGTTGATGGTTTTATAACCGGTTGGAAATCTTCGTCAATGGCACAAGATTTCTCAGCTGATACTATTAGAAGACAGGGAAGCAGATGGACGGCAGGCTCTTATTTTGATGGACATTATACTAAAGCTGAGGCTTATGATAAGAATTATGCAACGGTTAATGCTGAAGGAAGAATAGATAGTAAATATTATCAGAAGACCACTACGGAAATTGTGGTTGGTGCTGTTGCAGCGGCGGCCGTAGTTATTGTTAGTGCAGCAGCAGCATTCTTCACTTGCGGTGCAAGTTTAGCAGTACAGATAACTGCAGCATGTATTGCGGCAGCGGCATCAGCAGTATTAGTTGCTCCGTCCGCATTTGAACATGGTGCCGGTATTGCATATGCTATTGAAACCGGTAATTATGATAGTTTGGTTTCAAATATAGTAGGTTTAGGTTTGGATTTATTCTCCGCATACATGATTGGAACGTCTGCGGGTAAAATAGCTGTGGATTTTGCACTGAATGGTGGAATTAAAGCTTTAGGACGTACAATTGTCACAGGACTTGGATGGGCAGGTGCTGGTGGTGTTGCAGGTGGCATTGTAGGTGGATGTATATCAGTGTATAATGGCGGTAATTTCTGGGACGGAGCTAAAGTAGGTGCTTTATCGGGTGCACTTATAGGATTCTCTACATATTTTGGAGCTAAAACTTTAGGTTTGAATTTCCATAGCGCAACCGGTATTCTCGGAAAATTCGGAGCTATTACAAGATTTGCCATGAATACAGTTTTGGATTCCGTAATATTAGTTAAAACTTCTCAATCTTTTGTAGATAATATAGCAAAACAAGATATTAGGTCAGCTGCATCGGATTTATTAATACTTCTTTCAGTAGGTATTATAAATCCTATTTCGCAATATAATAATGCACTGAAAGCACAAAATCTTGCGGCAGGTCAAGCAGGGGACTCTTTGTTTAAACGAGGACAAGATAATCTTTCTAAAGGTATGGTGGGTGGCAAACCTATAACGAATGCGTTATTCACAGGTTTATCTGTTGGTGTTGCTATACCGTTAATGAATGTAATGGGTACGATTGCAAGTAACTTTATGAGTGGCAGAGAAATATTTGAAGGTATAGATTTGAAAGGTTTAGCTGTTCAATTTGCTTTTGGTTTTGCTTTAGGATTTACTGTAGGAATGATAAATCCTAGACTTGGATATAATTGGTCTGTAAGAAATATTTGGGGAACAATAGGAGAGGTAATTTATAATCCCGGAAATGTGATATTGAAAGGTGTTACTTCCGGTACTGATTTGATGAGATTTAATATATTGGCTCCTGTATTAAATGCTATTGTTGCGCCAATTACGGGTGTTTTCAATAATTTCATAAATTCGGGAAATGAAGAATATGAAGGCTTTGATTATGGTAATTTATGGAAGAGTTGGGGCAGTCAATTTGAGACTATAGGTGAGAAATATGAGTTAATGTTATTTGGTGATCTTAAAAATGAGAAAGGTTGGGCTGCTGTTAAAAATTCATTTGGAACAGGATTTTTCCAAAGTCATTTCTTTGGCATGGCAATTCCAGGTACCGCAATAATTAATCCTAAAGGCCTTATAAGTAAATTCTCTCCTAAATTAGCAAATGGCCTTTCAAGATTCTTTACGATTTGGGGTGAAGGAGGTGTAACATCTTTACCTGGCGGCTTAATAGGCGGAAAATTTGGTAACTTCTTGCTTAGTCTTAACAATAGTGTATTAGGCTCAATGATAACCAAACCTATAAATATGTTGCAATATGGTGTGGCAGAGAAATTGTTTGGAAGTCTTGGCTCTTGGATAGATTCCAAACTAGAGGGTTCTTCTTTCTATAATTTATTGGAAGAATATGGATTAGCTTCTTTCAAAAAAGGTCAGGATACACAAGGATTATTTGAATATATACTTAGTTCCGCATCTATGATGCTTGTTCCATCAGCTATGAAAGCGGAAAGTTGGTCAACACAAAGAGATTTAGCTCAAATGAGAGCAGATCGTAGAATGGGTTACGATTCTACACTTGGTAATAGAATTTTAAATGGTGAGGCAGATTTATCACTGAAAAACGCAGCAGAGAGAGATGCCCTAATTAATATGGCAGCAAAAAGTGTTTCAGATGCTAGTTTGTCAAGACTTTTTGATTTTTATAACAACAAAGACATTGTGAAAAAAGGACAAGATTTTGAACAAATTACCAAAGAAGATTTGATAAAGGAACAAAATAAAGATGCTCTTGAAGGAAAAATAATGGCTGCAGTTGCAGGAGAGATGTTCAGTAGAGAAATTTTAAGAACATCTGATATTGAAATTATAAATAATAATGGTGTTATTACAATAGAGAGTGGTAAAGGTGCAATAACAAATAGCACGTTAGCTAAAGCTGTTCTTCAAGAGGCAATGAAATATGACATTTTAAATAATAATATTGATGGTGTTTATAGAACAAGAACTATTATTGAAGATTTGTTAAAAGAGACAATTACGGAAATTAAAAATGCGGAAGGAAAGGATACCGGTACATATCAAAACACTATTTTCTCAAAAGATTTATCTTCAAGGGGAGAATTGTTTGCAACATTTATACAGGCAAGTAATTATATTTATAACTATTGTAAAAATAATTCAGAAGAAGCGGCGCGTTTAGGAATTGATATTTTAGCAGAAAGAAATTTTGTTGCAATTTCTCAAATTGATCCTGAAAATGCTGCAATTATGAAGAATTTAAGAAAGGGATACATTAAATTTAATGGTGAGAAAATAGCTGTAACACAAGAATTCTTAGAATCTGCAATTAAACAATTGACTCATTATGCTTCCTTAACAGGTCAAGATAGTATTATTAATAAAGTAATGTCAGGTTTGAAGATAGCTTCAACAGGCAAGAATATAAATGGTGAATATAGAACTATCCTTCAAAGTAGTATTGATAATTTATCTATGGCACAAGAACAGACACAAAAAACAAACATTAATCAATTAATACAAAAATTCTTTGATAAAAATAATGAATTCGGTATAACGGATAAAAATAGTTTAGACAGCAGCATAAAAGATGGAAAATATGTTAAGATGCTTGAATCTTTGCAAAAAGAATTTGCTGGCAGATGGGACGAATTCTTTGTTTTGTCAAAATATATTTGTGATAAAACTATAGAAAATATGGATGAAGCAACGAAAGAAGCGATTATGTTAAAAGCCGGAATAGATAAGTCCGGAAAATTGGGAAAAGGTTTGTTTAGAGACAAATTAGATTCCTATATTAACAATATAATGGAAAGTGATGATCGAGCTGAAAGGAAGACGAAAGCAACAGAAGAAAAATTATTTGGTTTCTTTGCATGTGGTGAGAAAGGAACATTGGTAAATATGTATATGCTTGGTAAAATACAATTGGATGCTGCATTTAATAATTTAAACAATGTATCATCAGATAAAAATTTAGCAAAAGATGCTTTATATATATTGGCAGATGCTTCACTGAATTATACTATGGGCTGTTTGTTCTTAAAAGAATATACAATGAGCTCATATCAATATAATGCAATATTAAATGCGGCAAATGCGATGATTGAAGGAAATAAGGGAACAAGAAAATTTGTTCCTGTTGCTACAGGAGAAGGTAAAACAACAATAATAGCTGCACTTATGCCTGTTGTTAAGGCAACAAATGATATTTTAGGGAAAAGGACTATTCTTCTTGCAGATAATGGTATAAATGTACAGAATATTTTTAAGGAATGTTTAGAGTTTTATGGTACTATAAATGAGGCAGGAGAACTTGTTAGCGGCCTTACAGATGCAGCAGGTAAAAAAATTAATGGCGCTTGCTATAACATGGAGGTATTTGATTACAAGAACGGAACAAAATCCGGTAAAGATACAATATTGTTTATGACATATTCCGATTTAGCTTTCCAATATGTTGCGGATAAAAATCTTGGCAATGCTTCAATATTGAAAGGTAAAATGGGATATTTGTTGATGGATGAAGCGGATATGACATTGTATTTGCCTAAGGCAATGATTTCCGAATGGAGCGGTTCTGAAACCAACAGAAAAATAGTAAGATTCTTTGATGAGCTCGTTAATAAAAACAGTTCTAAAAACAGAGCATTACAAGATTTGTTGAATAACCCTAATGAAAATAAATTATCGTTTATGCAGAAATTAAGTTTATATAAATCAGCATTTACTGATGCTTTTGGAAAAGAGGGTGGCTTTATTTCTAATTTTAGAGATAATATTAAGGAAATAAATTCTATTGTTTCGGATATTCAAAAGATGGGCTTGATACAATATCTTGTTATGGGTGGTGGTGAACCAAATGATGCTGCCAAAGCAAGATGGGCAGAGTATGTTGCTGCTGTAGAAGTGAGTCAGAAATTGTCGAATATGAATGAAAATACAACATTCTCTAAGGCTGAAGTTGACAGTATGATGTTATCATTTACTTCTTTGAAAGAAATGATTTCTAAACAGAAAGATATTGATGAAGCAAAAGTAGCTGAAATAAAAACGGAAATATCTGATTTCTTTAAACAGAATGCCGATGGAAGCTGGAGTTTGTTAGATACCAAAGATGTTTCTTTACAGAAGATTTTAATGGACCAGAGTTCGCTTTATGAAAATATGTATATAAGAACATCTGTTGATGCAAATCCTAATGTTATGAAAGTAGCCGGTATGATGCTTGCTAATAATTCCGAGTTTAAAGGAGATAGGAGCTTATTTAAATATATTCAAGATGACACAGGAATTATATATAAAGGATATAGTTTGGATTCAATACTGAAAAATTCGTTGACAACTATGCTAACATGGAAAGACGGAATAGATTATGGTGTTCAAGATGGCAGTGTTATGTTGATACAACAAGGTAAATATCAGGCATTAATGCCTGAAGCGGGTTTATTGCAAACTGCGGAAGCATTGGCAAGAGCTGATGGAAAAGATGTGAAAATAACAAGAATTTCTCCTAGAGATAGCAGTTCGGCAGCTATTATGGATGCGGTAAGAGATGCTTACGGAGCTATAGGTTTATCAGGTACATATTCAAAAGCTGCAAGAAGTGCTATGGGATTTGAAGAATTAAATATAGGATCTCGCTTCTCTGAACTGAATTCACCTGACGGAGCAAAAGATAGAGTTGTTAAAGGTACGGGATGGGTTGATGTAGATTATTTGAATCCTGCAAGGACGAAATTAGAAGCATATAATGAAGTTATAATCGGAATGTTGACAAAGGATAAAGGTTTGATTGTAGGATTGCCGGATCAAGCATCGTTGGATTTATTAAGAAATTATATATCTGTCGTTGGTATAGGAAAGATTACTGCAGCTCAAACAGTATATTATGATTCTTCAATTTCAGCGGAATTAGCAGAGAGAAAAGCAGGCTCAAAAGATTATAGGTATCATATAGGTATATATGAGCAAGTTGGCAGAGGTTTAAATATAAAGATGGACAAAGGTGTAACCAGTATAGATGCTATTGCTATAGATGCTCATTTGAGCTATAAATCTGCTGTTGAACAGTTCATGGGAAGAGTTTTGGGAAATAGACATACGAACTCAGAGAAGGTAGGCACTGGAGCCATTGCTAATATAACAGACGAATATGGTACACGTGAGGTTTATGAAAATATACATATAAAATTTATTTCAGATAATAGATCTATTTTAGCAATGTCTCAGAATGCAAATATAATATCATCAGGATATTTAAGTTCTATAAATCTTGGAACTTATACTTCTTCTGCTTCCGATTATGCACAACTTGTATATTCAATGGTAATTGCCGGTGGTGGTGCAAGAGCAGAAATGGTTGAAATTAATAAAAGCGGAGCTTTGTCAGGCAATGTTGTTTATAATACGGCAAATATAACTACAACTCAACAGCTGATGAATGCTGTATCAACTATTATCATGAATAATACCAGTACCAAGATGACATCGGATGCTGCATATGCAGAGGCACAAAAAGTTATACAGCCTATATTGACAGACGGTAGATTTTATAATGGTCGTACTTTAACATCCGAAGGTGCTCAGGCGGCGACACAGTTAGTTCAATATTTTAGAAATACCCCAAGTAACATTAGAACAAACGGATATACTCTTGTTGATAATATTTTGAACTTATCAGGCGCATCTGTTTCTCCAAGTGCCGAAAGATTTGCAGGTAATAAAGGTTCTGTGCCTATTGTTAAAGAAATAAATGTTATGGCGGAAAATATATGTGAATTATACAGTAAAGATCTGATACAATTGAATCCTTATACTCAAAACAATTTAAGTAAATTGATGTCTGTAGGAAGTGTTGTAACAGCTTCAACACCCGCGGGAAAAGTACAAGATGTTTCAATGTTAGCAAGATTACAGAATATTATGAGATCCGATAGCGGAATAATTTCTGTTATTGAAAATCGGAACATAAATCCACAAGTAATACCGGCTACAGTAAAAACATTTAACAGATATGCGCAAGCTGTTGATACAAGAACAAAATTGTTTGCTCAAAGAAGAGAAATTCTTAATAGTGATAACAGTACTTTGGTAAAAGCGGTACAAACGATTCCTACAATATTTACTCAATTATTTAATGGAATGGCTATTAAATCTTCTGGAAAACAATTGGATGCTTTGAAACAAGATATTTTTGTTGATGTTATGAGTAACAGTAACAAATATACAAATATGGAACATCTATTATTAACTTCAGGTTATACAACAAATGGATTTAATTTTACTCCTTGGCAAACAATTGAAAGTTTGAAAAACATCTCTTCAATTACCGCCGGTTCCAACATTGCAATAGATTGGTCTAAGACGGACAGAGCAAAGGTAATATCTTATGCTACTGCTGGTGATATGAAAGGTCTCTCAAGATACTTAGGCAGAGTTAATGCAATAGATGTAAAAGATATTCCTGCAATTGCTTCATTGAACGCAAATGCATCGGCCCCTGCAGTTGCAACATCACAATCTGCAACATCAAGACCTACAACGTCAGTTGAAAACATAGTTTCAGGGGCACAAACCGGTAAATATGATATTGGTACTAATGAAGCAAAAGTAATAAGTGATGCCGCAAAAGCGTATGTGTCCAGTAAAGCTGCAGGTCAATCTGCTAAGAGACCGGCCATAAGTGTTAAGGCTGTAGAAGCACAATATTTCTTGACTGATGCACAGTTGGCAAAACTTGCCGATATGTCAACTACCGAGATTATAACTTACATGAGATACAATTTGGCTGCACAAGCAGTAGCTGATGTGCTTAATGATAGTATGAGATTGGCTGTAAGAGCGGAGATGATAAAGGATAAGACCGGTGAAGAGTTAACGATAGCATTGCAAGATTATGATAACCTTATAGCAATAATAGACGGAAAAGTTGTAACAGATGCAAATGGTAATATATTGACAATAGAAAATATAAGCGCAAAATATAATTTATCTGTTGATACAATCGATGATACTACAAGAGATGTAGTTTATCAACAGATGTTGGACAGTCTTGAAGGAAAACAAGACAGAAAGAATAGTGACTATGCTGAATTGGAAGATGATTATGCAAAATTAATATTGTTGGCAAGCGGTGAAACAATATCTATAGAACAGTTAAGAACAATATTAACGGAAGTAAAAGGAAGTATGAAATCCGAAGATTATGATAAATATGAGAGAATACTTGCCGGTGAAGAAGTTTTGGATAATTCCGGTGAAAAGTTAACGGTTGCAAATGTTGCTGACGGAATAAAGGCTGTAATAAAAACAAAATACAACTTAGGAACGGCAGTACCTTTTGCTGTAGAAGCCTTGGCAGGATTCAGAGACGGGCAAAAGGAAGCCTTTAGAGATATCTTGCAGGCAACAATAGAAAACGGACAAGAAGGAGAAAAGTCGGCAGGATATGCTCAAGAGTTACAAACGGCAGGAGGGAAATCTCTTATCGGTTTATTCAGTGTATTATTGTTAAGTGCTAACCCGAATATAGAAGGAAGAGATAACAAGTTTATTACATGGCTTACAAACGAAGATTCCAATGCTGAAGATTTATATAACCATATCAACTTTGTATTTGGTAATTCTTTAGGCAATATAGAAGTAATCAGTCAAGCAAATGTTAAACAATGGCAAGAAGACGGAACTTTAAGACAAAGACTTGATAATGCCGGTGTTGTAATAGGAACATACAGCAGTTGGGGAAGTTTGTTCTCGGAAACTATGGCAGGACTTTTGTCTTACGGACCTGATGAAACAAGACAAGAAGTAAAAGATCAGGTAGACCATAACAGAAAGATACTTGAAGGAGCCGGAATAAAACTTGACCAAACTATATTGTCCGATGGTGAGACAGTAAAAGTACAATTTAAGAATGCAAAAGACAGTGCAAAAGCTATACAAATATTGTTAGCAAACGGACAAGGTTTAGACAGAGTTAACTTGCCGATAGACAGAATTTCTCAACTTGTTGGTGATGAACTTGATTATGCCGCAACGATACCTGCATCCGCACTTGCAAGTGCGGCAGGCAAATATACCAAAGAGTATGGAATGGTTGAGTACTATCAGAAGATTCTTGACGGTGCAGAGATAGAAGCTTCTGATTATGCATATCTTGGAATAGATGAAGAAAGACTTAATGCAGATCAAGAAATACTTACTCAAGAAAACGGAAGACAACAACTTGAAAAGAGAAGAGATGCATACAGAACAATATCTGCTGCAATAACAAAAGCTTATGAAAGTGCAAGCGTTGAAGATAAGAATGATGTAGAAGCAATCAAGGCTATAGTTCTTGAAAACAAAGATGTACAAGGTGCAAAGACTATATTAGGTATAAGTGAACAACAGATAAAAGATATAACTGCTGATCAATATTCTTCAATAAGGAACTTGGAAGTAAGAACCAGATTACTCGGTTTGAATGGCGGCAGTTTGACTGTAGAAATAGACGGATTAACTATAGATATTGCACAAATGTCTAAATTTACCGAAGGTGATAAAGGAAGCAAGAAGATTAAGTTTGGTGATGGTACCGATGAAAGTGTAAGAAAAGCAACGATAAAGACTGTAGCTGCTGAGACTAAACAAGCCGGATACACCGAGACTATGATAAACAATATAAGAGATATATTGTTAGGCATGATGAAGAAACATGTCGGTGAAGATGTTGATGCAAAGACAGAAGAACAAAAGCCGGTAATTACACAAGAACAATATAATAAAGCTCTTGAAGAAATGATAGATAAGATATATGCAGAATATGGTGATGTGTTCCATTCTAAGACAGAAGTAAGAGAATTCTTAGTAACCGGAATGGATGCATTATCATTATACACTGCAAAAGAAGGCAATGTTGGAACAGGCGCATATATGGTAGATCGTGATAAGAATGGTAAGGCACAGAATGTCTATATCACCAACAACGGAACACCGATGAAGAGCTTGAATATGCCGGGAATGTGGACAATAGAGTTAATGGAAGGTTGTGATAGTATTAACAAACCTTCATTGGAAACATTTATATCATCTAAAGAAGCTTTGGCGGCATTTGAATGGTCAATAGGATTCTCCGGAACATTCAGTTCATCAATAAGAACATTGCTCAAAGATTTGGATTATGCAAAGATTGGCGGAAGTATGCCTGATACAATGAAAGTCGGAGTAACGACAGCATTAACACAAACGCAAGAAGAAATGGCAACCGTAATAGCACAAGCAAGACAGAAACTTAATGCAGATGGAATAGCAGGCGTAGATTTAATAATGACGGCAAACTCTGATGGAACTACACAGATGGTAGAACAGTTGCAAAAGAACGGAATAAAAGAAGATGATATAGTTAGCTTGTCATTAGACTTACTTGACAGAGAATTAACAAAACTCTCGGATACAAAGAAATATCCGTCTGCAAAAGTCGCGGAAGTTATGAAATCGGCAGGAGTAGAAGATTACAGTGTTAACGATTTGGCAAAGATTGATATGAATGTTAAGATAAAAGTATTACAAGAAGTATTGAAGAATGTGATGAAGAAAGGCGAAGTTTCATTTATAGTAGGAGATGTAAGCTTACTCGGAAGAGGTTGGAATCCCGGTAAGATGGATGGTGCTATAGATAATTTGAAAGCAAAACAGAATATTAAGGGCGATGCGAAAGTACAAGCAACTATGTGGAAAGTAAACTTTGAAAAAATGGATGCTACACAATCCGAACAAGGTGACGGAAGATTTGCACACAGGGACGGAACATCGAGATTCAGTTCAGAGTTCTATAACAGAGATATAATACAGATAACATCGGTAGATTCTGTAAGAGAGAATAAGATATTGAGAGAAGCGGCAAAGAAAGAAGGCGGATACAGTGTAGAAATGATACTTAACAATTTGAATGATGTAATGGAAGCTAATGAAGAATCAACATTACAGAAAGCAAATAATGCAGTAGTAAATCAAACGAAACAATGGGCAAAAGCACAAGATGCAAAAGGAAATGTTGCACCGACATACGGGCAAGCAAAAGCAAAATTGGTTGAACAACTTGGTGAAGATGCTGCGAAAGGAATAATGGATAAAGTATTGGAAATAGCAAGAGTAAGAACAGGTGCTGATGATGAGACAATGACAAGAGAAGGATGGTTTGCATATGAAAATTATGAGAGATATGTAGCTGCAAGTGAGGCAATGAGTGTAAAACCAAATGGTGATGCTAAGAATGAAAGAGTTCAAAAAGTTATGAGAGGAGATGTATTAGCAGCATTGGAATTAATAAAAGAAACTGATCCTGAAGTAAGTATAGATAAATTAATTGGCACGGTAAGAGATATAAATGAAAAATATTCGATACAGCAAGGTAAAGTAGCCGCAATCTATGAAGGTTTGTCTGAACAAGATAAAGCGACAATAGCAGGTTTGGGTAAGAAAGATATCGGAATCTTAGGAAAGATAGGTGGTTCATTAAAGGCAATATTCAGTTCTGATATAAGAGCATTAATGAAAGAAAATAAGAAACTTAATAGTTATGAAACAGAATTTACAAAAGCAAAAGATGCTCTTAAAGGAAAGATAAACGGCGATATCGGAATAGTATTTGATAGAAACTTAGGAAAAGTAAGCTTTGCTGTTCAAGATGGTATTAAGAAAGCAGAAGAGAAAACAGAAAGTGCAGAAACAACAATAGAATATCCGTTCAAAGATATAGTAGAAAAAGTAACAGAGAAAGTAAAAGGTAATTTTGATAGTGAAGTTATTGAAGCGGCAGTATCGAATTGTGCGATAGTAGTATTGAGTTCGTTGGGCGGAGTAGATGTAGAAAGAATGGCTACATTTATAGCGAACAAATTGGATGCTACAACGGCAGAGGATACTGAAAGAGAAATTAGATATAGTACGGTGATAGAAGAACTTCAGGTTGCCGGAGATGATTCCGCAATATCTATAACGATAGGAGAAATGATAAAAGAACTTGGGGTAACGATACCGAAAATGAGAGTAGCTTATGCTGAAGATATAACAGAAGTGACAGTTCCAAAGAAAGGAATGGTTGCATTGTTGGGAACAAGTCATGTTGTTCAAATAACAAATATAAATAAAGAATCCAATGAAATAGAATATGCGGAATTCAATAAAGAGACTAAGGAAGTTGAAGTAAAAGTAGTAAGCGAAGATAAATTTAGAGAAATGGGCTTTGAGGGAATAGTGATGTTACCTGCAAATTCTATGAAGAATAATGGAATAAGTAAAGTAACGGCAACTATGAAAGATATTTGTGATGCTTTAGGAATAGACAGAAAGGCAATAGTAGGAGAAGATAATCAAATTATAAGAAATATCTTGAGTGCCGTTATAAACGGAGTAACAAAACCGCAAGAATTGAAGGATACCGTAGAAGCTGCACTTGCAATATACAGCAATTCTAACGAGATGGCGCAAGCAATAGGATTCAATAGTATTGAAGAAGTTAAGAATGCAAGTAAACAAGATATTATAGATATGTATACTAAACAAGTGACAACGATATTGAATATGGACGATGTAAGCAGTGGTGATATGCAAGCTTCTATAGAAATTTTGGCTGCAGTAAGAGATATGTTAATAATGGTTAACAATAACAATAGTTTGATTGCATTGTTAGATAGTCAAGATACAAATATTTCCGATATATTGAAAGAGCTTGTAATAAGTAAAGCCGTTAATCAGAATGTGGTAGTATCAACAGTTAAAGACAGTGTTGCCAAATTGAAAGTTGAAGACGAGAACTTTGAAATAGATATAACTAAATTACAGAAAGTAGTGAAAGAGAAAGTATCATTCACAAAAGAAGAGTTGTTGAAAGATTTGGGAGCATTGCTTGCAGATGGTAGAGGCGCAGCAAAGAATAAGATGCCAGTGTCATTAATGAAATTGGCTGATATTCGTGCGATAGCAGCGGCAGCATAACGATAGGTAATAGAAAAAACAGATATAAAAAGGCAGATGAAAAAATCATCTGCCTTTTTAAATTGTAAAATAATATAATAATGGTATGATAAAAAATATAATAAACAAATTTATAATTAAAGAATATAAATTTAAATATTTAATATTCTCGATACTATCGGGAATATTATTCGGCTTATCGTTCCAAACATTTAATTTTTTTGTTCTTGCCTGGTTTGCTTTTATACCATTACTGTTTTGTATACAAAAAAACAATTTAAAATATTCAATTTTATATGGTTTTATTACCGGAATAACATATTCTTTAATAGCATTTAATTGGATGTTTTTGTTCTTGCTGAAAAATACAAACTCATTTATTGATTCTTTTATAGTTTCAATAATTGTATGGACGGGTTTAACATTATTCTTTATGGCTTGGGTAATAATTTTAAGCTTAACAAAAGAAAAAAATAACTTGTTGTTTATAATTCTTGCTGCTTCGGTTTGGACAGTATTGGAATATATAAGAAATTATTATTTTGGTAGTTTCCCGATAAATCTTTTAGGATATTCTCAAAGTTCTTTTATACAAATAATACAATTTGCGGATATTTTCGGAGTATACGGAATTTCTTTTATAATAATACTGATAAATTTGTTGCTGTTCTATTGGCTATTTAGGGGGAAAAAAAGACATTTGTTAAGTGCGATATTTATTGTTTGTTTGTTACTTCTATATGGCTTTACAAGAATAAACCAAATATCAAAAATAAATGATGAAAACGAAATAAAAATCGGTGTAGTTCAACCGAATATTGAACAAAAATATAAATCAAAAAAACAATATACGAGGAAAAGTCTTAGAGAACTTGAACGAACGGGAATATTTTTTGAAGGTAAATTTTTAGATATTTTATTGTATCCCGAAACAATTTTACCGCAATATTTAAATAAAAATGAAGATGTAAGAAGTTTTGTAAATAGAACAACACAATTAGCAAAGTATGTATTAATTGGTAATTTAGACGAAGAAAACTATAAAATATATAATTCTATTTTTATCGTATCAAAAAACGGAGAAATAATAGATAAATATAAGAAAAGGCATCTCATATTATTTGGAGAATACATCCCTTTTCAAGGTTTCTTGGAAAGGCTGTTTTCCAAATTTATTTCTGACAATAATTTAACACAAGAAATAGAATTAAAAGTTTTTGAACTTGATAAATGTACTTTAGGAATAAATATTTGTTCGGAAAATTATTATCCGTATTTATCAAGAGAATTGGTTTTAAAAGGTGCAAATCTATTAACCACACATTCAAATGATGCTTGGTGCGATGGCCTTTCGTATCCGTATCAACATTTTATTATGAATGTTTTTAGAGCGGTAGAAAATAGAAAATATCTTGTTGTTGCTGCAAATACAGGGATATCGGGAGTAATTACACCAATCGGAACAGTTATAAAACAAACGGCCAATCAGGAACAAATAGCTTTTGAAGAAAAAGTATATACGAATAGTTACATAACGATATACGATAAAATCGGTGATTTGTTTGTGTATGGGTGTATGTTATATATAGGTGTTTTCTTGTTGTTTGCTTTTTTTCTTGAAAAAAAACAACATAACAAAAAAAATAGAAACTCTCGATAAAAGAGAGTTTCTATTTAATAACTATAATCAAATACGATTATTATCTTATTAACGAGATTTTGTAAGTATATTCAAAAGGTACAATATTAACTTTGCCTTCTCTTGAAAGCCAACCCAACGCCAAATAAAGCATTGTGTTTGAAAGTCCTAAATGTGCTTTAATCTTTATCGGTGTGGATTCACCGTTTTCATCTAAGAAGTGCCAAATTTGTCCTGCTGCCATTCCTATTCTGTCTTGCATAATCTTTTCCTTAAATTACATTTTTTCTATAACAAACAAATCTTGCTGACTTGTAATAGCCTCACCGTTTTCCACTAACACTTTTACTATTTTTGCTCTTTCGGTAGCCTTAATTTCGTTCATTACTTTCATGGCTTCAACAATACACAAAGTTTTGCCTGTTTCAACAACATCGCCTTCTTTCACAAACATCGGAGATGTAGGTGAAGGTGATCTGTAAAATACACCCGTGATGGGGGATTTTATTGTACTTTCACCTAAAACTACCTCTTGTTGAGGTACGGAGGAAGTTTCTTCCTGTCTTACAGGTGCAGTTGCTGTTGATTGTACAACTCTTTGAACAGGTCTTGAATAATTTTTTCTTCTGATATGCAATTTCATATCGGAAGAATCTATTCTTATTTCTTCAACCTTTTCCTGTTGCATTACTTCATATAAAGATTTTACTTTTTCTTCTAAATTATTTTCTTTAGCTGACATAATTATACCTTTTATAATTACATAGTTTTGCTTAAGTTTATTCTTCCCTGCTTATCTATTTCATCAACTTTAACTACTATTTCTTCACCTATAGAAACAACATCTTCTACTTTTTTAACGTGTTTCTTGGAAAGTTTTGAAATATGTACAAGACCTTCTTTTCCCGGAAGAATTTCTACAAAAGCACCGAAATTCATAATTCTTGTAACTTTACCTTTATATTCTTTACCTACTTCAACTTCTGCCGTAAGACCTTCAACCATACTCTTTGCCGTTTCAACAGCTAAAGCGTTAGGACTTGAAATAAATACTGTTCCGTCTTCTTCGATAGATATTTCAACTCCGGTTGATTCCTGAATACCTTTTATTGTTTTTCCGCCGGGGCCGATTACGGTTCCTATTTTACTTTGCGGAATTACAAAAGATACCATTCTCGGAGCATACTTTGAAAGTTCCGGTCTCGGTTGTGGAAGAGTAGCTTCTATCTTACCGATAATTTCCATTCTTCCTACTCTTGCTTGTTCAAGAGCTTTTGCCATAATTTCGGTTGTTAAACCGTCAATTTTTATATCCATTTGTAAAGCTGTAATACCTTTTCTTGTACCTACAACTTTAAAATCCATATCACCTAAATGATCTTCCATTCCCATGATATCGGTTAAGATAACATAGTTGTCACCTTCTTTCATAAGTCCCATTGCGATACCTGCACAAGTTGCCTTGATAGGAACTCCGGCATCAAGCAATGCTAAGCAACCGCCGCAAACGGATGCCATTGAAGATGAACCGTTGGATTCCGTAATATCGGAAACTATTCTTATTGCATAAGGGAAATCTTTTTCTTCGGGAAGAACAGGTTTCAAACCTCTTCTTGCCAAATTACCATGACCGATTTCTCTTCTTCCGGGGGATCTTTCAGGTTTTGGTTCACCTGTTGCATATCCCGGGAAATTATAATGTAATAAGAATCTTTCTTTGTATTCACCGGTTAATTCATCCATAACTTGTTTATCTTCAGGACTACCCAAAGTAACGGTAGCAAGAGATTGTGTTTGACCTCTTGTAAATATTGCGCTGCCGTGAGCTCTCGGTAAATAACCTACTTCGCAAGTTATAGGTCTTATTTCCGTTAATGCTCTGCCGTCGGTTCTTACATTTTTTGTTAAAACAAGTTTTCTTGCTTCTTTATAAAAAATATCTTCCATAACAAAATCTATTAAAGCAGATTGTTCAGGATATTTTTCGGCAAGTTTATCTTGCATTTCTTTTTTGAATGTTGCCCAAGTAACTTCTCTTTGAGTTTTTTCTTTTATTGTTACACATTCTTGAGCTTTAGGTAATGTTGCAGCTTCAACTTCAGTTTTTAAAGCTTCATCTATAACAGGTTCTGTTATAGGAAGTTTTTCCTTTGTAGGAAGAGCTTTTATAAATTTACAAATTTTGCTTATTTCTTCTTTTGCAAGATTTAATGCATCCAACATTTCCTGTTCGGAAAGTTCAGATGCACCTGCTTCAACCATTGTTAAAGCTTCTTCGGTTCCGCTTACAACCAAATCCAAATCGGATTGTTCTCTTTCTTGAAGTGTAGGATTTACAACGAACTCTCCGTTGATTCTTCCTATTCTTACGGAAGCGATATCTTTTTCAAAAGGTATGTTTGAAAGATGAAGTGCAACCGAAGCACCTATTATACTTATGATATCCGAAGGATTTTCTCCATCGTGAGATATTACCATTGCAACTATCTGAGTATCGTTTCTCCAAAATTCCGAAAATAACGGTCTGATACTTCTGTCTATAAGTCTGCTTACAAGAATTTCGCTTTCTTTCGGCTTAGCTTCTCTTTTGAAGAAACCGCCCGGAAATCTTCCGGTAGAATAAGCTCTTTCTTTGTAATCTACGGTTAACGGCATGAAATCCGTTCCTTCTTTTGGTGTTGATGATGCAACCGCAGTAACCAATACCATAGTGTCGCCAACTCTAACAACACAAGCACCGTTAGCCTGTTTTGCGAGTTTGCCCGATTCAATGGAAATTTCTTTGCCTGCAACAATCAACGATGTTTTTATTTGTTCCATTTTTACTCCATCAGTCCGCCTATAAACATCACACAAAAGATCCACACAACTACATATGTAATGGAATTGAGTGCATCCTTTGTGTTTACGACGGACTTAAAATTTTTTTACTTTCTTAAGTCTAATTTTTTCAAAATAGCTGTGTAAGACTCTTTGTCTGTTCTTTTTAAATAATCAAGAAGTCTTCTTCTTTGACCAATCATCTTTAAGAAACCTACTCTTGAAGCAAAATCCTTAGGAAACTTTTTAAAATGATTTGCCAAATAGTTGATTCTTGTTGTCAACAATGCAACTTGAACTTCAGGTGAACCTGTGTCTGTTGCATGTGTTTTAAATTTTTCTACTACTTCTTTCTTTTGAAATGCCATTTACTTCTCCCCCAAATATAAATTGCTAAATAATTTTTAATTTTCAAACTATTTAAACTAAGCAAATATTTTACAAAATTGATTTTTAAAAGTAAACAACTAATACAGAAGATTAGATGATTAGAAAATTGGAGGATTGGAAGTTAAGATGTAAAATTTGCCTTGCAAATTTTGCTGTTATTAAGTTTTCCTAGTTTCTTCTAATCTTCTATTCTTCCAATCTTCAAATCTTCCAAAATTACCTTTGGCAATTTTCCGCTTGCAAAATTTATAAAATTTAGGTAGCATTAAAAAACATACATATTATTATATATGTATATTTTTTTGAAAGGTATTGACAAAAAGGAAACTAACAAATATAATCTAAACCTGTTTAGGCTATGGAAAAATTGTTAGTAAGTTTTGATGATTTTAAGAAAAATAAAAAATTAGTCGTCGAAAACAAACCGTTTCCTTTTGATTATGATAAGGAAATAATAAAGTCGGCTAATCTTGTTTTTTCTTTTGAAGCAAACAAATATGATGATGTTATAAGTGTTACCGGAGACATAACCGGAACAATGTCTTTTGAATGTTCGAGATGTTTAAAAGAGTTTGAACAAAATATAAAGATACCTTTTGAATGTTCTTTTACGAAAGAAGAATATGAGTATGATATAGCAGAAGAAATGAGAGAAACGGTTTTGTTAAATATTCCAATGAAACCGCTATGTAAAAATGATTGCAAAGGGTTATGCCCTGTTTGTGGTAATAATAAAAATGAAAAAGATTGCTTTTGTGAACAAAAAATGAAAGAAGAATTTGTTGCCGAAAAGTGGTCAAAAATAAAAAAATTAAAAATATAATCGGAGGGAAAAATGCCAAATCCAAAAAGAAAACACACTCCTCATCGTAGGGACAGCAGAAGATCTGCAAATTCAAAAATAGAAGCTGAAAATTCCAGCAAATGTTCAAACTGCGGAGCACCTAAGATGCCTCACAAAGTTTGTCCTGAATGCGGATTCTATAACGGGAAATTGGTAGTTCCCAGAAAAGTAAAAAAATCTAAAGCAAAAGAGCAACAGGCAAAAGAAGCACAAGAGGAAGCAAAGTAAAATGATTCTTGCTCTTGACGTAATGGGCGGAGACAAGGCACCTGATATAAATGTTGAAGGTGCAATCCTTGCTGTTAAGCAAACCGATAACGATGTTATACTTGTCGGTAAGGAGGATATTATTGCCGCTCAGTTGGAAAAATGGTCAAAAAAATATAAGTTTCCTAAAGAAAGAATATCTATTGTAAATGCAACCGAAGTTATAGAAATGGGAGAACATCCCGCAAATGCAGCCAGACACAAAAAAGATTCTTCAATGGCGGTTTGTTGTAAGTTGGTTGCAGAAAAAAAAGCAGATGCTTTTGTTTCAATGGGAAATTCGGGTGCCGCTATGGCAGTAGCACTTTTATATTTAAAAAGAATTCCCGGTGTTTTAAGACCTGTAATTTCGGTTCCGTTTCCTACTGCAAATGGAAGATGTATTATTGTTGATACCGGTGCAAATGTTGATTGTAAACCGGAACACCTTTTACAGTTTGGAATAATGGGAAACATTTATGCAAAAAATGTTATGGGAATAAGAAATCCGAAAGTTGCGGTTTTATCTATAGGTGAAGAAGAAACAAAAGGTAACGAATTAACTTTACAAGCAAGTGAACTTTTAAAGAAAACAGACTTGAACTTCATAGGTAATATAGAAGGCGGGGATGTTACTAAAGCCAAGGCCGATGTTATCGTTTGTGACGGTTTTGTCGGTAATGTTTTTTTAAAAACAAGCGAAGGTGTAGCTGAGTTTGTATCAAAACTTATAAAGAATAGTATAAAAAGCAATCCTTTATATTGGGGTGCCGCACCGTTCTTAAAACTTGCCATGAAAAAAGTTAAGAAAAGAATAGACTATGATGATGTCGGCGGAGCACCGTTACTTGGTGTAAATGGGCCTTGTGTAATAGGTCATGGTAAATCAAATTCAAGAGCAGTAAAAAATGCTTTAATTGCAGCTGCAAAGTTTGCAAAAAGCAATATGAATAAAAAAATAGAAGAAGAAATAAATAGTTTTAACGGATAGAATAATGGATAAAAAAATCGGTGTGAAAATTTTATCGTCAGGTTCTTATGTTCCGGAAAAAGTTTTAACAAATTTCGATTTGGAAAAAATGGTAGAAACTTCCGATGAATGGATTTCTACAAGAACGGGAATAAAAGAAAGAAGAATCATAGATAAAAATCAAACCACATCGGATTTAGCATATAATGCTTCAATGAAAGCAATAGAAAAGGCAAAAATATCTGTTGATGATATAGACTTAATTATTCTTGCAACAATAAGTCCGGATGCACCTATGCCTTCAACGGCTTGTTACTTACAAAAAAAGTTGAAAGCATTTAATGCTGTTGCTTTTGATATCTCAGCTGCATGTTCGGGATTTATATATGGTGTATCAATAGCAAAAGCATTTATTTCTTCCGGAATGTACAAAAGAATACTTCTTGTAGGAGTTGAAGCTCTTTCAAAAGTAACCGATTGGACAGACAGAAATACATGTGTTTTGTTCGGTGACGGTGCCGGAGCTATGATATTTGAAGCATCCGAAACCGAAGATGATATCGTTTCAACATATTTAGGTACGGATGGAACTCATACCGATATTTTAAATATTCCGGCAGGCGGATCTGCAATGCCTACAACAAAAGAGACAGTTGAACAAAGACTCCATTTTGTTAAAATGTTGGGAAAAGAAGTTTTCAAAGTTGCCGTTTCAAAAATGGCTTTGGCGGTAAACAAAGCACAGGAACTTGTAGGGTTAACGGATAAAGATATAGATTTATATATACCGCATCAGGCGAATATAAGAATTATAGAAGCGGTAGCTAAAAAAGCGGGTGTTACAAAAGAAAAAGTTTATGTAAATGTTCATAAATACGGAAATATGTCTGCTGCAACAACAATTGTTGCATTGGACGAAGCATACCGGGAAGGTAGAATAAAAAAAGGCAATTTGGTAGAATTGGTTGCTTTCGGAGCAGGCCTTACTTGGGGTGCTTGTATATTAAAAATTAATTTTTGAGGTAATATGAAAAAAGTATTATTAATGTTTCCCGGTCAGGGATCACAAACCGTTGGTATGGGAAAAGAATTTTATGATAAGTTTCCCGCATCTAAAAATATAATAGATAAGTTAGATGATGAACTAAAAAATATTATATTTAACGGTCCGGAAGAAAGTTTAAAAGATACAAAATATGCACAACCTGCAATATTTGCTGTGTCTGTTGCAATATTTGAAGCATTAAAAAACTCCATAGATTTATCAAAATTTGAAATCGTAACGGCAGGTCATTCGTTGGGAGAATATTCCGCTTTGGCAGTTTCCGGATTCTTTAATTTTGAAGACGGATTAAAAATGGTTAAAGCAAGAGGCCAATTTATAGGTGAAGCATCGGCCGAAAATCCGGGTTCAATGGCAGCACTTATCGGTATGAAAAAAGAAACCGTTATAGATGTTTGCAAACAGGCATCTGAACTTGGTGTATGTGAACCTGTAAACTTCAATTCTCCTGTTCAAATTGTAATATCTGGAACAAAAGCTGCAGTGGAAAAAGCTGTAGAACTTGCGAAAGCTAACGGAGCATTAAAAGCCGTAATGTTAAACGTTTCAGGTCCGTTCCATTCTTCGTTAATGAAGTCCGCTTCGGAAAAGATGAAAGTTGAACTTGAAAAATATAATTTAACAGAACCGAAATATCCTATCATAACAAACTGCGATGCGCAATTTACGAAAGATTCTTCTTTAATTAAAGAAAAATCGGTAAAACAAATTTGTAATCCTGTTTTATGGGATACATCAATGTCAAATGCAATAGCGGAAGGTTTTGATACTTTTATAGAAATAGGTCCCGGAAGAGTGTTAACCGGTCTTATGAAAAAAATAGATAGAACTAAAAAAGCAATGAATATAGAAACTGTTGCAAATTTAGAAACTGTAATAGAGGAGTTAAATAAATGAAATTAAAAGATCAAGTTGCCGTTATAACGGGAAGTGCACAAGGTATAGGTAAAACTATAGCCGAAACATTTGCAAAAGAAGGTGCAAAAATAGTTATTACAGATATTAATATAGAAAAAGCTCAAGCTACGGCTGATGAGATAAAAAACAAATATAATGTAGAAACAATTGCTATTGCAAGCAATGTTACGAAATTGTCAGATTGCGAAAATTTAATCGCACAAACACTTGACAAATTTCAAAAAATAGATATATTAGTAAATAATGCAGGTATAACGAAAGACAACTTAGTTTTAAGAATGACAGAACAAGAATGGGATGCCGTAATATCCGTAAACTTAAAAGGTGTATTCAATTCTATCAAAGCTGTTACAAGAACAATGTTCAAACAGAGAAAAGGTAGAATTATAAATATAGCTTCTGTTGTAGGTATAATGGGAAATGCCGGTCAGGCAAATTATTCCGCATCTAAAGGCGGAGTTATAGCTTTAACAAAAACTTGCGCAAAAGAATTTTCATCAAGAAATATTTTGGTTAATGCAATAGCACCGGGCTTTATAAAAACAGCAATGACCGATGCTTTATCAGACGAAGTTAAAGCAAAATATGCGGAAGTTATTCCTTTGAAAAGATTGGGTGAAGCTCAAGATATTGCGAATTCAGCATTGTTTTTAGCAAGTGAAGATTCATCTTATATCACCGGAAACGTTATAAATGTTAACGGTGGAATGTACATGTAATAAAGTAGTAAAAATAGTAGTAAAAAATAAAAAAGGGTTTAAGAAAACTCAAAAACAAAGAGGGAGGAAGTATCATGGCAGACATTGAAACAAGAGTAAAAGAAATTATCGTTGAACAGTTAGGTGTAGATCCAGCAGAAGTTGTTCCAGGTGCATCTTTTATAAATGATTTAGGTGCAGATTCATTGGATACAGTAGAATTAGTTATGGCTTTCGAAGAAGAATTCGGTATCGAAATTCCAGATGAAGAAGCAGAAAAAATTCAATCTGTAGGTCAAGCAATAGAATATATTACAGCTCACCAAGCTAAGTAATAGAATAAGTTGGTTTTAGCATGGAAAAAAAGAGAATTGTTATTACAGGTATAGGAGTAGTTTCTCCTATAGGTATAGGTAGCCAAAATTTTGTTAATGCTTTAAGAGAAGGTAAATCGGGTGCATCTTTAATAGATACTTTCGATACAACGGACTATAATTCTAAGTTTGCGGGTCTTGTAAAAGACTTCAATGCCGAAGATTATATGGACAAAAAGAAAGCAAGAAGATCCGCAAGATTTATTAAGCTCGGTATAGCAGCGGCAAAAATGGCAATAGAAGATTCCGGCCTTGATCTTGAAAAAGAAGATAAGACAAGAATCGGTTGTATTACCGGAACCGGTATTGGCGGTATGGATGTTTTAGAAGAAGAACATACCAACTTAATCACCAAAGGTCCTAAAAGAGTTAGTCCTTTTTTAATTCCTATGATGATTAGCAATATGCTTCCGGGAGAAATTGCCATAGAATACGGATTTATGGGACCAAACTATGCTGTAACGAGTGCATGTTCATCTTCAAATCATGCTATGGGAGATTCCTTAAGGCTTTTAAGATACGGTGATGCAGACGTTATGATTACCGGCGGAGCCGAAGGAACAGTTACACCTATAGCGGTATCGGGTTTTTGCAACATGAAAGCACTTTCCACAAGAAACGACGACATAAAAACCGCATCAAGACCTTTCGATAAAAACAGAGATGGATTTATGATAGGTGAAGGTGCAGGTATACTTGTGTTTGAAACTTTGGATCATGCTTTGGCAAGAGGTGCAAAAATCTATGCCGAAGTTTTGGGATACGGTGCTTCCGACGATGCTTTCCACATGACAGCTCCTCACGCAGAAGCTGAAGGTGCTGTTGAAGCTATGGAAAGAGCTATTAAAGATGCAGGTATTTCAAAAGATGAAATAGATTATATAAATGCACACGGAACATCAACACATATGAATGATGCCATAGAAACAAAGGCAATAAAAAAAGTGTTTGGTGAAAGAGCATATAAGATTCCGGTAAATTCCACGAAATCTATGACGGGACATTTATTAGGTGCTGCAGGTGCGGTTGAAGCAATAGCAATGGTATTGTGTATGAAAGAAGGGTTTATTCATCCTACCATAAACTATGAAACACCGGATCCTGAATGTGATCTCGATTATGTTCCTAATAAGGCAAGACAACAACAAATTACATGCGGATTATCAAACTCGTTAGGTTTTGGTGGTCATAACGGTGTAATTATACTTAAAAAATATGTCGGGTAATTTTGAGGAAGTTCAAAAAAATTTAGGTTATGAATTTCATGATCTGAATTTTTTGAAGATAGCATTAACTCACAGATCTTATTCTTCGGAATACGGTTTAAAATATTGTAACGAGCGGATGGAATTTCTCGGAGACGGTATTCTATCCGCCGTTGTAAGTGAGTATTTATACAATAAATACGGTGAAGACAACGAAGGAAAACTTTCTCAAATAAAGGCTCAAATCGTTTCTGCAAAGAGTTTAAGTGCTTGGGCTAAAAAAATAAAATTAGATAAATTTATTTTAATAAGCAAAAGCGAAGATTCAAACTTTGCAAGACAAAGAGAGTCTCTTCTTTGTGATTCTTTTGAGGCCATTATCGGTGCGATATATTTAGATTCGAACTTTGAAATAGTAAAAAATTTTATACATAAATTTTTAAGTTTAGAACAAACCGTAGAGCTAACGGACTATAAAACATCTTTACAAGAATTGGTCCAGGCAGAATTTCAAAATTTGCCGGAATACAAAGTTGTTAGAGAGTATGGTCCGGACCACGACAAAAAATTTGAAATAGCGGTTTTTATAGAAGGTAAGCAATTCGGGTTAGGTATTGGAAGTTCCAAAAAAGAAGCCGAACAAAATTCTGCCAAACAAGCTTACAAAAAACTTAATAAATAGCTTAAAGCTGAAAGCTTATAATAAAGAACTGTCAGCTGTAAGCTACAAATTAATAATGGAGTGTAAACAAAATGATGAATTATTTTTTAAGCGAAGAAGAGCAAATGATTGTTGATACAGCAAGACAAATTGCTCAAGAAAAAATGAAACCGGTTAGAGAAAAATATGATGAAGAAGGAACATTTCCTTGGGATATCGTAAAAGAATTGGCAGATGCCGGTCTTTGCGGTTGTTATATTCCTGAAAAATACGGCGGATTCGGCGACGGGAACATAATGAACTTGGTTCTTGCTACCGAAGAACTTTGTAAAGTTGATGGTGGTGTAGCATTGTGTTTAGCTGCAACAGCATTAGGAACACTTCCTATACTTGTTGGCGGAAACGAAGAACAAAAACAAAAATATTTACCTAGAATTGCAGCAGGAACAGTTGCCGCTTTCGGTTTAACGGAACCTTCAGCAGGCTCGGATGCAACCGGTATGAAAACAGTAGCAACAAAAGATGCTAACGGTGATTATATACTTAACGGAACAAAATGTTTTATAACAAATGCAGGTGATGCAGAAGTTTATACAGTATTTGCAAAAACAAATCCTTCAAGAGGAGCAAGAGGAATATCCGCTTTCATACTTGAAAAAGGCATGGAAGGTTTTTCTTTCGGTAAAAAAGAAAATAAAATGGGTATCAGAGCTTCTTCTACAAGAGAATTGATATTCAATAACTGCAAAGTTCCTAAAGAAAATCTTTTAGGTAAAGAAGGTCACGGTTTAATGATAGCTCAAGCTACACTCGATGCTTCAAGACCGGGAGTAGCGGCACAAGCTTTAGGTATAGCAGCAGGCGCATTGGAAGAAGCAGTAGCATATTCAAGAACAAGAGTTCAATTCGGTCAACCTATATCATCTTTCCAAGCAATACAACATATGCTTGCTGAAATGGCAACAAAAGTTGAAGCTTCGAGAGCTCTCTTATATTCTGTTGCAAGAATGATAGATGATAACAACAAAAAAGATCCTAAAGACAGAATTAGAACAAGTAAAGAATCTGCAATGGCAAAATTGTTTGCTTCAGAAACTGCAATGCAAGTTACAACAGATGCAGTTCAAATTTTCGGCGGATACGGATATTGCAAAGAATATCCTGTAGAAAAGATGATGAGAGATGCAAAAATTACAACATTGTATGAAGGTACAAGCCAAATACAGAAAAACGAAATTGCTTTGAACTTGATAAAAGAACAAGCAAAAATGGCAAAGTAAGTAGCACATTATTTATATAAAAGGAGAAAGTATCATGCCACAAGCAAGATGTATGAAATGCAAAAAGCAAGTAGAAGTAAAAAATCCTGAAGAAACAATCATGAAAAACGGAATGAAAGCAGTTAAAGGCGTATGCCCTGATTGCGGAACAAAAGTTTTCAAGATTTTAGGAAAGAAATAAACTTCGAAAACAAATTTTTAGGAGCTAATTATATCAGGTATTTTATACCGTATATTAGCTCCTATTTCATGAACAAAAATTTTGCAAAGCAAAATTTGTTTGTAGTTTGTAGTTGATAGTTTGTAGTTACGGTTAAGCCATAAACTATAAACCACAAACTGTAAACCATAAACTGGAGTTAAATTATGTCTACTCAACAAAATATTATCGGTTGGATAAGTGAAGAATTAAGTTTAAATGAAGGTTCTGTAACAGCAACAGTAAGTATGTTAGGTCAAGGTGATACTGTTCCTTTTATTTCAAGATACAGAAAAGAAAGAACGGGAAACTTAACGGAAACCGAAGTTAGAGGTGTTGCCGACAAACTTCAATATTATATAGAACTTGAAACAAGAAAAGATACAATATTAAAAAGTATTGACGAACAAAAAAAATTAACTCCGGAACTTAAAAAACAAATAGAACTTTGCAGAGAAAAAACAAAGTTGGAAGATATATATTTACCTTACAAACCGAAAAGAACAACAAAAGCTACAATCGCAAAACAGAAAGGTCTTGAACCGTTGGCACAAATGATACTTGCTCAAGATATCATGGTATCAAAAACCGTCAACAAAGACGAAATAGTATCCAAATTTTTAAATAAAGAAAAAGGTGTATTAACAACAAAAGATGCTCTAACCGGTGCAATAGATATTATTGCCGAACAAATTTCGGATAATGCATTATATAGAGGCCTTATAAGAAACTTTATTCTTACTACCGGTGTTTTAAAATCTAAAGTTAAAAAAGGTCTCGAAGATCAAAAAACAAAATTTGAAATGTATTACGACTATTCGGAACCTATAAAAAATATAGTTTCGCACAGAATACTTGCTATAAGAAGGGGAGCTAAAGAGGGAATTTTAACTTGGAAAATAGATGTTGATACCGAACAAGCGATAGAAACAATTGCGGCAAAAATAGTTAAAACAAATATGGCACTATTTTATCCGGAACTTTGGACATCAATGAAAACCGCTTTCGACAGACATCTTTATCCTTCGTTACAGGTAGAAATATTTTTGGCAAAAATGGAAGAAGCGGATAAAGAAGCAATAAGTGTGTTTGCAACAAATGCAAAAAATCTTTTGTTGGCTTCACCTGCAGGACCGAAAGTTATTATGGGTGTAGATCCGGGATTTAGAACAGGTTGTAAAGTTGCAATAATAGACAGAAACGGCAACTATAAAGAATATAAACCTATATTTCCGCACGAGCCTATGTGCAGATTGCAGGAAGCACACGATATCGTCGTCGATTTTATAAAAAAATATAATGTTGAACTTATTGCCATCGGTAACGGAACAGCATCAAAAGAAACTGTTAACTTTATAAAAGCGGTATTAAAGAAAAATCAGTTAAAAGCTAAAGCTGTAGTAGTAAGTGAAGCGGGAGCATCAGTATATTCCGCATCTCCTTTAGCAGTCAGCGAATTTCCCGACTTGGATGTTACCGTAAGAGGTGCAATAAGTATAGCAAGAAGATTACAAGATCCGTTAGCCGAGCTTGTAAAAATAGATCCTAAATCCATCGGTGTAGGACAGTACCAGCACGACGTTAACCAAACACAATTGAAAAAGAATCTCGATGAAACCGTAGAATCCTGTGTTAACTATGTGGGTGTAAATCTTAATTCCGCATCGACGGAACTTTTAAGTTATGTCGCGGGTATCGGCAGACTTGCCGCAAAAAACATAGTTCAATACAGAGCCAAAAACGGTTCGTTCACAAACAAAAAACAATTGTTAAATGTCAGCATGTTCGGTGAAAAAACATTTACTCAGTGTGCCGGATTTTTAAGAATTGCCGACGGAGATAATCCGTTGGATAATTCCGCAATACATCCTGAAAGTTATCCGATAGTAGAAAAAATGGCACAAGATTTGTCTATGACTCCGGATCAACTTATAGGAAACACATCGGCAATTTCAAAAATAAATTTAAAAAATTATGTTACGGATACCGTCGGAATGTTAACATTGAACGATATTGTTGCGGAACTTAAAAAACCGGGAGTAGACCCGAGAGAAACATTTGTTTCAACAGAATTCAGTGACGAAATAAATTCCATAGAAGATTTAAAAGAAGATATGATTTTAGACGGTACCGTTACAAACGTTACCAATTTCGGAGCATTCGTGGATATCGGTGTTCACCAGGACGGTTTGGTTCATATATCAAAACTCAGCGACAAATTTGTATCTAATCCGCACGATGTAGTTTCGGTGGGACAAACAATAAAAGTGAGAGTTTTAAAAGTAGATACTGACCTATCAAGAATAAGCTTAGAAAAAATTTAAACGACAGCTTAAAGTTTAAAGTTTGTTGTAAAAATTCACTTCGTGAATTTTAATTTTTAATTAGAAAATTTTGTTTTACAAAATTTTACCGAAAACCATAAGCTATAAGCTGTAAGCTCTAAGCTAAAAAATATGAAACGATTTTTTACTATTCAACTAAAAAAATTTTTTGTATAATTTTGTATAATTTAATAATACTAATTAATTGCGGACTAATAAAATGGAAATGGAAATAAAATTATTTATTGTAGGTTGCATATTTTTGGTGTTAGCCATTATTATGCAAATTGTAAAGAAAAAATATATTAAAACCGAAAAAGCAAACAAAGTTTTTGCCGATGTTTACTCTTGGGTAGACACATTATGGACTGCACTTATAATTGCATCCATAATAATGTATTTCCTTATACAAGCATTTAAAATACCTACAGGCAGTATGAGAATGACATTGCTTGAAGGAGATCACTTATTTGCTTTGAAATGTGTTTACGGTTTTAGAGTTCCTTTTACCGACGGTAAAAGAATATTGCCGATAAAACAAGTTAAAAAAGGTGATATTGTTATATTCAGATGTCCTCCTGAAGCATTAAGCCCGATGGAAAGAGCCGAAGGTGTAAAGAAAGATTACATAAAAAGATGTATTGCTCTTGAAGGCGATAAAGTAGAAATAAGAGACAAAAAACTTTTTGTAAACGATATTGAAATGCAAGAAGATTATGTTAACTATGAAGATCCCGAAACTTACAAAAATTTCAATTTATACGAAAGTATGGAAGAATATCAAAAAGCTTGGGAGCGTGGTGAATTTGCAACATTGCCTATAGCTTTTGTAAGAGATAATTTCGGACCGGTTACAGTACCGAAAGGACATTATATGGTTTTAGGTGACAACAGAGATGCTTCTTTCGATGCAAGATTTTGGGGACCGTTACCCGATAAATATTTGAAAGGCCAAGCATTTGTAAACTATTGGCCGTTAAAAAGAATTAAGTATATAAAATAACAACAGCTTAAAGTTGAAAGCTTAAAGTTTATTGTCATCCCGCACTTGATATGGGATCTCGTAGTTGTCGTTGAGCTGTAAGCTCTAAGCTAAAAATCGCTTTGCGATTTTTTAAGGAGGAAAGGAAAATGACTTGGTATGTTTGGTTAATTTTATTTTTAGTTTTTTTAGGCTTAGAAATAATGACTACCGGTGTATTTTTCTTTTTATGCTTTTCTACCGGAGCATTATTTGCAATGCTTTTTTCGTTGCTTGGTGCATCATTTCAGGTGGAACTTATAGTTTTCTGTGTTGTGTCGTTGGCTTCAATACTACTTATAAGACCTCTGTTTAAAAAATATGTTGCAAAACAAAAAACACAAACTAATGTGGATTCTTTAATAGGTACTAAAGCGATAGTTATAGAAGAAATAAAAGTAAACGATATTGGCAAAGTAAAAGTTGAAGGTGAAGTTTGGCTTGCAATATCAAAAGAAAATATTGCAAAAGATGAAACCGTTATAGTAGAATCTGTAGATGGAACAAAACTTGTTGTAAAAAAATAAAAAATATGGGAGGCAAAACATGCTAGTGGTATGGGGTGTGGTATTAGTAGTATTGTTTATTTTTATTGCAAACACGGTAAGAATCGTTCAACAGTATGAAAAAGGTTTGGTGGAAACATTAGGTAAATATTCAAGAACGGTAGGTGCCGGTGTAACTATAGTTATTCCTATATTTCAATCTTTGAAAAAAATAGATATGAGAGAGCAGGTTATGGATGTTGCTCCTCAAAATGTTATTACAAAAGATAACGTTACCGTAACGGTAGATGCTATTATATACTTTCAAATTACAGATCCCGTAAGAGTAGTATATAATGTAGCAAACTTTGCTATGGCGGCACTCAAACTTGCACAAACAAACTTAAGAAACGTTATAGGTGATATGGAACTCGATTCCACCCTTACATCAAGAGAAAAAATCAATAACCAGTTAAGAGCCATTATGGATGAAGCTACAGATAAATGGGGTGTAAAAATAACCAGAGTAGAAATTCAGAAAATCGATCCTCCGAGAGATATTACGGAATCCATGTCTAAACAAATGAAAGCGGAAAGAGAAAAAAGAGCAAACATTTTGGAAGCAGAAGGTTTCAGACAATCCGCAATTTTGAAAGCAGAGGGAGAAAAACAAGCAGTTATTTTGGAATCCGAAGCTAAAAAACAAAAATCAATTTTGGAAGCGGAAGGTCAGGCGGAAGCTATTAAAAGAGTTGCCGACGCACAAAAATATGAAATCGATACAGTATATACCGCAATTCACCAAGGTAACCCTACAAACGACTTATTGGCAATAAAATATATGGAAACATTGGGTAAAGTTGCCGATGGTAAAGCAAGCAAAATATTTTTGCCGTTGGAAACATCCGGTGTTACGGCATCGCTCGCAGGTATAGCCGAACTTTTTAAGGATAAGAACGACATAGCTAAGAAATAGCTTATATATAAATTTGTAAAAAATTTGTGAAATTGAAAAAATATTATTGACATTTTTTTTCCAGTTTATTATGCTATGGTAGTATCGCGGAAAAGCGTTAGGATAAAAATTTATAAAATTAAATGGGGGTAGTAACAATGAAGAGGTTTTTAGTTTTGGCAGTAGCACTTCTTATTGGAAGTTCTGCTTTTGCAGCATCATCACAGTTTACTGCAAGTGCAGCTTTCGCAGGATCAGCAGATTTTACGTTTCAATTGAAGAATGTTAATGGCGATGCAAATGCAACTGAACTTAAATGGACAAGCGCAGATGCTTTCGTTATGGGTTCAACAATAGCTTGGGTAAGAGCAGATCAGTATGCAGTTGTAGCAGCAACAATTACAAAAGCAAATGCTTCTGTAAAGATGTACACAAAGAACAAAGTAGCAAATCCTAGTTTGAAACCTAACTACAATAGTTGGAATGGAGATCAAGGTGTAGCAGGAACAGAAACATATGGCGCTTTGGTAAGACTTGTTAATGGTCAAGTTCCTTCAGATTTCGTTGGTGCATACAGAGGATATATTCCTGTATTCTATTCTTTAGTTCCTACAAAAAATGCAAGTTTGACATTTAATGGTACAGATGTAGCAACAGAGGCTAGAGCAGATAGAGCTTTGGTAGACCAAGCAAATGGTGAATATGGTAACGGCAACTATGCAACAGTTGCTTCATTGAACGGACCAGTATTCTTTGTAAAAGACGTAGATGGTAATGATGTTCAATTCCCTTCACCTCAAGTTCAAAACAACACAGCTTATATGTATTTCTTCGGCGGATTCAAAGATGTAATCGGTGGCGATACATATAGCACAACAGTATACGTTGAACAATCTTGGGACTAATAGTTTAGTTTAATTGGTAAGTGCGGGTTAATTCCCGCACTTACTGATCAGTGTAGCTCTTTACTTTTTTGTTAAGTTATTTAAAAGATGGTTTAATTGAGAAGTAATTTTAAGTTGAATTTAAATTAAGAGAAAAAATTGTTAAATAGAAAAAGTTTGTTATTATCTTTGTTAGGACTTATGTTTGTTTCGGGAGTTGCTTTTGCAAGTAACTTAACCGAAAGGAATATTTATGGTATTTTGAGTGACAATTTCAGCGGTGCATTACAGGAAAGAAGTCAAAGTACCGATAATATTCGTTTAAATGTTTGGGCGGAAAGTGCTGATCCATCTCCTGTATTAATGGAAGATGATCCTACCGGTAAAGAAGGATGGACATATATGAAGTTTGTTTGTTTAAAGAAAGGTGAGACCGGTGTTGGTGCAGGAGGTTGGTCGGGTTTGTCTTATACTTTTGTAAAATCAGATAACTCTACTGCGCAAAGTACAGATATAAGCCATTTTAGGTATCTTGATTTTTGGATTAGGTTAGAGCATGGAAATCTTAAACAGTTACAAGTTGGTGTAACATCCGGTCAGAATTGTACAAAGTCTTTAAGTAGTCTTGTAACTAATACTGAAGGGGTTTGGCAGCATGTTGTTATAGATTTAACTACTTTAGGTGCAAACTTAAGTAGTGTTACAAATGTTTTCCTTGTTATTTGTGATAATTTAACAGAAGATACAACTTTTAGTGTTGATAATATAGTTTTAAGAACAAATAATTCTTCTACAAGTTTTACCGCAACTTTAAAGAACGTAGAAACGATGCAAAATATACCAAGCAATCCTAACGGACACATTATTTGGAAACAATCTGTTTTTCATAACAATTGGCAAGCAGCTTGTCAATATATAGAATTAGATATGGATACTTACAGTTGTGCTTGGGACGTAAAAATATATACAAACAATGGTGGTTCCGGAAGAGGTGGTTTGTGGGCACAGGGTACAGAAAGAGAATATGTTATACCTATGTGTTGGAGAGCATCTGTAAAAGAATTGAAAAATCAATCCGGTAAAGAATCTTATATAATAGCACAAAGTACAGCAGCACATCATAATTTGTATGATGCGGGATTATCTCAAGGTGTAGATGAAGGTTATTATACATGGTTCTATATGAAAGATCGTGCAGATGTAAACTTTAATGATGCCGGAGATTTAGATTATATTACGGTTTGGGATTCTTCTTTAGGCTATCATGGTGAAGTTAATGCGATAGGCCAAGGTTATTATGATTTTGGTGCAGCAGTTAATAAAAAGCCCAGAATTTATTTCGGTGGCGGTTTTAATGAAGCTGCCGGTGATATAGATTATACGGCAAATATTATTTTGGAAATGAACGTAGAATAAAATAGTTGTTATTTGTAAAAAAATATATTAAATTATGAAAATGAAAAAAATATTATCATTAACCTTATCTTTAACAATGGTGTTTATGTTGAATATCCCGGTTCAATCGGAAACGGAACCGGCTAGATATTTAGCTCTTGCTGAATTTGATGATTATAATCCGGACTTGATTCACGATGAACCCAGAGTTGAAGAAGTTATAAGTTGTAACATGGTTGTTAAACCTAAAACAGAGGTACATTTGAGTCGTCTTTGTGAGTCTGCTGTTACAAATGTAAAGTATTACTTTAACGAAGATGAAGCTAATATTCAAAAAGGTCCTGATTGTACCGTAGAAGCTGATGGAATTTTTTATCCCGGCACAAGAGTAATTCCTAATTCTTATATAGGCGGAACCGTAAACTATAGAGTTAGCGGTGATTTTCAAACAAAGAAAACAGATGGTGAGATAGTTCATTTGGAAGTTCCTGTAGGTTCTTATCAACCTGTAGAAATTATAGATTCAAAAACATTGTACTTAGATATGGGTGAAGAGTATACTTTATATCAACCTACAGGTGACCAATCTCAACCTGATTGGGTAGGTGTAAAACAAGCATATCCTACTCTTTCCGGTAGATACATTAACTGGACGTTTAGATTCGGTTCTATTGCAAATAGTGGTAGTGCTTCTGGAGCATTCGGTCTTTTTAAAGCTAAAACACAAAGTGAATGTTTTAGAACGGGTATAGGTTTAACTGCTCAAGATATTTTAACTATTTTTAATGCTGAAGAACTTGAAAGTGCAGGTTTTACATGTGTAACAGATGAAAATGGCGGTACTGTGGTTTATCCTAATATGGCAGTGAAAGAACCTGTTGGTGATGCTGATATTGACCTTTGCAGAAAGGCAACAAAGTTTATTATGCAATATAATTTAAATTTAGAAGCTTATGATACGACAACTCGAGAGATTACTACTGAAGAAGGTTGGATGGAGATAGATGATTCACAAAAACCTCTTTTAAGTGTTCATGAAAACGAAGATGGTAAGCTTATATTAAGTTATCCGGATGTTGCTAATGCTTGGACTAGAATAATAGCAGTAATCGAAATTCCGGAAGAAGGTTATAGACCTGCAAAGAGAGTAAGAGTAAAATCGAGAATATCAACTTATGGCGGATTTAAGTTTGGTAATTTGAAAGAAGGCGATGTTGTTAAGATATACAATGTAAGCGGTAAGAAAGTTGCAGAACTTAATGCGGGAACAGCTGACGGCTTTGAATGGTTAGGTAGAGAAGGAACAAATAATAGCGGTGATTGGGCAAAGAGCGGTATATATATTTATCAAATTAAGTTAAAAGATAAGAGTAAATTAGTAAGCGGAACAATATCGTTTGTTTGGTAGTATAAAATTTGAAAAAAAAGGTACGCATGAAAAAGTTTTTAGCAGTATTATTATTAACCATAATGGTAGTAGCAGCCCAGAAAGCTCAAGCAGCTTTTGAAGATACCTATTGGGGCGTAAGAGCGTTAGGTATGGGCGGAGCATTTACTGCAGTAGTAAACGATGCCAATGCACCTTTGTATAACATTGCGGGTATAGCAAATTGTGTACAGAAAGAAGTAACACTCATGGGATCAAGATTGTTTGCAGGTCTTGACGGAGTAGAAATAGCAGCAAACTATTTAGGTTTTGTATATCCTATTTCGGATGAGTGGGGTTCGGCATCATTTGCATGGTCATCACTCGGAACACCGGGACTTGCAAGATACGATACATTCAACGTAGGTTATGCAAGAAAGTTAAATGATATTACCGGAATAGATGATTATTATGTAAACTTATCAGCAGGTTTGAACATAAAATATTTAAGACAAGAAATCAATTTTGATGAAGAAGATAAAGATCTTTCAGATAGTAAAGGAGCAATAACCGGTGATATCGGTATATTGGCAACCTTTGAAAACGGATTAAGATTAGGTTTCAGCAGTAAATATTTAACGGCTCCCGATATCGGTTACGAAGAAAAAGATACTGTAAGTAACATGAATGTAATCGGTATAGGATATTTCAGTGAGTTGTTACCGTATGTAAATATACCGACATTTACGGCAGATTTGGATGTGATATTCATAGATGATGAAGTAAAGTTCAGAATCGGTTTGGAAAGTTACATATTGGATGATAAGTTAGGAATAAGACTCGGCGGAAGAGAAGAAGCGTTTAATATCGGTTTCGGATATGAATTTACGTTCTTAAATGATTCTACATTAGTAATAGATTATGCTTTTGAGTTGCCGTTCGAAATAGAAGAATCTTATGGTTCTCATTTCATAGCATTATCTTTTAGATTTAACTAATACTTTTTAAAATAATGAAAACGGGAAGAAAAAAATCTTCCCGTTTTTTTATTTTCCTCTTGTAAATGATTAACTAAATTTGTATAATAATACTAATAAATTTCGTTGAGAAAAGATAAATAAATGAAAAAAATTTTTGGTTTATTTCTTATTTCATCTCTATTATTTTTTAGTTCGAATATAGTTTGTGCCGCTGTTATCTCGTCGGGTACTGTCGGAACAGTAGATGTAGTTGCGGATTTTAGTAACATGGGATCAGTGGATATTTCTTTTGAATTAAAAAATATTTCCGACGACGAAAGTACGGAAACAATAAATTGGAAAGTTCAAGATATCTCTCTCGGTAAAAGTACTCCTCAATGGGTATGGTCGACGAGTTATGCCGTTATAAAAGCTACGGTAACGGATCCTACGATAAGCTATTATTTATATCAAAAAAATACAGAAAGTACAGTATACAAATCAACAACACCGAGAACAAATGCTGACGGTTCAACAGTTTATAGTGGTTTAGTAAACAAAGAATTGCAAGGTGGTGAACATCGTGGCTATGTTCCTCTAAGTTATCTTTTTACGATAAACAAATTGTCAAGTTCGGATTTGCAACAGGAATACGATCCTGATGTTATGACGCCTGTTACAGGGGAGAAAGTTGCAAGATATTTTACCGATCAAGCCGATAGTAATTTTAATGTTGAATATACTATAATTGCTTGTGCAAATACCGGTGGAATAGTTTTTTATCCTTATGATGAATCCGGGTATAATCCTTGGGCACCGAATGCAGTACAGCAAAGTAAAACCGCATATATGTATTTCGGTGGAAACTTTATGAATATAAATCGTAAAGATGTTTTTGGAACGGATCAAATATATATTATAAAGGTTGTTGAATAATTATGGATTTTAAAAAATTTATATCATTATTATTTGTTTTCTTATTTGCTACGGCAACTGTTGTTCTTGCCGGAAACAATACAAGAAATGTTTATAGTGTTTATTCCGACAATTTTAACGGAACACATTACGGAGCGGTTTCTTCCGATGAAGATGCGGTTGAGTTTCAACTTTGGGCAAACCAATCTATGTACGGAGAAACAAAAACAGATACTCCAGCGGAAGGTAAATCTTACTCTAAACTCACTAACGGAGCGCCGGATATACCTCACTCAATATGGAAATATGGTGGAGGCGGTTTTGCCTCAATAAATACCGGCAGATCTGTCAATATGTCAGGATATTATGGCGGCGAATTGAAATTTTATGCTCGTTCAACTAATTCCAATATTGTAAATTTAAGAGTTGGTATTAAAGCAGGGTCAGATGAAATAATGGTTCCTTTGTCAAGTTTAGGGTTTTCGGCTAACGGGCAATGGCAAGAAATTTCATTCCCGTTAACATCTTCTACCGATAGTAGAATCACAGAATCAAAGTTAGCATCAACCGGTTACTTGTTCTTCTTTAATTTGCCGGAAGCCAATTATGTTGAAGGTGAGTATATAGAGCTCGACAACATTCGTTGGATTAAAAGTTCGGGAGCGGAATTTTCTGTTGTAAGAAAAAAAGTTTCCGATAATTCTGAAGTTTCCGATCAAACAGCTCCTATATCTTTTTCCGAAGATACTTTCGGACAAGGTTGGGTTGTTGCAGATCAATATTTGGAATTAGATGTTGACGGAGATTTCAGCAGTAATAATTGGAAAGTAAGATTTTATTCAAATAATACAAGTACAACAACAGCGGGTTTATACAATGATACCATAGATGATGTTTTACCTATGGCATGGAAAATAAGTTGTTCTACTTTACCGTATGTGTATACAGACTATGATGCTCAAAGTAATCCGTTTCAAAATAAAAATACTTTACAAATCGGTGAAAATAAAAGTGAAGCCGGAGAATTTTTTGGATTATACGATGCCGGTAAAGTTGAGTTTCTTCAGGATGAAGGTGTAAAATGGTTGTATCCATGGTTCTTTGTAAAAGCAAACGGAGATACAAGTGATGCCTCCGTAATTTGGCAAAATATTTCAGGCAATCCTTCACAATCAGGGTGCCACACTTTTGAAAATACGGATGCGGGTGGTGTAGTTCATGAGTATTATGATGCACTTACTAATTTTTATGAAAGAAAGCCTAAATTGTTTTTAGCATGCGATACAAGAAAGGCAAAAGCGGTAAAATATACTACGAGTTTTGTAATTAATTTAAGTTATGAATAACTTTATGAAAAAATATATAGTTACTTTTTGTTTAATGTTTTTATGTTCTTTGTCTTTTGCAAATTTCTCGGTAACTCCAACTGTAATTAATGTTTCTGGTGTGCCGGGTTCATCTTATGAAAATGCATATGTGGTTACAAGTAAATTCGAAACACCAATGACATTTACTGTAACTTTGTCTAACGGGAACTGTTTTTCGGAAAACGAAGGTGTGGATGTTAACGATTGGCTCAAAATTGAAAAAACGGAATTTACTTTAAATCCGGGCGAAACGATAAAAGTGCCTTATGAAGTTACTATAAACGAAAAGATGAAAGGATCTCTGTGTGGTAGAGTAAAATTTAGTGTAGATCAAAGTTCTACGGTAAATCTTTCGATTTCCGTTCCTATTTATGTTATAGTTGAGGGAACCGAAAATATAAATTTTGAAATAGAATCTTTGGATTTTGCTAAAAATCCTGCAGACGGAAAATTGTATTATAGGATGATTGTAAAGAATACCGGTAATATTCATATAAGACATTCCGGTAAAATACATATTTATGATTCTAAGAAAACAAAAGAAATAAAAAGTATTGATATAGAAGAAACGGTTCCAACTTTTTGTGAGAGTTCAAAACAATTTGTAGGGGAAATGTGCGACTTGGACGACGGAACATATGTTGCTGTTTTTACCATAGAAGATTTAGGAAAACAAGCAACCAAAGAAGTTAAATTTGAAGTTGAAAAAGATAGAGCAGGAATAGTAAAAAGTTTTTGGGAAAAATTAAAAGCCAAATGGAAAGAATTTATAAAAAACTTTCACTCTTAATAGTAGTTGCAATTATGGTATCGTTTTTGGTTGTTGATGTTTATGCGGCATCAAGCGAACCTTATAAAACTATATCATCTGTGGCTGATTTTTCGTTTATAGAACCGGAAGTTAAACACGATAAAATAGACACTGTTTTAGCAGAGGGAATTTTAAATGCAAAAATTCGTGTTGATTTTGGTGAAGCTACTTCCGCAAAAGCCGTTTTGGAATACAAGATAGATTCCGGTGAAGTTAAGACCAGTACTAACGATGCTGTAATGGAAGACAGGGATTTTTATCTTGGAACAAAGAAAGGTGAAATAACAAAAGATAATTCCATAGTGGAATACAGAATTGCTGTTACATTTACTATTCCCGAGGAAAATAACGCAACCAGTGAATATGTACTTTATGCTCCTGCGGATGCATCTTCAACAACATTTGTTACGGCAAATGTTATAAGTAAAATAGAAGGTGATATTGCTGCAGGTGGTCAAATATCAGTTTTTTGCGGAGATCAATCTAAAGGTGACAACGGTTATGTAACCGTTTCTGTTTCTCCGAATGCATATGATGGTGAACATCATGTAGTTGTAGACTTTTTAGAGGATGCTTCATCTTCAAGCGGAACAGGTCAAGAAAGAGAAAATGTTATTTCTGCAGCATCTGTTGATGTTGAAGGTGTAACTGAAATTAATAATCCGATAATAATAAAAAATCTTCCGTTACAGACAGAAACAGAAGCATCTAAGTTTACTATGCAGTATCAGAACGGAGCAGAATGGGAAACAGCAGCCGGTGCAAATTTATCTGTAGATAAAACTTATCAATTATATTCATTTGCAGCTGCAGATATAGGTTTGTATAGGGTGATAGAAAGTATTTCATTATCAAAATCAAGTTACAGACCGGATAACAGAATTGTTGTAAAAGGTAAAATTGGTAGCAATTATCCGGGCTTTGAATTTAAATATTTGCAACAGGGTGACAGTATAACAATATACAATTTGAAAGGCAGAAAAATAAGAAAAATATCCGCTGACGGATCCGATCCTACCATTTGGGATGGTAAAAAAGATAATGGTGATTGGGCAGAAAGCGGAACATATATTTATCAAATTAAGTTGAAAGACGGTGGCGATGTAATAAGCGGAACAATCGCTTTCGTTTGGTAAAAAATTGAAATGAAAAAGTTATTAGCAGTATTATTATTAACCATAGTATTTTTTGCAACTCAACAGGCATACGCTGCTTTTGACGATACCTATTGGGGCGTAAGAGCGTTAGGTATGGGCGGAGCATTTACCGCTGTATCTAACGATGCAAATGCACCGTTATATAACGTTGCAGGTACTGCATTTGCCGCACAAAAAGAAGCAACATTGATGGGATCAAGACTTTTTGCAGGCCTTGACGGAGTAGAAATAGCTTCCAATTATGCCGGATATGTTCATCCTATAAGTGCTCAGTACGGTGCAATATCTTTTGCGTGGTCTTCAATATCTACACCGGGATTAAGAAGAGAAGATACTTTCAGTGTAGGTTATGCAAGAGTATTGAACGATATACTTAGATTAAATAGTGAAATTGTAGAATTAAGTGCAGGTGCAAATTTAAAATATTTGATGCAAGAAGTAAAGTTTGATGTATCAGAAACAGATTTAAATACATACGAAGGTGCAATGACAGGTGACATCGCTGTATTAGCAATGTTCACAAACGGCATAGGATTAGGTTTTAGCAGCAAATATATCGTTCCTGCAGATATCGGATTCATGGAAAAAGATGAAGTAAAAAATACCAATGTTTTAGGTTTAAGTTATTATAGTGATGAGTTACCTTTGGTAAAAATACCTTATTTCACGGCAGCTTTAGATGTAATATTCAGAGATAGCGAAACATTTATAAGAGCCGGTGTAGAAAGTTATGTGTTAGATAGAAAATTGGCAATAAGATTAGGTGGTAGAGAAGAAGCCTTTAATATGGGTTTTGGATATGAGTTTGCGTTCGCAAACGAAACTAAGTTAGTTGTAGATTATGCGTTGGAAATTCCGTTTGAAGTGGAAGATTCTTACGGGTCGCATTTCTTCTCATTGTCATTCAAATTTTAATCATTTCATTAGCTGAACAGATTTATCTTTTAAATTTATAATAATAAAAACTGGGAGAGAAATTCTTCTCCCGGCTTTTTTATTTGTCATCCCGCACTCGATGCGGGATCTCGTCGTTGTCGTTTAAACCTATAATCCAATAACCCTATCACTCTATAACCTGCCGTTGTCGATTTCTAATTACTAATTGCTGTTTCCATGCATCCATACCTCTATACTTCAATGCATATATGTATCAATTTTGTCGTTTGTCGTTGGTTGCTCTCAAAGAGTTTCAAAGTTTTTGCTTAGAATGAAGCATTTGCCGACTGCGGTGTGTTTAGTCGTTCTTGGCATTCAAAGGATTTACAGATTTTAAATTATAACGAAGTATTTGGCTAATGAAGTGTACGTAAAAGAAAGCGTTAGCGATTGGTACTCGATTGAGCCAAAAACAAAGTTAGAATTTAAAAGAAAAATCCGTTTCTCCAAAATTTATAATTATTGTTAAATTTTGTATAATTTATAAGATAATTATAAATTAATATAAGGAAATATTACCATGAAAACAAATGTAAAAAAACTTTTAAAGTTGGCAGAAAAACCATCCAAAGATGCAAGAAGGCTACACCCTTTTTATAAAGGTAAAATAGAAGTTGTTCCTAAATGCAGAATAAGAGATTTTAACGATTTTGCAATATGGTACAGTCCGGGAGTAGCTGCGGTTTGTAAAGATATAAACAAACAGTTGGAACTTGCATATGAACATACAAACAAATGGAACTCCGTTGCGGTAGTCAGCGATGGAACAAGAGTATTGGGACTTGGCGATATCGGTCCTGAAGCGGCAATGCCTGTTATGGAAGGAAAAGCATTGTTATACAAGTATCTCGGCGGAGTAGATGCTTATCCTATTTGTCTTGCAACGAAAGATCAACAAGAAATAATTAATACCGTTAAAATTTTGCAACCTTCTTTCGGCGGTGTAAACTTGGAAGATATTGCTCAACCGAAATGTTTTCCTATACTTTACACATTAAGAAAGGAATGTCATATTCCTGTATGGCACGACGATCAACAGGGAACAGCATTAGTTACACTTGCAGGTTTAATAAATGCATTAAAAGTAGTTAATAAAAAAATATCTAAAGTTAAAATTGCAATGTTGGGTGCAGGTTCGGCAAATATTTGTATTGCAAGACTTATAATGTTTTACGGTGCAAACCCTGCAAATATAATAATGGTGGATTCTAAAGGAACATTGAATAAAAAAAGAAAAGAATTGAAAAAATCTCATCCTGAAAAGTGGGCAATGTGTTGCGATACCAACGGTTCAAACGTTGAAGGAACAATAGAAAATGCAATGGAAAACGCGGACGTTTTAATATGTTTATCCACACCGGGACCGGATGTAATAAAGAAAGAATGGATTAAAAAGATGGCTAAAAATCCTATAGTGTTTACATGTGCAAACCCTGTACCTGAAATTTGGCCGTGGGAAGCAAAAGAGGCGGGAGCAGCAGTAGTTGCAACCGGCAGAAGCGATTTTGAAAATCAGGTTAATAACTCGTTGGGGTTCCCCGGAGTGTTTAGAGGAACACTTGATGCAAGAGCAACAACAATAACCGACAATATGTGTATTACAGCAGCAGTAGAACTTGCTTCATGTATTCCTAACAACAAAATAAAGCCTACACAGATATTACCTACTATGGACGATTGGAAAGTGTATCCGAAAGTTGCCGCAGCGGTTGCAGTAAAAGCTATAAAAGAAAAAGTTGCACAGAGAAAAGCAAGTTACGATCAGTTTTATGCTCAAGCAATGAGTATGATAAAAAGAAGCAGAGCATTAACTGCAGATATGATGAAAAACGGATTTATTAAAAAAGCAAAATAAAAATTTTGCTCTGCAAAATTTTATAGTTGAAAGGTTGAAGGGTTGAAAGGTTGAAAAGTTTGTCATCCCGCACTTGATGCGGGATCTCGTAGTTGCCGTTAAACCATAAGCTCTAAGCTAAAAAACACGGAGTGTTTTTTAATGAAAATAAACAGTGAAGAAATTATCAATAAAGTTTGTGAGCTTTGCGGTGATGTAAATTTCAATTTGCCGCAAGATATAACGGATTGTATATCTTCTCACATAAAAAACGATAATTCCATATCCGACAACATTTTAAAAGAAATTTTGGAAAATGCAAAAATTGCTAAGGAAAAAAGAATTGCATTGTGCCAAGATACCGGAACTGCAAACTTTTTTGTGAAAATCGGTAAGGATGTGGAAATTGTCGGTGAAGATATTGTTACCGCAATAAATAAAGGTGTATCGCAAGGTTACACAAAATATTATTTAAGAAAATCTATTGTAAGTGATCCTTTAAACAGAATAAACACAAAAGATAATACACCCGCGAACATATATTGCGATTTCGTTGATGGTGACAAAATAGAAATTACAATATTAACCAAAGGCGGCGGAAGCGAAAATGCAAGTTTTTTAAAAA
This sequence comes from Candidatus Ruminimicrobiellum bubulum, assembly GCA_017651625.1. Lineage (GTDB taxonomy): Bacteria > Elusimicrobiota > Endomicrobiia > Endomicrobiales > Endomicrobiaceae > Ruminimicrobiellum > Ruminimicrobiellum bubulum. The sequence goes on along the minus strand of JAGCCP010000039.1, from coordinate 53,977 downwards.
TGCTTACACCGTTGGACGGTTGGCAAGGTATAAAAAATTTTGTTATAGACAGCATAAAACTTAAAGGTGCAAATGCTTGTCCTCCGATAATTGTAGGGCTTGGTATAGGGGGAGATTTTGCAAGTGTCGGGCTTCTTGCAAAGAAAGCGTTGTTAAGAACTGTCGGCAGCAAGAACAAAAAACAAGATTATAACGACAAAGAAAAAGAATTGTTGGAAGAAATAAACAAATTAAATATCGGGCCTATGGGCTTAGGCGGTAACCCTACGGCACTTGCAGTATTTATTGAAACAAAGCCGTGTCATATAGCATCTATGCCTGTAGCAATAAATGTACAGTGCCATTCTTGCAGAAGAAAAACAATAACGATATGAAAATAACAATAGAACAATTATTACAGAATATAAACGATTTAAAAGTTGGTACAAAAATAGAACTTACCGGAACTATTTATACCGCAAGAGATCAAGCACATAAAAGGTTAGTGGAACTTTTAAACAGCGGTAAACAGTTACCGATAGAATTAAAAGATGCTTGTATATATTATTGCGGACCGTGCCCTAATGCTCCCGATAAAATTATAGGTTCTTGCGGACCGACAACATCTTCAAGAATGGATGTTTATACCCCGAAAATGTTGGATAACGGTGTAAAAATTCTTATCGGTAAAGGTAAAAGAAGTAAAGAAGTTTTTGAATCAATACAAAAAAATAAAGCAATATATTTACTTGCTACCGGCGGAGTAGGTGCATTAATAGCCGAAAAAGTAAAAAGTTTTAAGTTGATAGCTTTTGAAGATTTAGGACCGGAAGCAATATATGAAATAAAAGTAGAAAATTTTCCGTTGATAATCGGAATAGACTGCATCGGAAACACCCTATTTGGAAGAATAGAAGATTAGAAGAATAGAAGATTAGAAGTAAAATGGAATTTTAAATAATAACAAAATTTGCAAAGCAAATTTTACATTTAAACTTCCAATCTTCTAAAAAATCGCTTTGCGATTTTTTAAGGAGTTAGTATGTTTTTAGCAATAGATATCGGAAACACAAATATTACACTCGGTTTGTTCAAATTTAAAGATAACAAAATTGAAGATAAACCGTTTCAGATTTGGAGAATAGCAACATCCAAAAAGAAAACCGCGGACGAATATGCAATAAAAATTTTGGATATATTTTATTATTCGAAAATAGATATATCTAAAGAGCAAATTAAGGCCGTTGCTATTGCAAGCGTTGTACCTTCTTTAGATAACGTTTTTGCCGATTTAACAAAAAGATATTTCAAAAAAGATGCAATGTTTATTACAAGCAAAAGAGCGGGCGGACTAAAATTTTTGTATAACAATCCCGAAGAAGTCGGTGCCGACAGAATCGCGGATGCCGTTGCCGTTTATGAAAGATATAAAACAGCATCCGTAGTTATAGATTTCGGAACAGCGACCACATTTGATTGTATAGATAAAGACGGGAACTATTTGGGTGGTGTTATAACGGCAGGACCTTTAATATCAGCGGAGGCTTTAACACAAAGAACAGCAAAGTTACCTCAAGTTACTTTGAATATGCCGGCAAAAATCGTGGGTAGAACAACCGTTGAATGTATCCAGTCCGGTTTATATTACGGATATATCGGCTTGGTAAAAGAAGTTTTGCACAGAATAAAAAATGAGATGGGTGAAGAAAATATAAAGATTATTGCTACCGGCGGCCTTTCTTATCTTATGGTAAAAGAAATGGAAGAAATAGAAGGTGTTATTCCCGAACTTACATTGGAAGGTATAAAAATAATTTGGGAAAAAGAAAATCTTGGAGCTTAATATGAAAAAATTATTATCCGTATGTGCAGTTTTATGCTTCATGTCGATTACTGCTTTTGCCGGACCGTTCAGTAAAATGAATCTTCTTCTTAACAATGTACCGGAAGAACAAGCTCAAAAATATTTAGATAATTTAGCATCTGATTTAGGAAATATTATGACCGGCGGAAGTTTTAGCGCTTCAGCCGCTTTCGGTGTTTCAGGAATAGATTTGCACCTTAAAGTAAACTACAACAAAATAACAAACGAAATTATGGAAGCGGAAGATATTCATGAACTTTATGTGCCTATGCTTACCGGTGGAATAAGACTTACCGAAGAACTCGATATATTGGCAAAGTACGGATATTTGCAAGATACAAATATTTACGGTGGCGGATTAAGATATTTGGTGTTTGAAGGCAAAGATTTTGTTATTCCTTCTATCAGCGTTCATGGTATGTATACGTTAATTAATGCTGATGACGGTGAAAATAAGTTGGACGGAAACAATTTAGGGTTAGGTGCGACCGCAACATTTAATCTTCCGATAGTAACACCTTACATAGGTGTAGGTTGGGATAAAACAATAGCTAATCCGAAATCTTCAAATAAACAAGGTTTAGAAGGAAGTTATGAAGGGTTCGGTTATTATGCCGGTGTTTCAATATCGGCAATTGTTATTAACGGAACCGTAGGTATCAGTGTGTACGACGGATACGTATCATATACTTTTGGTCTTAGTTCTGCTTTTTAATTAAAAAATAAATGAATAAAGTAAGATTTATTATATCGGTTTTGTTGTTACCGGCATTATTGGTTTTAATATACGATTTTGTTAAATTGTTTTTTTCTTTTGCGGGAAAAACAGATTTTACAATCGTTCCTTTTTGGATAGGAATTGCCGTTTACTTTTTGTTTCAGGTAATATTTTTTAAACCGATGTCCACTTACGTTTTCGGGCACGAATTAACACATGCATTAACCGGTCTTTTGAGCGGTGCACAAATAAAAAAGTTTAAAGTGTCTGCAAATAAGGGTAGTGTCACTTTAACAAAAGATAACATTTTTATAACATTGTCACCTTACTTCTTTCCGATATATCCGATAATAATTATTTTGATATATTTCGCTCTTGGTTGGTTCATGGATATTACCAGAATATATTCTTGGTTTTTGTTCTTTGCCGGTATGTCACTTGCTTTTTATTACGCACTTACTTTTTATGCAATTAAAGTCGGGCAAGAAGATATGAAAATTTACGGAAAATTTTTTTCTTTGGTTTTTGTTTGTTTTATTAATATAATAATGGTAGTATTGGTTTTAGCTTGGATATTTCCACATCATATATACGTTGGAGAATTTTTTGTTAATGTGTTTTTTGACATAATAAATTTTTATAAAAATATTTTTATCGGAGTATATAAATGTTTGGCTTTCCTAAAGACGAAATAAAAAGAAAAACGTTTCACATTCTTACACTTATTTATGTTGCTGCATATTGGTTTTTACCGAAAAATATAGTTTTAATCGGTTTGTTAATAGCAATAATAATTGTTTTGTTGGGTGAATTTATAAGAGCAAGAAACGAAAAATTTAATGTGTTTATACTGAAAGTTTTGGGTGGTGTTCATAGAGAGTCCGAAACCCATAAAATAAGCGGTTTGCCATGGACGCTTTCAGGTGCATTTTTAACGATACTTTTATTTCCTGAAAAAACGTTTGTTTTGGCAAGTTTTTTGTATCTTGCTTTCGGTGATGCTTGTGCCGCTCTTTTCGGTAAAGCATATGGTAAACACAAAATATATGCAGGGAAATCTTTGGAAGGCTCTTTGGCTTGTTTCTGTGCTTGTTTAATTGTCGGTTTAATAGTTTTGCCAAGTTGGCAGTTTGCTGTTGTAGGTGCGTTGATAGCAGCATTTATAGAAACGATTCCTTGGCCGTTAAACGACAATTTTTGGATGCAAATAATAAATGCAGGTATATTAACATATATTGCAAGATTTTTTAATTAAAACATGAAAAAAATAGTTTTTATACTATTGTCTTTAGTTCTTACCGCTTCTTTATATGCGGAACAAACTTTCTTCTCAAGAGGAAGTTTAAACACAAAAGAGGTAGCACTTTCATTTGATGATGGTCCGGGTTCAAACACAAAAGATATTCTAAAAATTTTAGATAAAAAAGATGTAAAAGCTACGTTCTTTTTGTTGGGAACATCTGTAGCAAAAAGGCCGAAACTCGTAAAAGAAATTTATTCTAAAGGTCACGAACTTGCAAATCATACGTATAATCACATGAACTTTTTTAGATACGATGAAGAAAACGACAAAGAAGAAAAAATAAAAGAAGAACTTTTATTATGCCAGGATTTAATAAGAGATCTTACCGGTTACAGAACAAAACTGGTAAGATTTCCGCACGGATATTTAAAAGAGGATGCAATAGAAATTGCAAGAGAAACAAATTACAAAATAATCAATTGGACTTTCGGTATAGATTGGGAAAGAGATTTGTCGCAAGAAGAAATGTTGCAATTGTATTTGGATAATGCTAAACCCGGTACAATTTTTCTTATGCATGATTTACAAAAAAATCCTAAAATTATAAAGATGTTACCGGCACTAATAGATAAATTAAGAGAAAAAAAATATAATTTTGTAACAGTAGGTGAAATGATAAATAAAAGATTATCGGAGGAAAGTTTATGAAAAACATTATTATTATTTCAGTTGAACACAGAAAAAATACGGCAGTTGCCGTTCAGGAAGTTTTAAGCGAATACGGTTGCCTTATAAAAACAAGATTAGGTATTACAGACAGTACACCGAAGAAATGTTCTCAGACGGGACTTATAATATTGGAATTCTTGGGAAACAAAAGGGAAGTAACTTTAATGACCAAGAAGTTGTCTAAAATAGTAGGAGTTACCGTAAAAGCGGTTTCAATATAGTTTTTTTAGAGGATTATTATGAAAAAAAATTTAATACTGTCTTTTCTGTTTTGCTGTTTTGCGGTATCATCGGTTTTTCCCGCTGATGCAAAAGAAATGTTCAAAAATGCTTTTGATAAAGTTGAGACTTTAAAGAAGCAGGGAATAAGTTATACCCTTCATGCCGTAGCTGGAAACAGCAATAAAAAATCCGTTACCGCAAAAGTGTACATGAAAGGGGATAGAATAAGGATTGAAGCCAAAGAAGGAATTTCTATAATAGATGAAAATAGTATGTACATTTATTCCGAACAAGAAAAAACCGCTATGAAAATGAATGTTGATAAAGAAACTATTAAACAAACAACTTTTGATGCTATTCAAGATAAAGCCGATGAATTAAAGCTTGTTGAAAAAGCTTCGAAAAACGGATATTCTTGCCAAGTATTTAAATCTAAAGATAATGATAGTGATGTAGTATATTACTTAACGGACGATTATGGCCTTCCGACTTATGTAAAAGAAGAAGCTTCCGAAACGAATATAACAAATTTTAAAACAGGAAAAATAGACGATAATCTTTTTGTTTTACCTAAAGGTACAAATATTATTGATATGGCAAATTTTTCGCCTGAAAGTCTTATTCAAAATATGCAACAAAATTTTGGAGACTAAATATGAAAAAAATAAGTATTGCTTTTGCAAGTTTAATGTTTATAGTGAGTTTCGTGTCTGCTGCAGATGTTGCCACATATTTGCAAGTTAAGAAGAATAGTATGCAAGAGCAAGGTATAACATATACGGTTATTTTGCCTGGAGAGTACGAAGGTGCCGACAAAAGAAAATTTATAATTTCAGAAAGAGGTGACAGCAAATTATTTGAATCCGAAGAGTATGGCGGTAATAAATATCTTGTCTTAGATAACAAAATGTATCAAATTCCCGATTTACCTGAATCTTCGAAAGTTACGCTTTTATCTGCTATTGTTTTACCTGAAGACGCAAAAGAAAATATCGAATATGATTTTAAAGATCTTGAAAATCTTAACTATAAAGAGTTTGTTTTGTTAAACAAAGGAATCGCTAACGGATACAGGTGTCAGGCACTTGAAAAAGTTGTCAGTGAAAAAAAGATGCTTGATGAGTACAATAAACCGTTTACCGTACAAAGAGTTTTAAAGTTTTATATAGCAGAACAATATGGTTATCCTACAAGAATAGAACATGTTATAAGAAGTAAATATAAGAGAGAAACTGACTGGAATTCGGCTGTACAAAAAGAAAATACTGTTAACATTATAAATTTCAGTAACGATATATCCAAAAAAATGTTAACTTTACCTAAAAACACTTTTGTTATTAATTCTTCAAATATGTCATCTTTCAATGCAAATGAAATGAAACAACAATATATGCAAAAACTTAAAGAACAATACGATGAAGAAGATTAAATAATTAAACAGAACAAAAACTCCCGTAAAAATAAACGGGAGTTTTTTTTATGCCTTTTTTATTTTAATTAAAAAATGGTAAAATACATAGAACAAAATTTATAATAATCAGTGGAGTGAACAATGTACTTTTCAAAAGCTTTTATACCAACATTAAAAGAAGCACCTTCAGATATGGATAACATTTCGGCAAAACTTATGGTAAGGTCCGGAATGGTAAAAAAATTGGGCAGCGGCCTTTTTGAAATTTTGCCGTTAGGTCTTAAAACACTTGAAAATGTTATGACCGTTATCAGAGAAGAAATGGCTTCAATAGACGGACAGGAAGTAAAACTTCCTTTGTTGTTGCCTAAAGAATTGTGGATAGAAACAGGAAGATGGAATGTTTACGGTAAAGAACTTTTTAGAATAAAAGACAGAAAAAATGCGGAATTTGCACTTGCTCCCACACACGAGGAAGCAATCACAGACCTTGCAAGAAGTTTTATAAGATCTTACAAGCAATTACCTGTAATGCTTTACCAGTTCGGTATAAAATTCAGAGATGAAATAAGACCGAGATTCGGAGTTATGAGAGCAAGAGAATTTATAATGAAAGATGCATACTCTTTTCATGCAACAGAAGCGGATTTGGAAGAATATTATAAAAAAGTTTATGCCGCTTACGAAAGAATATGTAAAAGATGCGGATTTAAATTTAGAGCTGTTGAAGCTGCTGCCGGTGCGATAGGCGGAAATTTTTCTCATGAGTTTATGGTACTTGCAGATACAGGTGAAGAAGAAATAGCATGGTGTAATTGCGGTTACGGTGCAAACTCCGAAAAAGCGGAATGCTTGGAAGATATATACGAAAAAACAGATGAACAGGTTTTGGATATGCAGGAAATTTCCACACCTAATGTAGGAACTATTGAAGACGTTTCCAAATTCTTAAATTCTTCCACACAAAAATTCATTAAAACAATTATTTATGTCGCAGACGGTAACCCGATAGCTGTTTTGGTAAGAGGTGATTACGAAATTAACGAAATAAAGTTACAATCCGTAATAGGTTGCAGTGAACTTGAACTTGCAACACCCGAAATTATTATGGAAGTTACAGGTGCAAAAGTCGGTTTTGCAGGCCCTGTAAATTTAAAGAAGAAAATTAAAATATATGCCGATTATTCGGTTGTAAATGTTGTTAATGGTGTTATCGGTGCAAATAAAGATGATATGCACATAAAAAATGTAAATTATAATAAAGATTATAAAGCTGATATTGTTGCAGATTTAAGAAAAGTTGTTCACGGTGATGTTTGCCCGAGATGCAAAAAAGAAAAGTTACAGTTTTCCAGAGGTATAGAAATAGGACATATTTTTAAATTAGGCACAAAATATTCCAAATCCATGAAAGCAACATATCTTGATGCCAACGGTAAAGAAAATTTGATGATAATGGGTTGTTACGGTATAGGTGTAACAAGAATACTTGCTGCAACAATAGAACAATCTTACGATGAAAACGGTATTATTTGGCCGGTACCTCTTGCCGCATATAAAGTTTCTATTATACCTGTAGATTTTAATAACGAACAAATAAAAGAAACTGCTGAAGCAATATATAAAGAACTCAGAGCATTAAAGATAGATGTGTTACTTGATGACAGAGATGAGAGAGCCGGTATAAAGTTTAAAGATGCTGATTTGATAGGTATACCGTTTAGAATTACTATCGGTGAAAAAAATCTTAAAAACGGTAATGTGGAATTTAAGAACAGAAAAGATGATAAGTCCGGAGCACAAATTGTTAAAAAAGAAGATATAGTTTCAAAAATAGTAGAAGAATTAAAAAAGTACGAAATATAGGCAGACAATCAAAAAACGATTGAAAAAAAACGGAAAGTGTTGTAAAATAATATAGTACCGGTTTGTTTCAATACTAATTCGGAGGTATGGAAATGTCTTTAAGTAATTTATATGATTGGAATGAAGGAATACAGAAAAAAATAAGTTTAAAGAAAACAACCGGTTGCGGTTGCAGTTCTTGCCAAGTTGCTAAGAGACCGACAGGCTGCGGTTCTATTGCAAAGGCATCAGGCTGCGGCTCTTATAATATTAATATAAAGAAGACAACCGGTTACGGTTGTTCATCTTGTATGCCTGCGCAAAAACGTAAAAAAACAGGTTGTTCACCTTGCAAATAATTGTAAATATAATAGAAAAAGATCTCTTTTTTTATGAAGAAGGAGGTCTTTTTTTATGCATAGGAAAAATATATGAAACAAATTTTTTCTTTTCAGTGGCACATAACAGACGAATGTGATCAAAGATGTAAACATTGTTATATATTCTCGGAAAATGTAACAAAACCTATAGCTTCGATGCAGTTGGAACAAATGAAAAAAGTTGTTGATAACTGTATTGAATTTTGTTCGAAATTCAATAGACAACCCCGTTTTGTATTGACCGGCGGAGACCCGATTCTTAACAAAGATTTTTGGAACTTGCTTGAAATATTGAAAAAACACAATATAGAATTTTCAATTTTGGGTAATCCTTTTCATATAGATACCAAAGTTTGTAAAAAGTTGAAAAGTTACGGCTGTGAAAGTTATCAAATGTCTATAGACGGTATGAAACAAACTCACGATTGGTTCAGAAAGCCCGGCTCTTTCGATATTACTTTAGAAAAAATAAAATGCATAAAAGATGCGGGAATAGAGTCTGTTATTATGACAACCGTTTCAGATAAAAATGTTAAAGAAGTTCCGGACATTATAGATACCGTTGTGGAACATGAAGTGGACATTTTCGGTTTTGCAAGATATTGTCCTACGAGTTTACAAAAAGATACAAACATAAAACCGTTGGAATATAAAGAACTTTTGGATAAATGTTATAACAAGTATCAACAATACAAAGGCAGAAATACTTATTTTGCATATAAAGACCATTTATGGACGTTATATCTTTATGAAAAAGGCCTTTTTAAAATTCCCGAGTGGGCAGAAAAAGGAATTATATATGACGGTTGTAATTGCGGTAATGCTCATATGACTATTTGTTCGAACGGAGATTTGCTTGCTTGCAGAAGATTTGACGGTAAAGTAGGAAACGTGTTTGAAAACAAAATATCGGATGTTTGGTTAAACGAAATGGAACAATACAGAGATTACGACAAATTTGAAAAATGTTCCAAATGTGAATTGTTAGGCTTTTGCAGGGGATGTCCTGCCGTGGCTCACGGTAAAACTCATAATTTTTATGCGGCCGATCCGCAATGTTGGAAAGAAATCTAATGAATATAATTAAAAAAAAATGGGAAAACTTAAAATATAAGTTAAATTTTAAGTATAAAATAATTGATTCCGAAAAATTTAAAAAATTAACCGAAGAAGATGTTCGCTATGCTTTGGAAGTTCAATTCAAACATGAATTAGGTTGCAAATTAAATTTAGACAATCCAAAAACTTTTAACGAAAAAATTCAATGGTTGAAATTTTATTATCGTGATCCGTTGATGACAAAATGTACAGATAAGGTTGCTGCAAGAGAATATATAAAAGATATTGCAGGTGAAAAATATTTAGTTCCGTGTTTAGGTGTTTATAATAAACCCAATGAAATAGAGTTTGATAAGTTACCGAACCAATTTATAATAAAAACAAATTGGGGATGCAGACAAAATGTTGCATGTATAGATAAGTCGACATTTGATGTAAATGATGCAATAACAAAACTTACAAAATGGGTTAAACCGAAAATGAATTTCTATTATGCACATTTTGAGTGGCAATACAAGGATATAAAACCGAAGATTATTTGTGAAAAATTTCTTTTGGGAAAAAACGGAAAATTTGTGCAGAATTATAAATTTTTTTGTTTTAACGGTAAATGTAAATATTTGATGACAACCGCAATACGTGACAGAAAAAGAAATTTTAATTTTTATGACAGAAATTTAAATTTACAACCTTTTACATATGCAAATGCGGTTATCAATAAAGATATAAAGTTAGAAGTGAATAATTATGAAGAAATGATTAGTATTGCGGAAAAATTGGCACAACCGTTCCCTTTTGTCAGAGTTGATTTGTATGAAGACAGTAGTAATAATGTTTATGTAGGTGAATTAACTTTTACACCGTTTAGCGGAACAGTTCCTTTTAATCCTTTCGAATGGGATTATAAGTTCGGAGAGTTGTTGAATCTTCCTCAAAAAAGTTAATCGGTTTATCTATATATAAATCTTTCATAATTTAGTAAAATATTTACCTGTTAATTTTATTAATTGGAATTTAATCATGGAAAAATACGATATAGCAGTTATAGGTGCAGGTCCCGCCGGTTACAATTGTGCAATAAATTTTGCTAAACAAGGTAAAAAGGTTGTAATAATCGAAAAAGATAATTTAGGCGGTACTTGTTTAAACAGAGGTTGTATTCCCACAAAATTTTTGTGGCAGGCGGCGTCGGTAAAACAAACGATATCGAAATCTTACGAGTATGGTTTAAAATCTGTTTTAGAACCTGTAAACTTTCAAGAAATAATAAACAAGAAAAACAGGTTAGTGGAAAATTTGGTTAAAGGTGTATCGAGATTACTTGCTGCAAACAAAGTTGATGTTATAAAAGGAACTGCAAGTTTTAAAAATAAAAACGAACTTAATATAAAAACCGAAACCGAAGAAATTAGTATATTTGCAGACAAAATAATTATTGCTACAGGTTCGGAAAGCAAATCCATTCCAAATGTGGAATACGATCACAAAAAATATATCGATTCAACTGATGTTTTAAACTTAACGGAAGTTCCTAAGACAATGCTTGTTATAGGTGCGGGAGCTATCGGTATAGAGTTAAGTTCCATATTTGCAAGTTTCGGCTGCAAAGTTACTTTAAGAGAAATTTGTCCACAGATTTTGCCCAGTGAAGACAGTGATTTGGCACAAGAACTTTCAAAAGTGTTGGCAAGACAAGGTATAAAAGTTGAAGCAGGTTGTACCGATACTTTAAAAGATAAAGACAGTTTTGAAAAAATATTGATTGTTGCGGGAAGAAAGTCTAATGCCGATGAACTAAAACCTGAAAATATAGGTTTAAGTTTAGATAAAAGAAAATTTGTATCAACACAAAATTATGCAACAAATGTGGATAACATTTTTGCAATAGGCGATATTATCGCTAAAGGATTTTTAGCATATACCGCCGAACAAGATGCAATAAATGTTGCCGAAAATTTACAATCAAAAAATCCTGTACCGAAAGTCGTTTTTTCGTTTCCGCCGGTAGCATCTGTGAAAGCTGTTGATTATGACAGTTATAAAGATGTTGCTTTCGGTAAATCGACTTTTATTTCAAATGCAAGAGCACAAATTGAAGGACAAAGAACAGGTTGGATAAAAGTTGCAATAGATAATGTTTCCAAAAAGGTTATAGGTGTTTGGATAATAGGTGTAAATGCGGACGAACTTATAGAGTCCGCAACAATGATAATAAAATCTGATATGAAAGTTACGGATTTATCGAAAGATATGTTTTTTCATCCGGGCCTTTCAGAACTGATTTTTGAAGCAACAAGAAATTGCTGAAGGCAATTGGAAGATTGGAGGATTTGAAGATTGGAAGCAAAGCTGTAAAAATCGCTATGCGATTTCTGATAATAAATAAATTTTTTGCAAAGCAAAAAATACAACTTTTCATCCATTCTTCTATTCTTCTAATCTTCTATTCTTCAAAAAATACGAAGTAATTTTTATATAAAAGGGGACAGTATGTTAAAAGAAACTTTCTTACATTCTATGCACCAAAAAGCAGGTGCAAAATTTACCGAATTCGGCGGATGGGATATGCCGGTTCAATATACTTCTATTATAGAAGAACATAATGCGGTTAGAAATTCCGTAGGTATATTTGATACATCTCACATGGGAACATTTATTATTTCGGGTGAAAATGCAGGAAAATTTTTAGATTATGTAACAATATCGGATATGTCTAACTTGCCTTTATATAAAGCAAGATATTCCATGCTTTTAAATAAGCAGGGCGGAATAAAAGACGACATTATCGTTTACAAATTTGAAAATTATTATATGATGGTGGTAAATGCAGGAAACTTAGATAAAGATTTTGCATGGTTAAACGAAAATAAATTAGATAATGTAGAGATAAAAAATATAAGTAAAGAAATTTCAATGATGGCCGTTCAAGGCCCGAAAGCGGTAGAAATAGTTTCTCAAATAGTTGACGGAGAAATTTCTTCAATGAAATATTTTACTGCGAAAGATATAACATTTAAAGGTCAACAAGCAAACTTTTCAAAAATAGCAAGAACCGGTTATACAGGTGAAGACGGTGTTGAAATTCTTATTTCCAACAATTGTGCCGAATATGTTTGGTCTAAACTTGTAGAACTCGGTGCAAAACCATGCGGACTCGGTTGCAGAGATACATTAAGACTTGAAGCTTGTATGCCGTTACACGGTCACGAAATATCAGAAGAAATTAATCCTATAGATGCGGGATTTATAAAAACAGTATTTTGGAATAAAGATTTTATAGGAAAATCCGAAATAGAAAAAATAAAAGATGCTCCTTCAAAAAAATTAGTTGCTTTTATTTGTCAGGGCGGTATAGCAAGAGCACATGATGAAGTTTATTTAAACGACAAAAAAATCGGTTATGTTACAAGCGGAACATTTTCACCTACATTTAAAAAAGCTATCGGTATGGCAATGATAGATATTTCAGTTGATGACAGTTCGCCTGTACAAGTAAAAGTTCATAACAATTTAAGAAACATAACAATCGTTCCCAAACCGTTTTATAAGAGAGCAAAAAAGTAAATGAAGAAGTTTTGTTTTAGTGTAATAATTTTACTTTTTTGTATTACATCTTTGTTTGCGGAACAGTTGGTAGAAATATCCATAGAAATAACGGAAATCAATAACAATAAAGCTAAAGAATATGGAATAAAATGGGTAGACGAAATATCTACCGGTGAACTCTTTGTTACTAATGGTGAAGGTAACACGGTTTATCCTTCACTTGTAGAATTTAACGATTGGGTAAGGTACACTCCGTTAAGTGCAAAATTAAAACTTTTGCAAGAAAGCGGTTCGGCACAAGTATTGTCTAATCCTAAACTTATGACAAAGTCCGGAACAAAAGCAAGGTTCTTGGTAGGCGGGGAATTTCCTATAGCGATATCCGGGGTTTCCGGCGGTAATGTTGAATGGAAAGAGTATGGCATTATTATGGAAATTTTACCGAAAATTTTAGAAGATAACAAAATAGATTTAGTTATAGAAACGGAACTTTCAAGACTCGATTGGGCAAACGCCGTTCAGGGTTTTCCCAATATTGCCAAAAGGCAGGCAAGGTCAAGTGTTATACTAAAAAATCAACAGACAATAGTTATTGCAGGCCTTATAGAAAACTATAAAGATAAAACAACATCCGGTATTCCGATACTTTCGGATATTCCGTTACTCGGGACATTGTTCAAAAATACAAAAGTGAAAGATAACAAAACTAACGTTTTAATTTTTGTTACTCCGAAAATCATAGAACAATGAAAAAAATCTTTAACATCATAAACAATAAATCAGGTCAAGCTACTGTAGAGTATGTTTTGTTTACTCTTATTATGTTTGCGGCAAGTTACGGTATGGTAAAAATTTTTATACTTGCATGGAAACATAAGTTTGAGTTTGTTTCTTTTATTGTTGGAGTATCAAATGTTTTGTTTTAACAATAAAGGACAATCTTTTATGGAAGGATTTATTGTTGCTTGTATAATAACTGTTTTAATGTTTGCTGCAATACAAGTTTGTATTATTGTTACGGACGATATGTTTTTAAATTACAGTGCTTTTTCAGCTACAAGAAAAATAGTTGTAACAAAAAACAAAGAAATTGCCGATACCGCAAAAGAAACAGTATCAAAGTTTCTTTTACCGTATATGTTAAGTTCGAACAGTGTATTTAATTATAAAACTACACATTGGGATGAAGATATTTTAGGTAAAAAAATTACAGATCACAGTAACAAACAAATACATAAACATAACGTGAAAATAGGTTACTATACAAGAATAATGTTCGGAAGATTTTTTGATTCTTTATTTTACAGAGAACAATCCGCAAGAGCAAGAATGGTAAAATCTCCCGATGAGAATTTTTACGGTAAAGCATATCCCGATGCAAGAGAGTTTCCGAAATATGAACAATAGAAAAGGGCAAGTATTACCATATACACTTGTAATGACGATAATCCTTATATTAAGTTGGGCAATGGTGATAAATATTGCCAAAGTTTTAAGAGATAAAATGATATTACAAAATTATGTTGATAATACTGTAATATCGGTTGCAAACTTGCAGGCAAGAACATTAAATTTGTTAGGTTCGACAAATAGTTTAATGGCAACCGTTTTATCTACTGCATCATATCCTGTGATAGCGATGTTTCCGTCTTTTTCTACAGATAAAGTCGGCGGTTCAATGATACCGGGCCCCTTCAGTGACTATTATTGTCCGAAGGCGGGTGTTGCCGTAAACGAAAGATATAGCGGTGTATTGAAAATGAAAAAACTTGTAAATTCAATACAACAGTTTCAAGATCTTTTACTTACAAATTATATGGTTCAGTCTGCACTGTTATTGAACAAAATACCGAGCGAAGATTATAAAGTTTTTGTTGTTCCTTCAAGATATGCCAAAGGAACAAATTTTATGAATTTTAATATTACAGATCCGAAAGTTTGGTTGGGTATAAAAAGAAACACAAAAGGTATAACTTATTATAAAACCATGAACTTTTGTTTTGATGCCAATTCAAGACATTATCATATAGTTATACCGAGACAATATATGAAAGACAATGTGTCTTGGTATGTTCAAGATACAGATTTTTACGATAAAAAGTTGGTGGCTGTAGGTATAAAAACTCCTTCGAAAAAAGAGTTTTATCCGCTGTTTAAAAATATTTTTGATATTAATATGCCTATACTGTACGGTTTAGGTACGGCAGGTTTGTACAATACTAAAGGTGCAATGTTTCCCGAAAAGGAAGATACAAGTACAGGTTTGTCTTATATTGTGGCAGCACTTTTGTCACCTATGGTAGCAAACCAACTAATAGTTTTCTATAGCATAATAGAAGCCGTAAGTTATATTCCCGTGGTAGGGCAAGTTTGTGCCGGGGTAGGTGTTGCTGCTGCAGCTTTTTATGCCGAAGAAGCTACAAGAAAAATAATTACCGAACCGTTAAATAAAGAAACTCCGATTTATAAATATAACGAAGCCGAACTTGGCGGTTGGGATGCACATTTGGTACCGCTTTAAGATAATTAGTAATTTTGGAATACTGTTTTCCTTCTTCTTGGTATTTCAAGACTTTTAAGATTTTGAATTAGAACGAAGTATTTGGCGAATGAAGTGTACGTAAAATAAAAGCGATAGCGATTGGTACTCGATTGAGCCAAATACAAAGTTGTAATTCAAAAGATGAAGTCGCTTTGCTAAAATAAAAAACAAAAAGCACAGAAAGAAAAAATCTTCCTGTGCTTTTTTTGTTTTTTATATTGATTAGAAAACAAACTTGTATCCGACTTTCAATTGTAAAGTTGTATATTTACCGTCAGCTGTGTAATGGCCTTGTTTGATATCTGCCTTGTTTTGTGAATAAAGAAGTTCCAAAACAAAATTTTCCTTTATTGTTGTACCTGCACCGATACCCCAATACAAACCGCTTTCAGGATCAATGCCATCATCAGGATCGATTCTTAACATACCATAACCTACTTGAACTAAAGGATAAATGTTGTTAAATAAATCGTCACCTAAATCAAATACATATTTTGCTTGTGCATAAATGTTTGTAAAACCTGCTTTCATGTCTGAGTTTTTTACCTTAGAATTGAAAACATAACTAATACCGCCACCGATTGCCAATTCAGGCATTACATAATAAAAGAAATCTACACCTGCTGTAAATGCCGGATCAATATCTTCCTTTACATCATAACCCGGTACAGGACTATCTACATCTACACTAGACATAAGATTAAAACCTGCTTTAATGTCTAATTCCATTGCTCCCTGATCTGCTGCAAATACAGGTGCTGCAAGTGCTACTGCCAACAACAAAACCAACAACCCTTTCCTCATTTACTTTTCTCCTTAAATGAAATTTAACTACCCCAAGATTATTACATAATTATATTTAAAAATCAATAATTACTAATTGGCATTCTGTCGTTAAATTAAAACAATGTGTCGAAAGCACACATAAATTACCAATAATTACCAATTTCTAATTACTAATTGTAAAATTGCTCTTAGCAATTTTATGCTGTTTTTGGTATAATTTAACCAATATAGAAAATAATGAAAAATGGAGGCATAAAATGGCAGAAGTAGTTATAAATGAAGCAAATTTTGAACAAGAAGTTTTAAAATCGGATGTTCCCGTATTGCTTGATTTTTGGGCTCCATGGTGTGGACCTTGCAAAATGTTGTTACCTGTAGTAGAAGAAATCGCAAAAGATTTTGAAGGTAAAGTAAAAGTCGGTAAAGTTAATACCGATGAAAATATGTCGTTATCATCACAGTTTCAAATAACATCCATTCCTTGCCTTATAATATTTAAAGATGGAAAAGCAATAAATAAAATGGTCGGATTCAGACCTAAAACTGCTATAGAACAGGAGTTAAATAATGTTTTATAAAAAGCTGTTTGTTTTATTACTTTTTGTAGTTGCTTGTTGTTCTTTTTCTTGTGCCGAAATATCTCCGGATTTTACTTTACAAGATTTGGAAGGTAAACCGGTATCTTTGTCCGACTATAAAGGTAAAGTCGTTTTCATAGATTTTTGGGCAACGTGGTGTCCTCCCTGCAGAGCATCTATTCCTGCAGTGGAAAAATTGTATGAACAATATAAAGATAACGAAGATTTTGTTGTTTTAGGTATAAACTTACAGGAAGATAAAGATACAATATTAAAGTTTATGAAGAAACAAAAAATGAATTATCCTGTATTGTTGAGTGATAAAAAAGTTATAGCCAATTATAAGATATCGTCCATACCTCAATTTTTTATAATAGATAAGAACGGTGAAATTTATAACAAGTTTGTAGGTTTTGCTCCGGGTGTGGAAGAACTTTGGCAAAAAGATATAAAGAAATTGTTATAGAAAAATTATTAAAATAAGAGAGAATAAAATATGATATATGATGTTATAATAGTCGGCGGCGGACCTTCCGGTATGTCGGCTGCAATATATACCGCAAGAGCAAGACTTAAAACTTTGCTTATAGAAAAAGCAGGTTGCGGCGGACAAATCGCAATAACCGATCATCTTGAAAATTATCCCGGTTTTGAAGAAGGAATTAACGGTTTTGATCTTGCCATGAAAATGGAAAAACAAGCAAGAACTTTCGGTTGTGAAATTACTTATGGTGAAGTTTCTTTTATAGAAACTGACGATGCAATAAAGAAAGTTATTCTTTCGGACAAAAAGGAATATTTTACAAAGGCGATTATTATAGCAAGCGGTGCAAATTTCAGGAAGTTAGGTGTTGAAGGAGAACAGGAATTTATAGGTAAAGGTGTATCTTATTGTGCTACTTGTGACGGACCGTTTTTCAGAAATAAAGAAATTGCCGTTGTAGGCGGCGGTGATTCCGCATTACAAGAAGCATTATATTTAACGAAGTTTGCTACAAAAGTTAATTTGATTCACAGAAGAGATCAATTTAGAGCAGCAAAAATTTTGCAGGAAAAAGTTTTTGCAGAACCTAAAATAAATATAATATTTGATTCCGTAGTAGAAAATATTTCAGGTGCCCTTTCGGTAGAACAAGTGACGTTGAAAAATGTAAAAAATAACATTTCGTCACCGTTATCAGTTAATGGAGTATTTGTTTTTGTAGGTTGGTTACCGAACACAAAATTTTTGGAAAACACGAAAATAAAGTTAAACGAAGCAGGTTACATTGTAACCGATGATAATATGAACACTTCAATAGAAGGAATTTTTGCTTGCGGTGATGTAAGACAAAAAATTTTAAGACAAGTTGTTACCGCTGCAGGTGACGGAGCAATCGCGGCAATTTCCGCTCAACACTTTATTGAAGGATAAAATCCGTAGGATTTTTTCATGGACAAAGTTTTATACATAATAGATGCAAGTGCATATATTCATAGAGCGTACCATGCAATAAGACCGCTTACCACATCAAAAGGTGTTCCCACAAATGCGGTTTACGGTTTTATAAAACTTATAAATAAAATAAAAAAAGAACAAAAACCGGACTATATTGCCGTATGTTTCGATCATCCGTCAAAAAATTTTAGACATCAGTTGTCTCCGATATATAAAGCTAACAGAAAACAAATAGATGAAGATTTAATAAAACAAATGCCTATAGCAAGACAGGCAGTTAATGCCATGCAACTTGCTTCTTTTGAAATGGCAGGTTTTGAAGCCGATGATGTTATAGGAACGGTAGCAAAAAAAGCCGAAAAAGAAGGTGTAAAAGTTGTTATTGCTACCGGAGATAAAGATTTGTTTCAACTGGTAAACGATAATATACATATTTGGAACGAATCTAAAAATATAATGTTTGATAGTCAAAAAGTTTATGAGAAGTACGGTTTATATCCCGATAAAATTGTAGATATGTTAGCCTTAATGGGTGACAATTGCGACAACGTTTGTGGTGTTAAAGGTATAGGCGAAAAAACTGCCGTAAAACTTATAAATACTTATGGCTCCGTTGAAGATATTATTGCAAATGCAGATTCCATTAAAGGTAAAATTTCTCAAGCAATTAAAGACGGTGCGAACGATGTTTTGTTAAGTAAAAAACTTGTACAACTTGAACTTAATGTACCTATAGATGTCTCTGTAGAGAAATTGGGCTTTAACGATAATCTTTTTGAAACCGAAACTGCAAAAGAGTTTTTTAAAGAGTACGAATTATACAGTTTTATTCCAAATAAAACGCAACAAGAAATTTTTCAAACAAATACGGAACAAAATAAACAAGAAGAAAAAGTTGCAGAACAAAAAGTTATACATAAAGAAACAAAAAATATCGTAAAAATAGTCGATACAGTAGAAAAGGCAAACGAACTTAAACAAGAATTATTGCAACAAAAGGAAATAGCAATAAATATTGAAACTGCCGGTTCGGGTATAATGCAGGATTTGTTGGTAGGAGTTTCTTTTTGTTACGGACAAGACAATAATTACTACATTCCCATAAACCACAGTGATTTTATATTGCAGCAGGTTCCGGAACAAGATTTTATCGAAATGTTTAAACCGGTATTTGAAAATGAAAATATAAAGTTTACAGGTTGCGATTTAAAGTTTGTAAAACATATACTGAAAACTTTAAATATAGAACTCAAAAATATTTCTTTTGATGTTATGATAGCATCTTATTGTATAAATCCTTCGCTACAGCATACGATAGAACAGTTAGCATTGAAATATCTTAATTTTCATATAAAAACCGAAGAAGAAATTTTTTCTAAAGGAACAAAAAAAATAAAAGCCGATAATCTTGATATAGAAACGTTGGCGCAGTATTCGTGTTCGAAATCCATAAGCCTTTATAATTTAAAAGATATATTAACAAACGAGCTGAACAAGAACAATTTGGCATCTTTGTTTTTTGATATAGAAATGCCGATAGTTCAAGTTCTTTATGAAATGGAAGATATCGGTATAAAAACAGATAAAAACTTTTTAAATGATTTCGATAAAGAATTAACAAACGCAATAACTGTTCTTGAACAAAATATTTATAATTTGGCAGGCGAGACGTTTAATATAAATTCACCGAAACAGTTGGCAACAATATTGTTCGAAAAATTAAATTTGCCGGTAATTAAAAAAACTAAAACAGGTTATTCTACGGATGAATCGGTTTTAGTGGAATTGTCACAATATGATATTGCCAACGAAATATTAAAGTATAGAGAATTGCAAAAATTAAAAACAACTTATGTAGATTCAATCAGAAGATTTACCGAAGTTGAAGGGGAAAGAATACACACTATTTTTAATCAAGCGGTTACAACAACCGGCAGGCTTTCGTCTTCGGATCCGAACTTACAAAATATTCCGATAAGAACGGAATATGGCAGAAGATTCAGAAAAGTTTTTGTAGCGGATGAAGGAAACGTTTTTGTTTCCGCAGATTATTCGCAAATAGATTTAAGATCGTTAGCGCATATATCCAAAGATACAAACTTAATTAAAGCATTTTGTTCCGGACAAGATATTCATACCGCAACCGCTATGGAAGTTTTCAATATAGCCAAAAAAGAAGATGTCACGAAACAACAAAGAATGGCGGCAAAATCTATAAATTTCGGTATAGTTTACGGCATATCTTCGTTCGGATTATCTAAACAGTTGGATATTCCCGTTAAACAGGCAAAAGAGTATATAGACAGTTATTTTTCAAAATATTCCGGTATAAGAAATTGGTCTAACAGAATAATAGAAGAAACAAAACAAAAAGGTTATGTTAAAACTATTACAGGCAGAATAAGATATATTCCGGAAATAAACTCTACAAATAAACAAGTAGTATCTTTCGGTGAAAGAATGGCACTTAATACTCCAGTTCAGGGAACATCGGCGGATATTATTAAAGTAGCGATGATAAATGTATCCAAAAAGTTAAAAGAACAGAACTTGAAAGCAAAGATTCTTTTGCAGGTTCATGATGATTTGTTGTTGGAAGTTCCTAAAGAAGAAGAAAATACTGTTATAAATATGCTAAAATATGAAATGGAACATGCGGTAAAGTTAGATGTTCCGTTGTTGGTAGAAGTAAAAGCAGGACCTAATTGGGCACAGATGGAAGGTGTAAAATGATAATAGGGCTTACGGGTAGCATAGGTACCGGTAAAAGTCAATCATCTAAAATATTTAAACAGCTCGGTTGTTATATAATAGATGCCGATAAAATATCAAGAACATTAACTGTAAAAGACAGTAAATGTTTGAAAGATATTGTCGGTACGTTTGGAACGGATGTGCTAAAAGATGACGGTTCGTTAAACAGAAAAAAGTTGGGCGAAATTGTTTTTAACGATAAACAGGCAAAAATCGAACTTGAAAGAATAATCCATCCGCACATAATAAGAAAAACGAATGAAATAATCGCAAAGAAATATAATGTTACGGATATCATAGTTGATGCCCCGTTACTTTTTGAAGTGGGATTAGACAGAATTTGTGATAAAGTTCTTGTTATATATGCGAAGTATCATTTGCAGGTATCAAGACTTATGAGAAGGGACAAACTTTCTAAAGAAGAAGCAGTAAAAAGAATAGCATTACAAATGCCGATAGAAGATAAAATGAAATTGGCAGATGTTACAATAGACAATTCGGGAACACTTGCCGAACTTAAGAAAAATATTAAGTTCATCTACAAACAATTGAAAGAAAAAGAGTAAATCTTTACTTGTACTACAAAACCAAACTTCATAAAAAGATTAAATTTTTCAATAAATTAGAGTTGTTCTAAATTGCTTTTATATAATTAAATTTATAAAATTTACGATTATGTATTATATGTTCAGGAGGATACAATGTTAGAAAACATTAAATTGATTGCAAAGCGAATTAAAGAGTTAAGAGAAATTTCCGATATGTCGATTGAATCTATGGCAAAAGAGCTCAATGTAGATGTAGAAAAATATATTGAATACGAAAGCGGAGAATGTGATATTCCTGTAAGCTTTTTATATGCAATGGCAGGCAAATTCAATATAGAGTTAACTGTTCTTTTAACCGGTGAAGAACCTAAACTTAAAAAATTTAGTGTTGTAAGAAAAGATAAAGGTCTTTCCATAGATAGAAGAAAAGAATACAAATATCAGGATTTGGCTTACAATTTTATTAACAAAAAAGCCGAATTCTTTATGGTAACGGTTGATCCGGAGAAAGAAGAGAAATCAGATATTCATAAATATGCTCATGAAGGTCACGAATTTAATTACATTCTTGAAGGTCAAATGAAATTTTTTTATAAGAATCAGGAAGTTATTTTAAATCCTGGAGACAGTATTTATTTTGATTCCGGAACAGAACATGCAATGATGGCGTTAGGTAATAAACAACTCAAATTCCTGGCTACAATATTGAATTAATTGGAGAAAAATATGTTAGAAAAATATATAACAACAAAACATTTTGATAAGTATGAAGATTTCGTAAAAAACTTTAAAATAAACGTTCCCGAGAACTTTAATTTCGGATTTGATATCGTTGATGAATGGGCAAAACAAGAACCGAACAGAAGAGCTTTGGTTTGGTGCGATGATAAAGGTTTGGAAAAAACTTTTACTTTCGATGAAATAAGAAAATACACAAATAAAACAGCAAACTTTTTTAAGAGAATAGGTGTGAAAAAAGGAGATACGGTTCTTCTTATTCTTAAAAGAAGATTTGAGTTTTGGTTTTCCGTTGTAGCTCTTCACAAAATAGGAGCGATAGGAATACCTGCAACACATTTGTTAACCGAAAAAGATATCGTTTACAGATGTAATGCCGCAGATGTTAAAATGGCTGTAGTTGTGGATGCTCACGGACTTATAGATGTTGTAAATAAATCCCAGGCAAAAACTCCTACATTAAAATATAAGGTTTGTGTAAATTCTAAAGGTGTGGACGGTTGGTACAACTTTACCGAAGAAATAGAAAAAGAGTCTGATGTTTTTGAAAGACCTACCGGAGCCGAAGCAACAACAAATCACGATAACATGTTGTTATATTTTACTTCCGGAACAACCGGAATGCCTAAAATGGTAACACATGATTTTACGTATCCGTTGGGACTTTTGATTGTAGGTCAATGGCATAATCTTCAAGAAAACGGATTACATATAACAGTTGCAGATACCGGTTGGGCAAAGGCGGCATGGGGTAAAATTTATGCTCAATGGATAACGGGAACATCTGTTTTTGTTTATGATTTCGATAAGTTTACACCGAAAGATATTTTGGAACAAATTTCCAAACATAAAGTAACATCTTTCTGTGCACCTCCGACAATATACAGATATTTGATAAAAGAAGATTTACCGAGTTATGATTTATCAAATTTAAAGTATTGTACAATTGCAGGTGAACCGTTAGATGCCGAAATGTATAACAATTGGAAAAAAATTACCGGTATAAGATTAATGGAATCTTACGGACAAACGGAACTTGTTTCCATTATAGGAAATTTCCCTATGATGACCCCGAAACCCGGTTCCATTGGAAAACCCGCACCGTATTATGATATAGATATCGTTGACGACGAGTATAAAACTTGTGAGTTCGGTGAAGTAGGACAAATAGTAGTAAGACTTCACGGTGAAAAACCTGCCGGACTCTTTAACGGATATTACAGAGATCCGGAACTTACAAAACAAGTTTTACATGACGGATTATATTTTACCGGTGATACCGCATACAGAGATGAAGACGGGTATATTTGGTTTGTAGGCAGAGTTGATGATGTTATAAAAAGTTCGGGATACAGAATCGGGCCTTTTGAAGTTGAAAGTGCTTTGTTGGAACATCCGGCAGTATTGGAATGTGCAATAACCGCTGTTCCCGATCCGGACAGAGGACAAATAGTTAAAGCAACCGTAGTTTTGGCAAAAGGATTTAAAGCAAGTGACGATTTGAAAAAAGAATTACAAAATCATGTTAAAAAAGTTACTGCTCCTTACAAATATCCGAGAATAGTTGAATTTGTGGATGAGTTGCCTAAAACAATAAGCGGTAAAATAAGAAGAGTACAAATAAGAGAAGCAGATAACAAAAAATAAACAGGAGATAAAAATGTCAAAACAACTAACAAGATTACCTAATGATAAGATTATTTTCGGTATATGTTCCGGTTTGGCACAATATTTTGGAATAGATAAAACTGTTGTAAGAATAATAATGGTTTTATTGCTTATATTTACGGGATTTTTCCCTGTAGGACTTATATATATAATTGCATATTTTATTATGCCTGTAGATTCAAGTTCAAATATTTCAAATTCTGATATAATAAAATAATAAAATATTATTCTAAATCTAAATCAAATATTTCGGCACGGTTCGTACTTGTATCAAGTATTGCAACCGTGCTTCTTCCATATCTTCTTCCCGTAACTTCTCCCGGATTTATAAGTAATCCGTTAGATGTTTTTGTTATGGAAGGTCTGTGTGTGTGTCCGTAAATTATATAATCAAACTTTTTTGTCGGTGTGTACAAATGATGTGTTAATAAGAAACTTTTGTTGTCCAAAACGAAATCGTAAGGCGGTTCGTAAATAGTGCCGAACTTTTCGATAGTTTTTGATAATCCGTAATAATCGAAATCGTTGTTTCCAAAGATAGCTAAAAACGGAACATTTAGTTTTGAAAAATGTTTTGCCGCTTCGGGATAAGAAAAATCTCCGGCATGTAAAACAAACTCTACATGCCGGAGATTAAAAAAATCTATAGCTTTGCATATTTTATCTATATTGTTGTGTGTATCAGATAAAATACCTATTTTCATTTACTGTACTGCAACAACATCTTTTATTTCGGGAAGAGCTTCTTGAATAGCTTTTTTTATTCCCATTTCTAATGTCATCATTGCCATAGGACAACTTCCGCAATGACCTTGTAATCTTACTTTTACGATGTTATCAGGTGTAACATCTACCAATTCAACATTTCCGCCATCGGCTATAAGAGCAGGTCTTACCTGATTCAAAATTGCTTCAACTTTTTCTTTCATTTTATACTCCTTAAAGTTATTGTTTGTTTATAAAAATTCTGTCCGCGCCCAAGAGGAGTTGAACCTCTAGCCTTTTGATTCGTAGTCAAACGCTCTATCCAATTGAGCTATGGGCGCATTTTGTATTTAATAACTTGATTTAAAGATTTTAAAAGATTTAACCTTTTTTGTCAACATACATATATATACTTTTTTATTATATTTTTGGTAAAATAGTTGATAATATTATGGCAAAGAAAAATACCGAAAAAAAGGTTTTAGTTACAAATAAAAAAGCATATCATAACTATCATATTTTGGAAGAATATGAAGCAGGTATCGTATTGTCCGGATATGAAGTGAAATCTTTAAGATTACATAACGCAAGTTTAGTAGATTCTATTGTAAGATTTAATAACAGTGAAGCTTTCTTGGAAAATGTTTATATAGCACCATATACACAAATTTCAACACATATCGGTGATTACGATGCTAAAAGAAACAGAAAATTATTGTTACATAAACAAGAAATAAATAAACTGTTTTCAAAATCAAAAGAAAAAGGATTAACCGTTGTTCCATTAGAAATTTATGTTTCAAAATACGGTAAAATAAAGGCTCTTATAGGCCTTGCAAAAGGAAAAACTACCTACGATAAAAGGGACTTATTAAAGAAAAAAGATATAGACCGAGAAATTCAAAAAAGTCTGAAAAGTTCAAATAAATATTAATTCAAAATAAAAATGGATACAAGTAAATTCGTTGTATTAGAAGCATCTGCTGGTTCCGGGAAAACCCACAATTTAGCAAAAAGATACATTTCTTTATTGCTTAATTTCGATTCATCTACAACAAAGCCTCCTTTGAACAATATTCTTGCGTTAACTTTTACGAATAAAGCAACTATCGAGATGAAAGAAAGAATAATAAAATATTTGAAAAAAATATCTTTAGGACAAGACGTAAAAGATGTTTTGACAGCAGTAAATCTTCCTAAAATAAAAATTCCTTCAAATGCCAATATTGTTGTAAATAACATAATAAATAATTTCGACCATTTTAATGTAAGAACAATAGATAGTTTCATAAATTTAATTATAAAAGCATGTGCGTTAAAATTGGGGGTATCTCCGAATTATAAGATTTTAGACTCTTACGAAGATTATATCGATTATTCAATAGATGTTTTTTTGGATAAATCTTTTAGTGATGATAAGGTAAAAGCAGTGTTGGATTCTTTTTTTGAACAGTATACCATAGACACTACTTCGTCTTGGAATATTAGAGGTAACATTTCCAGAACATTCAAAAAACTATATAAAAAAGAAATAACAAAAAAAATAGTAGAAATAAAAAAGAAAGTAAAATATTCCGAAGAATTGTCTAAATTAAACTCTGAGTTTATAAAAATTTGTGAAAAGGTTTTGGAAATAGAAGATATACCAAAATTTATAGGTGGTAAAATAAAACTTCAAAATTATGCAAGTGATATTGTTTCAGGGAAAAAGTCTCTGTTCGATGGTAGAATAACTTCTTTTTTTGCAAAAGCTGAAGTCCCTTATTCAACAAAACTTTCACCTGAACAACATAGTGCTAAATTGGAAGAAGTTTTTGTTAAAGGCAAAGCCGTTATTCAAGCATTTATGGAATTTAAAGCAAAACACTTCTATGATAATTACATAAAAATGTTTGATAATATTTTAAAAGAGTTTGAAATAAGAGCAAAGTTAGATTCCGTAATGTTTTTGCAGGATATAAATAAACAGGTGTCAAAAGTTTTTTATGAACAGAATTTAGCTCCTGAAATATATTTAAGTTTATCCAATAATTTTACTGACTTCCTTATAGATGAATTTCAAGATACAAACCAAATTCAATGGCAAACACTAAAATTTATAGTTGAAGAAAACCTTTCAAAGGGCGGATCATTCTTTTATGTCGGTGATAAAAAACAAGCAATTTACGGTTTTAGAGGAGGAGATTATAAAATTTTTGATGTTCCGAGAAAAGAGTTTTATAATTATGAACCAAAGCTTACCGTACTTGATACAAACTACAGAAGTTGTAAAGCAATAGTAGATTTTAATAATAAAATATATTCGCAAGATAATATAGCTAAACTATTGAACTATGTAGGTGATAATAAGGATTTAGGAAATATAGAAAAATATTGTGAAGGTATAATAGAAGTTTTTAAAGATTCCAAACAGAAATGTAACAGAAAAGAATCCGGTTATGTAGAAATATCGTATAAGGAATATAGTGAAGATGACGATTTTGATGAGTTAGTAAAACAGTATTTATATGAAATAATAGATGATGTTCTAAAAAGATTTTCAAATAAAGATATAACGATAATTTGCAGAAAAAATGAAGAAATAAAAAGAATAGGTAAATGGTTGTTAGAAAAAGGAATAGACATAGAATCCTTTCAAACATTAAATATTTTAAATTCACAAATAATAAAAGAATTGTTCAGCTCGTTACAATTTTTTAATATGCCTACGGATAATGTATCTTTTGTTTCTTTTATTACAAGCAATATGTTTTTACAAGTAACAGGTTTGAAGAAAGAAGATATGTTTAAATTTATAACCGAAAATTCTCTTGAAACATCAAACAATATTAATCTTTATATCAAATTCAGAAAAGCATATCCTAAAGTATGGCAAGATTATATTGAAGAGTTTTTTAATAGGGTTGGTTTTGTCGCCGTTTACGAAATGGTTGTTTCTTTAATTTCAAAATATAAGGTAATAGAAAATTTTGAGGAATATACAAATGTAATTTATAGATTTTTGGAAATAGTTTGTGATTTTGAGAAAGATAATCAGGGTTTACAAAATTTTATAGACTTTTTTAATGACTTTAAAAATAATGAAAAAAATGAAAAGTTTTTTATAAAAGTAGCATCATCAAATGCAATAAAAATTACTACAATTCATAAATCAAAAGGTCTTGAATATAATGTTGTAATAATGCCTTATTTCTATATAGAATCACCGGATGGGGATAATATATTTACTATAGAAAAAAAAGAAGAAATATCTTTCTTGGCAATAAATCAGGAGATGGCGAATTATTCGCAAGAATTAAAAGATATTTACTATGAGAAATATTTTAAAAATATATCTGACGAATTGAACGGTTTGTATGTTTCAACTACAAGAGCAGTATGTGAATTTTATGCTCTTATGACTCACAAAAAAACAAAAACAGGAAATAAAAAAAGTTATATTGAAATTTTTATAGACGAAAACAACAGAAATTTCGGTGTTAAAGAAAAAACAAATTCAAAATCATCTAACGAAGATGAAGAACTTATAAAAAATACTGAAATAATACCTACAAAACTTCAGGATATTGTAGATATAATAAACGATAGTTCCATAGAAATTTACGGAAAAAAGCATAAAGATATTTTATTAAACGGGAAAATAATTCATTATGCTTTATCTCAAATACAAACTTTTAATTCTAAAAATTTAAAAAATAAAATTGAAAAAGCAATAGAAAGTACACAACTTGCATATCCGGACCAAGATTTAACAAGTTTTAAAGAAAAACTTTCAAGCTTGTTATTAAACAAAGAAATAGCGGATTTATTTGACGAAAAAAATATTGTCTTCAACGAAAAAGAGTATGTTGATAAATTTGGCAATACCATAAGAACGGACAAAATAATAGTAAAACAAAAAGAAGTCTGCATAGTAGATTTCAAAAGTTCAATATACGATAAAGAATATATAAATAATCAAATGAAAAATTATATTGAGATATTGAAGGATATATATACTGATAAAAAAGTATGTTGTTGTATCGTAGATATTGAAAAGGAAAAATTGTGTGTTTTTAATGCGGATATAGGTATAGAATAAAATTTATGGAAAACAAAAGTAAGATAATTAATATTGCTTTAAATGATAGTATTGTTGAATATACGGCAAAATATTTGTTTAATTTAACCGGTACAGAAAATGATTTTGGTAAAGTTGCAGTTATTATGACTTCGAAAAGACCATCATTGTTTATAAAGAGAGAATTGGCAAAACAAATAAATAAGCCGTTTATTCCACCAAAATTTCTTACTTTTGAAGAACTTGTAAGTTCAATATCCGGTTTACAGAATAAGAAAAAAATATCAAAGATAGATAGCAGTTATATAATTTACGATATTATTCATAACAATCTTAAAAGTTCAAGTTTTTATCAATATACATACTCATCTTTCTTTCAATGGGCAAACGAAATATTGAATTTTATAAATCTGTTGGATTTGGAACAAATAAGTAACGATAAATTGTTAAATATTCAAATGCAGGCTGATATCGGTTTTGATGTGCCTAAAAGTATTAATGATCTTTTAAAGAATATATCTTTTATAAGGGAAGAATTTCATAAAAGAATAGAAATATTAAACAAAACGACGACAGCATATTCTTATTACAATGCTGCAAAAAACATAGAAACTTATTTTAAAGATTTTGATAGGGTAATATTGTTTAATCCATATTATTTGAATAAGTCCGAAAATGAAATGTTTAAAGTTTTGTTTAATGTCGGTAAGCTTGACATTATCATAAGAGGTAACAAGAATAATTGGCAATACTTAAACAAAATTTATAAAGATTTTAATTCTGTTTCTAAATCTGTAAGAGATAGTTTAACGGATAATATTCAATTTTATAGCGCTTACGACGGATATTCTCAAGCTTGTTTGGTTAAAAATTTAGTACAAAAAGTTCCTCAAAACGAACTTAAAGATACTGTAGTTATCGTTCCGGATAATACTATATTGCAGGCGGTTACAAGCGAACTTTATTCGGTAATGAAAGATATTAATATTGCGGTGGGATATCCTGCAAATAAAACTACGGTATTTTCTTTAATGAAAGATTTAATTAAAACGCATTTAAACAGAGATGAAAATAACAAATATTATGTAAAGGATTTTATTTCAATAATATCAAATCCACTCGTTAAAAATATAAGATTTATCGGTATGCCGGATATTACGAGAATTATAATTCATGAAATAATTAACAATTTTGATTTTTCAAATAAAAAAGCTTTGTTTAAATCGTATCAGTTTATTTCGTTAGACGAGATTCAAAATAATAATATACTACACGAAACTATTTCCGGAAAAATAACTTCTTATTGGCAAGAAGTTTCCCCTGAAAGAGTGAAAGAACTCATTATGCAATTGTTTGATATATTTTTCTATAAATTTGAAAATATTTCTACAATGTATGCTTTGGGAAAAGCCATAAATACTATAGCCGATATTATAACTCAAAAGAGTTTGATAAATTCGTACTCTTTTAATTTAGGTGCGATGAACATGATTTATGATGTCGCAAATCAACTTTTAAACTCTATTTGTTCAAATAATATTTTTAGTACGAAAGAATTATTGAAAATATTTGAAAATCTTATATCTACAGGTAACATAAATCTTGTAGGAAGTCCTTTAAAAGGGTTACAGGTTTTGGGCTTTATGGAAGCAAGAGGACTTTCGTTTAAAAATGTCTTTATAGTGTCTATGTCGGATTCCGTGGTACCAAATGTAACGGATATAAATCCTCTTATTCCGAAAGAAGTTATTAATTTGTTGAATATCGGTTATTCCGAAAGAGAAATCGATATTCAAAAATATCAATTTTATAGTCTAATTTCCGGTGCAAAGAATGTTTCTTTAATATATCCTTGTGATAATGCTAACATAAGAAGCAGATTTATAGAAGAACTTGTATGGAAAAAACAATATGAAGCAAAACTTTTAAGCTCGGTAACAGTTAATAATGCTGTTTTGTCTGCACAACTTTTTCCTAACAATAAACCTGAATTTTCAAAAACAGATGAGATAAAAAAATATTTGTTGAATTTTAATTATTCGGCAACAAGTATAGATTCCTATATGAAATGTAAATTAAGATTTTATTATAAGTATGTGTTGAAATTAGGTGAACAAACAGATTATGATGATGATCACGAAAGCATTAATATAGGGAATTGTGTTCACGACTTTTTAAATAAAATTTTTCACGGCGGTTTAACTAAAGAAGAGTTGTTGAGTTTGGATGAAGCTTCTTATGATAAAGAGTTGAATAACAAAATAGATGAATATTTTAAAAATGCTAAAACCGGTAAAATGTATTTATTAAGAAAACTTCTTAAAAAGAAATTGAATGATTTTAGAATAGCAGAAATTGCAAGACCATTTAAAAAAGTGTTGGATACCGAAAAAGATTTTAACTCTCAAATAGAAGTAAATCAAGTAAAATATAATTTGGTTTCAAGAATGGATAGAATAGATGAAAACGATGACGGAACAGTAAGTATTATAGATTATAAAACGGGTACTGCGGAAGCACCGCTTGCTGCCAGAGATTTTGTTATAGATGAAACAAAATTTTCCAGACAGGTAATATCGAAAAATATAAAATCTTTCCAATTGATAATTTATAAGTATTTATACGAACAAAACATTAAAGATAAAACTGTAAAAGATATGATGTTGTATTCTTTAAAAAAGACCGAGACCATTCCTTTATTGAAGGAAGGCAGTAAAATAGATTTTGATATATTGCTCAAACAACTCAAAGTTATTATTGCCGATATTAATAGTGACGAACCGTTTAAAAGTGAAATTTATGATGATGTAGATTGTGAGAAATGTCCGTATTTTTACTTGTGCAGATAGTAACAATTTTGTATAAGTATATGTCTAAATAGTAACAATGTTTTTTATATGGAGTTTAAAATGAAAAAAGCAATTTTGTTTGTAATAATGTTTTTAATGTTTGGTATAAACGTATATGCCGATAAAACAAGTAATTTGTTTGTGATAGAAAGAAGCAAAAATGCAAATGTTGTTAGTTATGATGCTGTTTTAAATGATGACGGAACGATAAAAAAAGAAAATCCTGTAGATTCTTATTGGTTATTGTATGCATATAAAAACGGAGAAAGAGAAGAATTAAGTGCATTTGATAAAAAAGCTTATGGCTTTAAGGTTAAATATAATACCGAAAGACAAAATTTTGATTTTGTATTAAAAGCTGCCAAAGATAAACCTATGATTATCGATTTATATGATGGTGTTGCCAAGGCCGTTATAAAAATAAATAACGTTGATTGTTTCTTGGAAAAAGTTTATATCGGATCTGTTGATGGTGCTTTCGGTATACCGAATGTAAGTTTTTATGAACTGTTCGGAAGTGAAGTTAAAACAGGTGAATCTCAACAACAAAAAATATTAGTGAAATAACTTTTCTTTTTTTGTATAATACTAAGATTATGAAAAATTATATTTTATTTTTATTATGTTTTGTTTCTTTTTGTTTAGTATCATGTGCCTCAACAAAAGGTGTTGCCGTTACGGGTGAAGATAATAGTATCGGTAGTACAAGTGATGAAACCGATAGTATTCAAGATCAGATGTTGAATGATATTTCGAATGTGCAACAATCGAAAAACTATATATTGCAGTCGGGAGATCTTGTCGAAATAAAGGTTTTTATGGAACCTAACATGGATAGAGTTCTTAGAATATCTTCCAACGGAACTGTTACATACCCTTTGATAGGTAATGTTAAAATAGGTGGTTATTGCGTAAGTGATGCTGAAGAACAACTTGCAGAAAAATTAAAGTATTATATAAAAAGTCCGCAGGTTTCAATGTTGATAAAAGAATATTCAAATAAAAGGGTTTATGTTTTGGGGCAAGTAAAGAAACCTTCGGAAATATCTATTCCACCCGAAAAAACTATAACAGTTCTTGAAGCAATTACATCTGTAGGCGGATTTACCGATATTGCAAATACTTCAAAAATAAAAGTTTTAAGAATGGAAAACGGGAAGCAAAAAAGTATAGATGTCGATGTTAATGCAATAACAAAACAAGGAAATAAATCTCTTGATATCGAGCTAATACCCGGAGATGTCGTTTTTGTTCCGCAAAGTATGTTTTAGAGGAAATAATGAACGAGAATTTTGTAAATGATACTAACAATAATGCTGAAATAGATTTTACATTTTACATATCGGTAATATTAAAAAGAATATGGCTGTTAATAGGTGTTGTTATTATATGTGTTGTGGCAGCTGTTGTAGTAAATATGTTGATGCAACCGAAATATAAAGCTTCCGCTCTTATGATGATAGATAGGGAAGATTCCGGTAAAATAGAAACTTCTTCTTTCGGGTCATGGGCAAGTGATGAAGACTACTACAGAACACAGTATAAACTGTTGGAATCGAGAACACTACTCGAGAAAGTTTATAAAAATATGAATTTGTCGGAAATACCGGAATTCAAACAACCTAACGGTTGGGCAAAATTAAGAAAGCATATAAAAATCATTCCTATAACGAGAAGTCGTTTATTAAATCTTGAAGTTGAATCTTATGATAAGACTTTGTGTGCAAAGATTGCTAACACAATAGCGAAGACTTTTGTAGAAGACAATGTAAGCAATAGAGTTTCTATAGCACAAGATGTTATTGCTGCTCTTGATGCAACGGAAAGGAGTTCAAAACAGCAAGAATTATTGAATTCTATGCCACAGGTAGTAAACAGTGATTTTATAAAAAATCTTAAAAACCAAGAGATAGCATTGTATAAACAATATGTCCAGTTAAATGCAAGATATACAGTAAATCATCCTGAAGTTATAGCTGTTCAAAATCAATTACAAGCAATAAGAGAAAAAATAGATGTTGAAACAAAAAGACTTATCCAAAGTATAAAAATTGAACTTTCCGGACAGTTTTCCGGAAACAACATAAGAATAGTTGATGAAGCACTTGTTCCGGACAATCCTTATAAACCGAATAAAATGTTGAATTTGTTAATAGGATTTTGTGTGGGTTGTATTTTAGGAATACTGTTTATATTTATTGTTGAATTTTTAGATAAAACAATAAAAACATCTGACGATTTACAAGATAAATTAAAAATCTCGTTCTTAGGTTTTATTCCCGTTAATAAAATAAAGAAATTACAGAATGAGTATGAAATAATGTTAAAAGAAGGGAATTTTTTGTTGGCAGAACAAATAAGAAATATAAGAACAATGTTAGGTTTTGCTTTATCTGATGATAGAAAAGCCCCTATCTTGATTGCAAGTTCTTTGCAAAGTGAAGGAAAAAGTCACTTGTCGGTAAATTTGGCGGTGGCCTTTGCTCAAACTCAAAAGAAAGTTTTGCTTATAGATGGTGATTTGAGAAGATCCAGACTTCATAAGGTATTTAAAGTTTCAAACGAAAAAGGTTTAACCAATATTTGGCAGGAAGACAAAAAAATATCAAGTTTTGAATATAATGTTCAACAGACATCTGTAGAAAATTTGTATGTTATGACTTCCGGTACAAGGCCTCCGAATCCATCGGAATTGTTAAATACACCATTACTCGAAGCATTTGTAAAATGGGCGGTTGAACATTTTGATTGTGTTATTGTTGATTGTCCTGCGGTTTTGCCGGTAAGTGATACTTTGTTATGGGGAAAGTATATTAATAAAGCTATTTTTGTTGTAAAGTATGGAAGTACAAACTCAAAATTAGCTGAAGCTGCACTGGAAAAGATGAAAAATGTGGGAATAAAAATCGTAGGTGGTGTTATATCTCAATACGAACCGAAAGGCATTACATACAGCAAATATGGATATTATAAAAATTATTCGTATTATAACGAAGATAATAATAAAGATGAATAAAAATTTTTTATAATATAAATCATGTTGTTATAAAAATATTTATTAAATTATATTAAAAGGAGATTTAATTATGAGAAAACCGTTGATGGCAGGAAACTGGAAAATGAACAAAACTATACCTGAAGCAGTTGCTATGGTAAGTGAATTAAAAGGTAAAATTGCAGATGTTAAAGATGTTGATGTTTTAATTTGCCCTACATTTACTGCAATTTCAGCTTTGGCAAACGAAGCTAAAGGAACAAATATAAATATAGGTGCACAAGATATATTTTGGGAAGCTAAAGGTGCTTTTACAGGAGAAATCGCTCCTAACATGTTGGTAGATGCAGGATGTTCTTATGTTATAATCGGTCATTCCGAAAGAAGACAATACTTCGGCGAAACAAACGAAACAGTAAATAAAAAAGTTAAAGCAGCACTTGCTATCGGTTTAATACCTGTAGTTTGTGTAGGTGAAACATTACAAGAAAGAGAATCAGATGTAACATTTAAAGTTATCGAAGCTCAAGTAAGAGAAGGTTTAAAAGGTTTAACAAAAGAAGAAGCTGAAAAAATCGTTATAGCTTACGAACCTGTTTGGGCAATAGGAACAGGAAAAACAGCAACTCCCGATCAAGCGCAAGAAGTTCATGCTTTTATAAGAAAAGTTTACGGAGAAATGTATTGCTGTGCAGCAGATAAAATAAGAATTCTTTATGGCGGTTCAGTAAAACCGGAAAACGTAAGTGAACTTATGAAAAAAGAAGATATTGATGGCGGATTGGTAGGCGGAGCAAGTTTAAAAGCTGATTCTTTTGAAGCATTGGTAAAATTTTCTAAATAATTATAGAGGAAAAACAAAAATGAACGAAAATAGAGCAAAGAATCCCATATTAACAAATGTTTCTAACAGACATATTCATTTGTCAAAAGAAGATATGGAAACATTGTTCGGTAAAGGACATACATTAACTAAAACAAAAGATTTGGTTCAACCGGGCGAACATGCTTGTGATGAAACAGTTACAATTCAAGGACCAAAAAGAGCAATAGAAAAAGTTAGAGTTTTGGGACCGTTAAGAAAACAAACTCAAGTAGAAATTTTTGTAACTGATGCCATAAGATTAGGTGTTAATGTTTGCATAAGATTGTCAGGTGATTTGGCCGGTTCGGAACCTATAAAAGTTATCGGTCCTGCGGGATCAATCGATTTAAAAGAAGGTTGCATTGTTGCCAAAAGACATATTCATTTTACAACAAAAGATGCAGAATTTTACGGAGTAAAAAACGGTGACTCTTTGAAGTTGAAAACAGAAGGTGAAAGAGGACTTGTTTTTGATAATGTT
The DNA here is from genome assembly GCA_017651625.1 of Candidatus Ruminimicrobiellum bubulum. Lineage (GTDB taxonomy): Bacteria > Elusimicrobiota > Endomicrobiia > Endomicrobiales > Endomicrobiaceae > Ruminimicrobiellum > Ruminimicrobiellum bubulum. Next base: position 17,974 of record JAGCCP010000039.1, on the reverse strand, counting down.
ATAGCAAGGGTAAGCGATAAAATGGCATTGGAATGTCATTTGGATATGGAAGAAGCTAATGCTGCCGGTGTGAAAAACGGAGATAAGCTCTTCATATTATAATTAAGGGTATAACAATGAAAATTGCATTCGGTTGTGATCATGCCGGAATAGAAGTTAAGGATAAATTAATATCTTTTATAAAAACTTTAGGGCATGATGTTATAGATTGCGGAACAGACTCTAAGGAAAGTTGTGATTATCCTGATTTTGCTCTTAAAGTTGCTCAAAATGTTGTTTCAAAAGTTGCCGATAAAGGTATTTTAATTTGCGGTACCGGTATAGGAATGTCGATTGCCGCAAATAAAGTTAAAGGTATAAGAGCGGCAGTTTGTTGGAGTAAAGAAACGGCACAATTGATAGCGCAACATAATAATGCAAATATTATGTGTGCCGGAGCAAGATTTGCATCGTCCGAAGATATTTGTTTATGGATTAAGACTTTTCTTGAAACAGAATTTGAGCAAAGACATATGAAAAGAATAAATAAAATCAGTCAAATAGAACAACAGTGTTAATGCTGTTGTTCTATTTTTTTTATACGCAAATAAAAATATAAATGGAAACTGCTATGAAAAAAATTTTGGTTTTATCCGTATTTATGTTTGTTTCAAGTTTTATTTATGCGGCATCTGTAACAATTTACAATGATAATTTTGCACTTGTAAGAGATACGAAAGAAGTTGATGTTAAAGTCGGTAAACAAACGATAGAAGTAGATGATGTATCAGCGAAAATAGATCCTACAAGTGTGTTACCGAAATTTCTTTCTGATGCAAATAATATTACAATTCTTGAACAAAACTATGATTTCGATTTGGTAAACAGTAACAAATTGTTACAGAAATACATAGGTAAAGATATAACGGTGGAAAGATATTTGCCTAACTCTCAAAAGGAAAAAATTTCAGGTAAACTTTTATCTGTTCAGGGTGGCACAATCATAAAAACAAATAACGATAAGATTGTTATTAACCCGGACGGAGAAATATCTTTGCCCAAGATGCCGGACGGTTTAATGTTAAAACCTACTTTATCGTGGTTAATCAATAGTAAAGTTTCCGGTAAGAAAAAGTTGGAATTAACATATAAAACAACAGGATTTTCTTGGGTAGCGGATTATGTTGCAGTATTAAATAAAGATGATAAAAATATAGATTTGAATGCTTGGGTAACGATAAATAATACTTCCGGTGCAACATATAAAGATGCAAAATTAAAATTGGTTGCAGGTGATGTAAATACCGTTAAAGAATCCGGAAGGACTAACAGAGTTATGTTAGCTAAAGCCGCTGTTGCGGAAGAAGCGGCATATGATACTGCTGCAGGTTTTCAGGAACAGGCATTTTTTGAGTATCATATTTATAAGTTACAAAGAAAAGCAGATTTAAAAGATAACGAGAAAAAACAAATAGAATTTACCGCAGCACAAAATATTCCCGTAGAGAAAAAGTTTACGTATCAAAGTTCAAAAAATAACAAAGTAGAAATTTCTTTGAAGTTTAAAAATAATAAAGCTTCCAATTTAGGAATACCGTTACCAAAAGGTAAAGTAAGAGTATTCAAAAGTGATGGAGATTCTATAGAATTTGTAGGTGAAGATACTATAGATCATACTCCTGAAAACAAAGATATGAGACTTACTTTAGGTAATGCTTTTGATGTTACCGCAGAAAAGAAGATGACAAATTCTTCAAGAAATAATTCTGCAAAACAATCGGAAGAAACTTATGAAATTGTTTTAAAAAATGCAAAAGATGAAGTTGTAAAAGTTGATGTTATAGAAACTTTTTATGGTTGGTCTAATTGGAAAATTGTTTCCAATTCACATAAGTTTGAAAAGAAAGATTCAAACAGTATAGTTTTTGAAGTTGATGTTCCCGCAAAATCGGAAACAAAAGTTACTTATAAGGTAAAATATTCATGGTAAATATAGCGTCTATCATAGATCACACATTATTAAAACCTAATGCAACGTATAAAGATTTTCAGCTATTATGTGAACAAGCGGTTGAAAAAAGGTTTTATTCCGTATGTGTGCCTCCTTTTATGGTAGGAAGTTGTAAACATGCTCTTATCAATACCGATGTAAAAGTTTGTACCGTAATAGGATTTCCTTTAGGATACAACAGCTACATAAGTAAGTTGATTGAAACTAAAGAAGCTATAAAAAGCGGAGCTGATGAAATAGATGCCGTTATAAATATATCTGCTTTAAAATCTAAAGATTTTGAATATGTAGAAAGGGAAATTTCTTTATTAAGAAAAGCAGCGGCAAAAAAAGTATTAAAAATAATAGTTGAAACGGCATATTTAAACCAAGAAGAAAAAGAAAAAATAGCTAAAATAGTTTTGAATAATGGTGTAGATTTTTTAAAAACATCTACAGGTTTTGCACCTTCAGGTGCGACTGTTGAAGATATTAAGTTTTTTAAAAAAATATTGAAAAACAATGTAAGAATAAAAGCATCAGGCGGAATATCAACATATAAACAAGCCGAAGAACTAATAAGAGCCGGTGCAAGCAGATTAGGTACATCAAAATCTTTGCAGTTGATAGATGATGAGTATGAATAAAACAATAGTTAAACATATATCAATAATAATTTCCGCTATTTTGCTTATAGTTTTAATTTGGTTTTTGTTTGTATATGTCTTTTTTGATAACGAATTGAAAAAAAGTATATATCCAATGTTTGACGATTCTAAACAGATGTTATCGGAAATTGTTAACAAAAACTTCGCGTTGGATAAAACAAGAAAATTTATTTCCGAATTTGAAAAAAAAGATTATATTCGTTATCTGACAATAAAAAATAAGAAAGAGTATTTTAATCCTACAAAAATAAATTCCGCATTGTTGTCTGTTTTAAAATTATCTTATCCGATAAAAAGTGAAAATACCGTTGTTGGTTGGATTGAAGTTTGGCCTTCATACGAACTTTTTGCAAAAATATTTTCAAGCGGTGTAAATATTACCATATTGTTACTATCGGTAATTTTTTTGTTGATAGGTTTTATTTTTGTTGCATACCTTTATATCAAAAAATACGTGTTTGATCCGTTTAAACAGATAAAAATGATGATAAACAATATCGTTATGGATAAAGAAGTAACTTTTGATGAGTCCAACGAATACGGAATATGGAAAAACATATTTTTCGACTTAAAGAAATTGCATAATAAAGTTTTTGATGTAAATACTACAATGAATTTATTGTTTTCTGCCACAAGTATCGTAAGTTCCGATTTGGAACTTGTAAATTCCGTACATGTTGTATTTAATGTTGTTCAAAAAAGAATAAAAGATTCTATGTGTGCATTGTTTATTCCCGATGAAAGCGGTCAATTAAAAGTGTTTGCCAAAAACGGATTATTAAATAACGATATAACTTTAATGCCTAAAGATGACAATAATTATATATGGAATACGTACGAACAAATAAAAGAAATTGTTGTGAACGATGAAAATAAAATAACAAAAGAAAATATAGGCGGTTTGTGTGATGATAAAGTCGGCTCTTTTATGTCTATTCCGCTTATAGAAGAAGATAAAAAGTGTATAGGTGTTTTTAGTGTAATATGTAAAATTGAAAATTCTTTTAATTCCGATAATATTGATATTATAAACAGTGTTTCAAAATATTTGGTTGCATTGATAAACAGAATAAAAGATTATCAAACAATAAAAGAAACAAACAGAAAATTGGAAATAGAAATAGAAACGGCCTCAAAAGAACTTATGGAAACAAACAACATTTTGGTAAAAAAGATAAAAGATATAAGAAATGTTTCAGATATCGCTTTTCATGCAACTACGAGAATAGATATCGCAGAATCCATGGAATATATTACGTCAAAAATGAAAGAGATTTTAGACATAGAAAAGTTCGGTATTTTTACATATGATAAAAAAGAAGATGTTTTGTATTCCGTTAAAGGTTCTTTCGGTTTAGATAACATCTTAAAAATTGTTAACAAAAAAGGTACAATCTATAATGATATAATAAATACGGGTAATCGTATTGTTTTAAATAAAGATTCAGACTTGAACAGTTATTCGAGGAATTTAATAAGTGACAGTGTTAAATTGAAGTCTGCGGTGTTCCTGCCGGTAAAGCAGGGAGATGAAGTAATTGCAATAGTTGTTGCAATCAATAAGAAAAATTCAAGTTTCAATTGTACCGATGTAAAAGCTTTAGAGCACGTATCTGTTATTATTTATGGTATAATAGAAAGAATGAATTTGTATAAGAAAATTAAAAGTTAATATATAAATGGGGGAAGCAAATGGAAATAGCTGATTTGAAAATGATATCAGCATCTGTAAGAAAAGAAGTTCTTAAAATGTTGAATAAAGCCGGGTCCGGTCATCCGGGTGGAAGTTTATCTGCAGTAGAGTTATTGGTAGATTTATATAATAATCATATGAACTTTAATAAAGATAACTGGCAAGATAAAAACAGAGATTATTTTGTTTTATCAAAAGGTCATGTTTGCCCCGTTTTATATGCTGTTCTTGCACAAATAGGTTGTATTCCTAAAGAAGAGTTAGATACGTTAAGAAAAATCGGCGGCAGATTGCAAGGACATCCCGCAATGGATAAACATATTCCGGGTATAGAAATTTCTACCGGTTCTTTGGGATACGGACTTTCAATAGCAGCAGGTATTGCAAAAGGTATAAAAACTTTAAAACAAGATAACAGAGTGTACGTCCTTATGGGAGACGGTGAACAGCAGGAAGGTTCAATATGGGAAGCTGCTATGTGTGCGCCTCACTTTAAACTTGATAATTTGTGTGCTATTGTTGATTGTAACGGTTTACAAATAGACGGTAAAGTTGAAGATGTTTTAAATATTAATCCGATAGCCGATAAGTACAGAGCTTTCGGTTGGAATGTTATAGAAATAGACGGACACAACTTAAAAGAAGTTGATGATGCATATACAAAAGCAAAACAATGCAAAGGAAAACCTACCGTTATAATGGCAAAAACCGTAAAAGGTAAAGGTGTTTCTTTTATGGAAAACGTTGCCGATTGGCACGGAAAAGCTCCTAATGCGGAACAGTTGGAACAAGCACTTAAAGAAATAGATGCAAGTTTAAGTAAATAATTTTTAAAAATATAAGGAATAAATTATGGTAAATGTTTTTGGTAATAAAGCTACAAGGTTTGGTTTTGGTGAAGGTCTTGTTGAGTTAGGCAGAAAAAACGATAAAATTTTTGTTCTCGGTGCTGATACCGTTTCTTCGGTTGCAATAAACGGTTTTCAAAAAGAGTTTCCGGAAAGATTTGCAAATGTGGGTATTGCGGAAACCAATTTGTTGGGAATGGCTGCAGGACTTGCCGTTGCAGGTTTTGTACCTTTCGTTTCTACTTACGGAGTTTTTGCTTCCGGAAGACCTTGGGAACAGATAAGAACAACAATTTGTTATTCGAATTTAAATGTTAAAATCGGCGGCTCTCATTCCGGACTTATGGTAGGTCCCGATGGTGCAACTCACCAAGCTTTAGAAGAAATTTCCATAATGAGATGTTTACCTCACATGACCGTTCTTGTTCCTTGCGATTTAGTTGAAACAAAGAAAGCAACAATTGCAGCAGCAGATTATAACGGACCTGTTTATATAAGATATGGTAGAGAAAATGTTCCCATTATTACTGAAGACAAAACACCTTTTGAAATAGGTAAAGCCATAAAAATGAAAGAAGGCAGTGATGTTTGTATCATGGCTTGCGGTTCAATGGTATATGAATCGTTAATGGCTGCGGAAATTTTGGAAAAAGAAGGCATAAAAGCAAGAGTATTAAATATACACACAATAAAACCTATAGATAAGCAAGCAATAATAGATGCCGCAAAAGAGTGCGGTGCAATAGTGACTGCCGAAGAACATCAAATTTTCGGCGGATTCGGAAGTGCTGTTGCCGAAGTTGTTGTTGCTAACAGTCCTGTTCCTATGGAATTTGTAGGCGTTAATGACACTTTCGGAGAATCCGGAAAACCGGCAGACTTGATTGTAAAATACGGTTTAAAAGATATAAATATTGTTGAAGCCGTAAAAAAAGTTTTAAAAAGAAAAAAATAATAAATTGTCACAGACAATTTAGGTTATAAGTTTATAGGGTGATAAGGTTATAGGTTAAAAAACTAAAGAATTAACCTTATAAAGTTAAATAGTTGTAATTATAAATTGTCCTAAAATGGTAAACATTAACAGAATAATTCTAATAGTGTTGGATAGTGTCGGGGCAGGTGAACTTCCCGATGCTGCCAAATATGGTGATGCCGGTACAAATACTTTAAAACATATTTTTGAACAAAAAGATAAAAATTTTGTTCTTGAGAACATGGGTAAACTCGGACTATATAACATAGTTCCGTCACCTTACGGTTATAATCCGGAAAAAGTTATAGGTTGCTACGGTAAAATGGCAACATTGTCACCTGCAAAAGATACAACCGCAGGTCATTGGGAACTCTCCGGTATAGTTTTAGATAAACCTTTTCCTACATATCCTAACGGATTTCCGAAAGATTTAATAGAAGAATTCGAAAAACAAATCGGCACAAAAGTTTTGGGTAACTGTGTTGCTTCCGGTACGGAGATAATAAAAGTTTTAGGAGAAGAACATTATGAAACAGGTTATCCTATCGTTTACACATCGGCAGATTCAGTTTTTCAAATTGCCGCAGCCGAAGATGGTGATAAGTTCGGCGGTCTTAAAAGACTTTACGAAATATGTGAAATTGCAAGAAAAATGTTAAAAGGAAATCATGCTGTAGGCAGAGTTATAGCAAGACCTTTTGTTCGTATGGAAGGCGGAACATTTAAAAGAACAACCAACAGAAAAGATTATTCGTTAACGCCTCCGGAAACAACGGTATTGGATAAGATAAAAAGTGTTGGCGGGGATGTTATTGCCGTAGGCAAAATAAAAGATATATTTAATAACAAAGGAATTGTTACCGCTTATCATACGGTAGGAAATTCTAACGGAATACAAGTTACTATCGATTCAATAAAAAATTCAAATAACTCAAAAAAACAATTGATTTTTACAAACTTGGTAGACTTTGATATGCTTTGGGGACACAGAAGAAATATTGAAGCTTATGCCCAAGGATTGAAATCTTTTGACGAAAAATTACCGGAAATAATCAGTTTTATGAAAAATACGGATTTGCTTATAATAACCGCAGATCACGGATGTGACCCTACATATACAAAACATACCGACCATACAAGAGAATATGTCCCTTTAATGGTTTACGGTAAGATGATAAAACAAAATATAAATTTGGGAACAAGAAAATCTTTATCGGATGTTGCTCAAACAATAGCAGATATCTTTGATATAGAACCGATGAAAAACGGAACAAGTTTTAAGAAGGAAATAATATAGTTTTTTTTATTTTAGCGAAGTGACTTCATCTTTTGAATTATAACTTTGTATTTGGCTCAATCGAGTACCAATCGATACCGCTTTTATTTTAAGTACACTTCATTCGCCAAATACTTCGTTCTAATTCAAAATCTTAAAAGTCTTTGAGAGTCAAGAATAAGACAAACAAATCTTCCGTCATTGCGAGGTGACTTGTCATCGTGGCAATCCAGCCGTTGCTGTTTTAGCCGATAATCCCATAACCCTATCACCTTATAACCTAAAAATTTGTGAAACAAATTTTTAATTATGCTATAATTATATGTAGTAAAATCAAATGAAATATTGTTATAAAATTTATGTTATTAAAACAACTGCAAAAAACTAAAAATTTTATAAGAAAAAAAATAAAAACTAATCCCAAAGTTGCCGTCATTTTAGGCTCCGGATTAGGCAATATTCAAAATCAATTAAAAAATTCAGTAAGCATACCTTACAACAAAATTCCGTACTTTAAGCAATCGACGGTTAAAGGTCATAACGGTCAATTAATTTTCGGTAAATTTAATTCAATCAATATCATGGTGATGAGCGGAAGATTTCATTATTATGAAGGTTATACCATGCAGGATATAACATATCCAATAAGGCTTATGAAACTTTTGGGAATAGAAAAGTTGATTATAACTTGTGCGGTTGGAGCAATTAACAAAAAATATAATATGGGTGATATTGTTGTTATAAAAGATCATATAAATTTTATGGGGAATAATCCTTTGATAGGAAAACATTACGAAGAGTTCGGTGACAGATTTCCCGATATGACAAATATATACGATAAAACTGTAATAAATAAAATATTAAAAATAGCAAAGAATAAGAAGATAACCGTTCATAAAGGAGTGTACTTTGCCGTTAGCGGACCATCTTACGAAACTCCTGCGGAAATTAACGCTTACGGAAAATTGGGCGGAGACGTTGTAGGTATGTCGTTAGTTCCGGAAGCAATCGTTGCAAATCAAATGGGTATTAAAGTATCTGCTTTAACTTATGTATCGAATAAAGCAAGCGGTTTATCAAAGAAAAGTTTAACACATGAAGAGGTTTTACAGGCAGGCAAAAAAGCTGCTGCTTCAATGGAGAAAATAATAACAAGTTTTGTAAAGGAACTTTAATGAGAGCATATGATGTAATTTACAAAAAAAGAAACGGACAAAAATTATCGGAAGAAGAAATATCTTTTATGATAGAAGGATATACTAACCATGAAATCGCAGACTATCAAATGTCTGCTTTTTTGATGTCCGTTTACTTTCAAAACCTTGATGATGATGAAACTTTTTATCTTACAAATGCAATGGCAAAATCCGGTGAGATTTTAGATTTAAGTTTTTTGGATGGGCCTACCGCAGATAAACATTCTACAGGTGGAGTAGGTGACGGAACGTCGTTACTTATTGCTCCGATACTTGCAAGTTGCGATATTTATGTTCCGATGATGTCGGGTAGAGCATTGGGACATACCGGTGGAACTCTCGATAAATTGGAATCTATTCCCGGATTTAATGTTAATCTTGATATAAAAGAATTTATTTCGGTATTAAAACAAAATAAATTTGCTATGATAGGGCAAACGAAAGAAGTTGCTCCCGTTGATAAAAGGACGTATGCATTAAGAGATGTTACCGCTACGGTGGAATCTATACCTTTAATTTGTTCAAGTATAATGTCTAAAAAAATTGCCGAAGGTGCACAAAATATATTACTTGATGTAAAAACAGGTAGTGCCGCTTTTATACAAGAATACGAAAAATCAAAATTGTTAGCCGAAAAAATGGTTAGTGTAGGGAAAAAGTTCGGCAGAAATATGACTGCTGTTATTACCGATATGGATGAACCGTTAGGAAATGCAGTAGGTAACAGTTTGGAAGTTATACAAACTATAGAGGCGTTAAAAAATAAAATGGATAACGATTTTGTTCGGTTAAGTATAGATTTAGCTGCTTTTTCGATTTTACAGGTAGGATTAACAAAAACTTTTGAGCAGGCACAAAGTTTAGCTAAAGAAAAAATTGTGTCTGGGCAAGCATTAAATAAGTTTATAAAAATGATAGAATTACAAAAAGGAAACACAAAAGTAGTAGATGATTATTCCGTTTTCGGTAAAGCAAAAAATATTTGTTATATAAAAGCAAAAGAAGACGGTTGTTTAAAGTTTATAAATACAAGAAATATAGGAATAGCTTCCTGTTTGTTGGGTGCGGGAAGATTAAAAGTTGAAGATAAAATAGATTTTGTAAGCGGTATAATGATTCATAAAAAATCGGGTGATTTCGTTAACAAAAACGATATAATATTTGAGTTGCATTATAATAAAAATGATATCGATAATGTTGTTGAACTTTTGAATTCTTCTTATACCATAAGTGACGAAAAAACAGAGCAAAATAAAAAAATTAAATATATAGTAAATTAAAAGGAGAAAAATTGCAAAAGAACAAATGGATACTTCAGGATATAGATAAAAATATTTTATATCGTTTACAGGAACAAACGGATTTATCGGAAGTCACTTTAAAAGTTTTACTATCAAGAGGTTTCAATACAATTGAAGCGATAAAAAACTTTGTTAGTCCTAAAAAAGAAGATTTATTTAATCCTTTCCTTTTTAGAGACATGTATAAAGCCGTACTAAGAATAAAAAAATCAATAGAAAATCAAGAAAAAATTCTTATTTATGCCGATAGAGATGTTGATGGCATAACATCGTTAACTATTTTGTATAACACTATTGCGACTTTGGGCGGGAACGTAGTGTGGTACATTCCTTCCGATGAAGGTTACGGGTTATCTTGTACCGTATTGGATAAATATGTACAGGAAGGTGTTAAACTTATAATAACCGTAGATTGCGGAATATCTGCCGTTACGGAAATAGATTATGCAAACAGTTTGGGAATGGAAGTTATAGTTACCGATCATCATGAACCGCCGCAAGACGGGTTACCTAAAGCATATTGTATTGTTGATCCTAAAATGGATTTCTGTAATTATCCGTTCAAAGAACTTGCAGGTTGCGGTGTTTCTTTTAAAGTGTCACAAGCATTAATGCAAACATACGGAAAATATTTCGATAAAGAAGTTGCTGTTCTTGCCGTTAAACAAGAAGAAATATATTTGATTATTCTTATTAATGACATAATAGTTAAAGAAGAATTTGTCTCAGGCAAACCTAACCTAAAAGATTTTTCAAAAATTGTTACAAATGACTGTAATTATGTTAAAGATGTAGAAAATACGAATATTGAAATAATAGAAGTTAAAGAACAGGAAGATGTAAAACAAACGGCACATGAAATTTTAAAACAGTATAGAAAACAAAATTTTGAAAATGACGGCAGAATGTTGGAATTTTTCGAAAATAATATTGATTTGGTAGCATTGGGATCCGTTGCGGATATAGTGCCTCTTGTTGATGAAAACAGAATGTTGGTTCGTTACGGGCTATCCGTATTAAATAAAGATTGTTCAAAGAGATTCGGACTCGGTTATATTTTCGATGAATATTTAAAAGGAAAACAAATTTCGGCAAAAACAATATCTTGGAATGTTGCACCGATTTTAAATGCTGCGGGAAGAATGGGAAAAGCGTCCGTCGCTGCCGAACTTATTCTTGCCGATGATAAATACAATGCAAACGATTTTTTTATTGAATTAAAAAAATTAAACAATGACAGAAAAGAATTACAAAATGAAAATATAAAACAATTCAATATCTTGTTAAAACAGCAATGTGACGTAGAAAAAGATAATATACTTGTTGTATCTGCGGGTAGCTTGGCTCACGGTGTAACGGGTATAGTTGCTTCGCAAATGGTAAAACTCTATGGTAAACCCGTAATTCTATTCATAGAAGATAAAGAAAAAGGTGAAGCAACGGGAGCTTGTCGTTCAATAGATGGATTTGATATCGTTTCCGCTCTCGATAAAACAAAAGATTTGCTTATTAAGTTCGGCGGACATCATCAAGCGGCAGGTCTTACAATAGAAATCGGTAAAATAGAAGAGTTTAGAACCAGGATGAAACAAATCGCAAAAGATTCTATTTCTACCGAAATGGTAGCAAAAAAAATAAATGTAGATTGCGAACTTAAAATAAGTGATGTAAACAAAAATACATATAAAGATTTAACAGTTTTGGAACCTTTCGGTGCATCAAATTCCGTTCCTATTTTTATGTTAAGAAATGTTAGTTTTGAAGAGGTTTCTATTATAGGACAAACTCAAGAACATTTAAAATTAAAAGTTTGTAAAGACGGTATGAGCATCCCGGCCGTTTTTTGGGGGGCAGCAAAATATGCGGATGATTTCGGTTATAAAGATAAGTTCGATATTTTGTTTAACATAGATTTAAATAGGGATAATGTTCAGTTAATAATAATGGATGTAAAAATCGTTTAGAAACGGTTGAAGTTTTTAATATAATGCACTAAAATTTAAATATAAATAATAAATTTAGGGGGGAAGATGGCAAAACAAATTGAACCTGTAAAAATTGCAGTAATCGGCGGCAGCGGAATAAGTGAAATAAGCGGAATAGAAAATGTTAAAGAATTTGAAATAGATACTCCGTTTGGAAAACCGTCGGCACCGATAACTATAGGAACGGTTGACGATGTTAGAGTTGCTTTTTTACCAAGACATGGCAAAGGTCATACTATTTTACCTTCTGAAATAAATGTAAGAGCAAATATATATGCTTTAAAATCTTTGGGTGTAGAACAGATAATTGCATTAACGGCTGTAGGTTCTTTGCAAGATAAGATAAAACCTAAAGATTTTGTTATTCCTGAACAAATTTTCGACAGAACAAAAAACAGAGTTAATACGTTTTTCGGTAACGGTATAGTTGCTCATGTAAGTTTTGCGGATCCGTTTTGTAACGATTTGAGAGATATAGTTCATAAAGCGGTTACCGAACTTGGAATAGAACATCATTTCAGTAATACAACTTATGTTTGTATAGAAGGTCCTCAATTTTCAACGAGGGCAGAATCTAAAGTAAACAGGGCTAACGGTTTTTCCGTTGTGGGAATGACTGCAATTCCGGAAGCTAAACTTGCCAGAGAAGCGGAAATTTGTTATGCAAATGTTTCTTTGGTTACCGATTACGACGTTTTAAAAATAGGTGAAGAAGTTGATGTTGAAAAAGTGTTGGAAGTTATGGATGCAAATGCAAATACATGTAAAAAACTTATCAAAAATCTTATACCGAAAATGGCACAAAGAGAACTTAAATGTGCTTGTCAGCATGCTTTAAAAGATGCCGTTCAGTCTGCACCGGAAACGGTAACAAAAGCACCGGCATACAAAGATCTCAGTTTGTTATTGGATAAATATTTTAAGAAATAATTCGGAACTAAAACTATGAATAAAAAACAAGCATATAAGCAATTGTTGGATTTTGCCAAACAGGCATCTGAAAATTCTTATAGCCCGTACTCCAAATTTAAAGTCGGTGCGGCAGTGCTGTGTGAAGACAATAAAGTTTTTTGCGGAACAAATGTAGAAAATGTTTCTTACGGTTTAAGTATGTGTGCCGAAAGAGTTGCGATATTTACCGCGGTTGCCAACGGTTGTAAAAATATAAAAGCTATTGCGATATACTCAAAAAAAGGTGATGTTACTCCGTGCGGAGCATGCAGACAAGTTATATCGGAATTTTCAAAAACGGCAGACGTTGTTTATAATACAAAGAAGGATAGTTCTAAAGTAGTAAAAATATCAAGTTTGTTGCCTAAATCTTTTGATGTAAAAACATTAAAAAAATGAAAATAAAAAACATACTGTTTTGTTTATTTTTAATGCTTTTGCCTGCAATCTGTTTAGGACAGGATTTTGTTTTAACTAAAATTTCCGGTGACAAACAGCTTGCCGTTAGAGGAACGGAGACAAAAAACGATCTTATAGTTTGTTTAACAGATAAGGTCGGTAATCCCGTTCCCGATGTAAAAGTTAATTTTATTGTAGCAGACGGTTACTTTCCAAATAATCAAGTATCAAAAGATAATTCAGTTCAAGAAGAAACAATTGTTACCGATGAAAAAGGGTATGCACAATCAAAAGTTTTCATAGATAAAAAAGCGGAAGATAAGGTTGTTGTTATAGTAAATGTTGATGTCTTGGCAGAGCCCGTTTATTTTACGGTTTCTGTTTTAAGCAAACAGTGGATTTTTATAATGATTGTCACAATGTTAGGAGGTGCTGCTCTTCTTCTTTTCGGAATGTTTAAAGTTAATTCCGCTTTCCAACAAATAGCAGGTCAAAATATTAGAACAATACTTAAAAAATTTACAAGTACCAGATTAAAAGGCTTTTTTACGGGTTTCATTGTTACCGGAATAAATCAGTCGAGTACGGCAACACTGTTATTGCAAATTACGCTTACAAGTGCAGGTGTAATGACATTTTTCCAGGCGATGTCTGTAACGATAGGAGCATCTGTAGGTTCTACCGTTACTGGACAACTTGTTGCTTTTAAATTAGTTGATTATGCTCTAATTATTACGGCAGTCGGATACTTCTTATCTTTCTTTTCAAAAAAGAGAAAAATAATAGAAATAGGTGATGCTATTTTCGGGTTCGGACTTTTGTTTTTCGGTATGAAGTTGATGTCGGATTCCATGCTTCCGATAACATTAAACAACGAACTTTTAGCAACAATTGCTACTTTACAATCACCGTTATGGTTAATACTTTTCGGTATATTTTTTACCATACTTACACATAGCAGCGGTGCAACGGTCGGAATAATTATCGTTTTGGCTTCTTCGGGAATATTGTCTTTGTTACAAGGAATTTGTGTTTGCTTGGGAGCACAAATAGGAACATGTTCCACGGCAATAGTTGCTTCCCTTACACAACCTAGAAGCGGTAAAAGAGTTATGTTGTGGCATTTGGGATACCAAATTTTAGGTGTAATTTTAGTTTATCCGTTTATATCTTTTGTTTATTATAAAGGGGAACTGTGTTGGATATATTTCGTTAAATATTTTACTTCAACTTTTATATTTTCAAATGATATAGCAAGGCAAATAGCCATGTCGCATACATTGGTAACATTGTTTACGGCTTTTATAATTTTGCCGATAGTTCCTGTACTTCATAAATTCATAATGTTTGTTTATCCCAGTTCTGCCGTTGAAAAACATTTCGGAACGGCTTTTATAGACGAAAAATATATTGAAGAACCGGAAAAAGCTCTTATTTTGTCCAAGCAGGAAATAGAAAGATTATCGGAAATAGTGTCTGATGTAATGAAAGATTCGATAAACGCATTAAAAACAAGACACGAAATAGTTATAGAAAAAATAAAATATAAATGTTTACAGATATCGCATTTGGTAGATGAAATAATTCCGTATATAACTAAAATAGGACAGAACGAACTTACCGAAAAACAGGCTAAAAGAGAAACAATGCTTTTGTACATAGTTGCCGATTTCGAACAGATTGCCGATATCATTAACAGAAATATTATTTATATATCACAAGAAAAAATGAGAAGACATTTAAGATTTTCAGATGAAGGTTTAAAAGATTTAAAACATATGCATAATATAGTTTATACGAATTGTTCAAAAATTATAGATTCCTTTATCAAAGAAGATGATGTTTTGGCAAGGGAAGTAAGTGACGATATAGATAAATTAAACGAAATAATGCATGAATTAAAAAGAAATCATATTGCAAGATTGCATGCAGGTCTTCAGGAATCCATTGAAACATCCAGCCTTCATTTGGATGTGTTGGACCAATACATGAAAATCAACGAAACATTACTGGATATCGCAATAAATATTTACGATGTTTAACTCTCAAAAATTCTCTTTCCGCAATTTGTAAATACACACAACAAATTTATATAATAATAAGATATTCTTAGGAGATATAAAATGAATATTTTATTAGCTGGCGGAGCAGGATTTTTAGGTTCTCATTTTTGTGACTTTTTGTTGGAAAAAGGGCATAGCGTTTACTGTGTAGATAATTTTATTACCGGCAAAAAAGAGAACATAAAACATCTTTTTAATAATAAGAAGTTTAAGTTTAAAAAAATAGATATAACAAAAAAATTTTTAATAAAAGAAAAATTTGATGCTGTTATCAATTTTGCTTCGATAGCAAGTCCCATATTTTATGATAAATATAAAATAGAAACTTTGCTTGTCGGCTCTTACGGAACATACAATTTGTTGGAATTTGCCAGGAAAAATAAAGCAAAGTTTTTGTTTACTTCTACGAGTGAAGTTTACGGTGATCCTCTTTGTAATCCTCAGAAAGAAATTTATTGGGGGAATGTTAACCCGATAGGTAAAAGAAGTATGTACGATGAATCAAAAAGATTTTCCGAAGCATTGATTACAAATTATCACAGAGTTTACGGCCTTGATACAAAAATGGTAAGAATATTTAATACATACGGCCCCAGAATGAATATGAACGACGGCAGAGTTGTTCCGCAATTTATAAATCAGGCATTAAACAATAAACCTATTACCGTTTTCGGTAAAGGAACACAAACCAGAAGTCTTTGTTATGTGTCTGATTTGATTTCAGGAATATATAAATTATTAATGTCCAAAGAACATGGACCGGTAAATATCGGTAATCCTAATGAAATGACGGTAAATGATATAGCTAAAACAATAATAAAATTAACGAATAGTAAATCTAAAATAATATATAAGCCATTACCGGAAGATGATCCTAAAAGAAGAAGACCGGATATTTCAAAAGCAAAAAAAATATTAAAGTGGCAACCTAAAGTGGATTTGAAACAAGGTTTATTAAAAACCATAGATTACTTTAAAAGGAGTAAAATATGAAAACAAAAGGTATCATTCTTGCAGGCGGAAAAGCTACAAGACTTTATCCTATAACTTCAACAATCTCAAAACAGTTGTTGCCAGTTTATAATAAACCAATGATATATTATCCGCTTTCCGTTCTAATGCTTGCGGGAATAAAAGATATATTAATAATATCAAATTCTTCAACTTTGCCGAGATTAAAAGATTTGTTCGGTAACGGTAACAATTTAGGTATAAATATTTCTTATGCGGAACAAGAAAAGCCTAACGGCCTTGCTGAAGCATTTATTATCGGAGAAAAATTTATCGGTAAAGATAATGTTGCCTTAATTTTGGGTGATAACATATTTTTCGGTCACGGATTTTCGGATATTTTAGAGAAAGCGAAAAAAAGAAAAACAGGTGCAACGATTTTCGGCTATTATGTAGAAGATCCTTGCAGGTACGGAATAGTTGAACTTGATAAGAATAAAAAACCGGTATCAATTATAGAAAAGCCGAAGAATCCGAAATCAAATTGGGCTGTTCCGGGATTATATTTCTACGACAATTCAGTTATAAAAATAGCTAAGGGAATAAAGCCTTCTGCAAGAGGCGAACTTGAAATAACTGATGTAAATAAAGTTTATTTGAAAAATAAAAAGCTATCGGTAGAACTTTTGGACAGAGGTTTTGCTTGGCTTGATGCGGGAACGTACGATTCTTTGTTAGATTCTTCTTTGTTTATAAAAACAATAGAACAAAGACAGGGAATAATGGTAGGTTGTTTGGAAGAAATTGCATACAAAAGAGGTTTCATTAACAAAAAACAATTGTTGGAACGAGCCAAACATCTTAATTCCGTATACACAAAATATTTGATAAAAGTAGCAAATGAAAAATATTAAGTTTTATATAGAAACTATCGGTTGCCAAATGAATATGAACGATTCCGATAAAATGGCAGAAATTTTATCGGAAAAAGGTTGTTTGCGAACGGAAGATATGTCGCAGGCTGATATTGTTATAGTAAATACTTGTTCGGTTAGATTTTCGGCAGAACATAAAGCTTATTCACTACTTGGAAGATTAAAAGAACAAAAAGATACAAATCCCGATTTGATTATAGGTGTTACCGGTTGCATGGCTCAATATGCTACAAAAGAGATAAAATCGAGATGTAAATATGTAGATTTTGTTTTGGGGGCAAGGGATATAGATTTATTCAGTGAAACTATAAGCAAATATGTTCCTGATAGCAAAGAAAAAAGTCAAAATATAAACGAAAACGGTGAAGTTTTCAGATATATAACAATAATGAGAGGGTGCAGCAATTTTTGTTCTTATTGTATAGTCCCTTATGTCAGAGGACCTGAAGTAAGTATAGACTATAACGAAATATTAAAAGAAGTAAATAAAGCTTGTGATGATGGTATAAAAGAGATAATTTTGTTGGGACAAAATGTTAATTCTTACAATTATAACGGTGTGAATTTTACCGGATTATTACAAAAAATATCCGAGTCAGACAAAGTTAAAAGAATAAGATTTATGACAAACCATCCGAAAGATTTGTCCGATGAGCTTATAGATGAGATAGCAACAAACAAAAAAATTTGCAAACATATTCATTTACCTTTGCAGTCCGGTTCCAATAATATTTTAAAGGCAATGAACAGGAAATATACTTAT
>JAGCCP010000005.1 GCA_017651625.1 Candidatus Ruminimicrobiellum bubulum | reverse complement strand
TTTACGAACACTACCCATTTTTACTACTCTACAATCTCCAATGTTGTTCTCTTATCAAGTTTTGCTGATGCAGAATTCAAAATTATTCTAATAGCTTTTATTATTCTGCCTTCTTTACCGATAATTTTGCCTCTGTCACCTGCTGCAACTTTAAGTTCCAAAATTGTTGATTTTTCACCTATAACTTCATTTACTTCTACTTGATCAGGATTATCTACTAATGATTTTGCTATAAAAAGGATTAATTCTTTCATCGTTATATCTCCATTAATTTTCTTTTAATTTTAAACAACAATTAAATACAAATACTATTTACTTTCTTCTGCAGGTGCTGATGCTTTTTTCAATAAATCTGCAACAGTATCAGAAGGTTTTGCACCGGTTTTCAACCAATACTCAACTCTGTCTTGTTTTACATTTAATTTGTTTTCCTGCAATACCGGATCGTATTGTCCTAAAATTTCAATAGGCTTGCCGTTTCTTTTTGCTCTTTGATCAATAGCAACTACTCTATAGTATGCTCTTTTCGGTCTTCCTATTCTCTGTAGACGAATTCTCACACTCATTTACATTTCTCCTTAAATAAAATACTTAACCTGCTTATTAAAAAGCAAGTTAGTATAAGATTTTATATGTTTTTGGCTAATTTGTCAACAACCGGGAAAGATATTTATAATGTGTAATATATAATTAACAACAAATTTTTTACTTCATATATTTTTTAAATTCTTTCAAGAATTGTATTATATAATCAATGAAATTTGAATATATTTTGCTTTTTACCAATTTAAAACTGAAACTGTCCGTTCTGTTAAATTCCACCAACGAATTGTAATCAGTTATAAATCTCATTGAATCTATTTTATCAAAATTTGTATCTTTCCTGAAATATATGTAACAAAATCTCTTGTCTTCCGAAATTCTTTCGACAAAAATCTTTGATGCATTTATTTTAATTTGTGCTATTTTAAACAAATTCTCAACATTTTCGGGAATTTTACCGAATCTGTCCAAAAGTTCGTTTCTTATTTCATCAATTTCTTCCTGAACATATATGTTCGATATTTTTCTGTAGAATAAGATTCTTATATCTTCATCTTCAATATAATCCTGCGGAATATATGCATCTATGTATATATCCACTTCAACATTATGTTTCCTGTCTTCTTTTTGCGGAACACCCCTGACTTTATGTCCTTCTTCTTCAAGCAACCTTGCAAACATCTCGTAACCGATATCTCTGACAAAACCGTGCTGTTTTGCACTTAATATTCCGCCGGCACCTCTTATTTCCAAATCTTTCAATGCAATCTTGTATCCCGAGCCCAGTTCACTGAAATTTTTCATTGCTTCAAGTCTTTTAATTGCATCATCGTTCATATCTTTTTCTTTGTAGAAAAGGTAACAATATGCTTTTTGTTTTTCTCTGCCGATTCTTCCTCTTAACTGATGAAGTTGTGAAAGACCGAAATTTTGTGCATCTTCTATTATCATGGTATTTACCGTAGGAATATCTATACCGGATTCTATTATAGTTGTAGCTATCAACACATCCAGTTCCCTGTGCAAAAATCGCCACATAACTTTTTCTATTTCCGCAGGTTTCATCTGGCCGTGTATAACATCCAACCTGATATCCGGTAACAATTTTTTTATTTCGTCAGCCTTATTTAATATCGTTTCAACTCTGTTATAAACATAAAAAACTTGTCCGTTTCTTGAAAGTTCGGCTTCAATGATATTTTTTATAAGTTTGGAATCGTAAAATGCAATATTTGTTTCTATAGGTAATCTGCCGTAAGGCTGAGTTTCTATTAAAGATAAATCTCTTAATCCGTACAATGCTCCCGACAATGTTCTCGGAATAGGTGTTGCGGATAACATCAATATATCTATATTTTGTTTCATCTGCTTAATTTTTTCTTTTTGTTTTACACCGAACCTGTGCTCTTCATCTATAATCAAAAGTCCCAAATTTTTAAATTCGACATCTTTTTGTAACAACCTGTGAGTTCCTACAATAATATCAATATTTCCTGCTTTAAGTTCCTGCAAAATCTTTTTCTGTTGAGCCGGTTTTTGAAATCTGCTTATAACTTCAACTTTTGCCGGAAATGCCGCTAACCTGTTAACAAATGTGTTGTAATGTTGTTCGGCTAACACTGTTGTAGGAACGAGAAGTGCAACCTGTTTTGATTGACACACAACTTTAAATGCCGCTCTTAAAGCAACTTCCGTTTTACCGAACCCCACATCACCGCAAATTAACCTTTCCATAGGATACGGTTTGGAAAAATCGTTGTTTATATCTTCTATTGCTTTTAGTTGGTCCGTTGTTTCTTCATAGGCAAAAGAATCTGCCAAATCTTTTTCCAATAAACTCATTTGCGGGTAAGGTTGTCTTTGAGTTTGAGCTCTTTGAGCATAAAGTTTTAACAACTCTTTTGCAAAAGCGGAAGCTTCTTCTCTTGCTCTGTGTTTTACTCTTTCCCAAGCAAATGTGTCCATAGAATAAAGTTTCGGTTTTACACCTTCAACACCGATATATTTTTGAACTACCTTAAAATCGTCCGGAGGAACATAAAGTTTGTCCCCTTTCCTGTACTCTATACACAAATATTCCGCAGTTTTATCGGATTGACTTATCTTCTTTAATCCTTTATATTTTCCTATACCGTACTTTTCATGAACGACATAATCTCCCGCTGATATTTCCCATATACCTTCCAGTCTTTTACCGCTTTTCATTTTAGGGAAACTTATTTGTTTTCTTTTATAAAGAATTTCTTTTGTGGAAATTATCGCAACTTCTTCTTTCAAATAAAAACCGTGCCATAACGGCATAATTGTCATTGCGGGAATATCGTCAAATTCCCACCCGTTTTCATAAAACAAATCCACCATCTTTTGTTTTTCCGGTTCGTTTGAACAATATATTTTTATCGGTATGGCATTATATTTTAAATCTTGAATAAGGCCGATAAAATATTTTATGTCACCCTGAAATCCTTGAAAACTTTGGTAATTGTAATGTATGGATTTTTTGTTTAACGGATCGTTTATTATCAACTTAAATTTATCGAACCGGCTGTCTTTTTCTATTTCATCATCGCAATATACAACAAAGTTATTATTTAATTGATCTAACAATGTTGTTTTTGTATCTACAATTTTGTAGGGAAGGATGGTTATTTCATCCAAATATTGTTGTGACCTTTGCGAGATATAATCAAAAGTTTTTATTGTTTCTACTGTTTCAAAATCAAAAGTTATTCTTATAGGATTTTCGTTATCGCAAGGCCAGATATCAAGTATATCTCCCCTTACGGAAAATTGGCCTTTATCTTCAACAAAATTTTCTCTTGAGTATCCTATTTTGGATAATGTCGTTATTATACCGCTGTATTTGTATCCGTTATTTACTTTTAAAGTTATGGTATTGTCTTGTAAAGCATTAAAAGTTAATACTTCTTTATCTATAGATTCTTTATCGGCAACAACAACAGTTTGTTGCAATGCCGACATTTTAGATAATGTTATTATTCTTTTAGCTTCATCATCAGACGGATATTCCAATACCGTTATATCTTTGTTATCAAGAAAAGTTTTGATATCTTGGCTTACGGAATCTATTTCGTTATCGTTAAGTATAACAAGCAAAGATTTTTCGTTGCTTGTTAATATATATTGAGATAAAAAGTGTGCTACGGAACACTCGTTTACCCCGGATATATAAAGCTTTTTCGTATCAAAAATTTTCTTTTCTGTCATCTTATTTTATTGCTTTACCGTCTTCAAAAGCATTACCTGCAACTTCACTTACTTTCAAATATTTGTGTCCCACGCCGTCATAACTTATAGGTTGTAATTTTAACGGATCTATCTTACCTTTATCGTTCAATATTTTTTCATCCGCACTTATATTAACAATATCTGCAATAATGTTTCCGTTATCATCAAATTTTATTAATTTACACTCTAAAGTCATCGGTAATTCTTTTATTACAGGTGCATCCACAAAAGAACTTTTTTCAGTTGTAAATCCTGCTTTTTCTATTTTGTTCGGCACTTCGTTTCCCGAAACTATACCTAAATAATCACACTCTTTAACATGTTTCACATCCGCGAAACTTACAGTAAATGCTTTTTTTACTTTTATATTTTGTGTTGTCTTATGACTTTCATCCAAACAAATAATAACTTTATTGGTATCATATACACCGCCCCAAGCCGCATTCATTGCATTTGCAGTTCCTTTCTCATCATAAGCAGCAACGATTAATACCGGCATAGGATAAAACCAAGTTTGTTGTCCGAAATTTTTTCTCATAAAACACTCCTTAAAATAATATGTATTTTAATATTATACTATTTTGAACATTGTTGTTAAAATAAAAAATCTGTATATTTTGCATATACAGATTTTAAATTTATTTAATAAAAATAGTTTTGACTATATTCTTTTCCAAGGTTTCCCGCAAGGTTTGTCTTCGGTACAAGCACCCTTTACGCAGTTTGGACCTGCATCATTAAAAAGTATAGGAGCAACTTCTTTTGCAAGTTTCAACATTCTGCAAGCCATATCTCTTATTTCCCATTGCGCTCTGTTACAACATCTTAATTCAAAGAAATGTCTCAATTCTCTTGCATTCATTGTAATAACTATTTTTGTTGAAGATGCATTAGGTAAAACGTATCTTGAATCTTCCGCAGGTATACCTGCTTCAATAAACTCGTTATAATATTGTTGCGACAACTTTAAAAATTCGTTATATTTCGCCAACAATTTTTCATCTTTGGATATTGTCGGCGGAATAACAAAATCCACACCTTTTTTGTTGAATTTAACATATCTTTGACTTTGAACGGAAAAAGATGCAATTCTGTGTCTTGTAAGTTGTGCAAGTAATGCTCTTGATACACCCTCTATACCGAAAGAAAATGATGCATGTTCCAAAACGGATAAATGTCCGGACTTTATTATTCTTTTTAAAATATCTTCGATTTTTTCTTGTGTCATTTGCTCTTTTAATTCTTCTATACCTACAGCACTGTAACACAATCTGCCTGCTATGGCACAAGTTTTTTCCGGCTCGTTTGTATATTTCAATAATTCTACTATCATGTGTATCTCCAAAAGATTTATTATTGATAGTATTATAACAAATTAAAAAGACAATTTATAATTAATGTAAAAAACGGGAAGAAATTTCTTCCCATTTTTATTATATTTTATAGATTGCTTCACTTCGTTCGCAATGACTATATGGTAAATTTGTAACCGGCAAAAAATGTAAGGGCTGTACTCTGTATATCCCCATGGTAAAGACCTCCAAAATCATATTTCCAATTATTTGTTGAGAATATAAATTCAAATATAAAATCGTTCATTATTTCCGTTCCTGCACCTAATCCCCAATATAAACCATTACTATCTACTTTACCATGTGCCCAATATCTACCATCACCTCTGTTTAAGCTGAAACCTATTTGACCTATTGCATAAATTCCGGTAAATATTTTTGAATCTATTTTTGCTGTCGGTTTTACGGTTAAATAAATATTTGTTGCTCCTGTTTCATAATCATCTTCTTTTGTTCTCTCAGAATTAAATTGATAATTTATACCTAAACCTACAGGTAATTCCGGCAACAAAGAATAAAAACCTTCTATCGCTATTGCTAATGCATTATTCTTTTTGTAGCTGTTATAATAATAATCGTCAAAAACATAAGCATCGGTAGGATTAACTGCAACACCCAATTTTCCTACAATTTCTATATTTCCTTTTTCTGTTGCAAACACAGGTGATACAAGTGCTACTGCCAATATTAAAACTATTAAACTTTTTTTCATTATTTTCTTCTCCTTTTTTTATAGATACTGAATATAACAAACTAAACTACATGGATTGTTTCGCTTTGTTAACAATGACTATATAGAAAATTTATAACCGGCAAAAAATGTAAGGGCCGTAGTTTTCACATCTTGAGTTCTACAATGCCCCCCCCAATCATCATATTTATATGACCAATAATTTGCAGAGAATACAAACTCAAATATAAAATCGTTCATTATTTCCGTTCCTGCTCCCAATCCCCAATATAAACCGTTACTATCTATTTCACTCTCATACCAAAATTCTCCCTCTCCGTTTATCCTATTAAAACCGTAACCTATTTGACCTATTGCATAAATTCCGGTAAATATTTTTGAATCTATTTTTGCTGTCGGTTTTACGGTTAAATAAATATTTGTTACTCCTGTTTCAGAATCTTCAATTTCTTTATATTCAGAATTAAATTGATAATTTATACCCAAACCTACAGGTAATTCCGGTAATATGTAGTAAAGGCCTTCTACTGCTATTGATAATGCAGGATTCCTTTTGTAATACTGAATGTTATAAGTATAACTTTCATCATACACAATACCATCTTTAGGGTTAACTGCAACACCTAATTTACCTACAATATCAATACTGCCTTTTTCTGTTGCAAACACAGGTGCTACAAGTGCTACTGCTAACAATAAAACCAACAAACTTTTTTTCATTTGTTATTTCTCCTTTTTAATAATTTCATATTTCCAATGTTTCTGTTATTGTAAAAAATCAAGCTATTCTTGTCAAAAATCGCTATGCAATTTTACCGACATTATAAATTATAAATTGTAAATTATAAATTATAAATTGCCGTTTTCGGGTTTCCGATATTGGTAACAACTTTGTAACCGGCAAAGGATACTCTTCTTTCCAAACAACCTCTGCATTCGGCTGCTTCTTCGTTTGTACAGATTTTGTCATCGTATAAAGTGTAAAGATTTCTGTATTTGGCAGGTGAAAGATTAGGCATAACAACATTTGCACCGGATTTAAGTCCGAGTTCTCTACCGTTCGGATCTATTGTTCCGAGTGCCGTTGTTGAAGGAATAAGTGCATACGGAAACAACAATCTTAATATTGAAATTATTTTTAATGTTAAATTTAGTTTACCGTGTTCGAAATTTTCAAATTTTGTATTTTGTGCCGGAATAAAAGGGCCTATTCCTATCATGTCGGGTTTAAGTTCTTGTAAAAAGCGAAAATCTTCAATAATATTTTCTATAGTTTGGTAAGGTGAACCTACCATAAAACCGCTGCCGACCTGATACCCGATTTCTTTTAAATTAAAAAGACATTGTTTCCTGTTTTTCAAAGATAAACTTTCCGGATGCAACTTTTTATAATGTTGTTCGTTTGCAGTTTCGTGCCTTAAAAGGAACCTGTTGGCACCTGCTTTAAAGTAAGCGAGATAACTTTCTTTACTTTTTTCACCTATAGATAATGTAATTGCACACTCTTTATAATTTTTTCTTATTTCCGACACGATATCACAAATTATATCGTCCGTAAAAAAAGGATCTTCCCCACCTTGCAAAACAAAAGTTCTGTAACCTAAAGCATAACCTTGTTTACAACATTGTAAAATTTCTTCTTTAGTTAAACGGTACCTTTGAATATTTTTGTTTTGGCAATTTATACCGCAATAATAGCAACCGTTTTTACAATAGTTTGTAAATTCTATTAAGCCTCTGATATAAACATCTTTACCGTAAACTTGTTGACGGACAATATCTGCCTGTTTAAAAAGTTCACTATTATAAGTATCCGTTTCAAGCAACAGTTTAAACTGTTCATCCGAAAGATTTTTGTTTTGTCTTAATTCTTCAATTATGTTCATGAATTATATTATAACATATACCGAAAATTTTTTTTGTCGTTGTCGTTCAAGGCCTTAAGATTTTGTGTTAGAATGAAGAAACTCAGGAATGAAGTGTATATGGATCCCGTAAGGGCATACTCGATTTCCTGAGTTTCAATATTATAACCAAAATATTAAGGTCGCTATATTAATCGGCAAATAATGCAGTAGAAAGATATCTATCCCCCGTATCCGGCAACAGCACTACAATATTCTTCCCCTTATTTTCCGGCCTTTTTGCAAGTTCTATACCTGCCCATAAAGCTGCACCTGAAGAAATACCTACAAGCACACCTTCTTTTTTACCGATAAGTTTTCCGGTAACAAATGCATCTTCGTTTTGAACAGGAATTATTTCATCATATATTTTTGTGTTCAAAACATCAGGAACAAAACCTGCTCCGATACCTTGAATTTTGTGTGCTCCTGCAACTCCAGTAGATAATACTGCCGATGTTGCCGGTTCAACTGCTACAACTTTTATATTAGGATTTTTAGATTTTAAGTATTCGCCTACACCGGTAATCGTTCCGCCTGTTCCTACACCTGCAACAAATATATCTACTTTACCATCGGTATCTTCCCATATTTCAGGACCGGTAGTATTTCTATGAACTGTTGGGTTTGCAGGGTTAACGAATTGTCCCGGAATAAAGCTGTTAGGTGTTTGCTGTGCAAGTTCTGCTGCTTTTGCAATAGCACCTTTCATACCTTTTGCGCCTTCGGTTAACACCAACTCTGCGCCGTAAGCTTTCATCAACTGTCTTCTTTCTACAGACATGGTTTCAGGCATTACAATAATAATTTTGTATCCTTTTGCTGCAGCTACTGCGGCAAGACCAATACCTGTATTTCCGCTTGTAGGTTCAATAATTATAGAACCCGTTTTTAATAAACCTTTTTTTTCTGCATCTTCTATCATAGCTTTAGCAATTCTGTCTTTAACAGAACCTGCAGGATTAAAATATTCCAATTTTGCTATTAATTTTGCTTGTAAATTTTCTGCTTTTTCTATGTGTGTGAACTCCAATAAAGGTGTTTTTCCTATTAACTCATCTGCTGTTTTATATATTTTTGACATTTTTTTCTCCTGTTTTATATAGCGACCGCAGATTTTGGACTACAGTTTTGTAATTTCAAAACTTATGTACTTATCCGCTTCGCTAATTTTTTGTACACCGCGTTTTGAAATTACTTCACTTCATCTCAAAATTTACGGTCTTCATCGGTAAAAATCGTTTCACGATTTTTATTTTATTTTTTTAGATTTTTGCTTTGCAAAAATTTCTATCCCTCTATACTTCTATCCTTCCATATCTCAAAATTGCTTTCAGCAATTTTATTTCTGTGGGCACTCTGATGTTGAACAAGTTTCACCGGTACCACAACTGTCATTACCACAGCTGCAACACTCTGCAAAACTTACAGAAACAACAATTGCTAAAACTGAAATGATTAACAATATTTTCTTCATATATACCTCCAAATCACAAATATATTTTAACAAATTTTTTATTATTTTTTATCTAACATTAGAGACCTTAAGATTTTCGGTTAGAATGCAGCAACTAACGAATGAAGTGTACTTGGATCCCGTAAGGGCGTACTCGACTGAGTTAGTTGCAACACTATAACCAAAATATTAAGGCCGATATAAAGTATTTTTTATATTTTACTTAACTGCTTCAAAACCTTGTTTTAAATCTTCAATAATATCATCTATATGTTCTGTACCTATAGATAATCTAACCGTTGTAGGTTTTATTCCGCTGCTTAACAACTCTTGTTCGGAAAGTTGTGAATGAGTTGTTGATGCAGGGTGTATTACCAAACTCTTAACATCTGCAACATTTGCAAGAAGCGAGAAAAGTTTTAAACTTTCCGTAAATTTCTTTGCGGTTTCTGCAGTTCCTTCAATTTCAAATGTGAATATCGAAGCTGCTCCTTTCGGGAAATATTTGTCGTACAACTCTTTTTGTTTTCCCGTTGCTAAAGACGGATGATTAACTTTTGCTACTTGCGGATGATTCTTTAAGAAATCTACCACTTTAAGTGCATTCGATACATGTCTTTCTACTCTTAAAGAAAGAGTTTCAAGACCTTGCAACAACAAGAAAGAGTTAAACGGAGATATTGCTGCTCCCTGATCTCTTAACAAAGTTGTTCTTATTTTTATTATGTATGCCAAATTACCTACCGCTTTCGTAAATACTACACCATGGTAAGACGGGTTAGGTTTTGAAAGGCCCGGGAATTTATCATTTTGTGCCCAATCAAATTTTCCGGCATCAATAATAACTCCACCCATTACGGAACCATGCCCGCCGATAAATTTTGTTGCTGAATGTACTACAATATCCACGCCATGTTCAATAGGTCTTAATAAATAAGGTGTAGCAAATGTACTGTCTACTATAAAAGGTATTCCGTGTTTATGTGCAATTTTTGATATTGCATCCAAATCTATAACATCGGAATTAGGATTTCCTAAAGTTTCCGCATAAAGAAGTTTTGTATTTTCTTTTATTGCTTTTTCAAAATTTTCAGGATTTGAAGGATCAACAAAGGTTGTTGATATTCCTTGATCTTTTAAAGTATTTGCAAACAAATTGTATGTTCCGCCATAAAGGTTTGTGGAAGATACTATATGATCACCTGCAGTTGCAATATTTTGAACCGCATAAGTAATTGCAGATGCTCCGGAAGCCGTTGCAAGTGCTGCAGCTCCGCCTTCAAGTGCTGCAATTCTTTTTTCAAGAACATCTGAAGTCGGATTCATCAATCTTGTATATATATTACCGCCTTCGGTTAATCCGAATCTGCCTGCTGCCGTTGCAGAATCTTTAAATACATAAGATGTTGTTGCATATATTGGAACTGCTCTTGAGTCTGTTGCTGAATCCGGTGTTTCTTGTCCTACATGTACTTGTAATGTTTCAAATTTATATTTATTAGACATTTTAATCTCCTATTATAATGATCGAAAGTTTTTAGTTTCACATTTGAATTTTCAAGTTTTAT
>JAGCCP010000038.1 GCA_017651625.1 Candidatus Ruminimicrobiellum bubulum | reverse complement strand
CACTATCACGTTGTTTACTACCGCCCCGATTATCGCCGCTATGCTCTCTTTATTCTCTATCGATTTCGGCATAAATCCGTTTATTATCATGCTAAGAAATATGACCATCGCAAGAGTAATTCTCATTACCCTTACAGATAATAAACCTTTAATTGATTTTTTATTAATCAATCTTGCCATTTTATTCCTTTCTCTTCTCCTTACTTTGCTACCCTTTTACCCCTCTAAAAGTATAATCTCTTTTGTATAATTTTTCAATCTGTTTTTCATTCGCTATTTTACTATTTTAAATTATAGTCTTTTGGTGAGAATTTTCCTTGAAACATTTGTGAAATTTTTGTGAAATTTATTTGTTAGCACCGTCTT
Source organism: Candidatus Ruminimicrobiellum bubulum (assembly GCA_017651625.1). Taxonomy (GTDB): domain Bacteria; phylum Elusimicrobiota; class Endomicrobiia; order Endomicrobiales; family Endomicrobiaceae; genus Ruminimicrobiellum; species Ruminimicrobiellum bubulum. Next base: position 31,762 of record JAGCCP010000038.1, on the reverse strand, counting down.
TAGCTAATTTATCCGCTAAATCGTTCTTTTTGTTTCCGGTATGGCTATCTATCTTTCGCCATAATATATCTATATTACATGAAGAAACTATCTCCACATACTCCTGTGCAAGGCTGTTTTTTGGTTTCCATTTACCTGTGGCAAAATATTCTATACCTAAATAATCATAGTTTATTCTTATTTTTTTTATATTATTCAATTCACACCATTTTAAAACAAGAGTAACAGAATAAAGTTCCCCACCGAATTGCCTTGTTGATGTATCATCAAGTCTTCCTGAAAATTTTTCTATTTCTTTGTCACCCAAAAATATTGCTGCCCCATACCCTGTTTTACCATCTATATAAGAGCCATCAACAAAAGCCTCATAAATACCGGATTCTTCCTTAAACGTTTTAAATCCGTTAACTTCGTCCCAACATTTGTTTATTATTTCAACAGCATTTTTATCTTTAATATTTGTTGTAACTAACGAAAAAGATTTTTTTGAAGGTTTGTAATAAACACCTATTTTACCTAGCTTTATTAATTGATTTTTCAATGATATTTGCAAAAGATAATCTCTAAAACAAGTATCATCGAAACTTGCTATCAGATTGTTTTTATTCAATATTTTTACGAATTTGTTTCCAAAAGTTTCTAGCTCACTTTTACACATCGTCATTTTATTGCTCCGAACAAAAAAAACAAATTTTTCATTGTTTCTTTCTTGTAGTTTCCATACATCCATACTTCTATACATCTATGCCTCAAAATTGCAAAGCAATTTTTATCTTATTCTCCACAACTTGTGTAATTGCGGTAAAATTCTGACATCTTTTATTTTTGTTATTGCTATGGAATAAAACTTTAAAACTTTTTTATTTGTAATATTATCGAAACTTGAAGGTTGAATAATAAGCGGAGTTTTATTAGACACTTTTGAAATAGTATTAACCGATTTTATAAATTCTTTTTCTGTAGTTTTTTCGGTTATAACTGTTTTAACAAAAACTTTGTTTTTGCATATTTTCAAAAAGTTCGTATGTTCTTTAAACAAATCTTTACCGCAAGCAGATTTAAATTTTATATCCATAGAAACAACATCACAATACTTATAAATCTTTTTTATTTGTTGCGGTAAACTTCCGTTAGTTTCAATATATGCCGAAAATTTATTCTTTAAATATTTTTTTATCAGCTCTGAAATAAAGTCCGCATACAACAATGGTTCTCCACCGGTAAAAGAAACGGATGGTTTTTGTCCGTAGAAATTATCTTTGTTTTGATTATATATATCGGTTATATATTCGAACAATGCTTGTGTAGTAAAATATTTTGAACCGGAATTTACTTTTAAAGATTTTGGTGTATCACAATAATTGCATCTTAAATTACACCCCGAAAATCTAACAAATATCTGTGGTATTCCGGCATAAATACCTTCACCTTGATACGAAAAAAATACTTCATCTATAGGAGCAACATCTTTATTTAAGTGCCGGATCATCTATACCCGCCTCTTTAAAACCTTTGGCTCTTAATTTACAGGAATCACATTTTCCGCAAGGTTTATTTTTACCGTTATAACAACTCCAAGTTTTTTCATAAGGAACTTTTAATTTTGTTCCCAACTTTATTATTTGAGCTTTGGAATATTTTTCTATTGGTGCACAAATTTCTATACCGTTCTTTAATGCTTTCATTACTTGTTGCATCGATTTTAAATATTGTGGCGTACAGTCAGGATAAGAAGAAAAATCTACCGCATTTATTCCCAAAAATATTTTTTTTGCTTTTATTGTTTCCGCATAAGAAATCGCATAAGATAAAAATATAGTGTTTCTTCCCGGAACATAAGTTGACGGGACAAACCCTTCTTTTATTTGTTTGTGTTCGGGAATTTTTTTGTCCTTGTTTATTAACGAACTCTTATCCCATGGAATAGATGTTTTTACGACATGATAATTTACCTTTAAACTTTTGGCAAACTTTTTGGCATTAGCCACTTCTTTACTGTGTTTTTGACCATAATCAAATATTAAACAATGGCATTCATACCCTTTACTCATTGCATAATACAAAACAGTTGTAGAATCCAATCCGCTTGAAAATAATACTATGGCTCTTTGTTTCATAACGATACTACCGCCGAAGATGTTTCGCTTTCCCATACTTCAACTTCACAAACTTTTATATCTTCTGTTTCGAAAATTTTCATTTCATTAAATATGAATGTTGCAATATTTTCCGCGGTAGGATTTATTTCATCGAAAGGAGCTGTTTCATTTAAAAACTTGTGATCCAACTTTGACATTATTTTATCGAGATGTGCTTTCATATCCGTAAAATCTACAAGCATACCAATATCATCAAGTTTTGTTCCGCAAAGACAAACTCTTACTTTCCAATTATGTCCATGCAAATTTTCACATTTACCTTTATATCCCCTTAAAGCATGTGCCGATGAAAAATGTTTAAATACGGAAAGTTTATATTTCATACTAATCTATCTCCACTTTTTTTACGGTTAATATTTTTTTACCCAAGAATTTGCTGCCTATATTTTTGAATTTTTCCGGACCGTCGCTAACATAAAATTTATATGTAGCTTTCCCGGAATTTCTCAATAATTTTTTTTCTGTTAACAAACTTTTTACCGCCAATGCAACGGCATTTGCGGAATCAATAATATTTATTTTATTACCTATAACTTTTTTTATTGTTTCTTTTAGTAACGGATAATGCGTACATCCCAAAATTATCGTATCTATTTTTTTATCAACTAAATTTTTTAAATAAACATTTATAATATCTTCCGTTATTTTGCCGTTGTTCCATCCTTCCTCAACTAACGGAACAAACAACGGACAAGCCTGTGAAAAACAATTTATACTTTTATCATATTTTTTTATTTCTTTTTCGTAAGCACTACTTTTAACCGTTCCTTCGGTTCCTATAACACCAACTCTTTTATTTTTTGTATTTTGTGCCGCCATTACGGAACCTGCTTTTATTACACCTATAACGGGAACTTTTATATTCTTTTTCAAATAATCCAAACTGAATGCGGAAGCCGTATTACATGCAATAACAATCATTTTTACATTATTTTTAACAAGAAATTTGGAAATTTTTGTTGCAAATTCAGTAACGATTTTTTTAGATTTCGAGCCGTAAGGAACATGAGCTGTATCTCCGAAATAAATAAGATTTTCTTTCGGCAACAACTTTGATACGGCAGACATAACCGTAAGCCCGCCAAAACCCGAATCAAATATTCCTATCGCTCTATTATTTTTTGTTTGATTTTCTTGCATAATATTTCTTTACACCTTCATATATCGAATCGGCAGCGGCTTTTTGGAAACCGCTCGTATTAAGTTTTGCTTCTTCCGTATAATTACTTATATATGCTGTTTCAACAAGAACAGACGGCATCTGGGTTCCTCTTAAAACATAGAAGTTAGCTTGTTTTATTCCTCTGTTAGGAATTTTCAATCTTCCGGAAGCCTCCGCAATAACAAAGCTCGACAATTCCGAAGATTCGTTTATATATTCGTTAACAACCAACGACCATAACATATTTTGTAATACAGTCTTTTTCTCATCGGATTTATCTTCTAATGCAATAACGGAGTTTTCCAAAGTTTCCGTTGAAATTGCTTCCTTATCGGATGCCTTTTCCGACAAGAAATAAATTTCAAATCCGGAAGCTGTTCTCTTTAAATTTGCATTACAATGAACGGATATAAACAAATCCGCTTTATTTTTGTTTGCAATGTTTGCTCTTTCAACAAGCGGTATAAAAGTATCATCTTTTCTCGTAAGTATAACTTTATAATTTCTGTCTTTTTTAAATATTCTTTCAAGTTGTAACACTATAGCTAAGTTAATATCTTTTTCCTTTGTTCCGTGCGGACCGATTGCTCCGGGATCATGTCCGCCGTGACCGGCATCAAGAACAATAACTTTTGCATCTTTAGCAATCTCTTTTGCCTTAGGAATTATATCTTTAAATGTTTCGGTATCATCTATTATGGCATAACTGTCGTCTATAATTTGATCGTCTTCCACAGTTACAACTTTTACTTTTGCAAGAGCTTCGGAATCGTCTTCCTCATCTTCCAATACCGGCTTATCGTATATTTGAGAATCGTTTACAATAACTCTTTCATCTATTACCGGAACATCCGTATCGTAAACTTCTTCTTTAATTTCGGGTTGTTCAGTCGGCTTGCTTTCTCCTTGTTCGGTTGAAATCTTTTCTTCCGGTTCTTTATTATCTTTAATTTTTTCTTCTTGTTTTTCTTCGGGTTTTACAACTTTCGTTTCTTGTTCTTTTTTATCTTTTTGTTCTTTTTTCTCTTTCTGTTCGTCTATTACTTCTTCTTCAACTTTATCAATTTTCTTTGCTTCAACTATTGTTTCCGGAATATATACACTTGCCGGTTTTGCCATATCAACAGCTTTTGTATGTTCTATATTTATTACCAATTTCAAAGGTTTTGTATACTTCTGAACTACTACCGATTTTGGAGTTTGAGCCAAATTTATTGTAAAAATAGCTTCTCTGCCTTTAGTTTCATAAGAGATATCTTTTATCGCACCGTTATTTGCTACTATACGATCTTTGGTAACTTTACCTCTTTGGAAAGAAACAACTATTGCATTTTTTATTTTCTTTATGCTGTGAATCAATTTCTCATCAAGTTCTATAACTACTTCAGTTTCATCTTCTCTTGTGTAATATCTTACTGCGGATATATTTGTTTTTGTGGTAACGTTAAGTATTCTGTGTTTTAAATCAAAATCAGCAATCGTTTCAGAAATATCCGAAAAACTTCTTAATCCCAACAATTCTACCGGAACATAAACTTCTTTATCTATTAACATCGAAGGAATTTGCAACTTTTCTTTATTTTTACCGAAAGCGACTTTTCTTGAATCATAGTATATATCTATAGATTTATTTTTTAATTTCATCGAAACTTTTTTACTTACGGAATACCATTCCAATCTTGCTTGATAAAATGCAGCCAGTTCTCTTACGGATAAAAAACTGCTGCCGGATATATTATACAAGTTCATTCCTTCATAACTCTGTCCGTCAAAAATAACGTTCAGCTTCTTACTTTCTACATTAACATCAACACTTTTTGCCTCACTTTTAGCAAAGCAATACGCAGATATAAAAAAACAACTTAATACTAAAAAACTTATAATTTTTTTCATGATATAACCTACTTATAAATTATACATACTTATTTGTAACGGAACACTTTTAAACAATTTATTTTTTTTGTTTTTAGTTCCTATAAAATCTACAACTTCTCCGCCTTTTATTGCAACTACCTGATAGTTCCAATTATAAGGATTACCTCTTAAAATCGTCGATGCAACCGACACATCCGTAGATTCGGACTCATTCGGTAACGTTTCTATTAAATCAATATTATTTGCCAAACATTTGTAAACATAAATTTTTTCTTTTGTTATTCTAATACAAAATTCCCAACTGTTTTCCGGGATAAAAAATGAATTTACAGGTTTTAACATTTTTTGAGAGCCGGTATATGCTATTCCGTTCATGTCGATATAAATATCGATACTATCCACGGAATTTAAATCAGCATCCGTGTTAAAATATATACTTTCATTACCTTTTGTAACTGAAAAACTTGTAAAAAACGAACTTTCGTTATAAATAACCAACGAATTATTTTTCTTGATAAATTTACATACACCGATATCTTTCGAATCGGAACCGTTTTCAACAATAAGAGCTTCTTGAAACTCATTAATATTCGGAATTTTTTTATTCAATATTCTAAAAATATTGTTATACGATATATCAAATATTTTTGAAGAATTTTTATTGTTATTTAAAATTCCGTTTATCACGTTATAACTGTACATGTTAGAAAGCTCATCACATAAAATCGTATAAAGTTCCTCGTCTTTCTTACCGTTACTATATTCTGTTACTTCTTTGTTTGCTAAACACAATTTTAATATATTTTCTATCGGAATATTCGGTAACATTTCCAAAGAAACATCCTCTTTTATTGTTTTGGAATTATATCCGTAGAAAGCCGCATTTATCGGCAATTGAACATCAAAATTATTATCACTATTAACAAAACTTATAAGATTCAACATAAATTTTTCGTTTTTAATGTGATTGCTCGTCAAAATTACCGGAATATATTTTTTGTTGCTCAAAGAACTAAACCACTGTTTTATTTTTGTTTCACCGGACGTAAAATTAGTGTACGGAACAAATAATGCAACACCGTTTTTTATAAACAAACCTTTTTCGTTATCATCTTCACTTTTTGCCATAGTCCACAAAATATTACTTTTATAAAACATATTTAAAACATCGTCATTTAGTGCTGTACCTTTTAAAAAAAGACCGTGTTTATTTATTTCAAAAGTCGTTCTGTAATTTTTTTTATAACTGTTTAAAACATCTTTGCAACTGTCAACTTTATTAAAAACAACGGAAGAACTTAAATTTATTTCCGAAGATATTAAAGGGAAATAAGGTTCTATTATTTTTGTTGTCGGTTCTATTTTGCGAGCAATAATTAAATCTTGTATTTCTTGTTTTATATATTTGTCTTCATCAAAAGAAACCGCAAGACAAAACTTATCGGAACTTTCTATTTTCTGAATAACCTTCGACGAAATACCGTCAACCGTTTCCGCAAAAAAAACAATAATACTATTTCGTGCAAAAATATTAACCGGCATCAAAACAAATATTAAAGATACGAAAAAATTTTTTATATTCATATCAGTTAGATTATATCATATTTGATAATGTAATAAAAAAGAAAAAATTTTTATTTATTACTTTAGTTTAGAATATATAACCTACTGAAAAAGTGTAAGTTTTGTATTCAACATCAATACTATAAGTTGTGGATTTTAATCTGGCATTACCTTTGTGAATAGCCGCTGATAATTCAAACAAAAAACTATCATATACAATACCTAAACCTAAGGAATAAAATAATCCGCCTTTTTCATCTACAAGATACGCATCATACTCGGAAACGGGAAAGAAAAAATTGTAACCTACATTTCCGACAATATAACCATATTTATATGGCTCGGTAGGAATAGAACGAAGTTTTAATGATATATAAGTAGGAACAAAATAAGCTTCTCCGGGAATATCTTCGAGATCTCTTGAATTTTGAAAATTTACACCGCAACCTACACCAAGCTCATCCAGAAAATAATGATAATATTTTGCTCCGAACGTTAAACCTTTTGAATAATCGGTTTCGTTTTCATGCCCTTTATGCAAATATTTGCCGTAAAAATCGTATCCGATTTGAACTACAACCTCGTTGTTATCTTCAACAACGTCCGTATTATCAATCATCAAACCAGTTTTTTTTTTAGTGTCGTCTTCTTTTATTATTTCTTTTATGTCCGATTTGTTCAACTTTATTAAATCTTCTTTAGAAACAATGAAAACAACGGAATCGTCTTGATGATGAATATTACCTTCATATTCCGTTCCGTCATTCATTATTATTTTTTCCGCATAAGCCATAAAAGAAAAAACAAATAAACAAACAAAAGCGATAATAAAAATATTTATACTTTTTTTCATTATTACCCCTTATAATAACTGTAAATTGTCCAAACTCCTATCAAAACAAAACAAATACCGCTTATTAATTTTAACGGTATTTGTTGTAAATATATTTTTGCGAATGTTCCTGCCAGTACAGCTATGGCAGACGACAAAACAAGTGCACCCGCAGAAGCTAAAAAAATTTGAAACGGTGAAAGCTTTGAATCTGTTGCAAACAACAATGTTGCTATTTGAGTCTTATCTCCGAGCTCAGCCAAAAATACGGAAAAGAATATCATAAACATTGCTGCCATAAAATACTCCTAAAAGAAGTTTATTCTTCTATTCTATATTTAACGGTTTTGGCTTTTATTATCGACAACTTATCTATTTCTTTCAATGCTTCCGATATTTGTTTACTTAAAGCTCTGTGAGTTGTAATTATAATTGAAACTTTTTTATCTTTGTTTCTATCGTCTTGATACAAACTTGCTATCGATACTCCGTGCTCACCTAATATACCTGAAATTTTTGAAAGAACTCCCGGTCTGTTAACTACGGAAAATCTTAAATAATAATCACTCTTGCTGTCTCCGTGAGGTAAAAACTTAACTATTTTTTTCTTTGAATATACAACGTTTTGAACGACACCTGCCGTTCCGTTAGCAATATATTTAGATAAATCTATAATATCTGAAACTACAGCAGAAGCCGCGGGTAATTGTCCCGCACCTTTACCATAGAACATAACATCGTCTGCAGCATCACCTTTTATCATAATTGCATTATATTCGTTATGAACATTTGCAAAAGAATGATGATGATCTATTAAGCAAGGTTCTACCCACAAATCTACACCTTTATCTGTTTTTATTGCAGAACCTATAAGTTTAAATACATAACCGAAATCTCTTGTTATGTTAACATCTTCTATATCAAGTTGGTCTATACCTTTAACTCTTATATCTTCAACTTTTATCCAACTGCCCCAAGCAAGTGAAGATAATATTGCAAGTTTGTTTGCCGTATCAAGCCCTTTAACATCTGCCGTAGGGTTAGCTTCTGCAAAACCTGATGCTTGCGCATTTTTCAATGCATCATTGTAAGTAACACCCTCGTCTGTCATTTTACTTAATATATAGTTTGTCGTTCCGTTTAAAATACCTTTTATACTTTTTATTTCATTGCCGGCAAGACCTTCGTTTAAACCTTGTATTACAGGAATAACTCCGCCGACGGAAGCTTCAAAATATACCATCTGTTTATTTTCTTGTGCTAAAGAAAATATTTCATCCCAATATTTTGCTAATGCCGCTTTATTTGCGGTAACAACACTTTTACCGTTTTTAAGAGCTTCTGTAATAACCGTTCTTGCAGGCTCATATCCGCCGATAAGTTCTACAACGATATCTATTTCGGGATCTTTTATTATGTTCATAAAATTTTTAACATATAATTTTGGTTTGTCTATCGGATATAAATCACAAATAGATCTTACATTTATTTTTACTCCCGCTTTTCTTAAAGCGATAGCACTGTTTTTTTCCAAAATTTTTACTACACCTTTACCTACTGTTCCATAACCTACTAAACCGATATTTAAACTTTTCTTCATAAATTTATTTTCCATTTAATGTAAATTTTTTTATTCTTAATAATGCATCATGAAATCTTTTATCGTGAGTTACCAACGATATTCTCACATATCCTTCACCACACTTTCCAAATCCTGCTCCGGGAGAAACCGCAACACCCGTTTCTTTAAGAAGTCTTTCCGCTACAGACAAAGAACCTTCTTTCTTTAAGTTATCGGGAAGACCTGCCCAAACATACATTGTTCCTTTAGTCTTTCTTACATGCCAACCGATTTTATTTAATCCGTCGACCATTTTATTCATTCTTCTTTCATAAATTGCAGCTTGTTCTTTAACACATTGTTGAGAACCGTTTAATGCTGCAACTGCTGCAAGCTGAATAAAAGTCGGAACTCCGTAATCCAAAAACGATTTGAATTTCTCAAGCGGATAAAGTAACTGTTTTGCTCCGCAAGCCCAACCTACTCTCCAACCTGCCATATTAAACGTTTTTGAAAAAGAATGAAATTCAAGTGCAACATCTTTCGCACCCGGAAACTCAAATATTGATGGTGAAGTATTCTCACCGAAAATAAGTTCGGAGTATGCATTATCCGAAATTAAAAGTATTTTATATTTTTTACAAAATCTTATTGCTTCCTTCCAAAAAGCAGGATCGTCCGCAACGGCTGCTGTCGGATTATTAGGATAATTTAATATCATCATCTTAGCTTTTTTAGCTATGCTTTCGGGAATTTTTGTAAAGTCGGGAAGATAATCGTTTTCTTCCAACAACGGCATAGAATATGTTTTTGCACCCGCAAGAACCGCGGCATTAAAATGAACCGGATATGCAGGATCACATACCAAAATATAATCTCCTACGTTAAGATATGCCATACATAAATGAGCAATACCTTCTTTTGAACCAATAAGAGACATTATTTCCGTATTATAATCTAATTCTACTCCAAATCTTCTGCCCATCCATTCGGCAACTGCTCTTCTGAATTTAGGCATACCTTTTGCTTGAGGGTATCTGTGAGTATTTTTATGATGTTTTACCGTATCACATAAACAATCTACAATGTGTGTCGGTGTGGGCATATCGGGGTTGCCCATTGCCAAATCTATAACGTCAAGTTTTTTAGCATAACACTCCAATTTTAATTTGTTTATTTTTGCAAACAAATAAGGAGGCAATGAATCCAAATTGTTTGATGGTTTTATCTTTAATATTGCCATTATTTTTGTATTAGTTTTCTTAATGTTGTTGTAGGTTTGAAAGAAACCTTTTTGCCGGCAGGAACAGGAACAATAGTTCCCGTTTTGGGATTTCTACCTTGTCTTGCCTTTCTGTCTTTAGATTTAAACGAACCTAAACCGGATAAAGAAACCGTTTCCCCTTTTATTAAATTGTCTTGAATAACTTTAACCAAAGCTTTTATGGCTAAATTTACTTGACCTTGTGTAAGTCCCGAACATTCTGCAACCTGCTTAATAACATCAGGTTTTTTCATGAGTTCCCCCAAATATACAAAGCTCTCTAATGAGAATATAAAAACTATAATAAAAATATATTAAAAAGTCAATAAGTTTTTTATCTTGTACTATTAAAAAATCTTTAAATTTTGTATAATAGTTGCAAGTATAGTATAAAATAATTTAAAAAAATATAAACCATGAGAAAAGAAACAATTATATCTTTTTTAGTTTTTTGTGCATTGGTTGTTGTAATAGTAATATCCATAAAATTAACATACAAAAACTACCAAATTTCTAAACAACTTCTCAATGGTAAAATCTTGTGTTCGGAATTATTGAATGCAAGTATTAAGTACTATAAAGAAAACGGTCATTATGTAGAATATGATAAAGTTTCTGTAAGTCACGAGTACCCTTTTGATGCAAGAACAAACCCTTATTTTTCTACATTTTCTATATATCCTATAGATGAAAACACTCAGGGAATATCTGTTTTTGGAACAGTAAACAACAAAAACTATGAAATAAAAGTTGTATTTAATAAAGACGATGAAATAAAATCAATACGAAACATTAATATTCAAACAATAAAAACAAAGTCGGACAATTCAGAAAATAAGAAATAATTAATTTGCAATTAAAATATCATTTAAAATATTATAGATATCGGTATTATCTGTAATATTTTTTTCGTTTATATACTTATTAAACAAATCCGATTTTGTACCTATACAATAGCAACCGACCAGTTCATTAACATTGTACTTTGTTTTATAGTTTATGTTTATATCTGCTTTTAGTATGGTTTTCTTATCAAAAAGAATGTTAGGTCTGGGAAGATTTCCTTTCGGCAAATAAGCATTAAATCTTAACATTCCCGTAGAGTATGCCGAAACAACGATTATAATACTATTATCAAAAGACATATCTGTATCATTCGAATTTATTAAATCATAAATTTTTTTAACTGTTTCATTTAATTCGTACATTGCGCCCAACATTTTATTATAATCATTCTGACTATTTGCTTTACTGACATCTGTAATTTCGGCCAACATAAAAAAAGGTTTTTTCTTTTTTAACAACAATCTCGTAGTATCTGAAACAATTTTTGAAAATTTTGTATCAATATTTCTATACAAAAAACTTTCAGAAGTAAAATATTCTATCGGATACGGAACATAATAATTTTTTAATCTTACAAATATTTTTTTGTTGAGTAAATTAAACACTTGCGGCTCGTTTATTTCGGGATAATCTAAAACATAGTAGCCGTTAGATGCTGCCACTTTATTCATTTCATAAATATCGTTTTGACTTACGATTATTTCCGGTTTTGTTTTTGATAATATTTCTTCGGCTATTTTATTATAACTGTTTTTCGATTTATTATGACTTAGAAAACCTGCAGCAACATAATTGTAAAAATTGTCCGTGGTTACAAGTGCTACATTATACTCTTTTTGTTCATTTATTTTATCTGCGATGTTTTCTATAAATTTATCGGTTTTCTTATTATAACAAACGGTATTATTATAAACTTTTTTGCCTGTTGACATAGCCGTTGCCGCTGCGGCATAATCCGTAGAAACAGAATCTTTAAAATATCTTTCTGCTTGTTCCGATTTGTAATAAGGATACGGCTTTGTTCCCGCAATATTTGTATCATACCCTTTTTCCCTGTCAAAATTATCTTCCGAATAAACTCCTTTATACGAATTTATGCTCCATGTCGTCATAACAGCTTGTATCGGAAAATTATTCCAAACCAACATTTTTTCTCTTCCGTAAAGGAAGTTACTTAGAGCAATTTCGTTTGATACTGACATTCCGTCACATACAATCAAAAAGACATATTTCGGTTTATCCGCATAAACATTAAGAAAGAATAAAAAAACAAACAATAAAAATAATATAATTTTTTTCATTTTAATTTTCTTTCAAAATTAAATTTGTTTGCAGAACTGATATAAGCATTGTTATTGAAAGCCTTAACTATTTGTGTTAGGTAATTTATGTTAGGTTCTATATACGATAAATCTATCCCAAAAGATTTTATTCCCATACTTACCAAATTATTTTTAAAACTAAATAAATTTATCGGATATTTCGGGACAATAATATTATCTTCTTTGGAAACAACTTTAAATTCATCTTTATCGGATTTTATATTTTTGTTTCTAATCTCACCAACAAATTTCATTTTAGATACTACAACTTCGGGAAAACCAGACAAATATACAATCAAATTATTTTTTAGATTTTTCGATAAATCTTTTATATTGGATAAATCATCTTCCCAAGATGAACAAAATCCGTTTATTTTATATTTTGATAAAAATTCCGCACTGTAATTGTTTAATGTGTAAAGATATTGTCCCGCGTATAACAAACTTTTTTTATCTTTAAACATATAAATTTGAGAAACATTGTTTATAAAAAATTTGTTATGTTTTTTATCTATAACAAAATTTATAAAACTATCATAAATTTTTATATCTTGTTCATCTACGTATGGCGGAAACTCAAAATATAAATCATTTACACTTTTTTGAGAAACAAAATTTTTTACTACATTCAAATTTTCTTTTGATAATTTTATTATCGTAGATGCTTTAACATTTTTTAACAATGGCATCCATTTGATATTGTTAATCCTTACAAACAAATTCGGCAAAGAACTTTTTGAATTGAATGGTTGAGGCGGTAAAATCTTTAAAGTTTTATTATTTTTTATAAGTTCTGTTTTGTCGTTTCCAACCTTTAAATCTTCCAAGCCTCCAATCTTCCGATGCTCTCCGTCGGCAATTTTGTAAACTTCAAACTCGTTTTCTATATATAAATCTTTATATAGTATTTTATAACTATCCTCTTTTTTATCTAAATATTCTATTTTTAAGACAACACTTTTGTCTTTTTTATTATCAACTATTCTTACGGTGTCACCTATCGATAAATTTATTTTTGTATTTAAAGAAAAAGTTGTGTCTGTTTTATTTTCAACAATTCCTAAATATAATCCTATATTTTTAGATTTTTTAGGCTCAAAAATACCTTCATTTTTTGTACTGAAATTAAAAGTTGTTTTTTGCCTTGCATAATCAAGAGACAAAATTTCTTTTGCCTGTTTTAAATTTATTTCATAATTGTTTTCGTCGGAATCTATTAGTAATCTGTAAGCTTTAACGGTTTTGCTTACATAGTCCGCCGATTTTAATCTGCCTTCTATTTTTAACGATGTTACTCCTATCTCTTTTATTTGTCTAATATAATCTGCCAGTTGAAAATCTTTCGGAGATAAAAAATATCCATTTTTACCGTCAACGGACCATAATCTTCTGCAAGGTTGTGTACAGTGTCCTCTGTTACCGCTGTATCCGCCTATAAAACTTGAAAACAAGCAAAGACCGGAAACACAGAAACATAATGCTCCGTGACAAAAAATCTCAAGCTCTATAGTACTCTTCTTTTTTATACTTTTTATTTCATCAAAAGAAAGTTCTCTTGCTAAAACAGCACGTTTAAACCCCATCTGCTCGGCTTGTATTGCACCATAACTGTTATGTATTGTAAGTTGTGTACTTGCATGAAGTTTTATGCTAGGAAAATATTTTTTTAATAAGTACGCCACACCTAAATCTTGAACAATAATGGCATCGGCATTGGATAAACTTATTTGTTCTAAATTTTTTACAACATCTTTTATTTCGGAATTTTTTATTAAAGTGTTTAAAGCAACAAAAACTTTTACGTTTTTTCGATGTGCATAAGAACAAATTTCGTTTAATTGTTTATAAGAAAAATTTCTGGCTTTTGCCCTTGCACTGAAATCTTTTAACCCTATATAAACGGCATCTGCACCGGCAGATACTGCCGCTAAAAAAGAATCTATATTACCGCTTGGTGCCAGCAATTCTATGTTATTCATACTGTTTTATTTTAGCATAAAAGATACAATTGTTGAACTTTTTATTTTAAGAATATATTTCTATATAAAAAACTTTAAAAATATACTATAATTTGTTGAATATATATTAGCCAAAAATATATATAAAAATTTTACCGGAGGCAAATAATGGAAAAATACAAATGCAGTATATGCGGTTATGAATATGATCCTGCAAAAGGAGATCCGGACAACGGAATACCGGCAGGAACACCTTTTGACAAATTACCGGAAAATTGGGTATGTCCTGTTTGTCAGGTAGGCAAAGATTCTTTTGAAAAGATGTAAAAACAGTAAAAATTTTTACAGTTAAATAAATATTAACAACTGCAAGGGTTGTGTGTTGCAGTTTAATTTTACTTTTTAGGAGAAATAAATTGAAAAAAGTAACCAGAAAGTTATTTTATTTTATAGAGATAGTATTAGCTGCAATAATTTATATAACTTTTGCTAAAGAAAATATAAATTTCACTCCATACATAACATATCCGCTTGCTATAATATGTGCTTTTATACCGATAGCTCCTCTTGTAGTTATTGCATTTATCGTATGTTCTTTTTTCTATCACATAAGTTCAAACGTTGTTAATTTATCATATCTGTTTATTGCGATATATTTAATCGGTCTTGCAATAACAGGTTTGTTCAAAGAAAAAAGAGACTAACAAAAAGTAAAAAGGAATAAAAAAATGAAGCAAATAACAAAAGATGTTTTTTCTGTCGGCGTAATAGATTGGAACATGAGAAGTTTTCATGGTAATACCTTCATTACAAAAAGCGGTGTTACTTATAATTCTTATATTATTAAGGATAATGAACCTGCTTTAATAGATGTTGTTCATAAAGGTTTTGAAGAAGAATTTATAAAAAATATTTCCGAAATTATAGAACCTGAAAAAATAAAACATGTTATATTAAACCATTTGGAACCGGATCACAGCGGTTCGATTGAATATATGGCAACTGTTTTAAAAAATGCAAAATTTTACGGAACAGCAAAATTAAAAGAAGGACTTTTAAAATATTACAATTTAAATATTGATATAACCGTTGTTAAAACCGGTGATAAAATTAATTTAGGTAATAACACATTGACTTTCGTTGAAGTGCCAATGGTTCACTGGCCTGATAGTATGATGACATACTGCCAGGAACAAAAAGTATTATTTTCAAATGACGGATTCGGTCAACATATAGCAACAAACAAAACTTTTACCGACGAAGTTGATTGCGGAATAATAGAAAAAGAAGTTGCAAAATATTATGCAAACATATTGTGGCCTTTAGGTGCCATGATAGACAGAAGTATAAATAACATTTTAAAAATGAATTTACTTGTAGATTTTATTGCCCCGAGCCATGGCCTTGTATGGAGAAAAGATATAAATAAAGTTATAGAAAAATATTTGGCATGGGCAAAAAATACGGTTGTAAATAAAGCCGTTATAGTATATGAAACCATGTGGGGCTCAACGGAAATAATGGCAAGAGAAATTGCAAGAGCCTTAACTGATAATAACATAGAAGTTAAAATGTTCGACATTGCAAAAACCGATTTTGCCGAAATTGCTTACGAAATGTTGGAATCAAAAGCATTTGTTATAGGTTCTTCCACACACGATAACGAAATGTTGGCCTACATTGCAGGTTTTATACATTTCATTAAAGGCATGAAACCTAAAAACAGAATTGCCGTTTCGTTCGGCTCTTTCGGATGGGCCGGCGGAGCAGTAAAAGAAATAGCAGAAAATTTATCTTCTTTCGGTGTGGAAGTTATAGATCAGGTCGGAGCAAAATTCAAACCGAACAAAGAAGAATTGGAAAAATGTTATCAAGCGGGAATAAAGTTGGTTGAGAAGTTAAAATAGGAGAAAATCATGAAAAAAGCATTGGTTTGTTCCGTATGCGGTTATATTCATTTAAAGGATACAGCACCCGAAAAGTGCCCTGTTTGTAATGCAAGTTCAAAAGCATTTAACCTAAAAGATGATGCATTAAAAACAAAAGAAGATATTGTAACAACCGGTGAAAGCCACAAAAAGCATCTTCCGGTTATTTCTGTAAACAATATAAATGAAAATATCCAAGAAATAAAAGTAAAAGTCGGTGAACTTGAACATCCTATGATGCCGGAACACTATATTACAAACATAATGTTCTATGCGGATAATGAATATATAGGCGGAATAGCTTTAACACATAATTTAAAACCCGAAGGCTCAATTTCTTTAAACTCCAAAGGTAAAAAAATATCCGTTATAGAACATTGTAATATTCATGGGGATTGGATAACTGAAATATAGTATTTTTCATTTGACAAAACTCATATTTGTTTAGTAGATTAGAGCTTAATATAATAATTAATATTTAAAAGGGGAAATGCTTATGAAAAGTTTAAAAGGAACAAGAACTGAAAAAAATTTGTTGCAGTCTTTTGCAGGTGAATCACAAGCAAGAAACAGATACACATTTTATGCTTCGGTTGCAAAAAAAGAAGGATACGAACAAATATCCGCACTTTTTTTGGAAACAGCAGATAACGAAAAAGAACATGCTAAAAAGTTTTTCAAATTTTTGGAAGGAGGAACCGCGGAAATTACAGCAAGTTTTCCTGCAGGAATAATCGGTACAACCGTACAAAATCTTGAAGCCGCAGCAGACGGTGAAAATGAAGAATGGACAAAAGCATATCCGGAATTTGCAAGAATTGCCGAAGAAGAAGGTTTTCAGGAAATTGCAGACTGTTTCAAATATATTGCATTAGTTGAAAAAGCACACGAACAAAGATACAGAAAACTTTTAGACAATATTAAATACGAAAAAGTATTCACGAAAGACGGTGTTGTAAAATGGAAATGCAGAAACTGCGGTTATGTTTATGAATCTAAAGAAGCTGCAGAGAAATGCCCTGCATGCAATCATCCAAGATCATATCAGGAACTTTTTGTAGAAAATTATTAAAATTGCAAAGCAATTTTGAAAGAATAGAAGTATGGAAGGATAGAAGATTAGAAGTAAAGCGGAATTTTAAATAACAATAAAATTTGCAAAGCAAATTTTACAATTTAACATCCAATCTTCCAATCCTCAAATCATCCAATCTTCAAAATCACGGAGGTATTAAAATGAGATATGTATGTAAAGTTTGCGGTTGGACAAGTGAAGACGGTGCAAAACCGGATAAATGCCCTATATGCGGAGCACCGGCAGATAAACTTGAAGCTATAGTTGAAGGTGAAAAAACTTATGCAACCGAACACAAAGTAGGTGACGGACAAGTTGAAGATAAAGAAATCGTTGAAGGTTTAAGAGCAAATTTCAACGGAGAATGCACAGAAGTCGGTATGTATTTGGCAATGTCGAGAGTTGCGGAAAGAGAAGGCTATCCTGAAATTGCAGATGCTTTTAAAAGATATGCTTTTGAAGAAGCGGAACATGCTGCAAAATTTGCCGAACTTTTAGGTGAAGTAGTAACAAATTCAACACAGAAAAACCTTGAACTCAGAGCTCAAGCCGAACATGGTGCATGTGCAGGCAAAATGGAAATTGCAATAAAAGCAAAGAAATTGAATTACGATGCAATTCACGATACAGTACATGAAATGGCAAAAGATGAAGCAAGGCACGGTAAAGGTTTTGACGGTTTGTTAAAGAGATATTTTAAAAAATAATAATATTTTAAAATTTCATAAAAAAAGCAACGGATATTTAAGTCCGTTGTTTTTTTATTATGTTTTCAAATATGTTATCTTTAACAAATTTTATAAAAATCGGGGCGACTGGATTTGAACCAGCGACCTCTCCCACCCCAAGGGAGTGCGCTAGCCACCTGCGCCACGCCCCGATTTACATTTGTGTATTTTAACAAAAAACAATTATCCTTTGCAAATTTTATTTTTACCGATTATACAAGATACTTGACAAATAATTATTAAAATGTTAGATTAGTATAACATTTTCAATAAAAACTAAAAAAGTTTTATTTGTTTAAAGGAGATTTTATGAACAAAAAACTTACCGAATCTTTGGAAAATTATTTGGAAACGATAGGTATGCTCATAAGAAAAAACAAAATTGCAAGAGTTAAAGATATAAGCAAAAAATTGGATGTAAAAAATTCAAGTGTAAATATTGCTTTAAATGTTCTTGCTGATAAAGGTCTTATAATTCATGAAAAATACGGTTATGTTGAACTTACTCCTGAAGGGAAACAAATTGCAGACGATATTCAACATAAAGAAGATGTTTTGGTCCAGTTTTTTACTGAAATATTAGGTGTTGATGAAGATATTGCTTTAAAAGATGCTTGCAGAATGGAACATACTATAAGCGATGAAACATTGGCAAAACTTATATTCTTTATAGGTAAAATAGATAAAAAAAATACTAAAAAAACTAATAAGTAAGGAATAATATATACAGTGGACTTTTTAAAAGAAATAGCAACTATTATTTTTTCAATATTTAATGAAATGTCGTTTTATTTGTTGCTTGGTTTTTTGTTTGCGGGAATATTGCATGTTCTCGTTCCGCAACAACTTTTTTCAAAATATTTATCAAAAAATAATTGGACATCTGTTTTATATGCAACGTTGTTTGGTATTCCGTTACCGTTATGTTCTTGCGGCGTAATACCTACGGCAATGGCACTACACAAAGAAGGGGCATCAAAAGGTTCTGTTATTTCTTTTCTTATAGCAACACCGCAAACAGGAGTAGATTCAATCATTGCAACATACTCATTGTTGGGACTTCCTTTTGCAATTATTCGTCCGATAGCAGCATTTTTTACTTCAATTTTTGCAGGTCTTGTAACAAATATTTTTACTTCAAAAGAAGAACCTGTTAAAGTTGCTGTTCAAAAAAACACAGAAGAACAAAAACTTTCGTTCGGCCAAAAAATAAAAAGAGTGTTTCAGTACGGTTATGTTGAAATGATGGAAGATATAGGTAAAATGCTTTTGTTCGGTTTAATAATTGCAGGCCTTATTGCCTATTTTGTTCCGGACAATTTTTTTACAATATTTAAAGGTAACACATTATTAACAATGTTGTTAATACTTGTAGTTGCAATTCCTATGTATGTTTGTGCTACCGGTTCCATACCTATAGCAATAGCGTTAATGATGAAAGGTATGAGCCCCGGCACTGCTCTTGTTTTACTTATGGCAGGCCCTGCTGCAAACATTGCTTCAATGATGGTTATAGGTAAAGTGTTAGGCAAAAAAACATTTGTTATTTATTTAATAACACTTGTTATAGGCGCGATAGGATGCGGACTTATTATGGACAACTTTTTGCCTGCAAGTTGGTTTGATGTTTCTAATTTCGGTATGTCTGCACATAATCATCACGGCGGTTTTTATTATTTTAAAGTTGTTTGTTCGTTTATATTGTTTGCTCTTTTAGCAAATTCAATATTGTTCAAAAAAAACAGAGAAGAGGCGGAAGTTATGGAAAATAATGGTAACAAAATTGCATTTAAAATTAACGGGATGACATGTAACCATTGTAAAGCTAATGTAACAAAAGTAATAAGTAATTTGAAATCGGTAAAGGAAGTAAATGTAAATTTGAGTGAAGGTGTTGCTTATGTTGACGGTAATCCTACCGATGAAGAAGTAAAGTCGGCTGTGGAAGCGATAGGATTTTCTTTTGGCGGAAGAATTTAAAAGATAATTTGTAATTATATAAAAAAGCACTTGGTGCTTTATATTTTTTTGGTCTTTAAGTTAGATAAAACTAATATTTATAATTAAAACTAAAAAGATAATATAAGACTAATAAATTTAACAATAACTAAAAGCATGATAAAAATACAGGAGGAGAAAGAAAAAAATGGAGATGGTTTTAAGCAATTTAAAATTGAATCAACTCGCCAAAGTAAAAAAAATAACGGCATCTGATTCGGTTTTAACGAAAAAATTACTTTCTATGGGTATCTTGAAAGGAGAACAAGTTGTTGTAACAAAAAAATCCGTTTTGGGAGATCCTATAGAAGTAACAATAAGAGGTTACAACTTAAGTCTCAGAAAAGATGAAGCTTCACAAATTTTAGTGGAGGTTTAATGATGACATTATTAAACGGGAAGGAAAATACATCCTTAAGATTTTTGGCTTTTGACAATATAGCCACAGACGAAAGAAAAAAACTAATAGATTTAGGGTTTGTTCCGGGTGAAGAATTAAAAATCTTAAGAGATATGAAGTCCGGATTTATAACCGTCTTATTAAAAGGCGGAAAAATTGCATTAGACAGTAATAGTGCATCAAAAATTTTGGTAAAAGAGGTATAAAACAAAGTGGAAAGTTTAAAAAAAGTAAAAATATGTTTGGCCGGTAACCCAAACTGTGGAAAATCAAGTTTGTTTAACAATATAACGGGGTTAAGACAACATGTAGGAAATTATCCCGGTGTTACCGTAGAAAAAAAAGAAGCATTTGTAACAAAAAACGGTTATGAACTTCAAATTATAGATTTGCCCGGTATTTACGGTTTATCGGCAAGTTCGGAAGATGAAATCGTAGCAAGAAATGTGTTAATTGAAGAAAAGCCGGAGCTTGTAATAGATGTTGTAGATTCTTCAAACCTTGAAAGAAATCTTTATTTGTATGCACAGTTATCGGAATTAAAAATCCCTGTTATCATTGCAATGAACATGACCGATATTTTGGAAAACAAAGGTCAAAAAATAGATTATAAAAAATTGGAAGAAAAATATAATGTAGTTGCTGTTCCTATAGTCGCAAGTAAAAACAAAGGAACAGAAGAATTATTAAAAGTTGTAACAGATGTTCTAAGTAAGAAAAAAACAATAAAATCCGTTTCAATAGATTACGGAAAAGAAATTAATAAAGAAAAAGATACTATTTGTCAGATTATATCGGAAGATGTAAATCTTGTATTAAAGTATCCTGTTAACTTTTTGGCTGTAGAGTTAATAAAAAAAGAAAGTTATGCTTTGGAAAAAATTAAAAAATCCCCTGTTTCTTCAAAAATAATCGAACAGGTAGAAAAAAGTAATAAGGCTATCTTCAATTTGCATAACGAAAATCTTGAAGCTGTTTTTGCAGACAAAATTTATGATTGGATAAAAATAGTTGTCAGTGACGTTTTGTCAAAATCAAAGTCCGCAAAAAAAGATTTTACGGAAACAATAGATAAAATTGTTTTAAACAAAATTTGGTCAGTACCTATATTTTTGCTCGTAATGTACATTATTTTTAAATTTGCATTTACGGTATCCGAACCTATTGTAGGTTGGTTTGAAGCCGGTATCGGTTGGCTTTCTGATTTTGCAACAGGTGTAATTCCTGAAGGAGTTTTTCAATCATTAATAGTAGACGGTATAATCGCCGGTGTTGGCGGAGTTTTGGGATTCTTTCCGCAAATTATATGTATGTTCTTTGCCATAGCATTTTTTGAAGATACAGGATATATGGCAAGAGCAGTGTTTATTATGGACAGGGTTATGAGAAAGTTCGGGTTGCACGGAAAATCGTTTGCTTCACTTTTGATTGCAACTAACGGTTGCGCTGTTCCTGCTATGATGGCATCAAGAACAATAGATAATCCCAAAGACAGAATTATTACACTTCTTGTTACACCGTTTATGATATGCGGTGCAAAACTTCCTATATTTGCACTTTTTATAGCGGCATTCTTTAGCAAGAATTCAACACAAGCGGCAAACACAATGTTCATATTTTATGCATTAAGTGTAGTTATAGCACTATTTTCCGCATGGGTATTTAAGAAAACATTGTTTAAAGGTGAACCGGGCTATTTTGTTATGGAACTTCCCCCTTACAGAGTTCCTACAATAAAAGGTCTTTTACTTAAAATGTGGGAAAGAGGTTGGTTGTATATTAAAAAAGCCGGAACAATTATATTGTTAATGTCTGTTCTTATTTGGGCAGGTTTAACATTCCCTAAAGTAGATGAAGAAAAGTTAGGCGAAGTTTCGGAAGAAGAAGTTGCAGCAGCACAAATGGATCAAAGTTATATCGGAAGATTAGGACATTTCATAGAACCTGTAATAAAACCTATCGGTTTTGACGGTAAAATGGGTATAGCTCTAATTGCAGGTCTTGCAGCAAAAGAAGTTGTGGTAAGTACGTTGGGTACAATTTATTCCATGGGTGAAACAGATGTTGAAGATGAAGAAGCAGTAGGTTCTTTAGCAGATAAAATTGCTTCCGATCCGGATTGGAGTCCGTTAAAATCCGTAGCATTTTTAATGTTCTGTTTAATTTATGTTCCTTGTATAGTTGCGATAGCGGTGTTCTATAGAGAAGCCGGTTCAAGATTAAAATGGCTGATAATACTTTTTGCTTGGACGACCGTTTTGGGATATTTGTTATCGTTCATTGTTTATCAGGGCGGAAAACTCCTGGGATTCTAGGAGCGATGTATAGATGTATGGAGAACTACAATCTTTTTTTGCTTTTTCCGTTTCTCTATACATCTAGTCCGCTATCCTTCAAGAAAAAGCAGTTGGAGGTAGTATGGAAACATTGTTTGTTTTATTAATTGTGGCACTTTGTGCATTTGTTCTTATAAAAAAAATATTTAAGCAGGTGAAAGGCGGAAAGTGCGATTGCGGTTGCGGTTGTGATAACAATTGCGGAAGTTGTTCCAAAAGCGACAGTTGTATGACACAACTTATGAGAAAATCTAAAAACAAAAAATAGTTGGCAAAAAAATATAAAAAGGAGAGTAGAAAAAGATGAAGAAGGTAGTAGCAGCAGCATTTTTGGCAGCAGGATTAACATTAGGCATATCAAGTGCCTATGCAGCAGAGACAGAAGGTCTTTTGGAAGGTCTTTCAATTAACGGAGGAATAACTTTGATTTTGCAAACTTTACAAAAATCAAATGTTGCACAAGCAACAAATGTAGGTCTTTATGAAACACCTGCAATCGGTTCATACTCCGTAGATTTGGAAATTGAAAAAAAGTTTGATGATAACAACACAGCTTTTTTGCACTTGGAAACAGGAAGCGGCGATGCAAATACCCGTTTTACGGCTTTTTCGGGAATTAACAGAGATGCAGATGATTCCGGAAATCAGGTATCTGTAACCGAAGCCTGGTTTGAACATAAATTTACTGACAGCTTTGGAATGACATTCGGTGTTATAGATCCTACATCATCATTGGATGATAATGCTTATGCAAACGATGAAACATCACAGTTTTTAGGTGATATTTTTAGAAATGCACCGGTAATTTCTTTCGGAGATAATGCCATCGGTATGAAAGCAGTTTATGAAACCGATTTTATAGATGTTGCAGCTCAATATCTTAATGTAGAAAACACAATTGAAATCGGTCCTGATGAAGAAATTAACAACGATGATATTACAAGACATGGTTTTGTTTCAGCACAAGTAAATTTTAAACCCGGCCTCATAGAAGATATGGAAGGAAATTACAGAATTTATGCTTGGGGTTTACTTGATGGTGGTACAAAATGGGAAGATGATGAACAAACAACGGATTATGGTTTCGGCGTTAGTATAGATCAACAAATTTCAGATATTTTCGGTGTATTTGCAAGATATAGTTGGAAAAGAGATGATGCTGTTTCTTCTGCAATTAGCACTTTTGACGGCGACTATAATTCTCCTTGCAATCAGACATGGAGTATCGGTGCACAAGCAAAAATTAAAGCTTTGGGTGATGAAGATATTGTAGGTTTGGCTTTCGGCCAAATGATGGTTTCCGATAAAGCAAAAGATGCTTATGGATTAGATTTCAAAGCGGAAGATCATTTAGAAGTTTATTACAGCTGGAATATAAGTGACTATTTAGCCGTTACACCAAGCATTCAGTATGTAAACAATCTTTGCGGTGGAATGTCTGAAGAACACGGAGCAGATAATTCCGCTTTCGTAGGTTCTATAAGAATGCAAATAGGTTTCTAAAAATTGCCGTCGGCAATTTGGAAGACTAGAAGATTAGAAGAACGGAAGAATAGAAAAAAAAAGGAAGATTAAATATTAACAAAATTTGCAAAGCAAATTTTACATTTGAACTTCCAATCATCCAATCTTCCAATCTTCAAATCTTCTGTTGTATAGTCTTGACGAGAATTTACTTTCTCCACAGAAGAAAACGGATGCGGTTGTTCGCCAACAAACACTGCATCCGTTTTCCCTTTTCATTTTAAAATTGATAGAATATATATATTATGAAACAGGAAATAAATTATTCGGAATATTTTAAAACAAAAGTATTGGAAGAAATTTGCAGATTATTTTTTGAAAACAATCTTGACGACATTAACCATTTACCGTTCAATATTATACCTAAAGGTAGCGATGCACAAGTTCGTTGTTGTGTGTATAAAGAAAGAGCAATTTTAAAATTAAGAACTCTTGCGGCACTCGGCTATTCCATAAACGATGTTGATGAGGCATTGCCTTTATCGGATTACCTTAAACCTGAAAACGAAAAAAAATATAAAACAAACAACAAACTTTTAACCGTACTTGAATCTGCATGTTCGGCTTGTGTTAAAAGCAGATTCATGGTAAGCGAAATATGTAAAGAATGCTTGTCCAGAAAATGTATAAATGCCTGCAATTTCGGTGCAATATCTTTTGAAGATCATAAAGCACATATAGATACGGACAAATGTAAAAACTGCGGAAAATGTAAAGAAGCCTGCCCTTACAATGCAATTTTAAAACTTGTTGTTCCATGCGAAGAAGCATGTCCCGTAAATGCAATAAAAAAAGACGGTAAAGGCAGAGCAAACATTGATCACAGTTTATGTATAAGTTGCGGAAAATGCATAAGTGCTTGTCCGTTCGGTGCCATAATGGTAAGAAGACAACTTCTTGATGTTCTAAAACTTTTGCATACAAAAAAACTTGTAGCATTAATGGCACCATCCATAACCGGACAGTTCGGTGCTTCTGTCGGTAAAATTACAACCGCTCTTAAACAAATAGGGTTTGAACATGTTTTTGAAGTTGCTTTAGGTGCCGATATAACCGCAAAAAAAGAAGCGGAAGAATTTGAAAACAAGTTAGTAATAAACAAACAACAATTTATGACAACATCATGTTGCCATGCTTATATAAGACTTGTAAAAAAACATCTTGAAAAATTAAAACCGTTTGTGTCGGATACTTATACACCGATGCACTATACGGCAGAAATTGCAAAACAAAAATATCCGGACTGTATTACGGTATTTATAGGACCTTGCTTATCGAAAAGAAAAGAAGCACAGGAAGATCCTTTGATAGATTATGTTTTAACATTTCAGGAATTACAAGCAATAATTAATACGAAACATATAAATATAGATTTATGTCAAGAAACTAAATCGGAAGATGTTCCTACAAAATATGCAAGAGAGTTTGCCGTTACCGGCGGAGTATCTCAAGCATTAAAACATTATTTAAGAATTGATACGAAATTTATAAAAGACGAACTTATTACCGATTTGGATAAGAAAAATGTTTTAAAACTTTCCGCATATGCCGACGGGCATTGTAATTCAAACCTGATAGAAGTTATGGTATGTAAAGGCGGATGTGTCGGCGGATGCGAGACAATAAAACCTATCAAACAAGCAAACGAAGATGTTAAGAAATATTCTGTATAACAACTTATAGCGACCTTAATATTTTGGTTATAATTTTGCAACTGACTCAATCGAGTACACCCTTACGGAATCCAAGTACACTTCATTCGTTAGTTGTTTCATTCTAACACAAAATTTTAAGGTCTTTAACGGCAAACTACAACGACAAAAAATATATAAAAATTTTACAACACAATTCTTTTTTAATATAATGTTACTCTAATCATAAATTTCCGTAAGGAGATATCATGGGATATACTAAACAAGACGTTATTAAAATCATTAAAGAACAAGATGTAAAATTTATCAGATTGCAGTTTACCGATATTTTCGGTCAACTTAAAAATGTTGCAATAACAGCAACACAAATCGAAAAAGCATTAGATAATAAGTGCATGTTCGACGGTTCTTCTATTGAAGGTTTTGCAAGAATCGAAGAAAGTGACATGTACTTACATCCCGATCCCGACACATTTGTAATATTCCCATGGAAACAGGAAGAAGGCAAAGTTGCAAGATTAATTTGTGACATTTATACTCCCGACGGAAAACCTTTTGAAGGTTGTCCGAGAAATATTTTAAAAAGAAGTTTAAAAAATGCCGCAAAGTTAGGTTATACATTTAATGTAGGTTCCGAACTTGAATTCTTTTTATTTTTAACAGACGAACAGGGAAAACCTACAACGAAAACTCATGACGCTGCAGGATACTTTGATCTTGCTCCTATAGATTTAGGTGAAAGTGCAAGAAAAGAAATGTGCTTAACTCTTGAAGATATGGGTTTTGAAATAGAAGCGGCACACCACGAAGTTGCAAGAGGCCAACACGAAATAGATTTTAAATATGCGGATGCTTTAAAAACCGCAGATAACATAAACACTTTTAAACTTGTTGTTAAAACCATAGCACAAAAACATGGACTACATGCAACATTTATGCCGAAACCGATATTCGGTATTTGCGGTTCCGGTATGCACATAAACCAATCGTTATTTAAAAATGGCAAAAATGCTTTTTATGACGAAAAAGATAAATTGGGACTTTCAAAAATAGCATATAAATATATTGCGGGGTTGATGTATCACATAAAATCTTTCTCTGCAATTTCCAATCCGCTTGTAAACTCTTATAAGAGATTGGTTCCGGGATATGAAGCTCCTGTTTATATTGCTTGGTCTGCAAGAAACAGAAGTCCTTTGGTAAGAATACCCGCGGCAAGAGGTGCTTCTACCAGAATAGAATTAAGAAATCCGGATCCTTCGGCAAATCCTTATTTCTTATTAGCATCTTGTTTGGCAGCAGGAATCGACGGTATAAAAAAGAATATGAAAATAAAACCTGCAGTTGACAGAAATATTTATCAAATGACAAAAGAAGAAAGAGATAAAGCAGGTATAGAAAATTTACCGCACAATTTAATAAATGCAGTTAAAGCAATGCAAAAAAGTGAACTTATCAAACAAACTTTGGGAGATCATGCTTTTAATCTTTATACAAAGTCTAAAATTGATGAGTGGGATGCTTACAGAACAAAAGTTCATCAATGGGAAATTGATGAATATTTAGTTAACTACTAAACGACAGCTTACAGTTTAAAGTTTAATGTAAAATTTTGTGAAACAAAATTTTCTAATAAACAACAAAAATTCACAAAGTGAATTCTTACAACAAACTTTAAGTTTTCAGCTATAATCTATAAACTTAAAAAAGCACCGAAAGGTGCTTTTTTTATGCAAATAAAAAGCCCTTGGTGAAAGGGACAGTTATGGCAGTCCGTACCACAAGTTTTACTTGTTACTACATCACCAAGGGCAATGTAAGTATAACTGCTGATTGGATACTTGTCAACAACTTTTTTTACTTTAATAACAAGTAAAACAGTTATCAACCGCCACTGTTTTACCCCCTATTCACTCGGTAAATACAGATTAAAAACAAAAGTTATCCACAAGTTGTTAACAACCACCAAAAACAATTGGAAATTAGTAATTAGTAATTTTTGAAATAAAAAAAGCAGGTAAGATTTTTCTTACCTGCTTTTTAATACTATATCCGATTATTCTGCGGTTGTAAGTATAATTTCAACTCTTCTGTTTTTCGCTCTGCCGGCTTCTGTTTCATTAGAAGCTATCGGCTCTTTTTCACCTTTACCGATTACGGAAATATTGTTCGTAATCTTATAATCTTTCTTTAACGATGTTGCCACTGAAGAAGCTCTTTGTTCAGATAATTTCTGGTTAACTTCATCACTTCCTATACTATCTGTATGACCTTCTATTAATACGTCCGCATCCGGATAATTTTTTATTTCTTGTGCAACTTCTTTCAATTTTCCTTTACCTTCTTCACTAAGCTCAGTTGTTCCAAACTTGAATGTAGGACCGGATATTCTCAAACTTGTAATTGTTTTTTCTTTCATTTGTTGAGCTTCTTGTTCGCTTACAATTTTGGCTTTATAATTTTGTATTTGTTCCTGTAATGCCTTTTCCCTTTCTTCAGCTTCTCTTAATGCTTTTTCTCTTTCTTCTGCTTCTCTCAATGCTTTTTCTTCCAATTGTTTTCTTAATTCTTCTTCCGCATTTGCTTTATTATCCACTATAACAATTTCATCAACTTTATTTTCCTTTGCAACTTCTTTATTATGTTTGCATCCGAATTTATACATTAATCCTATATTTGCATAATAGTTAGTTGAAACATCTGCAAAATTTCCTAATCCGTTTGCAAATATTGTCCAATCTTCAGACAAAGCATAATCTGCTCCGATTCCACCGGTCAATGTCGTTTGTGCATTTTCTGCACTCCATATCTTCATCTTAGTTTCATCTGCAAAGTCCAATAACGACATTTCAATTTCGTTACGTTTATCGGTTAACAACTGTCTTACTCCGGCCTTTGCATACCAACCGAACTTCTTTATTTTTCCGTTTATTTCAAGTCCTGCTCTTGCTTCGGCTGTCACTGCATCATAATTTTCTACTTTTAAATTCAGTGATTCAGCACCTTTTTCTTCATAACTTTCGTTATTCATATAGCTTCCGATTACTCCAACGAACGGCTTCAAGTACATCTTATGTCTTGCTTGACTATCTTTTTTGTTCAAACTTATCTTATATCCTGCCTCTAAATCTAATGCTGCACTATAACCGTTATGATCACTGTTTGCGGTTCTATCCATAAACTCTATTGTTCTATCGATTGTATATTGTTCATATCCACCCAACAACATACCTTTTAGCAACCATTTATTGTTTTCATACCCGCCATATAAACCTAAATTAATATCATTCATGGATGTTTTATCTCTTCTTTGTTTTAATTCGTTTGTACCATATCCACCCATAACTCCCAATATCCATTGTCCTTCCTCCGACGATTCTTCTGCTTCATATTGTATATCCGAATCATTTTCAGTACCATCAATATTGTATTCGTTCGGAGATTCTTCATTACCGGTTACATAATATTCTTTAGATTTTTCTGCAGGTTTTTCATTTATCTTTATATCATTACCATCAACAAAATATACTTGTGGTACCGGTTCATATTTTTCATTCTTTTTCATTTCGTTACCATCAAAATATTCTATAGGTTCGTCTTCATTACCTCTTACATAATATTTCTTTGAAACAAAGTTTCCATCAACAAAATATTCGTTTATTCCTGCTTCGTTACCATCAACAAAATATACGTTTGATTCGTTGCCGTCTACATAACTTATCTTTAATTCTCTGTCTTCATTATTTTCGTTTAGCGATTCCTCTTCTTGTTTTTTCGATGATATAATATCAAATCCTACCAAGAATCCGTTTGTAGTCGTATTAAATTTAGGTGAGTTATCATCTTTGTCAACATTATATGTATTGTAATAATATTCTCCCCATATTCTATCGTGAATTTTTGTGCATGGTGCATAACTTGTTCTTTCCTTAATTTTATCGTATACATGTTCCGCCTTTGAATTAAAAAATGTTAAGTTAGTTGCATTTGCATGTATTACACCTGCAACATCATTGAGTGCTGCTTTTAATGCAGGTATATTTGTTTCTCCTGTTTCAGGATCTTCATAATAGTAGAAATGTTCCATCACATCCAACGGTAAAGTTATATCTCCTCCTTTTCCTGTAGAAACTGCATCTATTGTATTTGCCGCTTCTTGTTCATTATGACTTCTGTCAAAGTCTGTTGCCACAGAATATTCACTTTGTTTTCTTTGTAAATCTATTTTCAAAATATTTCCTTCAGTATATACTCTTGTCGATATTCTCGTATCATATCCTACTCTCAAATCTCTGGCATCGTTATCGTTAAATGTTACATTTTCTTCTTTATATTCATATCCGTCTGCCAACGTTCCGGAATTTATTAATTCTATCGTTTCTGCAACATAATATTTACCTTCCAAGTTGTTCAATGTTATTGTTGCATCTTCTCCGATTGTGGTCGTTCCCGATACTTGAGTATTATCATTATAATGACCTTCACTATCCATATCGAACTGTCCGAATTCTACATCATAGTTTCCGTTATCTTCAAATATTAAGTTTCCGTTTACTTTAAATGTAGTCGTTGAATTTCCCGGAGCAAGAGATGCATTTTTACCGATTATCAAATCACCTGTTGTTATATCACCATAACCTTTCAAGATTGAATCGGTTAATTTCATAGTATCTGTCACCTCAAATGTGCTTCCGCTTCCACCCATTGAAGCATCATTGTTTATTACAAATGTTCCATTTGTAATATTTGCATTTATCGCTTTGAAGTTATTTGTTACGGTCATCGTTGCAGCACCTGTTTTTTCAAATGTTCCTATGAACTTTTCTGTATCAAATTCGTTCAATGTTACTTCACCATCTTCATCATAGAATTCAACTGATGAATTTTCATCTCCGCTGCCTATTACTTTTCCGTTAATATTTTCAGTTGTTCCTCTTATTCCGCCTTCACCTATTACGGTATCTCCTGCATAAGAGTTAGAATCCATCTGTAAATCTAATATTCCTTCTCCTGTCTTTACTAAGTTTTCGTTTCCTAATATTTCACCTGTTAATACTGCGTTTTCTCCGGTTACTTCTATATCAACGTCGTTATGATCCGTTCCGATTATCTCGTTTCCTAACTCTACTTCTTCTTCTGCACTTATTATTAACTTACCACCATCCATGTATATTGTATTTGTACTAATATTGTCCGCCGAACCTATTTCTATTGCACCACCTGTAATTGTTGTCGTTCCGGTATATGTATTGTCTCCGCTCAATGTTACTGTTCCTTCACCTTCTTTAACAATCTTTCCTGCTCCGGTTATTGTTGCATCTATTTCTGCTTCACCATCATCTTTCAAATTCAACAATGTTGATTCTCCGGTTATTGTTATACTATCACTTATATCCAAACCTGCTGCATCTGTTACTAATGATGAACCGTCTGCTACCGTTATCTTTTCTGCTGTTATTGAACTTGTTCTTACATTTTCAAAGTCGCCACCGGTTATTTCTATTTCTTTCTGTGTTATATTTGCTTGGTTTGTTAAATTGTCTTCTACTACTAATTTACCTTCCGCTCCGTCACTCATT
>JAGCCP010000037.1 GCA_017651625.1 Candidatus Ruminimicrobiellum bubulum | reverse complement strand
AGAACTTTAATGGTAGGCGGCGGTTCTCCACCGCAATTGAAAGCCCTGCAGCAGAGAATAATAAATTCAATCGATATAGATTATTTTAATTCAGAAACCCATGAAACAACAATGACAAATATTTTGGCGGATAAAGGAATCTGTCTAACCCCCGGATTTTTTCAAGATTACACAGGGGAATTTGCATGGATTCCATTTGATTGTGAAGAAAAATTTGAATGTTATTTATGTGTTCATACTGACGATAAAAGGGAAAGCTTGAAAGAGTTTATTAGGATTCTTAAAGAGATTTATAATACAGACAATTATTGTTCATGACGTAACAAAAATTCTGCATAATCTTTTGTTTTTGTTCCTTTGCGTTTGTGCTCGGGGTCAATTTTATCAAAGAAACAATTTGGCATCTCATCCATTTTTAAATTTTTTTCAATACAAGGAGTGCAGCCTAAATCGTGATTTAGCGGGTGTAATTTACATTTTGTATTTTTGCAGGTGCATAATTCTTTTGCGTCCATTTTTATTTACTCCTCTGCTTCAATCTTGAATATCACGGGGCGAAGTCCGTCATTGCAGGAACAAATCGCAACCCCCGGTTTTCTTATCCAATCTCCGTAATAGAAAGGTTCTTTTGTTGCTCCGCCATGAGCAAGAGTGAAAACATATTGATAAATCGCCTTCCACGCTTCGTTGCAAAACCCTTCAGGGCATTCCCAATCAGCATAGAAAACTTGATCCTCTTTAAGCATTGGGCAAGCGGTCAAACCCTCAACGCCGTATTCTTTTGCCAGTTCTTCATCAAAATTTCGTTTCAAAACTGTTATTTTACATTTTTTCATTGTAGCACCTCTATTGCAAATATTATAGCAAAAAGCAAAAGCCATAATAAAGACTTTTGCTTTTTATCAATACTAATTATGCTTATTCTTTGGATAAAGTGTCATAAACTTTAGCGACAATTTTCCATTCTCCGTTGATTTTGTTCAGGTTTAGAATATCTGTAAACTTGTATCCATGCCAATTATCTTCAATGACTTGAACAACTGCAATTGTTTTTTCAAGCATTAAAATATCAATTCTTGAGATATAATCATCACCGCAAGCACCAAAGGTATCAATGGTTTTGTAAAATTCTTCTATTGGTCCTGATTGATATGTTTCTTCGTTCAGTTGACCGAAAAAGCAAGCTTTTTCATAAAAATATGGTTTTACAATTTCGCTTTTCCCTGATTTTACGGCTTCGCAGAATTTTCTTGCAACATTTTCTACCTCATTATATTCTTTAATATCGTCTCTCATAACTTACCTCCCTTATCCCCCATATCTATATTTATGCTACACTGTCAAAGTAGATTTTCAAGCAAGATGTAAAATAGGGGATTATGGAAAATGAAAAAAGTATATGCAATAAACGGAAGCCCAAGAAGAAATAAAAATACAGCGCAAATGCTTGATAAAGCATTAGAGGGAGTGAAAGCAGAATTTCCTGATGCGCAAGTAGAGAGAATAAACCTTTTTGACCTGAATTTTACAAGCTGTAAAAGTTGTTTTGCATGTAAACGTAAAGATGAAAAATTTTTAAGAACTTGTGCCTTAAAAGATGATTTAACGCCTGTTTTAGAAAAATTGAAAGATGCTGACGCTTTGATTTTCGGTTCTCCGATATATTATAGAACAATTACAGGGCAGATGCATTCATTTTATGAAAGGTTATTTTTCCCTAATATGCTTTATAAAGAGGGCTATCCGACACTTGTTGAGCATAAAATTCCGACTGCTTGTATTTATACAATGAATGTTGATGAAAAAGAAATGATTGAGGGTGGTTACAGGCAAAATATGGAGCTTTGGGAAAACTTTTTGACTTGGTATTATTCAAAACCGTTAATTGCTTATGCTTTTAATACCTACCAATTTGATGATTATTCAAAATATATTTGCGAAACCTTTAATGAAGCTGATAAAGCGAAACAAAGAGAAGAACAATTCCCGAAAGATTTACAAAATGCTTACGAACTCGGACAAAAATTATTAAAGGGGCAAACGTAAGTTGGGAGATTTTCGCTAAACTGCTTTTAAATTAATATAAATCTATGCATTTTAACACACAACTTTACAAAAAAGTATCAGTAACTTTGAGAGTGAATTATCAGGGAGTTTAAGAGTTTTTATCAGTGAGTTTTGAAAAATTTCCCTCAGAATGTAAAAAGTTTGAGAATTCTCTCAAACTTCCGGGGGTAGTTTTCTCAATCTCTCTGATAATCTACACTTTGTTATGTCTATTTATATTTGTCCTGTCTAACTATATTTGAGAATTCTCTCAAACTTCCGGGGTTACTTTTCTCAATCTCTCTGATAATCTACATCTACAAACCCACCCAGAGAGTATCATGAATATCTATATACACAAACTCTTAAAACTGCCTGGGTTGTCTTGCTGCGCTCGCATTAAACGTGCCTACGTGTTTTGCTTCACAGAACTTTGTTCTTTTTGCAAAAGCACTTCGCACTCTGCTCGCTTGCGCTGGACCCGAACCTGCGAAGTCTTAAAACGCTTGCTATGTCACTATTCATCTTAACTCTCTTGTTTAACAAGTCAAGTCTATAAGGCAATAATAATGTTTATTTTAGACACATTTTTTAACATGGGCTGAAAACGAACTTTTGTAATAAAAACTCCCCAGGCTGGACTCGAACCAGCAACCCTTCGATTAACAGTCGAATGCTCCGCCATTGAGCTACTGAGGATT
>JAGCCP010000036.1 GCA_017651625.1 Candidatus Ruminimicrobiellum bubulum | reverse complement strand
GGTTCGTATTTGTTTGGCATACTATTTCCTCACTTTCGCAATTATAGTTTAAACTATCAAGTGCAACAGAAGTGCAACATACTAAATAAAACAATTAAAAAATATTTGTTACGAGAAAAAATGTCAACTCCAAAAAACGAGACAAATCATATCGGCCTGAAATGATATATACAGTATGTGTCCTGTATATTTATATCACCTCTCCTTTTCTAAAAATCCTTGTTTTCATACGAAAAGATAGATTCTATTAGCATTTAATCGTTAAATGATGTTACGAAATTGCAAAAAGCGCATCAGCGAATATGTTAATAGAACGCAAATGCAATTTTAAAAGTAGCGACTTTAGTCTTTGAATTATTAATAAAGCCAAGGCAATAGAGTCGATATAATTTACCAAAATGTAAAAAAAATCGAATAGAAATATTGCGTTTTTCGAGCCTAAATTTTATAATTTAATCGCTAGGAGGGTTCCATATGGCGAATATTAAAAGAGATAAATATTTAGAACAATTAATTCGTAAAATCGATAATGGAATGATTAAAGTAATAACTGGCTTAAGAAGAAGTGGTAAATCCTTCCTCTTGAATACTATTTTTTACAATTATTTAGTCCAAGAAAAAAAGATTCCTTTGAATAGGATTATTAAATTTGCTTTCGATTCAGAAAAAGATTTGTCATTAATTGGCGAAAATCTTCTTGAACTTAAAATGGCAAAAAAGAAAGTTGATCCTCAAAAATTCAGTAATTATTTGTCAAAGAAAATATCAAAAGGCGGTCATTATTTTATCCTTTTAGATGAGGTTCAAGAATTAGAAGCATTTGAATTTGTTCTTAATGGACTTCTTTACCAAAATAACTTGGATATTTATATTACCGGAAGTAACGCTAAGTTTTTAGTTGAAGACATAATCACCGAATTTAGAGGTCGTGGTGATGAAATCCATATTTTGCCATTATCGTTTTCTGAATGTTGGAACTACTACGATAATGACAAAAGCAAATCTTTAGACATGTATTTGAATTATGGTGGCCTTCCATTAGTTGTTCTTTCTCAAAACGACGAAGATAGAGTGAACTATCTCAACACTCAGATTGGTCAAACATATTTTAGTGATATCATTAATCGATATGGTATTCGTAACACTAATCAATTAGATGAATTGTTTAATATTTTGGCATCCGACATTTCTGGGTTGGTCAATCCAAAGAAATTAGCAGCCACTTTTAAAAGCAAACATAGCGATGGATTAACAGAAGATACCATTGCGAATTATATTAAATATTTCAAAGACTCTTTCTTAATCGATATCGCTCATAGATATAACGTTAAAGGAAAGAGTTATATCTCAACTCCTTATAAAATCTATTTTGAAGATTTAGGCATTAGGAATGCACGTATTGGTTTTAGGCAAGTTGAATACACCCATATAATGGAAAATGTTATTTATAACGAATTAAGATATCGCGGGTATTTAGTTGATGTTGGAGCGGTGGAATATCGTGAAACCATTAAAGATGAAAATGGTAACGATAAGCAAACTAAAACCTTCCTTGAAATTGATTTTGTGGCCAATAAAGGCAGTAAAAGATATTACATCCAGTCCGCTTATGAAATTGCTAATGATGAAAAAAATGAAAAGGAAATTAAATCTTTAAATAACACTGGCGACTCATTTAAGAAAATAGTTGTTGTATTTAATAATATTGTTCCAAGGCAAGATCAAAATGGAATCTTGTACATTGGGCTATTAGATTTCTTGTCTGATCCGAACAGTCTTGAAAGATAAAACAATATGAGTTGTCTGGCGATATCTAGAGTTATATAGAGTATACTCAATGATATCTAAAGATATCGATTGTTACAAAGAAACCTATTCCCTAACACGGGGCAACCCGTACCATATAGTCTTATTGTTTTTAGGATAAAAATAGCCGACTTTTTGTTTAAAATACCAATTATTAAAATGGAGCCATAGTATATCCAATTTGTAATACTGTGCTCTCTTTTTTATATTTTTTTGAAACTACATTTGCAACTCAAATTCATAGTTATTTTT
>JAGCCP010000035.1 GCA_017651625.1 Candidatus Ruminimicrobiellum bubulum | reverse complement strand
TTTTTTAATTTTAATATAAGAGTGAAATTTATCTGTTTTATATTATTTATAGGCTTTTCCCCGCACGAATGGGGCCATATCCCCCCCGCCCCCGCTTCTTTTGGGGTTCCCCCATGCCACTGCGAATATTTCTCGCTGAATGATAAAAGGAATTAAGAAATGGAAGAAAAAAAGTGTAAAACTTCAAATTCAATACTAAAAGACTATTCAAGACTTCCGAACAAATTACAAGATAATTTGATAAACGGTGAATTTTCACCCACAGAAATAAAGATCATTTTATATATTCATAAGCTGACATTTTGGTATATAAAAGATAATAATTACCAAGTGACACCGCATGTGATAGCTTATGAAAGCATGGCAAAAAGAACAAATAAAAGCCGATCGGGAATTATTACCGAATGTGACAAGCTATTAAAAAGAAAATGTTTAGTCCGTTATAAATCAAAACATAATAAGTATGAGTGGTCATTAAATTTAAAGTGGGAAGAATGGATATTAAATTCAAAAAATAATAATTCCGAAACGGAAAAAGAAACAGTTTCGGTTTCGGATCATGATCCTATACCCGAAACACCGCTTGAATTAAAAAGACATATTTTAGAATATGCACCTGGAAGATTATTCAATTTTACATATCATGATTATATTTTAGACGGAATGCGGAAAGATAATAACACGGTCGAATTATTAAACAAAAGTAATGAATTGATACTTTATTCAATAGACAATATCAATTTATCAGATTTACAAAAATAACAGTCCAAGTTTCTAGACACATATAATAGTAAATGAAAAACAGTCCAAGTTTCTAGACACATATAATAGAGTGGAAAACAGTCCAAGTTTCTAGACGGTAACAGTCCAGGTTTTTGGACTGTAACAGTCCAGGTTTCTAGACGGTAACAGTCCAGGTTTCTAGACACATATAAATATATCTTTTATAAAGATAATTATTTTAAAGATAATTTATTAAAAGAGATCATTTTATAATTTGATAAATGAAAGACCTGGACATGATAAAAAGCGATCCCAGGAAAGACCGCTTTTTATACCTTAACCACTTAAAAAGTGTATAAGGAAACATGGACACATGTTTTGTGAATGAATTGTTTACTTCCTACAAGATAAACTATCACCCACAAACATATTATATGATTTACATAATAAATTGACAACGAATTATTTAAAGCAAATTTCAATTTATATGTGTTATTTGCTTAAATTATCAATAAAACGAATAAAAGCCGAATATGAGCAAATATGTAAAGATTTTGACTATTCCTTGTCATTATCACGGGAAAGTCTTTCATCAATAGCGATCTTAATGTATGTGTTTACTTTTTCACCGTGTTTTTCGGCTGAAAGCTTTATTTCTTCAAATTTATCAAAAGTTACATTTAAAGGTATTCGTTTATAATGTTCTTTTGTATATTTCATATTGTACTTTGTTTTGTTCTCTTGTGCTTTTTCCGAAAGTCCCATTTCTTCAATTCCTTTATCCTGGTTTTAATATGAATATATCATACCAGGAACCCCGAAACAACATTTTCACATTGACTAATTACAAAACACATTGTAATATTATAAGTGACATACACGAACAAACACGAACAAAAAACAGATAGAAAGGAAGTGACAATTTTTTAATGGGAAGAATTGAAAACGCAATAAATGAATATTTTAAAAGAAAAAATAAAAATAAAGGGTGTTTTTATTTAGGGGACTTCATTGAATT
>JAGCCP010000034.1 GCA_017651625.1 Candidatus Ruminimicrobiellum bubulum | reverse complement strand
GGAAATTATAGTCCCGGTATAATAGATACAGCATTACAGACATTAGGAATAGATAGAGGAATAGTAGAAAATCTTGTTGATCAAAGTTTATACATATTGGGTTATAGTGATAATGAAGTAGAAAGCCAATATATGGATATGACACAAGCTTATAAGAAGACTGATGATTTGTTGCAGGGAAACAATCCCGGAGGACAACAAACTTTATATATTCAAAAAACAGTTTCAGATGTCGTAATGCCTGAGGTAACCGGCACAACCGGAACATATTTGGCAAAAACTACGGATTTGATATTGTCTATGTTTGCCAAAAGAACAGATACAGAAAATTCTGTGTCTTTAAATGAAAATATCCAAATACAAGAAGATACACAGACATTATATGATTATTTACAACATACAAATATGAAATACTCACCTGGTACTGTTCAAGAATGTCAACAGTCAATAGATTTTTCAAATAATCCTGAAGTTTTGGAACAAGTTCAACAGGCAGTGGAAATTTATAATGAAACTTTTGGTACTAACGTTGATCCTGACACTAAAATTGTATTTATGTCCGGAACAGAAGTATCCGGAGCTTCAGCTTGTGCATGTGCGGAGTTAAATACGATAATTATTCCGGTTGAAGATTTTGATAGTATTCCTGATGCCGGATATATTTTTACCAAAATTGCACATGAGTACACTCATATATTAAATCACCCTAAAGTTCAAAGTGGTGAAATGACTGCCATGGAAGATGAAATTATGGCTACGGAGAGGGGGATTATTGCAGATACAGATCCTGAACATCCAAAAAATCTTACAATACAAACTATGTATAACGGAGAACAGAAAGTTAATTTTGTGGCCGGGATGGAATTATCATGTTTCTATTCAATTGTGAATAACCAAGATGAAATTGTGGATAAATTTAAACAATTGACAGGGAATGAAAACATACAATTTAGTGATATATATTACTGCGATGTTTTATATTCAAAAGAAAATAAATTTGATATTCCCAGTGAAAACAGTTTGTCGTTAACGGAAGTTGGAATTACATTGGAGTATGATGGAATAAAAATTCTTTATATTACAGATACAGGAATGGATGTTACCGGAACATATGGAAATATTTCCGTGGATGGTGAAGTATCTCACAGAGTTGAGCTTTTAGATCTTGTTGCCGATAAAGATATAATAGAAACGACTATGGGATACTATACAAATAAAACATTTACCCGTGATGATATTGTTGAGTCTTTTGAATTGGTAACGGTTTCGAGCACTTTAATAGATGCTTGCGGTAGAGACTTTGGCTTTACTATGGATTCTTTGAAGTATGTTTGTTATGATTTCCCTACAGACAGCGCTTATGCAGAAAAAGGTGATGTTATAAGATTTTATTTGGTGGATGAGGAAACAAATAAAACATACTCTGTCGATGTAAAAAAAGATATGGGAATTGTTCAAGTAAGTGATGTTGCAAATGGTGAAATGATTTGGAATGCCAGAGAAAATTTTTCAAAACCATTTGTTCCGGAACAATCTTCTTCCGGTGGAACAAAAACCGGTGGTAGTCATGGTATCAGTATGTCTGTTTCTTCTTCCGGACCTGCTCCAGTATCTGACTATGGATATGTTTATGATTTATCGACTACAGATTTGCAACAAGTAGTGAGTGATTCTAATTTCGATATAACGGCAAGATATTTGGCTTATTTAAAATTAAGAGAAGAAGGGGTAGTTGTAGATATACCTCAAGATATGAAAGATCAGGCAAAAGATTATCTTGCAAGTGTAATGAAAGGAGAAAACTCTTTAATTACAGAGGAAGAAAAAGATAATAAAAATTATGAAACCGCAACGGACAGATTAAAATCTTCTTTAGCAATGGTTTACGATATTATGTTAGAGTCTTATATCAATGAATTTGATATTGATGAGGATACCATTAATGAAATTTGGAGTAATATTTATAATAATACCGAAGTATATATTCTTCAGTCAGGTTTTGCAAATTCAAATTTTTCTTTCCAAGTCGAAGCGATGATGCCGGACATTATGGCACATGAAATAATGCATAATATTACCAATGTGTATTTGGGTGAAGATAAGAATATGTCGGAAAGAGCTTTTGGAGAATTCTCGTCGGATATCGCGAGATTAGTTCTTTGTGAACAATTGGGTGTTGATCTTACACAGGACGTAAAAGATGAGTATAAGGAAGATGCAGGCTATATGAGAGTAGGTGCTACGCCTATAGAAGAACATTATATGGCAAGAGGAGTAATAGGCTTGCTTATGGAAGCTTCTATAGATTTGGAAATCAGTATGGATTGGGATGGTATGATGAGTGCGGTTGCACAATGTTTGCAAACAGAAGGCTTTGTGGATAATTTGGATGATAATGATTATAGCCAAGCTATGTCACAACTTTTGACTCAATATATTGCAGTTACTACAGGTAATCCGTCTGCGGTTATAGTTTCTACAAAAAATGAGACAATGGAGTTGTGTCAAAATATATTAAAAATGTTTAACTTTGCACGATTCTGATGAAGTATATAATTTTATAAAAAAAGCAGATGAATTTCGTCATCTGCTTTTTTTATTTTAAATTAATATTTATTCAAGGTTTCTTAAGAATTTAATTTTGGCCTCTCTCTCTCGGAGGAGCTTTTTTTCTGTTGATCTCTTCTATGCCTACGTTCGTTTGATCGAATCCGTTCTTGAGGTCTGTAATTAGGATCTTTTCGTCTTTCCATTTCCCTCAAGTGTCTTTGGCTTTCTTGTTCCGGAGTTTCTCCTTGAAATATACCTCTAGGAATCCTTCTTTGAGGATTATCAGGGGCACTTCGACGTATTCCTTCAGAATTTTGCATCGGTGGTTTCGCTTGTGGCCTTTGTTCGGGATTTTGTTTTTCAACATTTCTTCCGGAAGGTCTTTTGGGACCATTGATGGAGGGTCTTGAAAAAGATTGTGCATGTGTTTTTCTGTTGTTACTACTCATGACAAAAAACAATAAAAGTACTGCTAAGAAACATACAACTGAACAAACTACAATAATTAATGTTTTTTTACTTATAGACATGCTTAAAAATGAAGTTTTTTTATTATTGCTTGAACTTGTTTCCTGTAAACCTTCTTCCATTATAACCTCCGTTTTAATAAAAGTCTTATATCGGAAAACATTATATAAATTTGTTGTTTTAAAAATCAATTTTTTGCAAATATTCGGAACCGGTTTCCTTTATCTTTTCAATATCTGTCGCATCTGAAAGCTTGTAGTTACCGATTTCTTCTCGTATTAATTTGGTTATGACCGTGTCTGTGTTTAACTTTGTTCCAATATCTTCTGCCAATGTTCTAATATATGTTCCGCTTGAACATTTTATTCTTATTGAAAAAAAATCTTTTTGATAATCGATTAAATCTATATTATAAATTGTTATTTCTCTCGGTTTTCTCTCAATAGTAATTCCTTTGCGTGCAAGTTCATATAATTTTTTACCATTAACTTTTAATGCAGAATACATGGGGGGAATTTGACTGATTTTGCCGATGAAACTTTCACATGCTTGTTCTATTAAATCCTTTGTTACATGCGAATAATCGGATTGTGAAATTACTTTACCGTCAAGATCTCCGCTGTCCGTTTTTAAACCTAATTTTATTTCAGTGTAATAAACTTTATCCTGTTTCATGAATCTGTCTTGAAGTTTTGTGTATTTGCCTAATAAAACAATCATTAGACCGCTTGCTAACGGATCTAACGTTCCGCAGTGTCCTGCTTTTTTTACATTGAAAATTTTTTTGATAATATGAACAAGCTTAAAAGAGGTAATTCCTATAGGTTTATTTACTAATAGAAGTCCGGAAAAGTCGTTATATTGCACTTATAATTTACCTTTAAAAGCTTGAATGATTTTTTTTGTTGCAGTATTTATATCTGCATTTATAGTGCATCCTGCGGCATTTTTATGACCGCCGCCGTTAAACAGTTTAACAATATTTAATAGATTAAATTTTTCTATTGAACGAAAACTTAATTTAGTTGAATTTTTATCAGCTTCTTTAAGTAAACAACCTACAACGGCTTTAGGTGCGGAAATACAATAGTTTATTATACCATCGGTATCTGTGTCGGAAGCTTTAGCTTTATTAAACATTTCTTTCGTTAATTTTATATATACTAATTTCTCATCATAAGCAGTTTCAATATTTGATAAGGCAAAACCATATAGCCTCATTTTTGAAATTTCCATTGTCAAAAATAATTTTTTACAAAGCTTGTTAGAATTAACACCGAGTTTTAATAAGTCTGCAACAACTAAATGAGAATTTGCATTTGTGTTCAATTGCTGAAATCTTCCGGTATCGGTTACAATGCCCACATACAAATTTTCAGCTTCTTGTTTTGTAGGTAGCTTTTTTAGATTTATAAAAATATCATAAATCAATTCTGAAACTGACGATGAAGTAGGCACAATATAATTGACATTTCCGAAATTTGTATGAGCAAGATGATGATCGATGTTTATTATTTTTTTTGCTTGAGAAGGGGAAATAATGTTTCCCATTCTTTCAAAACTTATGCACTCTAAAATAATTGCACAATCAAACTTTTTTGATATTTTATTTGTTATTTTTATGGTTTTTGAACCGTTCATAAAAACCATATCTTGAGGAACAGGGTCCAATGAACAATGAGTAACTTTTTTGCCCATTC
Source organism: Candidatus Ruminimicrobiellum bubulum (assembly GCA_017651625.1). Classification (GTDB taxonomy): domain Bacteria; phylum Elusimicrobiota; class Endomicrobiia; order Endomicrobiales; family Endomicrobiaceae; genus Ruminimicrobiellum; species Ruminimicrobiellum bubulum. The sequence goes on along the minus strand of JAGCCP010000034.1, from coordinate 28,233 downwards.
TTCTCAATAAAGATGAAAGTGCGAGTCCTGAACCGAGAGCATCTCCGTCAGGTTTTGTATGACCGGCTATAAAAAAAGTTTTCGATTGTTTAATGATTTTTGATATAGCGTCAAGAATTTCTTTCTTTGAGCTGTTTTGTAGTGTTAAGTTATTATTTATTATCTTTTTCATGTTCTATTTTATCTAAAATTTCAAATATTTTCTCCGCTTTTTCCCCGGAATCATCATACTTAAAATCTATCGTAGGTGTTCTTCTTAATTCCATGTTTTGTGCGAGTTGATATCTTATCTGTTTAAGATTTTCATTTAACACTTTTTCCGCATTCTTTTTATCATCTTCCGTTCCGATAACGGAATAAAATATTCTGCAGGTTTGTAAATCATCGGTAAGTCTTACGCTTGTTACCGTTACTAACCCTTTATTTAATTCTTTGATATCTCTCAAAATTTCAGCTATATTTTTTTGTATTAATTCCGCAACTCTTGTTGCTCTTTTGTATGCTTTCAATTTTTACTCCGCTTTTTTTCTTATTGCTAATTACTAATTGTAGTCTAGTTTTCACTTACTAACTTTCTTGCAATTTTTTCTATGGTAAAGAATTCCATGACATCGGAAACTTTTATATCAGAAAAGTTTTCAAGAGAAATACCGCACTCATATCCTTTTTCAACTTCCTTAACATCATCTTTGAATCTTTTTATTGCGGAAGTACTGCCTTCAAATATAATAACATTATCTCTTAAAAGTCTTACTTTAACATTTCTTTGAGCTTTACCTTCCGTTACGGTACAACCGGCAACTGTCCCTGCTGAAGATAATTTAAATACTTGTTTAACAACAGCTTTTCCCGTAATTTTCTCTTGTGTGTCAGGATCAAGCAAACCTTCCATAGCAGCTTTAATATCGGCAATAAGGTCATAAATGATTCTATAAACATTTATGCTTACACCTTCTGTCTCTGCTAATTTTTCTACTGCCGCATCAGGTCTTATATTAAAGCCTACAATCAAGGCATCGGAAGCTGCAGCCAAAACCACATCGGATTCTGTAATGGACCCTGCACCTTTATGTATAATTTCCAAATTTATTTCCGAGTTAGACATTCTTTCAAGAGCATCACACAATGCGCCCAAGGAACCTTGAACATCGGTTTTTAAAATAATCTTAAGATGTTTTGCTTTACCTGCATTTAAATCTAATAAGGAAACATGTTGTTTCGGCCTTAATGCATCGGCTTTAGCTTTTTCTTTTCTTGCATTAGCTATTTCTCTTACTTGAGATTCATGTTCCAATACAATAAATTTATCACCGGCTTGAGGAGGTTCGTTTAATCCCAATATCTCTACAGGCATACTTGGTATGGCTTTGTCGAATCTCTTTCCGTATTCATCAATCATGGCTCTTACCTTACCGAAAGTTGTTCCTACAACTAAATTATCTCCTACATGAAGAGTTCCGCTTTGAACAAGTACGGTAGCAACAGCTCCTCTTTTAGGATCTAATTTTGCTTCTATAACTATACCTTCTGCATGTTTGTTAGGATTTGCTTTTAGTTCCATCATTTCTGCTTTAAGTTGGACCAATTCTAACAAAGAGTCTATATTTAATTTTTGTTTTGCGGATATATCAACCATTATGGTATCACCACCCCATTCTTCAGGAAGTAAACCATAATTGCTTATTTCTTGTCTTATTTTTTCAGGATTTGCTGTAGGTAAATCAATCTTATTTACTGCAACTATTATGGGCACATTTGCTGCTTTTGCATGGTTTATTGCTTCTATTGTTTGAGGCATAACACCATCGGCTGCCGAAACAACCAATATAACAATATCTGTTGCTTGTGCACCTCTTGATCTCATTGCAGTAAAAGCTTCATGTCCCGGAGTATCTAAAAATGTTATTTCTCCGGTAGAAGTTTTTACTCTGTAAGCTCCTATATGTTGTGTTATTCCACCGGCTTCACCGGCTATAACATTACTATGTCTTATTGCATCGAGCAAAGAAGTTTTACCGTGATCAACGTGTCCCATAATTGTAACTATCGGAGATCTTGGTTGAAGATTTGCTTTGTCATTTTCGGAAGAGTCTTCTTTGATATTTTCTTCCTCATATAATGAAGATAACTTTGCATCAAATCCGAATTCGTTTGCAAGTAAAATTGCAGTATCGGTATCTAATCTTTGATTAATTGTGGCAAGAGTTCCTAATGCCATCAATTTTCTTAAGATGTCTCCGACTTTTAAATTCATTTTTTCGGCAAGATCTTTTACCGTTATAAGTTCATTTATTGTTATTGAAGGTAACTTTGGTTTTTTTGCTTCTTCTTCGGCTTTTCTTCTTGCTTCCTCTTCTGCAGCTTTTCTTTTCGCTTCTTCTTCGGCTTTTCTTCTTGCTTCCTCTTCTGCAGCTTTTCTTCTTGCTTCTTCTTCGACTCTTCTTTTTTCTTCTTCGATTTTTTTCTGTTCTTCTAATATTTTTTGTTTTTCGTTTTCTTGTTCATTTTGTTTTTGTTCTTCTGCTTTTTTTGTATCTGAAACTTTTTTTGGAACATTAACCTTTTTTGTACCGGATACTTTTTTTACCGGAGCAGCTTTTTTTGTATCTGAAGATGCTGTTTTTGTTTTGTGAGTTGCTTTCTTTTCCGTTTTTTCTTTTGTTTTAGAAGATTTTGGAGCTTTTTTTTCTGTTTTGGACACAGTTGTAGAAGATGAACCGGAAACTTTTGCTTTCTTTGTGGTTGTCTTGGAACCGCTACTAGTGGTTGCCGATTTCTTTGTCTTTTTTACTTTTGTTTCTTCTGTGCTTTCTTTTTTTGTTGTTTTTTTTGTTGTTGTGGCCATATAATCATCAACTCCTTCTTCTAAAATCTTCTAAAACTACTTAAGTGCTTCTTTTGCTGCTTCAATAATTTTTTCTGCGGTTTTTTCACCTATTCCCGGTAAAGTTGTTAAGTCTTCAATTTTTAATTCAGCTATTTTATTTATGTTTGTGAATCCAGCTTGAACCAATAATTCTATAGTTTTATCGCTTACGCCTTTTAATTGTTCTAAAACAGATGTTTTATTAGCAATTTTTTGCTCTGTTTCTTGCTTTTTCTGTTCTTCGGATTTTACATCTATATGCCAACCGGTAAGTCTTGCGGCAAGTCTTACATTGTGTCCGGACTTTCCTATTGCCAAAGATAACATATCGTTTGCAACAATAACTTCGGCTTTCTTCTCTTCTTCTGAAATAATTGCAACTGTTAAAACTTTTGCGGGGGAAAGAGCAGCTGTAATATATTTTACAGGATCATTTGAAAAAGGTATCAAATCTATTCTTTCTCCTCTAAGTTCATCTATTATAGGTTTTATTCTCGCACCTTTTACTCCTACACAAGCTCCTACAGGATCAACTTTTGAATTATGTGAAATAACGGAAATTTTTGTTCTTAATCCGGGTTCTCTTACTATATTTACTATATCTACTACCTTTTCATATATCTCGGGAACTTCAAGTTCAAATAAAACTTTAACTAAATCAGGATGTGTTCTTGATAAAACTATATTAGGTCCCTTAGCATTTTTTTCTGCTTTAATTATCAATGCTCTAATGTGTTGTCCTACAGAAAAAGTTTCTTTAGGTGCCTGTTCAGATACAGGAAGAATAGCTTCTGTTCTGCCTAAATCTACTATTATATTTCTGTTTGCTATTTTATAAATAGAACCGTTTATCATCTCTCCTATTTTGCCTTTCATCTCTTCATACAAAGAATCTCTTTCGGATTCTCTTATTTTTTGTACAATAACTTGCTTTGCCGTTTGCGCTGCTATTCTCGAGAAATCATCAGTGTCTAAAGGAATTTTTATTTCTTCATCGATTTTTGCTGATTTTAAAACTTTTTTTGCATCTTGAAGACTTACTTCCAATAAAGGATTGGAAACTTCTTCGACAACTTTTTTTATTACACATGCGGACATAGCTCCGGTTTCCGGATCAACTTTTGCCTCTACATTAACGGCTTTACCGACATGTTTTTTATATGCGGATACTAAAGCATTTTCTATAACATGCAAAATCTCTTCCTTTGAAATTTTTTTCTCTTTTTGTATTGTTTCGAGTGCATTTATAAGTTCACTAGACATACTTCCTCCATTAATTTTCTGAATCTACTTGTGCTCTTACTATATTTAATATTTCTATTTCCACAATTCCTTTTGTTACATCATCAATTACTATCTTATTGTTTGCAACTGCAACCAAATGCCCTTTAAAATGTTTTTGATTATTTATTGCCGATGCAGTCGTTACTTTTACACAAAAACCTTTAAATCTTAAAAAATCTTTTTCTTTTTTCAAAATTCTATCTATTCCCGGGGAAGATATTTCCAAAATATAATGATCTTTTATCGGATCGTTTTTATCAATTTCATTCCCGAAAAGATGGCTCATTTTTGTACACAAATCAAGATTTACACCTTTTGGACTATCAATATATATTCTTAATATGTTTTCTCCGTTTTCTCTAACATATTCAATATCCACTATTTCAACGTTTTCTTTTTCCGCCAAAGGCGAAATGATTTTTTCTATTTGCTCAGATATATTCATAAAACTCCCTATAAAAAAAGGTGACCAACATCGGCCACCTTTGAACTTCGTTAATTATACTAAATTAAAATAAAATATTGCAAATGAATAAATTTTTATTAACACTTTGTTTGATATTGATTTTAATGTTGCAATTTTTGTAAAATCAATGAAAGTTAAAAATATTATTGTTTATTTAAAGTAAACAAAAATTATTTAGGAGTGTAGCAAAATGGCCACAAAAAAAGTAAAAAAAGTTGTAAAAGCAGAAAGTTCAGCAGCAGCAAAACCTGTTTCAAAAAAGAAAGTTGTTGCAAAGAAAAAAAGTTCAGTTTCTAAAGCAGCTTCGACAAAAAAGGTAAATTCTTCAGCAAAGAGTAAAGAATTGGAAGCAAAGAAGAATTCTTATGTTATAGTTGATTATCCTGTTGAAAATGAAACAATTGCAGGTAATAATTACGTATTAAGAATCGGTGCATCAACAGATGGTTATGTTGAAGTATCTTTTAATTCAGGTGAATGGTTACCTTGCAGATTTGCATCGGGATATTGGTGGTTTGATTGGAATTATTTCAAATCGGGAAATGTAACAATTGCAGCAAGAATAGTTGGAAGCGATGGAAAAGTTGTAAAACTTTCAGATATAAGAAAGTGCAAAGTTTCTTAATCTTTGAGAAAAAATAGCAAACCTATAATATACTCTTGTTAAGATAATTGCATCATTTTCGGCGGTTGTTTTATTCTGTTTAATAAGACGACCTTATGATTATGATGCATTATCTTCAAGATGTTACCAACAGATAAAAAACAAATTCGGGAAAACAAATAATGTATTTAAAAAAATTGGAACTTTGCGGTTTTAAATCTTTTGCGGACAAAACTGTTTTGACATTTGAAAAAGGTGTGTCTGCTATCATAGGCCCTAACGGGTGCGGGAAATCAAATATATCCGATTCTATCCGTTGGTGTCTTGGTGAAAAAAGAACAAAATCCATGAGAACTAAAGCAATGCAGGATGTTATTTTCGGCGGAACAAAAACAAGATCCGCTTCCGGCATGGCAGAGGTTACTTTGACTTTTGATAATTCGCAAAATATGATTCCTATAGATTTTTCCGAAGTTGCAATCACAAGAAAATTGTTTAGAAGCGGGGAAAGTGAATATTTTATAAATAAAACACAATGCAGACTTAAAGATATAATAGACTTGTTTTTGGATACCGGTATAGGTACCGGTGGTTATTCTATTATAGAACAGAACAAGGTTGAAGAACTTGTTATGGCTAACCCCGAAACAAGAAGAGAATTTTTTGAAGAAGCTGCAGGTGTTGCAAAATATAAAGTTAGAAGAGAAGATACTTTACACAGATTAAAAAATATAGAAATTGATTTATCCAGATTGGAAGATTCTTTGAAAATATTCGAAGGACAAATAAAACAATTAGATCAACAAGCAAAAAAAGCAAAACAGTGTAAAAAATATAAAGAAGATCTCGCTAAATATGAAATAGCTGAAGTTGTTAATAATCTAGCAAGAGGTTATCAAGAATTAGAAAAATTAAAAGCTCAAGTTGAACCTAAGATAAGGGAGTATGAATCAACAAATGTTACATTACATCAACTTGAAGCCGAACAACAGGATTTAAGACTTGCCCAAACGGAAAATAACGAGAAATATATCTCATTAAATTCCGAATTTTCCGATTTAAAAACAGAATCGGCATTGGCAGATCAACAGATTGCAAATTTAAGACAGAAAGATGCTGATTTGATTCAAGAACAAGACAGGTTAAGAGTCGAAATAGAAGATGCTCAAGCAAAAATATTGAAGTATGAAGAAGATTTAAAAAAAGTAAATACCGCAGATGATGGTATAGAAGCAGAAGTAGCAAACTTAAAACAAGAAACAGAAACCAAACTTGCAAAATATAATTCGATAAAACAACAAACTATTGATTTGGAAACACAAGAAGATCAAGCAAGAACAAAACTCGATGATATTGATCAAAAAAGAAATACACTTATAAATTCAAAAACATCAATAATTCAAGAACAGGCAGATGCAGGTGCAACGGTAGCTTCAATAGATAGAAACATTGAAAGATTAAATAATGATGTTGCTCCGGCAAATCAAGAGATCGCTTCCTTTGAACAAAAGTTACAAGAAGCTCAAAATTCTTTGAAGGAATTAGAATCTAAAGTTGAAGCAAGTAAACAAGTTGTTTTAAATATAGATACGGAAATAGATAACTTAAAAGATAAAGAAATTGAATATAACAAAAAAATTGCGGGATTGGAAGCCAAAATAAGTACCATTAAAGAAATGGATGCCGAAAATCCTATAAAAGTAGCAATAAATGCGGTGAAAAGTTTAGGTTATATTAAATATAGTGTAGGGGAAATAATTTCTCCGGATTTGGACAGAATAGATATTGTTGCAAATGCATTGGGCGACAAAATAGATTATTTGATTTGTGATACAATGCAACAAGCTGAAGATGCGATAAAATATTTGTTGGATAATAATTTATGTAAATTATCATTCTTGGTATCTAAAGAAATTCCAAACGATATTAATATTCAAAAAAGTACCGATAGTGCCATAGAATTATTTAAGATGCTTAATTGTTTACCCGAATATGAAAATGTTGGAAAATTTATTTCCGACGGCATATTTATAAATAATGATAAGATATATTCAAAAGCCGTAGTTTCCGGCGGAGCAAAAAATGTATCCGATAAACCGGTTCTTGTTGAAGAACAAATAAAGAAAATACAAAAAGAAATAGAGAACACAAAACAAGAATTGGAAAATTTAAGTAAAGAGATAGATAACAAAGAAGATACTAAATTAAATATCAGTTTTGATAACCAAAATAACTCCAATTTGAAAATCAGAATAGGTGCACAGATAGAAAATTTACAAGAAACGATAAAGCAAAGAAAAGCAGATATTTCCGATACTGCAACCGAAATAGAAAATTTACAAAAAGAAAAAATTGAAAAGCAACAAATTCTTGATACGGTTAATGAAAAAATTGCTGATATCGATCAACAACTTTCCGATATAGAGACTGAAAATGTAACTTTGAACGAAACATTGGCTAAAGTTGAACAAGAGATAGATGCATTAAGAAATCAAGAAGAACAAGCAAATCAAGAATATATAGACATTTCAAACAACTATGAAAGAAGAAAAAGTGATTTGGAACATAGAGCTACGGGACAAAAATATATTACCGACAATATAGATAACTTAAAATCTCAAATAGAGCAAAAAACAAACAGAACCGCTGAAATTGAAACAGAACTTCAGAATATTCAATCAAATCAAGAAACAGAAACATCGAATATTCAAAAATACAGTGAAGCAATGACTCAAAAGGAAACGGAACTTCAAATTGTTATCGGAGACAGAGACAGAATTCAAGGGGAAATAGATGCAAAAGAAGCTGTTATTTCCGAAACCAGAACAAAAGTTGCTCAACTAAATGATGAAGTAAATTCGTTGCAATCAGATCAAAGAAGTTACAATACACAAAAAGATATTTTGGAAGCTCAAATAAAAGAAACTTACGGTAAAACCTATGAAGAAATAAAAGATCAATATATCGGTGTTGAAGTTGATAAAGAAGAAATTGCAAGACTTAAGAAAAAAATAGAAAGTTTCGGAGCGATTAACTGGAGTGCTGAAGAGGAATATGAGAGTTTATCTCAAAGATACGATTTTATACAAAGTCAACAAAAAGATTTGTTGAAAGCAAAACAAGATTTGGAAGAAACCATTAAGAAAATAAACGAAACCACGATTGTTAATTTTAAGAAAACTTTTGATGCCGTAAGAGAAAATTTCAGAACATTATATAAAAAAGTTTTTGGCGGCGGAGATGCGGATCTTATTTTAACGGATGAAAACAATTTGCTGGAAAGCGGTGTTGATATCAAAGCTCAACCTCCGGGGAAAAATGTGAAAAACATTATGCAATGTTCCGGAGGAGAAAAAGCTTTTACTGCTGTTGCACTTTTATTTTCTTTCTTTATGGTAAAGCCTTCACCGTTTTGTATACTCGATGAGGTAGATGCGCCTTTTGATGATGCAAATGTCGGAAGATATAATAATATCATAAGAGAGTTTGCTCAAAAAACTCAGTTTATGGTTGTTACACATAACAAAAGAACAATGGAAATGGCAGATACATTATATGGTGTTACTATGGAACAGCAAGGAGTTTCCAAAATAATATCTGTTAGAATGAATAAAGACAGCGAAAAAGAGATAGACGAAATTTTATCAAAAAATAATGGGTAAAAATGTTAAAAACAATAGTTTCGGCTTATCGTTGTGATAATTATGATACAGATAATGTTTACAATGTCGTTGAAAAAATTGTAAAGTCTTTCGGTAATATTACCGATATTATAAAACCTAATTCAAAAATTTTAATAAAACTTAATTTGTTAAGTGCATACACTCCCGAACAGGCAATAACAACACATCCCGAAGTGGTTAGAGCTATTATAAAAATAATTAAAAAAGCCGGTGCTGTTCCTGTAATGGGAGATAGTCCGGGAAATTTAACTCAAGGTATTGAACATATTTGGAAACAAACAGGTATGATGCAACTTGCAAAAGAGGAAAATGTCGAGCTTATAAATTTTGAGGCGTGTGGTTGCATAGAAGTTTCAATTCAACATCCTACCATCAAACAAATATATGTAACAAAAGCTATAACGGATTGCGATGCAATAATAAATATACCCAAATTAAAAACCCATACTTTTATGGGATTTACTTGTGGAGTAAAAAATTTTTATGGCGTTATTCCCGGAGTAAGAAAAGCGGAATATCATAAACTTGCCCCTACTCCAAAAGATTTTTCCTACTTGTTATCTGAAATTTATAGAATGGTGAAAGAAAAACTGTTGTTTACCATAGTCGATGGAGTTTACGGATTAGAGGGAAACGGTCCGAGTTTAAGTGGTCAAAAAAGAAAATATAATATAATTGCCGGTAGCCAGGATACTGTTATGTTAGATACTTTTATTCTTGATAAAATGGGAATAAAGTCAAAAAGCAATGTTTTGTTAAAGCCTTTAAAAGAAAAGAAATTGGGTGATACTAATTTGCAAAATATGATTTATATCGGTGATGATGTTTCCGAGTTTAATTTTGATAGAATAAAACTTCCGGTTACTAAATTTTTAACTTTATTGCCGTCATGGTTTGCAAGATTTATTACTAAATATGCAGGCAGATTATTTTGGGTAAAACCAAATATAATTGAAAGTAAATGTATCGGATGTTTGCAATGTATGAAATCTTGTCCGGTAAAAGCAATAATAAAAAATAAAAATAAAACAAAGCCGGTTATACAAAAAGAAAAATGTATAGGCTGTTTTTGTTGTCATGAATTATGTCTCCATAAAGCTGTGGAGATAAAGGAAAGTTTTGTAGCAAAATTATTTATAAATAAAAATGAAAAAAAATAAAAAAATACAACATTATATAGAATACATATCTTTAAAAATATTGGTTTCATTTTTGCATTTGTTTTCGATGAATACTGCAAAAAAAATAGGTTTCTTCTTGGCGGACATTGCTTTTGTTTTTGTTCCGATAAGGAAAAAACATATTATTGATTCATTAACAAAATCTTTTCCGTTAAAATCGGAACAGGAAATAAAAAAAATAGCAAAAGACGTTTATAAACAATTTGTTTGTACGGTAGTTGAAATTATTTTTGTAAGCAAAATGTCCGATGAACAGATAAAAGATGCAGTTTGTTTTCAAAATATATATCTTATAGAACAAGCATTAAAAAAAGGCAAAGGCGGAGTTATAATGTCTGCACATTTCGGTAATTGGGAAATGTTGGCGTTATCTTTTGCTAAAAGATATCCGTTATCTGTTATTGTTGCAAAACAGGAAAATCCTTATTTCGATAAGATTATAAACGGCATAAGATCCACCCGTGGGTACAAAACCATTTATAAGGAATTTGCGCCGTTGGGTGTTTTGAAAGCGTTAAAAAGAAATGAGTTTGTTGCCATCTTGGCGGATCAGCATGCAGGTGTTCAGGGAGTTTATACTCCGTTTTTTTACAGAGAAGTTTCTACACCTAAAGGCCCTGCAGTTTTTGCATTGAGAGCAAAATGTCCTTTATATACCGGTTTTTGTGCAAGGCAATCGAATGGTAGATATGTTGTAACTTTTGAAGAAATTATTTTACCGGATACAGGTGATGACGAAAAAAATATAGAAATAATAATGACGGAATATAACAGAATATTGCAGAGACATGTTGAAGAAAATCCGTCTTTTTGGTTTTGGTTTCACAGAAGATGGAAATCTCAAAAAACAAAATAAAGGTTGTAAATTAAATATTTTTAATTTATAATTTATTTAAGTCATAAAAGTGTTGTCTATTTTAATTGCTTTTGTTTATAAAAATATGATATAAAAATAAGATAATCAAAGGAGATAGCTTATGCAAATTAATATTACGGCAAGACATTTGAAGTTGACGGATGCTATTGATTCTTATGTTAGACAAAAGATTTCAAAAGCAGGTAAGTATTTTGACGGAGACAATGTTTGGGCACATGTAATTTTGTCCGTCGAGAAAAACAGACAAATAACGGAAGTAACTTTTTATATCGCAGGAAAAGTTTTTAGAGCAAAAGAGGAATCTGAAGATTTATATGCATCAATTGATTTGACTATAGATAAACTATCCAAACAACTCAGAAAAGAAAAAGAAATATCAAAAATCCACAGAAAAGCAAATTTAAAAGTATCAAAATCTAAAAAAATAAAAACGGAAGTGTTTTCTTATGACACAATGCAAGATTCCAGAACTAAAATTTCTGAAATAAAGAGATTTGATATTCATCCTATTTCAATAGAAGAAGCTATAGAAGAAATGGATTCTTTAAACTATAGAGTTTATATGTTTTTAAATTCTTCTACAGAAAAAATAAATGTTTTGTATAGAAAAGATAGCGGTTCTTTAGTAATGTTAGAGCCGGAGATGTAATAATAAATAAAAAATAAAAATGCCAAATAAATTAGGAGGCTTTAGAAAAAAATGAATATTATGGACTTCTTATGTCAAGATGCTATTACAGTAGATTTGAAAGCACAAAACAAAAAAGATGCTATTATTGAGTTAATAGAACTTTTAAAAGATGCTAAAAAAATCAAAAAGACAGACGAAATTATCGATGTTGTTTTGGAAAGAGAAAAACTCGGTTCTACCGGTATCGGTCAAGGTGTTGCTATACCTCACGGAAAAACAGATGTTCTTTCCGAACAAGTTGGTGTTTTAGGTATATCAAAAAAAGGTATAGAGTTTAATTCTTTAGACGGTGAACCTGTTTATATAATATTCCTTTTAGTTGGTCCGGTTGAAGTTACAGGACAACATTTAAAAGCTTTATCGAGAATATCAAGATTGTTCAAAGATAAATTCTTGAGACAAGCTATAAAAGATGCAGAAACAAAAGAAGATGTTATAAAAATTATTCAGCAAGAGGATGCCTATTAAAATGCCGGTGCTAACAGTTGGCACTTTAGTTGAAGAAAAGTCAAAAGATTTATCATTAACCGTGATTGCAGGTTCGAATGGTTTGGAAAGGCACATTACCGTACCTGACACAAACAGACCGGGACTTGCTTTCACGGGATATTTTGAGCATTTACCTTATGAAAGAGTTCAAATAATAGGTATTGCCGAACATACTTACCTTACAAATTTATCCTACGAAAAACAATGTGAATTGTTGACGAAAATTTTTTCTCCGCCGCAGGTTCCGTGTTGTATTATCACAAGATCATTTGAACCGTCAAAATCGATGGTTGAAATATTCAATAGACTAAATGTTCCTCTAATAAGTACTCCGTTATCTTCCGCACAATTATTGGGAGATTTGTTGTTTTATTTAGATGAAAAATTGGCACCCATGGAAAGAGTTCACGGTGTATTGTGTAATGTTTACGGATTAGGTGTTTTTATTAGAGGAAAATCCGGTGTTGGAAAATCGGAATGTGCTTTGGAACTTGTAAAAAGAGGACATATGCTTGTTTCTGACGATACTGTTGAGATAACAAAAAGGTCCGGAAGAATTTTGATGGGAAAAAGTACGGGAATAGTAAAACACCATATGGAATTGAGAGGTGTCGGAATAATAGATATAAGAAATATGTTCGGTATTGCAAATATTCTTGACGAATCCAAGATAGAGCTCGTTATAAATCTTGTTGATTGGATGGAAGTTAAAAAATATGAGAGATTGGGAATAGATGAATATTATGCAAATATTTTGGGTGTTAGAGTCCCGGAACTTACCATTCCGGTTGCTCCGGGAAGAAATTTAGCTATTATCGTCGAAACCGCCAGTTTAAATCAAAGATTAAAAAATAAAGGATGTTTCACTGCTTTAGAAATGAGTAAAAAATTGATGGAACATATGAATAGTACGAAAAATGAAAAATAATTTTTTAATTGTTTCAGGTATATCGGGAGCAGGTAAGAGCCAAGTCTTAAATATCTTAGAAGACTTTGGCTTTATTTGTGTTGACAATATGCCGTTGGAATTTGTTTTTGAATTTATACAATTATGCAAAAAAAACAGAAAACAATATAAAAATATAGCATTAAGTATCGATGTAAGAGCCGGTAAGAATATCAATAAAATATCTCAAATACTTGCAGCATTGAAGAAAGAAAAAATACAAAGCAAAGTTTTTTTCCTGAATGCCGATAATGCAACATTATTGAAAAGATATTCGGAAACAAGAAGAAAACATCCGTTGGGGATGATAGTTAAAGAAGGTATTATTGCAGAAAGAAAAATGATGGAAACTGTAAGGAAAGTTGCAGATCAGGAAATAGATACAACTAATTTAACTATAGGTGAACTAAAAAATATTCTTGCACAATTGATAGGTCTTTCTTCAACCAACAGGCAATTATTATTATCGATAATGTCTTTTGGCTTTAAATATGGAATAGCTACGGAAGCGGATATCGTTTTTGATGCAAGATTTATTCCTAATCCTAATTATGTTACCGGACTTAAAACAAAAACCGGCAAAGATCCCGAAGTTGTAAAATATATTGAAAAACAGAAAGAGTATAAAGGGTTTTTTAATAAAATATCAAGTTTATTATTATCTTTAATGCCCGGTTATATAAAAGAAGGAAAAAGTCAATTGACGATTGCAATAGGTTGTACCGGCGGCAGACACAGATCTGTTGCAACTGCCGAAAAATTGGCAAAGTTTTTTGCTAAAAATAAGTATAAAGTAAAATTGTATCATAGGGATATTCTTCGTGCAGGATAAAAAAAATTCAAAATATAAAATAGTTGCAATTGGCGGAGGAACCGGACTTTCGACATTATTAAGAGGATTAAAAGCTTATGATGTTGATATTACGGCTGTTGTTACGGTGTCTGATGACGGCGGAAGTTCCGGAAAATTAAGAAAAGAATTGGGTGTACTTCCTCCCGGTGATATAAGAAACTGTTTGGTTGCTTTAGCGGAAGAAGAAAATCTAATAACAAAATTGTTTCAGTACAGATTTCCGAGGAAAGGTGGTTTATCAAATCATTCGTTCGGAAATTTATTTTTAACCGCATTAACATCAATTTCGGGCGGTTTTGATAAAGCAATATTGAATGCAAGCGACGTTTTGGCTATAAAAGGTAGGGTTCTTCCCGTATCTTTAGATAATGTTAAAATGAAAGCAACTCTTATTGACGGTGAAAGAATAATCGGTGAATCGAAAATATCAAAAAGTAAGAGTGCCATAAAAACAGTTGAAATAGAACCTAAAAATGCAAAAGTTTCTCAAAGTGTTATAGATGCTATATTAAGTGCGGATTGTGTTATTTTAGGACCCGGCTCGTTATATACATCGGTTATAGTTAATTTGTTGTTTGATGGGGTTATTCCTGCTTTGAAAAAATCCAAGGCTATAAAACTTTATATTGCAAATATAATGACACAGGTCGGAGAAACATCTAATTTTACACTTAGCAATCATATAAATGCAATAATACAGCATTCTTACCCGGAAATATTGAATGCCGTATTTGTAAATAACGGAAAAATTCCTGAAAATATTGTAAGTCGTTATGCCAAGCTTAATTCAATTCCGGTAAAAATAGATAAGTTAAAACATAAAAATATAAAAATAATAAAGAAAAATTTTGTATCAAAAAGTCAGTATGCTCATCATGATTTTATAAAATTATCCAGAGCAATATTTAATTTTTTGAGAGGTGAACTAAAATGATAAACATCTTGGTACTTTCTCATTGTGAATTAACCAAGGAGTTGATAAAAACGGCCGAGGTTATTGCAGGAAAGCAAGAAAATTTATTTTATATCGATCAAGATATAAAAAATGAAAATCTTGCAAGTTTACAAGAGAAGATAAGTGAAATCCTCAAAAAAGTAGATAGTGAAAAAGGTACTCTTATTTTAACAGACATGCTTGGAGGAACACCTTGCAATGCGTCCGTATTACTTACTAAAAATTTTAATATAGAAGTTTTAACCGGTGTAAACCTACCGATGATTTTGTCCGCTGTTTTTGCAAGTAAAACAGTTAATACTGCAAAAGATTTGGCAGATAAGGTTTTATCCGACGGAAAAAAGAGTATTGTAAATGCAAAACAATTATTATTGGAAAGAATGAAATAAAAGGAGTTAAATTGTGACTATTAAAATTGTAAGAATAGATGATAGGCTTATTCACGGACAAATAGTTCAGGGTTGGCTTAAAACAGTTGATGTGGATAAAATTCTTATTATTTCCGACGAAGTAGCAGGTGATGAAATGCAACAGATTTTATTGTCTATGGCAGTTCCGAGTTCGGTAAAACTTGTAATAAAAAATATAAAAGATGCAACTTACGAAATTTCAAATGAAGTATATGAAAATGATAAATTGATGGTTCTTTTTTCAAATCCTCAGGATATAGTAAGAATGATAGATAACGGAATAAAATTTCAATCGATAAATATAGGCGGAATGCACTATTCTCACGGGAAAAAGCAATTGTTACCGAATCTTTCTGTTGATAAAAATGATGTTGTATCTTTTTTAAAACTTATAGATTGTGGAATAGAATTGGAAACAAGAGCATTACCGCAAGACGAGAGATATAATGCCGTTAACGATATACAAAAAGAGGCTGAAATTTTAGGAATAAACAGATAAGGAATATTATAAAATGAAAAAGATTAAATTTGTATTAGGAATACACAATCATCAACCCGTAGGTAATTTCGAATGGGTTTTTCAAAAAGGATATGATATTGCATATAAACCTTTTTTGGAAGTAATGTTAAAGCATAAAGATATAAAATGGAATTTACATTCGAGCGGTATGTTATGGGAATTTATGCTGAAAGAGCATCCGGAATATATAAAGAATGTTAAAAGCTTAATTTCAAAAGGAACATTGGAAATTATTTCCGGAGGATATTACGAACCGATTTTATCCGTAATTCCGGATTCTGACAGGAAGGGTCAAATAAAACAATTGTCGGATTTTATAAAAAATACGTTAGGATATAATTGTAAAGGTGCATGGGTAGCGGAAAGAGTTTGGGAGCCTTCATTAGTGAAATCTCTTGTCGATACGGGAATAGAATATACAATTCTCGACGATGTTCATTTTATGGCTGCAGGGTTAAAAGAAAATGATTTGAAGGGCTTTTATACAACGGAAGATCAAGGTAAAGTATTAACTGTTTTTCCTATAAGTCAAAAATTGAGATATCTAATTCCGTTTCAGGATGTGTCTGTTTGTATTGATTATTTCAGACAACTTGCAAACGAAGATAAAGATATTGTAGTTGTTATGGCCGATGATGGAGAAAAGTTCGGTATGTGGCCCGGAACGAATAAACATGTTTATGAAAACGGATGGCTAGATAAATTTTTAACCGCAATAGAAGAAAATTCCGATATTGTCGAAACAGCAACGTTTTCTGAAGTCTTAAAGACAATGAAGCCTTCGGGAAGAATTTATTTGCCGACAAATTCTTATTTTGAGATGTCCGAATGGACTTTGCCGTCAACGGTTCAAAGCAATTTTGATAATTTTGTTAAACAAAATGAAAATAATAATGATGTAAAACCTTTTATAAGAGGTGGATTTTGGAGAAATTTTTTAAATAAATATGACGAATCCAACAATATGCATAAAAAAATGCTTAGAATAAGTAATAAAATACAAGACAAAAAAGCTTCATTAAATTCGGAATTACAGAAGGCATTATATGCCGGACAATGTAATTGTGCATATTGGCATGGCGTTTTCGGAGGACTATATTTGCCTCATTTAAGAAATGCAATATATGACTCTTTGTTGAAGGCCGAAGGTTTATACAATAAGGAATTCGGAGTTAAAAATTCGTGGAATAAAAACGATTTTGATTGTGATGGTAGTGATGAATATTTATATGAAAGTTCACAACAAGATATTTATGTGGATGTACAAAACGGAGGGAGTATTTTTGAATTCGATGTATTAGACAAAAAATATAATTTTTCCAATGTGTTAACAAGAAAATATGAAGGTTATCATAAAAAATTAAAAGAAGCTATAGAAAATAACAATGTAACGGATTCTCAGGAGCTTACTTCTATTCACACGGATGCTGTTAAGGTTAAAGAAATAGGATTGGAAAAACATTTGGTATATGATTGGTATAGAAAATCGTCATTACTCGATCATTTTTTTAATAATGATACCAAATATGATCAATTATACGGTATGTTCTTTAGAGAAGAAGGGGATTTCGTTTTAGGAGAATATAAAGCAAAAGTTATTTCGGGAAGTTTGGAACTTATAAGACAAGGTCATGTTTGGTACGACGGTTCTCATTTGCCGGTAGAAGTAAAGAAAGTGATAAAACCTTTGAAGAAAAACGGATATGAAACTGAATATAAAATAAAAAATATTTCCGATAGAGAAATAAAGTTTACATTCGGTGTGGAGCAAGTCTTTGCTTTTTCGGAAATGGTACCGGGTGATATGAAAGAAATTAAAAATAAAAAAGTTTGGGAAAGAAAAGATAAAAATTTGGGCATGAATATAAAATTAACAAGTTCAAAAGCATGTGATTATTGGGTTGTCCCGATAAATACGGTTTCTACATCGGAAAACGGTTATGAAAAAACTTATCAGGGAACAACAGTTGTTAATGTATATAAATTTGCTTTAAACAAGAATAATACTTTTTCTTTTAAAATAAAAACTGAAGTATTAAACAAAAAATAATATATGGAACACATAGTAATTTTTTCAATCATAGGTGCAATTTTAAGTGCCGATATAACAATGTTCGGTCAGTTTATGATTTCAAGACCGATATTCTGCGGTCCTTTATTCGGCTATATTTTGGGCGATATTCATACCGGACTATGGATAGGTATGATTGTAGAAATGATGTGGATAAATGCCATTCCTATGGGCGTATCTGTTCCTGTAGATTTAACAATGATGACAAGTTTGGCTGTTATTTGGGCATGTTCTTTCTTCCAGGGTAGTCAAGAAGCAGCTATTTTTGCATTGGCAATGTCTATTCCGTTTGCATACTTGTATAAAGAAGTTGATTTGGCCGGTAGACTTTTTAATACAAAGATAATGCATTGGGTTGAAAGAGGACTTGAAAAAGGATATGAAGGAAGAATATCAAAAGGAATATATTTGGGGCTATTGTTCTTCTTTATAAGAACGGCCTTAATGTATGGTTTGTTAATATTTTTGGGTGGATTGTTATATAAAGAAATGTACTCTTATCTACCGGTTCAGGTAATAATGGCATTTAAGAAAGCATGGTATTATTTGCCTGTTTTCGGATTTGGTGCTGTGTTGTATAATTTTAAAAATATAAAAATACCGTTTATAAAGAAACAAAATGATTAAAAATTTTATTTTTTTGAGGACATTCTTTTTACAGGCTTTATGGAATTTCGAGAGATTACAAAATATAGGTTTTTTATATATTTTGTATCCGGTATTCAAAAGTTTATATAAGGATAAAGAAAAAAGAAAACAGGCATTATTAAGACATATAGGATTTTTTAATACCAATCCGTATATGGTAAATATAATAATTGCTATGGTTATTAATTCTGAAAATAATATCGCTTCCGGACAAGAACAAAATATAAAAAAACCGGAAATGATTAAATCCGTTATGGCAGGACCGACAGCTGCAATAGGGGATTATTTCTTTTGGGGAACATGGAGACCTTTTGTTTCGTTTATATCGATATTAATGATAATTCTTTCTATGAATATGTTCAGTATTAATTTTCTGTGGATAGCTCCGGTAATATTCATTGTTGTATACAATATAGTTCATTTGGCATTTAGATATTGGTCTTTAATTATAAGTTTTAGATTAAACGACAAGATGATAAAGTTGATTTCAAAATTAGAAATAAAATTTATAGTTGATATTTTTAGAATAATAGGTCTTGTAATAATTACACTTGCAATATTCTTTTATTTTAAAACTTTTGGCTTTGTTCCCGTTATTGATTCCGAATTACATAAATTAGTTTATCCGGATGTGTTAATATATGGAGCAGTATTTTTGGTAAGTTTTTTATTGGGCAAAATAAGACCTGTTATAATGTTTTATTTTGCGCTGATTTTTAGTTTTATATTAGGTTATTTGGGGATATAAAAATGAAAGAACAAAATGTAAAAATTGTTAACAAGTTAGGTTTACATGCACGACCTGCATCTTTAATTGTTCAGACAGCAATGGCTTTTTCTTCCAATATATATATAATTAAAGATGAAATAAAAGTTGATGCTAAAAGTATTATGGGAATTTTGATGCTTGCCGCTGCTTGCGGAACGGAACTTAAACTTCGAACAGAAGGTACCGACGAGGAACAAGCATTGGAAAAGATGGTGGAAATATTTAATAACGGTTTCGGAGAGGAAATATAATGAAACAAAATAACATTATTTTAAACGGTATTGCCGCATCGTCGGGTGTTGCGATAGGTAAAGTTTTTGTTTTGGAAGAAGATGAATTTCTTGTAGAAAAGAAAGAAGTTTCCGGTATTCAAATAAAACAAGAACTCAATCGTTTAAAAGATGCTATGGATAAAACCAAAATAGAACTCGAAGATAATAAGAAAGAATTGAGTAAAGTTTTGGGTGGTAATTATGCTAAAATTGCTTCGGCTCATCTTCTTATTTTAAATGATCCGATGGTGAAAGGCGAAATTATCAAAATGATAAAAGAAGGTGTTAATGCCGAATATGCTGTACATACAGTTGTTGAACAATTTTCTAAAACATTTGATTCAATAGATAATGATTATTTCAGAGAAAGAAAACATGATCTTTTGGATGTTGCAAAAAAGGTTATGAGAAATCTTTTCGGAAAAACAAAGAAAAGTTTGGATTCTTTAGAAGAAGATTCTATTGTTGTCGCAAAAACACTTACACCGGCCGATACGGTTACAATGAAAGAAGTTTTAATAAAAGGTTTTGTAACTGAAATCGGAGGCAAAACTTCTCATACTGCACTTGTTGCACAAAGTCTTGAAATTCCGGCTGTTGTAGGTTTAAAAGATATAACTCACCAAGTTAAGCAGGGAATGACTATTATCGTCGATGGAAATTTAGGATTAGTTATTTTAGATCCGTCCGAAGAAACGATAGACAATTATAAGCGAGAATATGAAATACAAATTTCAAATAAAAAAGAACTTGAAAAATTTAAAGATTTACCGGCAGTAACTACCGATGGCAGGGAAGTTATTTTAGGAGCAAATATAGAAAATCCCGAAGAATCAAGGTCTGCTCTCAGACACGGAGCCAATGCCATAGGTCTGTATAGAAGCGAATTTATGTATCTGTCGAGAAAAACAATGCCTACGGAAGAAGAACATTATCAAAATTACAGTAAAGTAGCTAAGATGATGATGCCTTATGAAGTTATAATAAGAACCATAGATTTAGGTGGGGATAAAATTGCAAGATTGGGACTTATGAATATAGGCCGTGAAGCAAATCCTTTTATGGGGCTTAGAGCAATAAGATTTTGTTTAAAATATCCGGAAATATTTAAGGCACAATTGAAGGGAATATTAAGAGCTTCTGTTCATGGAAATATAAAGATAATGTATCCTATGATTTCAAGAATTTCCGAAATAAAAGAAGCCAACAGAATATTGGAACAGGCAAAAGAAGAATTGAGAAAAGAAGGGAAAAAATTTAAAGAAGATATAGAAGTCGGTGTTATGATAGAAGTTCCTTCTGCAGCCATAATTTCAGATGTAATAGCAAAAGAAGTGGATTTCTTATCAATCGGTACAAATGACTTAATACAATATACAATGGCTGTAGACAGAGTAAATGCAGATGTTGCACATTTATATTCTCCTATGCATCCTGCGATTTTAAGATTATTGAAGATAATAATAGATTCTGCTCATGCTGCGGGGAAAAATGTAGGTATGTGCGGAGAAATGGCGGGAGATCCGGCATATACCGTTGTTTTATTGGGTTTAGGACTTGACGAGTTCAGTATGTCTGCAGTTCAAATACCAAAAGTTAAAAAAATTATAAGAAGTGTTTCTAAATCAGCTGCTAAAACTTTAGTTGAACAATTGTTAAAGTGCTCGAATATGCACGAAATCGATATAACGATGAAAAAATTTAAATATAAACAAAATTTCTTTTAGTAATTTTTTTATATTTAATCATTGTTGTCATAGATTATTATGTTGTCTCTTCCTGAATTTTTTGCTTTATAAAGAGCCTTATCGGCCTTTCCTATTAAAGTATCTATGTCGGTACTTTTATCGTATTTTGAAATACCTATACTTATTGTAACGGAAAAAGTCTTTTTGCCGTCTTTAAAATTTATATTTTTTATGCTTTTTCTTATTTTTTCGGCAATATCAACAACTTTGGCCTGTGTTATAGATGGTAACATTACTATAAACTCTTCTCCTCCGTATCTTCCTACAATATCTCCGCGTCTTACAGAAGATGAAATTGTTGAGGCTGTTGCTTTTAAAACTTCATCACCTACCAAATGTCCGTAAGTATCATTTATATTTTTAAAATGATCTATATCCAACATCATTAAATAAAACATTGTGTTGTATCTTTTAGCTATTTCTATCTCGGAATATAATTTTCCAAGAAAAAATCTTTTTAAGTATAATCCAGTTAAACCGTCAATTCTTGCTTTTTCTTTAAGTTCCGAAAATAACATTATTCTTTTTGTTCCTAATTTTAAATGAGGAATAAAAAACTCACCTTCTTCCAAATATATCTGAGAATATTCCGGTTCTACTACCAAAAATGTGCAGGAATTTAATTGATTATCTATTATCATCGGCCAAGCAATTACAGGTTTTTTTTCAATATCAAATAAAGACTTTATTATTGCCGGACCTTTTAGCGAAACGATTTCTTCATTGTTATTTATTAAAGAAAACCATTGCTCTTTTTTTTGTTCGTTTAATCTCGATAAAATTTTTAAATTCTTTTTTCCGTCTTTTCCTGCTTCACTATTATTTTTTGTTGTAATAACTACATAACAAACTCCGATTCTTGTTTCCAAAATATTAAGTAATCCGTTTGCTAAGTCTTCAGGTACATCCATGTTTTTTGTTAAATCTTTTGAAATTATATAAAAGTGTGTAATTCTTTCAAGTTTCTTCTCAAGTATTTCTCTTTTGTTTGAGAGACTTTTTTCTTCGTTAATGAGTTCTTCTTTATAAAATCTTAATTCATTGTTTCTTCTTTTCAAGTTGGGATATTGCATTATTTTTCTATTTGAAAATAAAAGTAAAACAGGAACCATTGGAATAAAAATAAATGAAATTATTAATGTTTCGTATGAAAATCCAAAGGTAAAAAAAGATGTAAGTATTGCCGTTACACAAAAAGCTACATAGTAAGTAATGTTTACTTTTTTTGAAAGCATAGATAGAGGCATTAAAAAAAGTATCAGTATGTATTTTATATAATCGGCATTAACTTTATTGTAGATAATAAAAAAACATACCAAAAGAATAAATAATTTAAAATAAAATAATACTTTTTTCATTTCTGGTGCTCTTTATAAATACAAGTTTGGTTTCGACCTTGTTTTTTTGCCATATATAAGGCATCATCTGCTTTTTTTATAATTTCATCCGGATTTTGTTCTTCTTTCAGTTCAGCTATACCTATACTTATTGTTTTTTTTATTTGTATCGGATGGTAACTTTCTATTGGCATAAAAAACTTTTCTTCTTCTACCATTTTACGTACTTCTTCAAGTATTTTATAACTTTCGTTAATAGTTGTATGATACATCAATACCGCAAATTCCTCGCCACCGTATCTCGATAACACATCTACAGCTCTAAATCTTCTTCTCAAAATATTTGATAATTGTTTTAAAAATGTATCTCCGGCCAAATGTCCGTAAGTATCATTAACTTTTTTGAAATAATCTATATCTATCATTGCAACAGTGATCGGAATACTATTTGTTTTTGCTCTTTCTATTTCTTCTTGCAATCTTTCTATGAAATAAGCCCTTGTATATAATCCCGTAAGCCCGTCTGTTATTGCTAATGCCTCAACCTTTTTAAACATTATTGCGTTGTTTAAAATAAGTCCTATTAAACTGGCTAAAATTGATAGTAATCTTAAATCGTAATCATCAAAAAATTCTTTTTTATCCGTGCAATATCCTTTTATTGCTCCCCAATAGGTATTTTCTATTTCTATCGGAACGACGATTAAAGAAGAAACATTTTTATAATCCGTTTCCGTAAATCTTCTGTCTTCGCTCGTGTTGGTTATTAACAAAGGTACTTTATTAAATTTTGAATAATTTACAAATATATCTTTGCTGGAGTGCCTTTTAATATTCCATTTACCTTTTGCAATGAATTTTTTTGTTAATGTTTCCAATAATTTTATAAGGTCTTTCTCGTTCATGGTATTTTCTATGGAATTTATCATCTGTTCGAAAGATTGGAATATTTGCATTCTTTGATTTATTGCATTTATTTTATTTTCGTTGTTTGTTATTGACGATTGTATTAAAGTTAAATCTCTATCCAGAACTTCATGTTCCACTTTTAATTTTATTTTTTCGGATATCCATAATTGTCTGTATTTGTCCAGTTCGCAAAATACAAATATTATCCATAAAATTTCAACAACCAACAAAATTTTATTTATAATACCGGTTGTTGCAATAGTAAAAACGCCTGCAGATACCGCAAAGGCTATCAATACGCCGCCGAAAACATTTCCGGAAAACATGTACATTATCATAAAAATAAGAAATATGGAGGGAAACACCAATACCGGGTATTGAAATAGAAAGAATAACCAAATAATAAAACATATTCCCGAAAATACGGGGATAATTACAGTTTTAAAAATATCTAATAAGAAAACTCTATTCTTTTTTAAGTTTATCATCGTTTCTTTTCTGCTTATAGTATTTTAGTAATTCTGTTTCGATCTTATCTTTTAAACTTTTATCTTTTATATCGAAAATTTTTCTCCAACCATTATTTTCTTTTAGTGATGGCCAAGAAACCCATAATCCGTATTTGCCGTTCATTATATTACAATTTATTTCAATGTTATCGTTGAATATGACAGACATAAAAGCCAAAATTGTTTTGGGGTTTTTTACTATATTACATTTGTTTATCTTGTATTCCGTTTTTCCTCTAGCATTAGTATTTATAACTTTTTGTTTATTGCTTACATTATCAATGATTTCTTGTTTTAGTTTTCTGTTTAGAAAATAAAAAAAGTAATATTTTGTTCCTTTACTTTCGTAAAAAGGAGATATTAAATTACCATCGACTAATACAAAATCGTGTAATTGTAAGGTGTTATTATACTCGATATTTATTTTGTCGTTTTTGTTCGTTATTTTCGTTAAATTTAAATCTAAAGCATAAGCTGTAACACAAAATAAAAAAAGTAATGATATAAGTGAAAATTGTTTTATATACATAATAATAAAAATTCTAACATAAGTAATTAAAACAGACAACCTTCATTCTTTTTATATCTTATTCTTTTCGGATATCTTTGCCTATCAAGATTAATACCTTCTTTATCCTGAAAAGGATCAAATAAATTTTTTAGTTTATCTGTTAATCCCAAAACAAATATTACCAAAGCGTATGCACCTATTGATACATTCGGGTTTCCTTTTTCTATTTTTCCTATAGTAATTCTTGTAATACCCGTTTTTTGAGCCATAAGAACCGTGGATATTCTTCTTTTAAGTCGTGCTTCTTTTATATTTTGTCCGATTTGTGTCAAAGCTTCTTGGGATTGTATAGGTAATAATTTTTTTCTTTTCATAGTTTAACATACACCTCTATGCCCGATATACTATAATTTAATGTATAATAAAATTAACATTATGTCAACAATAAAAAATATTTATAAATAATTATTTTTTTTATATAATATATAACAATATATATTGAGGAAATGGTGTTATGGAAATTTTAAATTCAAAACAGATAGATTCTACTATCGAAAAATTAGCCAACGAAATTATAAAACAAAATATTGACGATATTGTTGTTGTAGGTATTCAAACAAAGGGCGTTACAGTTGCTAAGAGATTATCTAGAAAAATAGAAAGTATAAAAAAAATGAAAGAGCAGATTCCTTTTGGAATATTGGATATAACTCTTTACAGAGATGATTTACAGGAAGCAGGTGCCGATATCCCTACAATAAAAGATACTAATATTCCATGTGATATAAATAACAAAAATATAATTTTAGTAGACGATGTTTTATATACGGGTAGAACAATCCGTTCAGCTTTGGATGTCTTAAAAGATTTCGGGAGACCGAAATCCATAAAATTAGCGGTTTTGGTTGACAGAGGGCATAGAGAACTTCCTATACAACCCGATTTTGTAGGGCTTGTTCATCATACGAAAAACAGAATTTGTGTCGATATGAATGATGATGTTGCCGGTGATGATAAAGTCGTGATAGATGATAAATAAAAGCAAACAATTGGTAAGAAAAGGAGGAACAAATGAAAAAAATCGTAACAGGTTTATTAGTTCTTATGTTTTTTTTAGTATCTTTTTCTTGTTTAAATGCCGCTTATGTTAATATAGATAATCTTGATATAGATTCTTCCGAAAAAAATTATGTTAAAATAAAACAATTGTTATTATTTGTACAAAACAATAGTGATAACAATAAAAAAAATGAATTTGCAAAAGAAGCAATAAGTTTATCTACAAAAAAATCCACTAAGGCGGAAATATATTATTTTGTTTCTACAATAAAAGAATGGACAGTACTTGATGAATTTAAAGATAAAACTAAAACAAGAATTTCTCCTGAAGTTTGTGATTTACAAGGTGCTATGGAGAATATAGATAAAGCAATATCTTTAAATAAAAAACAAGCAAAATATTATGAACAAAAGGCAGAAATTTATAGAAATAAAAAAGATTTTCAAAATGCTATAACTTTTTATGATAAAGCAATAGAATTAAATCCTAACAACTCAAAGTGTTTTTATGAAAGAGCGGTATGTAAATATTTAATCAAAAAAAATGAAGATGCAATTAATGATTTATCGTCTGCATTGAAAATAGAGGAAAAGCCTGAATATTATTCTTATAAGAGTTATTATGAAAAATTAATAGGGAAAAAGAATGAAGCTTTAGCTGATATCGAAAAAGCAATTGAAATTAGTGGAGAAGATGATCCTAATTACTGTGTGTATATAAGGCGTAGAGCAGAATTAAAATATGAATTAGGTTTGGATTTAAAAGATATCTTGAAAGATATAGATGTTGTTATAGACGGAGAAAAACTTAATACGAATAATTTGTATTGGGCTTATTCTCTTAAAGGGAAAATTTTAGAATCTCAAAAAGAGTATAAAGAAGCGGTAGAAGCATATAAAAAATCATTAGAATTTGCAGAAAACAAAGGAGTTTTGGGATATAAAATAAAATTCTTAGAAGAGAAAATTAATAATAAATAGAAAAGAGGACAAAATGTCTTTTAACAGAAAAGATCTTCTCGGTTTGGAACATTTGGACAAAAAAGAGATTCAAACAATTATTGATGCGGCGAAACCTTTCAAAAATATGTTTACCAGGTCAATCAAAAAGGCTCCTGCTCTTATCGGAAAAACTGTAGTAACTTTATTTTGCGAACCGTCTACTAGAACGAGAACATCGTTTGAAGTTGCGGCAAAAAGATTGTCGGCGGATGTTGTAAGTATTGCACCGAAAACATCGAGTTTTGTTAAGGGTGAAAGTTTGGTGGATACGGCTAAAACTCTTGAAGCAATGAAGGCTGATATAATAATAATAAGACATACTTGTGCCGGAGCTCCGGAACTTCTTGCTAAAAATTTAAAAGCTTCAATTATAAACGCGGGTGACGGATTTCATGAACATCCTACACAAGGTCTTTTAGATCTTTACACAATGTACGATAAAAAGAAAAAAATCGAAGGACTAAAAGTTTTGTTGGTCGGTGATATTTTACACAGCAGAGTTGCAAGATCAAATATTTGGGCATTAACAAAGTTTGGTGCAAAGGTTAGAGTTGTTGGACCACCAACCTTAATACCGAAAAGAATATCCGAGTTAGGTGTTGAAGTTTTTTATGATTTGGATGAAGCAATAAAAGATGTAGATGTTGTAAATATTTTAAGAATACAAATGGAAAGACAGCAGGGTGGATTTTTCCCGTCTATTCATGAATATAATGAATTGTACCAAGTTACAGAAAAAAGGCTTGCAAAAGCCAAACCGGACGTTTTAATTATGCATCCGGGACCGATGAACAGAGGAATAGAAATTGATTCCGAAGTTGCTGATAGTCCGGCATCGGTTATTAACGAGCAAGTAACAAACGGTATTGCCATCAGAATGGCAGTGTTACACTTGTTGGCATTGGCAAGAAATAAACAGGGGAGAAAACATACATGTTAATTCAAATTAAAAACATAAGAATAGTTGATCCTACATGTAAAGTTGATAAAATCGGTGATATATTTATTGAAAACGGAAAGATAGTTGAAAAACTTTCTGATAAACCGGAAAAAACAATAGACGGTAAAAATAAAGTTGCCGTTCCGGGATTAATAGATGTTCATTCACATTTAAGAGAACCCGGACAAGAAGAAAAAGAAACCATTAAAACCGGAACTATGGCTGCCGCAAAAGGCGGTATAACAACAGTTTTTTGTATGCCTAACACAAAACCCGTTACCGACAATGCACCTTCAGTAGAATATATTCTTATGAAAGCACAAAAAGAAGGTAAAGTAAATGTGTTCCCTATAGGTTGCATTACAAAAGGCTCACAAGGGCAAGAATTGGCAGAAATAGGAATATTAAAAAAAGCCGGAATTGTTGCCGTGTCCGACGATGGCGTTCCAGTATCAAACTCGCAGGTTATGAGAAGAGCTTTGGAATATACAAAAATGTTCAATTTGCCGGTTGTATCACATTGTGAAGATGTTGAACTTTCAAAAAACGGTTCAATGAATGCCGGTAAAAATTCAATGATTTTCGGACTTAGAGGAATACCTCGTCAAAGTGAAGAGATAATGGTTTCAAGAG
>JAGCCP010000033.1 GCA_017651625.1 Candidatus Ruminimicrobiellum bubulum | reverse complement strand
TTAAATGTTGACTGAATATATGCTCTTGCCATTCCGCCGGCAAATTTTATTTTTCTTTTTGATGAGCTAACTTTCTTTTCTGCCATTATCTTTAAGCCTCCAACTTATATTTGACACTATTTTTTATTTTTTTGCACCTTTAGCTTGTGCTGCTTTTCCTGCACCTGCACCTACGGTCTTTCTCTTTCCTCTTCTTGTTCTTGCATTTGTTTTACTTCTTTGCCCTCTTACAGGAAGATTTCTTTTATGTCTCATTCCTCTGTAACTGCCGATATCTATCAATCTTTTGATATTAGCTTGAATTTCTCTTCTCAAATCACCTTCAACCTTATATTCTTTCGTGATAAGATTGTTGATTTGGTTAACTTCTGCTTCCGTAAGATCTTTTACTCTTTTTGCAGGATCAAGATTTAGTTCTTTGATAATCGCATCTGAGAAAACAGGTCCGATACCGTAAATATATCTTAATGCTATATCTAATCTTTTGTTTTTTGGTAAATCTACACCGGCAACTCTTGCCATCTTTTCCTCCGCTAAAAATATTTATTTTATATTATTTGACTTCTAAATTCAACAACTTAAAAATTAACCTTGTCTCTGTTTGTGTCTCGGGTCATCACAAACAACTCTTACAACACCTTTTCTTTTTATAACCTTGCATTTCTGGCATATAGGTTTTACTGATGCTCTAACTTTCATTATTTTACTCCTATTTATCTCTATATGTGATTCTTCCTCTTGTTAAATCATAAGGAGAAAGTTCAACTTTTACTTTGTCGCCCGGCAAAATTTTTATGTAGTGCATTCTCATTTTGCCACAAATGTGTGCCAAAATTACATGACCGCCTTCTATTTCCACTTTGAACATTGCATTCGGCAACGATTCAAGTATCTTACCGGTAACTTCAATTTTTTCTTCTTTTGCCATTTTTCTACCTTCGGTACTCACTTTTTATCTTAAAAAAGATAACCCTGCACACTACTGCCGTTACTTTTTGGTTAAAATTTCGTAACCTGTTTCCGTTACGGCAACAGTATGTTCAAAATGAGCACACATACTACCATCTCTTGTTACTACTGTCCAATTGTTGGATAACACATCGACTTTATGTGTTCCGACATTGACCATTGGCTCTATAGCAATAACCATACCCGGCACTAATCTCGGTCCTGTTCCTGGTTTTCCGTAGTTAGGAACACTCGGTTCTTCATGCAGATGTCTGCCAAGCCCGTGACCGCAATAATCACGAACTATTGAAAATCCGAAAGGTTCTACATAACTTTGGACTGCGTAAGAAACATCTCCCAACCTATTGCCCGGTTTGACCTGCTCTATAGCCTTATATAATGAGTCTTCGGTAACCTGTAAAAGTTTCTGTGTTTGTGCATCTATCTTACCTACGGGATATGTATAAGCCGCATCTGAATAATATCCCTGATAAATACAACCGACATCAACAGTTACAATGTCTCCTGAAGAAAGTTCACGAGAGTCATTCGGTATCCCATGAACAAGCTCATCATTAACTGAAACACATGCCGATCCGGGAAAACCACCGTATCCCAAAAAAGCAGGTTTCATTTTAAAAGAACTTATCATTCTATATACTTCAACGTCTATATCTTTCGTAGATAATCCCGGCTTTATAAAACTTTTCAAACTTTCCAAAATTTCCGCTGTTGCTTTACAGGCAACTCTCATTTTGTCAAGTTCTTCTTTACTTTTTAATTCAATGTTGCTGGCCAAGATATCCTTCTTATTTTACATTATTATTAACAAAATTTTCAATCTGTTCGAAAACTTTATCCGGAGAAACGGCACCGTCTATTTTCGCAACAACACCGCTTTTATCGTAGTATTCCGCCAAAGGTTTTGTTTGTTTTTCATAAACAACCAATCTTTCCTTTATTGTGTCCGGATTATCATCTTTTCTTTGCACAAGTTTTGCACCGCAAAAATCGCAAATACCTTCTTGTTTAGGCGGTTTTAATTCTATATTAAAACTGCCGCCGCATGAAGGACAAACTCTTCTTCCGGCTAATCTTTTTATAACTTCTTCCTGTGCAATATCTATATAAAAAACTGCTGCTATTTTTCTGTTTAATTGTTGTAAAAACTTATCAAGTTCTTGTGCTTGAAATATTGTTCTCGGAAAACCGTCCAATAAAAATCCGTTTTTACAATCGTCTTTTTGTAATCTTTTTACAACCATGTCAACAATCACACTGTCCGGAACCAACTGACCCGAAGTTAAATATTTTGCAAACATAGGATCATCTTTAGCTTCTCTTATCATATCACCGGTAGAAAGATGAACAACATTGAATTTGCTGCTTATTGTTTTTGCTTGTGTTCCTTTTCCTGCTCCCGGAGGTCCGAATAATATAAAGTTAAATTGTTTCATAATTTATTTCCTGATTTTATTTTATGTTAAACCATCTGCCTTTAATTCTTCCTTCTTTCATGAAACCTTCATAATGTCTCATTATCAAGTGAGATTCTATCTGACCGATAGTATCCAAAGATACACCCACAACGATAAGTAATGAAGTTCCACCGAAGAAGAAAGGTGCAGACATCATTGTTCTTAAATAGTCAGGCAAAACTGCTATACATGCTACGAACAATGCACCGCCTAACGTAACTCTTTCCAAAACTTTCTGAATATATACTGCTGTCGGTTCGCCCGGTCTGATACCCGGAACAAATCCGCCTGATTTCTTCATATTCTCTGCCAAATCTTTCGGATTAAAAGAAATTGAGTTATAGAAATAACAGAAGAATATTACCAAACCTGCATATACCAAGTTATAAACCCATGAACTTCTGTTAAACCAATCTGTTATTGTTTTTGATACTGGAATTCCCCATACTGTCCAATCCGGAGCAAATTGTGCGATTGTTAAAGGAGCCGATAAAATTGATACTGCGAAGATAACTGCGATAACACCGGACTGGTCAACTTTGATAGGCAAGAAAGATGTTTGTCCGCCATACATTCTTCTTCCAACCATTCTTTTTGCATAGTTAATAGGAATTCTTCTTTGTGCTGTTTCTACCCAAACAACGAGTGTTAAAACAACCAAAACCAAAGCCAATAAAACTATTGCCAAAAGCAATGAAAGTTCTTCCATTTGTATAAGCTTTATAACACCTAAACATGCCGACGGTAGTCTTTCAACGATACCTGCAAAAATGATTAAAGAAATACCGTTACCGATACCTCTTTCCGTTACCTGCTCACCGAGCCACATTATAAGAACGGTTCCCGTTACAAGTGTAAATACCGTCATAACCATCCAAGACATTGTAGGATCCAAAACGATAGGCATACCGCTTGGGGTAGGCATTCTCATTATAGCCATTGTAAGACCGAATGATTGTATTGCACCGAGTATAAGAGTTCCGTATCTTGTAATTTGGGTAAGTTTTTTTCTTCCCTGCTCGCCTTCTTTTGCCAATCTGTCTAAATAAGGAATAACATGGGCACCCTGCATCAAACTCATGATAATGGATGCGTTGATGTAAGGCATAATACCCATTGAAAAAACAGACATTCTGTTTAATGCTCCACCGGAGAACATATCCAAAAATCCGAGCAACCCGTTACTATTTGCCTCAAACAAAGATCTTACGGCATCGGCATTGATTCCCGGAATAGGTACTGCCGCACCTATTCTGTAGGCAACGATTATCGCTAATGTAAATAACACTTTACTTCTGAGTTGTGGTATCTTAAATATATCTGCAATTTTATTAAACATAATTATTCCCTATATATAAATTTTTAATTACTTAACTATTTCAGCTTTTCCGCCTGCTTTTTCTATTTTTTCTTTTGCTGTTTTTGAAAAAGCATCTGCTTTAACTACAAAATTTTTCTTAACATCGCCTTTAGCAAGAATTTTTACCAAACCGTCTTTCTTTACTATTCCGGCTTTCTTAAGAGCTTCTTTTGTTATTTCTGCACCTGCATCGAATTTTGCTTCGATGGAGCTTACGTTAACAATTTCATATTCCTTACGGAACATTGCATGACTGAAACCTCTTTTCGGGGTTCTTCTAACGATAGACATCTGTCCGCCTTCGAACCAAGACATTTTTCCGTCACCGGATCTTGCTTTCTGGCCTTTATGTCCTCTCGTCGAGGTTTTACCGTGACCTGAGCTTTCGCCTCTACCAACAATTTTCTTTCTATGTTTTGCACCTGCTGCAGGTGCTAATGTGTTAAGACCTATCATATTTCTGCAACCTCTTTATTTCTTATTTTAGCAACATCTTCTTTTGTTCTTAAACCTTTCAATGCTTCTATTGTTGCATAAACAACATTAAATTTGTTTGCTGTTCTCATAGACTTTGTAAGAATATCTGAAATTCCTACTGCTTCGAGAACGGCTCTAACAGGACCACCGGCGATAACACCTGTTCCGGGAACTGCAGGTTTCAACAAAACT
Source organism: Candidatus Ruminimicrobiellum bubulum (assembly GCA_017651625.1). Taxonomy (GTDB): domain Bacteria; phylum Elusimicrobiota; class Endomicrobiia; order Endomicrobiales; family Endomicrobiaceae; genus Ruminimicrobiellum; species Ruminimicrobiellum bubulum. The sequence continues at coordinate 5,286 of JAGCCP010000033.1, read as the reverse complement.
TTTCCTGCACCGGAAACTCCGATGATTTCGTGTGGAATTGTTGTGTTTCTTAAAGCTATCGAAACCATATTTTTTTGAGCATAAGCACTGCCTTTTTTAATTGCAGCTTGAACTTCGTTTGCTTTACCTAAACCACAACCTATTTTACCTTTGCCGTCACCAACAACCACCAAAGCGTTAAAAGAGAATCTTTTTCCACCCTTAACAACTTTTGCAACTCTGTTGACAGCTACTACGGTTTCTATTAAACCGCTTTCATTTTCATTTTCTTTTTCTTTTTTATTTACTTTATTATCAGCCAACTTATCCCCCTGTACGACAACAAGCCAATTATATAAATTTTTAGTTTAAATTAAAACTCAAGTCCACCGGCTCTTGCTTCGTCAGCAAGTGCTTTAACTTTACCGGTATAAACTTTTCCTGCTCTATCGAAAACAACTTTTTTAATATTCTTTTCAACAGCTTTTTTAGCAATCAATTGTCCTACTGCTTTTGCTGCTTCAACGGTATCTGTAGATTTCAATGTGCCTTTTATCTCTGCAGACAAAGTTGATGCTGCTGCCAAAGTAAAACCTTTAGAATCGTCTATTACTTGTGCATAAATATGTTTATGACCACACTTAATATTGAGTCTTGGTCTTTCAGTTGTTCCTTCAACTTTACTTCTTATTCTTTTCTTACGAAAACCTAATCTTATTTTTGAACTTTTCATTTACAACCCTCTATTTATTTATCAGATTATTTCTTAGAACCTGCTGCTGCTTTACCTGCTTTTCTAATAATCTTTTCACCGACATATTTTATACCGAATCCTTTATATGGTTCCGGCGGTTTTACAGCTCTGACTTGTGCTGCAAAAGCTCCTACTTTTTGTTTATCTGCACCAGAGATTGTTAATGTAGGAATTTTGTCTTGTGTCATACCTGTAACAACTTTTATTCCCTCGGGAATATCCAATGTTACCGTATGAGAATAACCGACTGTCAAAGTGATTTGTTTTCCACTCATAACAGCTTTAAAACCTAAACCGTCAAGTTCAAGTTCTTTTTTGTATCCGCTTGTTACACCTTCAATCATATTGCAAACAAGACCTCTCATAAGACCTTGCATCATATTTGCTTCTTTTGATTCTGCTTTCTGTTCCAATGTAACAGTTGAATTTTCAATTTTTACATTTATTCTCTCGTCTATTAATTGAGAGAGTTTTCCATTTGCACCCGAAATTTCCAAAATTCCGTTTTTGAATTCTGCTTTTACTTTTTCAGGTATTGTTATTGGTTTTTTTCCTAAGCGACTCATTTCAAAACCTCATATTTAAATTTTACCAAACATATCCGATTACTTCGCCACCGACTCCGGCTTGTTTTGCTTTTTTGCTCGACATCATTCCTTTTGATGTAGAAATTATTGCTACACCGAAACTGCCGAGAACATTTTTCAATTCTTCAGCTCTTTTGAAAATTCTCAAGCTTGGTTTTGAGCTTCTTTTTATTCCCTGAAGAACTGCCTTTCCGTTTACATCATACTTCAAATAAACTCTTAAAACACCTTGTTTTTGATCTTCAATGTGTTTATAGTTTGCAATATATCCTTCTTCTTTCAAAACTCTTGCTATCTCGGTTTTTACTTTTGAAGATGGGATATCAACTTTTTCATGAAGTTTTGCATTCGCATTGCGAATTCTAACAAACATGTCTGATATAGGATCTGTAATCATTACACCTAACCTCTTTTTAATTTTAAATTACTTCAACTACCAAATTACCAACTTGACTTTGAAACACCCGGTATTTCTCCGTTGTGTGCAAGTTTACGAAAGCATATTCTGCATAAACCGAAATCTCTGTAGTAGCCTCTAGGTCTTCCGCACAGGCGACATCTATTCCTGAACCTAGTTGCAAACTTCTGAGGTTTGCGCATCTTTGCTTCTGCTGATGTTGTTGCCATAAACGCCTCTATTTTTTAAAATTTATATACATTGTTTACTACAATGTCCGTCAATAACTACTATTTTCTTTTTTTGAAAGGCATACCTAAAAATTCCAATAATGCCTTTGCATGTTCATCTTTCTTTGCCGTCGTTACGATCGTTATATTCATTCCTCTGGGTTTATCAGATTTTTCAACATTGATTTCAGGGAATATATACTGTTCCGTAAGACCGATATTAAAGTTTCCTCTACCGTCGAATTTATTAGGTTCTACACCTCTAAAATCTCTGATTCTAGGCATTGCAATGTTCATGAGTCTGTCTAAGAACTCAAACATCATTGCTCCTCTTAAAGTAACTTTAACACCTATCGGCATACCTTCTCTGATTTTAAAGTTAGAAACAGATGCTTTTGCTCTGCAGGTAACAGGTTTTTGTCCTGTAATAGCTGCAAGTTCTGCAGAAGCTGTTTCCAAAACTTTAACATTTTCTTTTGCTTCTGAAAGTCCGATGTTTATAACAACTTTTGAAACTTTCGGAACTTCGTTTGCATTCTTAAAACCGAACTCTTTTTCCAAGGCCGGTATTACATTTTTTACATACAATTCTTTTAATCTAGGAACTTGATTCATATTTATCTTCCCTTATAACTAAACTATAATTTCTCCGCATTTTCTGCAAACTCTAACTTTCTTTCCGTCTGACAATTTGTCAAATTTAGGTCTGTTAGGTTTATTACATTTCGGACATACCAACATAACATTTGAGATTGAAATAGGTGATTCTTTTTCTTTTATACCACCTGGGTCTCTCTGTGTAGGTTTTGTATGTCTTTTAACAAAGTTAACTTTGGAAACGACAACTTTATTGGTTTCATCATAAACCTTTAAAACTTCGCCCTCTTTACCTTTGTCTTTTCCTGCTAAAACTACAACTTTATCTTTTTTCTTAATGTTAAGCATATTTCTATCCCGTTAAACTTAATTATATTACTTCCGGTGCAAGAGAAATAATTTTAAGATAATTTGCTTCTCTCAACTCTCTTGCTATAGGGCCAAATATACGAGTACCTTTTGGTTCCCCTTCGTCGTTGATGATTACTGCTGCGTTATCATCGAATCTGATATATGTTCCGTCTTCTCTGCGATATTCTTTTGCTGTTCTAACGATAACAACCTTAACAACATCACCTTTTTTAATGTTGCCGTGAGGTATAGCATCTTGAACAGAAGCCATTACAACATCGCCGAGACCGGCATATCTTCTTTTCAAACCTTTCATAACTCTGAAGCATCTTACTTTTTTTGCTCCTGAATTATCTGCTACATTTAAAATTGTTCTTTCTTGAATCATTGTCTTTTTCCTTATGCTTTGTTTACAACTGCTGTCAAAATCCATCTTTTTGTTTTTGACATAGGTCTTGATTCCATTATAGAAACTAAATCACCCATTTTAGACTCATTTTTTTCGTCATGAACAGAAAATTTAGATTTTACTCTTATTATTCTGCCATACAATGGATGTTTAATTGTTCTTTCAACAGCTACAACTCTTGTTTTAGAAGACTTGTCGCTAACTACTATTCCTTGCATTACTTTTCTTTTTCCTCTAGCTTCCATTGTTCCTTCCTATTGGGAATTAGTTTCCCTTTTTTTGCTCAGCAAGAAGAGTTTTTATTCTTGCTATTGTTTTTCTCATCTCTCTTATTTCGAGAGGATTTTTTACCGGAGCTGTAGAATTTCTAAACTTTAACTTGTAGTATTTATCTTCCAACTCAACAAGTTTAGCATTCAATTCAACCGGTGACATACTTTTTATTTCTTGCCAATTTTTCTGTTTCATCTTTCTCTTCCGTTATTATATTTCTTGTCTTACTAAAATTTTGCAATGTATCGGAAGTTTATCTGAAGCAAGTTTCAATGCTGCTCTTGCATCTGCTTCAGGAATACCTTCCATTTCAAACATTACTCTGCCGGGTCTTACTACGGCTACCCAAAATGCTGGATCTCCTTTTCCCTTACCCATTCTGGTTTCTGCAGGTTTCTTCGTAATAGCTTTATCAGGGAATACTCTTATCCAGATTTTTCCGCCTTTTTTTGTATATTTTGTCAAAGCTATACGAGCTGCTTCGATTTGGTTACTGTTCAACCAAACCGGCTCAAGAGCTTGAAGTCCGAAAGTACCAAAAGAAAGAGTTGTTCCGCCTTTTGCATACCCTTTCATTCTTCCTCTTTGAGTCTTTCTGTATTTTACTCTCTTTGGCATCAACATATATTTTGTCCTTCCTTACTTATTATCTTGGCCAACTTGTGAAGCACCAACTTCTTCAACATTTTCAACAAGTTTAGCTTCTTCCAAAAGTTCCTTTGCGGTTTTTTGGAAGTGTTCTTTTTTGAATATCCAAACTTTTATTCCGATTTTTCCCATTGTTGTATTTGCTTCGGAAAAACCGTAATCAATTTCTGCTCTGAATGTTTGAAGAGGAACTCTTCCTTCTTTCAACCATTCTGTTCTGGCGATTTCGGCTCCGCCTAATCTACCGGAACACATAACTTTTATACCTTGAGCACCTGCTGCCATTGCTTTTTCAATAACTTTTTTCATTGCTCTTCTGAAAGCAACTTGTTTTTCCAATTGATAAGCAATACCATCAGCGGCAAGCTGAGCATCAATTTCGGCTCTCTTAATTTCCATAACATTAACGAAAGCCTTTCTGCCTGTCATTTGCTCAACTTCCATTCTAATATTTTCTATACCTTGTCCACCTTTACCGATAACGATACCAGGTCTTGAAGTATAGATGTTTACTCTAATATATTTTCCTGCTCTTTCAAGTCCGATTTTTGAAACCGAAGCCATTTTCAATTTTTCTTTCAAATAAGCTCTTATTCTAAAATCTTCTTCTATAAAGTCAGGCATTTCTTTTAGATTAAACCATTTAGAATCCCAATCCTTAATGTAACCGACTCTAACGCTCTTAGGATGAATTTTATGACCCATATTTCCTTACCTTTTACTAAATTTTCTATTTTTCAGCAGTTTCTTTTTTTTCTGCTTTTTTTGCTGTTTTTTTAACAGCTGTTTTTCTTGTCTTCTTTGCAGGAGCTTTTTCTTCTGTTGCTGCTGTTTCTGCAGGAGCTACAGGAGCTTTAACTGCTGCTACTTTTTTCTTTCTTTTTGCCGGAACAACACCTTCATCTGTAACAATTATTGTTAAGTGAGATGTTTTTCTCTTGTAACCTAAACCTCTGCCCATAGGACCAGGTCTCATTCTTTTCAATGTAGGACCTTGACCTACCCAAGCTTCTTTAATCTTGATGCTAGAAAGGTCTTTAAGTTTGCCTGCATTTGCTACT